>CAVRPU010000010.1:0-365542 GCA_963723195.1 uncultured Actinomycetota bacterium
TCATCCGAGGTGACACCCGCCAGTGCGTGGTCGGCCGGCGGCCGTCTCTGCCGACGAGCTCCTCCGACCGCCGTCCGCGACCGCTCCCCCGGAGCATCACCTGGCTGCAACCCGTTCGCCTGCGTCACAAGCAACCGGACCGAACGGGTCTTCGCTGCGTGGCCTCAGCGGCCAGGCCCGGAACCGTCCTTCGGGATGAGCCGGTGACGACCTGGGTGCGGTCCACGACCTCGGCGGCACGGTAGTTCACGGCGATCGAGGCGGGTCCGCTTCAAGACCGCCAACACGGCCTGATACCGCTGCTTAGCCACACTCAACTCCCTCATACGGGAGTGTCACCAATCAGCCGACGTAGGTGTCACCCATCAGCCGAAGACGTGTAACGCCTCAGCCGAAGCCGAAACGTCACCCATCAGCCGAAGTAGCACAGCCTGGTAGTAGGGCGGGTGGGGCTCGAACCCACGACCCAAGGATTATGAGTCCTCTGCTCTGACCGACTGAGCTACCGCCCTGAGGGCGCCGAGCCTAGGGCACGCGCGTCGGTGGACGCCTCCGCCGGTCGGGTCCCCGAGCATGGCACCATCGAGCTCCGGGTACGACAGGTCCGCATCGACCGACCGGGAGGCCGAATGGACGTTCAGATGACATGTGCCGAGCACACGTGGGTTCTGCGCGAGGTGCTCTTCGACGACTTCGGCGTCAGCCGCGACGAGGAGTGCGCGTCGTGCGGCTCGTCGCGCGTGCGCGCGGAAGGGCATGTGTACGAGTAGGGCTCCTGGGGTTGGGTTCGAGACGGCGCTGGCGCGCCTCCTCAACCAGCGGATCAGCTGGGGCTGACCGCTGTCACGGACGGACCGGAGGGTCGTCGAGCAGCATCGCGAGCGTGCCGGCGGGTCCGTCGCCCCATCGGACCAGCTCGTCAGGCGTGGCCGAGACCAGGCTCCGCGTCCACGACTCCACCCGGGCGAGCTTGCCGAGCTGGAGGGCGGCCGGCAGCGCGGCCCGCAGCGCCGGGAGAGGCGCCAGGTCGCTCCACATCTCCAGAGCAGTGTCTGCGACGAGCCGCAGCCACTCGTGGTCAGGTTCTGCATCCCAGTGGTGGGCCATCACGAAGAAGGGCAGGTAGAGGACCCCGAGCGGATCGGTGACGACGGCGTCGCCGAAGTCGAAGAAGCGCAGCCCGTCGGCGGTCACGAACGCGTTGCGGGCGTGCAGGTCGTTGTGGTTGAGCGTCAACGGCAGGCCCAGCGCGGCCACCTCCTCACCCCAGCCGCGCACTACTGGCAGGTGCTCGAGCAGCCGACGGGCGATGTCGGCGTCGAGACGGCGCGGGTCGGACGCCGGCAGGGCGGCGTAGGCGTCGACGCGGCCGGCGACGTACGCCTCGGTGTCCTGGGGGCGCAGCACAGTGAGACCGTGGCGGTCGACGAGCTCGTCGACGTGGGGTACGACGTCGCGCTGGAGCTCTCCGGCAGCGGTCACGAGCCGTTGCCACACCCGTGGGTCCGTGACGTCGGCGTGCTCCTCCAGGACGGCACCCTGGTCGGGGGTGAGCAGAAGGCCACGGTCGCGGTCAAACGCAGCCACCGGGACGACGTCACGTGGCGAGAGCCGGACCAGGTCGGCGACCAGCGCGGCCTCGAAGGACTGCAGCCGGCAGTTCTGCTTGGCCCAGAAGATCCCCGCGTCCGCCTCGACCCGCCACACCGTCGACCAGGACCGGTGCTTGGTGGCCTCGAGTCCGTCGACCGCCCCGATGACGTCGGCCTGCTCGTCGAGCCACGCCGCGAGCTCGGCCCGGAACTCCGGCGACGACCAGTGCGCACTGGTCGACGGCTCGGTGGCGGGAACCGCCCAGGAGGTCATGCCAGCCGGCGCTGCATGTCGTGCATGCGCTCGACCGCGCGGTAGCCGAAGCGCCTGTTGGTCGCCTGCATCGGCGCGTTCGACAGGGCGGACCAGGTGTGCATCACGGTGCGGCCAGGATGCTCGTGCGTGGATCCGGTCGAGGGTCGACAGCTTCATCAGCAGACCGAGCTTGTGGCCGCGGTGCTCGGGCATCACCAGGGTGTCGAGCTGCCAGGCCAGCGACTCGCCCTTGGGCAGGACCACGATCGAGAACCCACCGAACACGCCGTCAGACGCGTCGTCGGGCGGCGACGTGCAGCTGGACGAAGGAGCGCGCCAACCGCTCCTCGGACGTGCGCACCCGGTCGGCGTCGAAGACGGTGGGCTCGATGTCGAGGTCGTCGACGGGAACGTCGGCGTCCATCTGGGTCCGCATGGCGCAGTAGGCGTCGAGATGCTCGTCGGGGCAGTGGTCGCCCCACTCCACCAGCTCGTAGTCACCGAGGTCGGGCAGCGACGCCCGGAGGGCCTGCACGTTCTCGCTCGCGACGGGCAGCTCCAGCACGAAGTGGTCCTCGACGTGGTCGCTGGCGAACCCCAGCGACTCGGCGAACGGCATCCCCGCCGTGCCCGCCCCCGCCACCGGCACGTTGACCTCACCGAGGAGCGTCGTCCGGCCGGCCTCGCGGAAGCGCTCCTCCGCGGCGACGTAGAGCGAGGTGCCGATCCCGCCCCGGCGGTGCGACGGCCGCACGTTGATCTCCAGCTCACCCAGGTGCGGGTTGTCCTGCAGGGGCATCCCGATGTCGGCCCCGCCGACGACGCGACCATCCTCCACGGCGGCGAGCAGCGTGGTGCGGTGGTAGGCCGACGGGTCGCGCACGGAGTTTCGCAGCGCCTCCCACGTACGGGTCACCGGGTGCTGCCGGTCGGCGAGGATCGCCTCCTGCTCGGCCTCCCAGAAGTCGCGGAGCAAGGCGTCGTCGTGGGGATCCACCTCGATGATCGTCGGCACCCGTCCACCCAAGCGGACGCGCCCCGCCGGGCCAACCCGATATCGGGCATGCTGCCCCCATGGAACCCGAGCCGCTCGAGCCCCTTCCCGAAGACTGGTCCCGCGCCCTCTGCGTCGTCGCGCACCCCGACGACCTCGAGTTCGGCGCCGCCGCCGCGATCGCGCGCTGGACCGGCCAGGGCAAGGAGGTCGTCTACTGCATGGTGACGTCCGGGGAGGCAGGCATCGACGGAATGCATCCCGACGAGGCGCGCCGGGTCCGCGAGGCCGAGCAGGTGGAGTCGGCGCGCGTGGTCGGTGTCGACGTCGTCGACTTCCTCGGCCTCCCCGACGGCATCCTCGAGTACGGCGTGCCGCTGCGGCGGGCGATCGCCGAGGTGGTCCGGCGCCACCGGCCCGAGGTCGTGATCACCGGCAACTTCCGCGACAGCTGGGGTGGCCGCAACCTCAACCAGGCCGACCACATCGCGGTCGGCAAGGCCGTGCTCGACGCCGTCCGCGACTCCGGCAACCGGTGGATCTTCGCCGAGCAGCTCACCGACGGGCTCGAGCCGTGGGGTGGCGTGACGGCCGTCTGGGCAGCCAACTCCCCCGGGTCGACGCACGGGGTCGACACGACCGACACCTTCGACGCCGGCGTGGCCTCATTGGAGGCACACGCGGCGTACATCGAGGGCCTCGGCTGGGAGAACTGGGACCCCCGCGAGTTCCTCGAGGGATTCTCGCGACAGACCGGCCAGCGCCTCGGCGTGCCCTTCGCGGCGGCGTTCGAGGTCTTCCCGATGGGGTGGGGCGACTAGCGCCGTCGAGTCGAGCGGGGGGAAGATCGTCTCCCAGTCGTCGGCCATGCTGATGACGGTCCAGCCGAGGCGCTCGCCCACCTGCGTGATCGGCTCTGGCTCGGCGAACGTCTCGGCCGTGCTCACATAGCTGAACTCCCGCTCGGCGTCGTCGTGGTTCACCAGCAGGGCCAGCGTCGGGCCGTCGCCTGCCGCGGTCCACTCGAGCATCTCCCGATCCCCACCCGAGTTGCCGGCCGTGAGGATCGGCCGGCGCCCGAGCTGGGCCTGGATGTTGGAGACCTTCGCCGCGCCCTCGTTGGCGACGCCGGCGATCTCCCGGGTGCGGCGCAGCCGCGGGGCGCCGTCGTCACCGCGGGAGTACTCGTAGCCGATGAGCGTGCCCACGACGGCCTCCGGCGGGACGCCGTACAGGTCCAGACTGACCGCCCGGAGGAACTCGGTGCCACCGCCGGACACGATCGTGACGGCGACGTCACGGCTGCGGAGCTCGTCGATCAGCTCGAGCATCGGCTGGTAGAGGTTGGTCCGGAGCGGACGGTCCAGGGTCGAATGTCTCGCCCGCGCCATGAAGTCGCGGACCCGACGGGAGAACTCCTCTGGGGGCGTTCCCTCGAAGAGCCCGGTGAGCGCGCCGGCCACCCGTTCCAGCCCGAGCTCGCCGAGAGCCGCCATGTCGTGGTGGAGCAGCGCCGCGAACTCCGGGGTCTCCGCGAGACGCGGATCTGCCGTGGCCGCAGTCGCGAGCGCGTCGACGAAGAAGTCGAACTGGACGTACGTCGGCCGCTCGCACCACAGCGTCCCGTCGTTGTCGAAGCAGGCGACGCGGTCGGCCACCGGAACGGTGACCACCTCGTCCAGGAAGGCGACGACGGAGTCGCGCACCGCGCCCGGCCGCCACGACGGCAGCAGCTGTGGCCCGGTCACGAGACGATCTCCAGCGTCGGGCGGGGAGCCTCGCGCCGGACGCACCGGAAGCCCATGTGGCTGGTGCCGGTGTCGAGGCTCTGCGGGCGCCGGGCCGCCGGGCGGTAGCGCAGGCAGTAGCTGTCGGCGCACAGGTGCGAGCCGCCCTTGATCACCTTGCGAGGGATGCGGAACTGTGGCTGAGCCGCGTCATAGCTGTCGTCCACTTTGCCTCCACGTGGGTTCGTCGGGATGCAGCACGGTTTGTCGGCGTCGTCGGGGTGACGGTCGGTCCACCAGTCCTCGGTCCACTCCCAGACGTTGCCCGCCATGTCGAAGAGCCCGTAGCCGTTCGGCGGGAAGCTCCCGACCGGAGACGTCCCGAGGAAGCCGCTCTCCCTGGTGCTGCGCCAGGGGAAGTCGAGGCCGTCCCAGGTGTTGGCCATGATCCGGCCACCGGGTCGCGCCTGGTCGCCCCAGGTGAACTCGGCGCCCTCGAGGCCGCCCCGCGCGGCGTACTCCCACTCGGCCTCGGTGGGCAGGGCGGCCCCCACCCACTCCGCGTAGGTCGTGCAGTCCTCGTAGGCGACCTGGACGACGGGATGGTCGCCGCGCCGCTTGACCGAGCTGCCCGGCCCCTCGGGTGCTGACCAACAGGCTCCGGGCGTCCAGGTCCACCACTGGCTCAGGTGGCGCAGGTCGACGGGGCCCTTCGTCGGCGTGAACACCAACGACCCCGGCACCAGGTTCTCCGGCAGGGCGTCGGGATAGTCGGCCGGATCGGGAGGGCGCTCGGCCATCGTGACGTAGCCGGTGTCGCGGACGAACGCCGCGAACTGGTCGTTGGTGACCGTCGTCGCGTCGATGGCGAACCCGTCGACCTGCACCCGATGAGTCGGCGCCTCCTCGGGATAGTGCCGGTCGGAACCCATCGTGAAGAGGCCGCCCGGCAGGCTGATCGTCTCCCGTTTCTGACGCCCCCGGGTCGCCGTGCTCACGAGCTCGGGGCGCCGGCCTTGAGCTTCTCCATCACCTGGTCGACGCTGAAGGTGGCGGGAGTCTGCCGGGCCGGGAACTCGAGCAGCGTCGTGAGCATCTGCGCGACGTACGTCTGTGCCGGGATCAGTAGCCAGACGTGGTCGAGCATCCAGTCGTAGTAGCTGTTGGAGGTCATCTCGGCGCGCTCGAAGGGGTCGGTGCGCAGGTTGAAGATCTTGGGGGCACGCAGCTCGACGTACGGGTCCAGCCAGATGGCGAGCGTTCCCGTCACACGTTGCTCGAGGAAGACGAACTTCCAGTTGTCGTAGCGCATCCCGGACAGGTCGCCGTCGTCCGTGACGTAGAAGAAGTAAGGGCGCGGGCTCTCGTCGACCTGACCGGTGATGTAGTCGAGCTGGTTGAAACCGTCGAGGTGCACCTTGTACGTCGTGCCGGCCAGCTCGGTGCCCGTCTTGAGCCGGTCTGCGACGTCGGTGTCGCCGGCAGCCGCGAGCAGGGTCACGAACCAGTCGTTGTGGCTGACGATCCCGTTGAGGACCGTGCCGGGCTCGATCCTGCCGGGCCAGCGCACCATCGCGGGGACGCGGTAGGCGCCCTCCCAGTTGGAGTTCTTCTCGTTGCGGAACGGCGTCATGCCGGCGTCCGGCCAGCTGTTCATGTGCGGGCCGTTGTCGGTCGAGTACATGACGATCGTGTTGTCGGCCAGGCCGTTGTCGTCGAGGTAGGCGAGCACCGTGCCGACCAGCTCGTCGTGGTCGCACATCGTGTCGTGGTACTCCGACTGCCACCGGCCCGCCTTGCCCCGGCTGCCGTCCTTGGCGTGCGTGCGGAAGTGCATGTGGGTCGTGTTGAGCCACACGAAGAACGGCGTGTCGCTGTCGTTCGCCTCGGTCATGAAGCGCAGGGCTTCCGGGACGACCTCGTCGTCGATGGTCTTCATCCGCTCCTTGGTGAGCGGCCCGGTGTCCTCGATCCGCTGGGTGCCGTCGTCGTTGGCCCAGGAGTGGATGACGCCGCGGGGGCCGAAGCGCTTCCGGAAGTTCGGGAAGTCCTCGTCGGTCGGGTAGTCGGGCAGCTCCGGCTCCTCCTCGGCGTTGAGGTGGTAGAGGTTGCCGAAGAACTCGTCGAACCCGTGGGCTGTCGGGAGGAACTCGTCGCGGTCGCCGAAGTGGTTCTTGCCGAACTGTCCGGTCGCGTAGCCCAGCGACTTCAGAGCAGTGGCGATGGTCGGGTCCTCGGCGCGCAGGCCGAGGTCGGCGCCCGGCATGCCGACCTTCGTGAGGCCGGTGCGGTAGGGGTTCTGGCCGGTGATGAACGCGGCGCGACCCGCCGTACAGCTCTGCTCGCCGTAGTAGTCGGTGAACCGCACACCCTCGGCCGCGATCCGGTCGATGTTGGGGGTGCGGTAGCCCATCACCCCGTCGCTGTAGCAGCTGAGGTTGGTGATGCCGATGTCGTCGCCCCAGATGATCAGGATGTTCGGTCGATCGGGCACGGGAAGCCTCCTGGAGTCGCGCCGAATGCAGTGCTCGCTCCCGCGAAACTAGGACGAGGCTCAGGCGCGGAGCATCACCCCGAACGGGCGAGATCGCGCTCGCGACGCGCTCGGGCGTCGCGGGTGCGGCGCAGGGTGGCGGGCAGGGTGAGCACCACGCCGATCACGATCCCGATGATCGCGCCCAGGGTGTTGGCCGCGATGTCCCGCTCGTCAGGCACCCGGCCGGGGATGGAGCGCTGCGCGAGCTCGATCGCCGAGGTCAGCGCGATCGCCGCGGCGCCGGCCACCCACCACAAGCGCGTGCCGAACAGCAGCAGGAGGAAGAGCCCGACCGGGACGAACAGGGCCACGTTGGCGAGGAGCTCGGCGCGGTCGTAGGTGAGCCAGGACAGCTCGTCGTACGCCTGCAGTCGCGCGAGCACCCGCATCACCAGGTCGCTCGAGGTGGGCGCCGACGAGCTCGGCGTCAGCGTCAGCCACGCGACGAAGACCAGGTAGGCGCCGGTGACCAGGCTGAGCAGCGGGTGTCGGTGCAGCATCCTCCGAGTCTGCCGAACGCGTGGTCATCTCCGTTGATTCGTCGGAGGGTATGCGTGGTCCAGGTGCGTGCAGCGCGAGGCCGAGGAGGGAAGGCGTGGCAGCGCCACGTCGACCGACGAGAACGAAGCGATGTGCGTGCCTGGACCACGTAGACCCCCGGCGAATCAACGGAGATGAACACGTGGTCATCTCCGTTGATTCGTCGGAGGGTATGCGCGGTCCAGGTGCGTGCAGCGCGAGGCCGAGGAGGGAAGGCGTGGCAGCGCCACGTCGACCGACGAGAACGAAGCGATGTGCGTGCCTGGACCACGTAGACCCCCGGCGAATCGACGGAGATGACCACGAGGGTCGCCAGGAGATCCGCGGCGAACCAACGGAGATGACCACTAGTGTCGTCGCGTGGCCGACGGCAGACCCTCGGAGATCGCGCTGAACCGGGCACTGTGGGCGGTGCTGAACGAGCGCTTCACCGACGCCGCCGCGGACGACATGTGGGCGAGGCCGGAGGTGGTGTGGGGCCTGTTCGGGATCCCGGACCGCGAGCTGGGCGTGCTGGGGGACGTCCACGGCATCGACGCTGTGGAGCTCGGGTGCGGCACAGCCTTCTTCTCGGCCTGGCTCGCGCGCGCCGGAGCCGCCATGGTGGCGGTCGACCTCTCAGCGGAGCAGCTGGCCACGGCGCAGCGGCTGCAGGGACGACAGGGCCCGGTCTTCCCGCTTGTCCAGGCGGATGCCGAGCGGGTCCCGTTGGCGAGCGAAGTCTTCGACCTCGTCGTGAGCGAGCACGGAGTGGCCGCGTGGTGCGACCCCCAGCGCTGGTTGCCGGAGGCGGCTCGGCTCCTCCGGCCGGGAGGACGCCTGGTGTTCCTGACCAACAGCCACCTGTCGGCGCTCTGCGTGCCCGCCGAGGAGGGCGTGGCCGGTGACCGGCTCCTCCGCGGCCAGCGGGAGGCCTACCAGGTGCACTGGTCCGGCGGTGGGATCGAGTTCCATCCCTCCCACGGCGACTGGGTCCGGCTGCTGCGCAGCGCCGGCTTCCTCGTCGAGGCGCTGCACGAGATCTACGCGCCACCGGATCGCGGCGACCATCCCTACTACGAGATCGTGTCGGCCGACTGGGCGACCAGGTGGCCCTCCGAGGAGCTGTGGGTGGCCCGCCTCAGCCGCTGAGGATCAGCTGTTGAGGATGCGATTCTTCTGCTGCTCGAACTCGAGCTCGTTGAGCACGCCGGCCTCCTTGAGCTCGCCGAGCTCCTTGAGCTGGGCCAGCTTGCTCTCCATGTCCGTGCCGGCAGGTGCGGCCGGCGGGGGCGGGCGTAGTACTGCTGTTCCTGAGGCTGCTCCTGCTGCTGCTTCGCAGCCCAACGCCCCTGCTGGCGCCGAGACACGTTGTTGGAGACGTGGGTCGCCGTGCCGGCGATCACGGCGGTCCGTGCGACGCCGCGGATAAGTCCTGGCATGTCAGTGCCCTTTCTCTGGTTACTGGGAGTCGGCGTCGTCGGCTTCGAGAGCCGCGAGCATTGCCTGGATGGGGATGCGACCGCTGGCGACCAGCTGACCGCCACCGCGCCGTACCGCTGCGGCGAAGGGGCCGGCCCAGACGTTCTCGTAGACGAGGATGGCGGCCGAGCTGCCGGGCTCCAGGACCGAGCCGGCCTCGTCGATGTCCTCCTCGCTGAGCAGGCCGGAGGACGCACCTTCGAAGACGGCGAGGTCGAGCTCGCCGTCTCCGTCGAGGTCGGCGATGGCGATCCCTCGAACGGTGCCGTCGAGGTCCTTCATGGCGAAGACCAGGTCGAGCACGCGGATGATGCCCCGGTCGACGAGGTCGACGAGTAGCGGAAGCCCCTCACCCGTCATCTTGCTGCCGGGGAACTCGACCACGATGTAGTCGATCGGGCCCATCTCGTCGAGGGCGTCGCTGCCACCCTCCTGAACAAGCGCGTCGCTCATGCTCTCCTCCTCCAAGGCTGAGGCGGCAGTAGGGGTTGGCCCGCCTCGAGCCGAGAATAGGCAGGTGGGTACAACCGCGGCCTCACCCGCCACGTATGAGGACGCGCTCGGTGAGCGCTACTCCCCCGCTGCGTCCGGGGCGGGGACGTTGGTGTCGGACGCCCCGCTGGCGGCGTCGGCAGCCAGCCGGGCGCTGGCGACGAGACGGCCACCAGACATCCACGGAGCGCCGACGAACGGAACGGATCCGGGGTTCTCGTAGACGACGAGGACGGCGAGGCTGCCGGGCTCCATCGCCGCGGCCGCTGCGTCGACATCCTCGTCGCTCACCAGACCGGTAGCGCTCCACGCCTGGCGCGCCATGCCGGCCGACGAGGGCGTCGTGTCGGACAACGCCATGCGGTACGCCGATCCGTCGGCGGCCCTGCCGATCACGTGGACGGCGCGGACGTCGACGAGGCCGCTGTCGACCCGCGCCAGGAGCTCGCTGGCGCCTCGGCGGGTCGGCTTGTCGCCCTCGAACGCGACCAGCGCGAAGTCGACCGGCCCGCTCCGGCCCGGCTCGGAGTGCGTCATGGGGCAGCACCTTCCGCACCGCTCGACCCGTGGCGTGGATCCAGGCTGAGAGCGGCGATCGCGGCGCGACCCGTCCCGCAGCGACTCACCCATAGCAGGTGAACGGCGCGCGGGATCCCGGCATAGCCTGACCTTCCATCGCACCGGCCGGTCCCACGAGGAGTCGTCATGGTCAAGCAGCTGATCGTCGTCTGGCTCGTGATGGCCGCCGGCATCGCGATCTCCGCCGCCCTGCTCCCGTCCGTCGACGTCCAGGGAGGGGTCCTCGGCGTACTGCTCGTCGCCCTCGTCTTCGGCCTGGTCAACGCGTTGGTGGGCCCGCTGCTCCGGCTGGTCTCGCTGCCCCTGACGCTGATGACGTTCGGCCTGTTCTCGCTCGTCATCAACGCGGCCCTGCTCGCCATCACGGCCGGTCTCACCGACGCCCTCGATGTCGGTGGCGTCTTCGAGACGATCCTCGCCGCGATCGTCATCTCCCTCGTCACCGCCGTGCTGACATTCGTCGCCGCGAGGGTCTTCCGGCCCGCGCCGGACAAGGCCACTGCCTAGCCCCGATCCGGGCCCAGCGCGCCGCTAGGCAGCACCGACCGGAGCGTCGGGCGCCTCCCGGTCCGGGGTGATGGCCAACACCTCCACGACCAGGAGGATCAGCGCCGTGACCACGACGAACGTCAGGGCTGTGCCGCCCGTGGGGTGGTCCTGGGCCAGGTAGCCGACAGCCGCCAGCCCCACGACCGCCGCGCGGATCGGTCCGCGGAACTGCCCGAGTGTCTCGCCGAACCTGCCCGTCGACAGGCCGCCGCGAGCGATCCCGCGGCGTACGGCGCCGATCCCGGAGTTGAGGCCCCGTCGGGCAGCGGCACCTGAGCCGGTCTGGGCACTCATCCAGGCCACCACCGCGACGGTCAGCGCCACCACCAGGAGACCGCGCAGCGCGTAGCGGATGAACGAGACCAGCTGGTCGTAGATGGCTCCGGCCGCGGCTGCCGAGCTGCTGGCGGGCAGCGCGTCGAGGTAGATCGGGCGCAGCGCGTTGAGGGTCGCACCCAGCAGCAACATGGCGGCCGCGACGGCCAGGCCCGCGGCGAGCACGACATTGCGACGGTCCCGCGCCACCACGATCGCCAGGCCGAGGAGCAGCAGCCCGATGACCGGGATCCACGTGCTGAGGTCGTCGAGGAGCCCGAGCAGCGTCTGCAGCCTGGCGAGGTCGTCGGACTGGACGATGGCGAAGGTGGCGTCCACCTCGGGGATCCGCTCCGCGATGGCGAAGCCGGCGTCGGCCAGCTGAAGCTTCACGGTGTTGATCAGGACCGCGAGGTTCACGCTGACGGCGCCTCCCTCGATCTGGACAGCGCCGTCGCTCTCGCCCAGGAGTGCTGCCACGAGCTGCTCGTGGGCCGTACGGTTCGCCTCGGTCCAGGCCGTCGCGAAGGCGTCCGACTGCACGACGGCCTCGATCCTCTGCCCGACGAAGTCGCGCACACCGGCCTCCAGCGGCCCGGCGAGGGCGCGCAGCGTGGTCGCCGCGGCCGGCGGCAGGCTCCGGTCCTCGAGCGCGGTCACGATCTCGTCGGTCACCGCCTCGATGTCGAGGTAGCTGAAGATGACCTCCTCGAGTCGGTTCGCCACGGCAGCCTGCACGTCAGGGTCGTCCGCGAGCGGCGCCACCGTCGCCAGGTAGCGGTCGGTATCGCTGATCTGACCGCTCGCCCACGTCGACAGCACCGACAGCGGGGCGAGGACGGCGACCAGCAGCACGAGCAGCCCGGCGATGGGTGAGCGCCACCAGCCCCCGCGTCGGCCTTGCGTCGCCGGCGTCGAGCCCTTGAGACGCGCAAGCTCCTGCTCGAGACGCGCGATCTCGCCAGCGGGGTCCTCGGGGAGCGAGCTCTGGGGTTCAGGTGTGGCCATGGTCCACGGTGCGGCGACCCACGGCTGTTTGGCGTCACCCGCGGAGGGTGACGCGCGACCCGTCGGGCTGTCCCATCGTGGGTGTCGTCAAACTCCGTACGTCGACGAAGCGAGACCCCATGTCGAGAGCCGCCTACGAGATCCGGGCTGCGGGAGAGGTGCCCTCGCAGCTTCTGGACGACTTCGCTGGAGTCACCGTGAGGGTGGACCCGGTCGGCACCACGATCCACGCCGACCTTGCCGACGAGGCCGAGCTGCACGGCCTCCTCGACGCCCTGAGACGCGAGGGCTTCTCGCTCGTGGACCTTCGCCGCGAGCCGTCGTCCGACGTACCCGAAGCACCCGCCACGCCGACCGATCTCCGAGGTCATCCGGACGACGATTCCTGAGTCCGGATTCACGCGCACCCGAAGCCCCGCGCGGACAAACGCCGCCCTGGACGTCCGGGGACCCTATAGTCAGGGGACGCGAGACGGCGCGAGCGAGTCGAAGACGGATATGACCCACTCTGGAATGGCGGAACCAGTGGACTCTCGGGAGGGCTCGGCGACCCCGTGGGTCGATCCGTTCCTGGAGGCCAAGCTCCACTGGCCACCGCGACGGGACGACTGGGTGACGCGTCAGCGGCTCCAGGACCAGGTCGGACGCGCCGTTCGACAGTCCGTCACCCTCGTCGCGGCGCCCGCGGGCTACGGGAAGACGATCTCCCTGACCCAGTGGGTGGCCGGGGACGAGCGTCCACCCGCGGCCTGGGTGTCGTTGGACAGCGCCGACAACGACCCCAACCGCCTGTGGACGCACGTCGCCGCCGCTCTCGGACGGGCCGGCTGCGTGCTGCCGACTCGTCCGTCCGCGCGGTCGGTGGGCGTGGCCAGCGACGCGCCGGGGGCACTGCTGCCGGCCATCGTCCACGCCCTGGGCGCGATGGATGAGGACATCGTGATCGTCCTCGACGACTTCCACTTCATCCAGGAGCCCACCTGCCACGACCAGGTCGAGTTCCTCGTGGAGCGGTTGCCGCCCCAGGCACACCTGGTGATCGTCACGCGCGCCGACCCTGGTCTGCGCCTCGGGCGTCTCCGGGCGTCCGGCCGGCTCGCCGAGATCCGCGCCGACGACCTGGCCTTCACCACCGACGAGACGGCCGAGCTCCTCGCCCGCGAAGGCGTGCAGCTCTCCCCTGCCTCGGTCACGGCTCTGGTGGACCGCACCGAGGGTTGGCCCGCGGGCCTCTACCTGGCCACCTTGTCGATGGCAGGTCGCGACGACCCCGACGCATTCGTCCGGTCCTTCAGCGGCGGCAACCGATTCGTGGGCGACTACCTCACCGAGGAGGTCCTCGGCCGGCACCCGGAGCACGTGCGCAGCTTCATCACCACGATCTCCGTCCTCGACCGCTTCTCGGCGTCGTTGTGCGACCGCGTGGCCGGGATCAGCGGCTCGGCGACGCTCCTGCGCGACCTGGAGCGCACCAACCTGTTCCTCGTCCCGCTGGACGAGGATCGGGTCTGGTACCGCTTCCACCACCTGTTCGCTGCCGTGGCCCGCAGCGAGCTCGAGATCACCCGGACGGACGACCTGCCGGTCCTGCACCAACGAGCTGCCGGCTGGTTCCGAGACCACGGGCACGTCGAGGAGGCGGTCGTCCACTCCCTCGCGGCCGGCGACACGGGCGTCACGGCCGCGCTGGTCCAGGCCAGCTGGCTGCAGTACGTCGACGCGGACCGCACGGCGACGGTGCTCGGCTGGCTCGAGGCTCTCGCCGAGCGCACGCCCATCACCGAGCCCGCCGCCCGCGTGCCGGCCGCCTGGATGGCCGCGCTCATCGGCGACGAGATCGCGCTGCACGATCACCTGGATGCGCTGGCGGAGCATCCGGACGTCGGTCCCCTGCTCGACGGAAGCCACTCGGTGGAGTCGGCGCACTGCATGATCCGAGGGATCTTCGGCTATGGCGGCCCTGTGGACATGCTGGAGGCCGCTCAACGGGCAGTGGCGCTCGAGACCGACACGCAGTCGCCGTTCTACGCCATCGCCAACACGGCTCTCGGCCACGCGGCGTACGTCATGGGCGATCTCGACCTGGCCATCACCCGGCTCTCCCTGTCGTCGGGCAACGACCACGCGCCCGCCCTCATCCGCGCCCTGAGCCTCTCGGTCGAGTCTCTGGTCCAGGCCGAGCGCGGCGAGGCCGACCGGAGCCGCGAGAGCGCGGAGCTCGCCATGGAGACAGTGGACAGCCAGGGGCTCCGCGCCATGCCCCAGGCTTCGGTCGCCTACCTGGCTCTGGGGCAGGCCCAGGCAACGGCCGGCAAGCTGGACGATGCGATGGCGACGCTGGAACGAGGGCTTGCGCTGAGGCGCGGAACGTCGGCGCACGGCCCCTGGGGGACGATCCACCACCTCCTCGGCATGGCCAGGGTCGCGATCGTGCTCGGCCGCCTGCCGCTGGCGGACGAGCTGCTGCGAGAGCTCGACCTGCGGATGAGCGCCTTCCCCGACGGCATGGAGGCCATGCGGGCCAGGTTCGAGGGGGTGCAGCTCGTGCTGCGCACGACGGATGCTCGCGGAGTCCTGGGCGAGCCCCTGACGAGCCGGGAGCTCGACGTCCTCCGGCTCCTCCAGGGCTCGATGAGCCTCCAGCAGATCGGCGGCGAGCTCTATCTGTCCTTCAACACCGTCAAGACCCACGCGCGCGCCGTCTACCGGAAGCTGGGCGTGCACACCCGCGCCGAGGCCGTGCGGCTGGGGCGCCACCAGCGACTGATCTGAGCCGATCGGATCCCGGCTCGGTCCGCCGATCTCCTGCGATCCACGCGCCCGGCGGACTCCAGGTGAGGGGACCATCTCACCTGGGTGAGATGTGGTGGTGGGTGAGGCGCACTCACCCTCGACGGGGGATGAAATGGTGACACCCACCCACTCACCCATAGGGGTGACTCTTGACCCTTGCTTCCGAGACCAGCGACGACTTTCCGGATCTCGGCCCCGCCGGCCGGCCCCGGCGGGGCCGGCCCGGGGCCCGCGCACAGCCGGCCACGCACAGCTGGGCGGTGATCGAGCTCCACTCCGACGGCTCCCTCGGCCTGCCCCACCTGGTGCTCGCCGAAGACCCGGTCGAAGCCACGGCGATGTCCCCACGGGATTCCGCGGCTTCCCTCTCGCCACCGTCTCGCACCTCCCGCCGGCCCTGGAGGCGCATCTCGGTCGTCGCCTGAGCGCCGAGGGCCGGGTCGCGGACGCCGTCCGGGTGCTGTCAGTCGGCGCGCTGGCCGCGGCGCCTTCCTCCGCCCGCGCGAGCTGCCTGGGTCAGCTGGCCCTCGCCGAGGCGTACCTCGGTGACCTCCGCCGCGCCACCGAGCATGCCGACCTCGTGCTGGCCGAGACCGACACGTGCGGCGACGAGGCCCTGGCGCAGGCGCTGGTCGCCAAGGCCCGCGTCCACCTGCACCGAGGCGAGCTGGACGACAGCCGCCGGTGCCTGGACCTGACGACGTCGGCCACGCAGCTCGGCGCGGAGCCGTGGCTGGCGACGAACCGCCTGCTGGTCGAGGCCGAGCTGCTGATCGCCGAGCGTCAGCCCGACGCCGCGACCCGGCTGTTGGCCAACGCCCTCGAGGGCGCGTCGCCCTTGTCCACCTCGCCGTGGCTGTCCGACCTGCTGGCGACTGCCAGGGCCGACAGTCTCCTCGCCGCCGGGGAGCCGCAACGGGCTCTCGCCGCGGTGACTCCGCTGCCGCCGCGCGCCATGGTGGCGGCTACCGTCGTCGCGGCCGAAGCGCGTCGCGAGATCGGTGACGTCCGCGGCGCCCACGCGGTCCTGCAGACGGTCGTCGACGATCTGGAGCGCTCGACCGTGGGCCTGCAGGTCCGCGCCCTGCTTCTCGAGTCCCGGCTGGCCGGTGACCGGCAGGACGACGAGCGCGCCCGGCTGCTCCTGGATCGAGCCCTCCGGACCGCCGACGCCGAGCAGATGCGCACCCTGCTGACGCGCGCCCGGCCCTGGTTGCGTCGAGTGGTCGACCAGGACCATGCCCTGGTCCGGAGCCACCGCGAGCTGCTCTCGAGCTTCGAGACGACGACCACCCCCGGCTCCGTCTCTCCGACCGGCCGTCAGGATCCCGCCCCGGTGGGCAGCTTGTTGACGGATCGCGAGGGTCAGGTGCTCGCGCTGCTGGCTCAGATGTACTCGACCGACGAGATCGCGGCGGAGCTGTACGTGTCGGCCAACACCGTCAAGACGCACCTCAAGGGCATCTTCGGCAAGCTGTGCGTGAACCGGCGCGTGGATGCCGTACGCCGCGGCCGCCAGCTCGGTCTCTGCTAGGAGTGTGCTCCTAGCCCGGCCCGCTGGCGTCAGACTCAGAGCCTGGATCCAGGCTCAGGCCAGGGCGGGCTGGGGCGCCCTCGCGCGATCGACCCTCCGGACCTGCTCGATGCCGGCGCCGGCCGCCGTACAGGCCTCCAGGAATTCCGGCAGGTCGGCCGGCGCCACGGTGATCCGCAGCCGCGTCTCGGCCGGGACGACGTAGTGGGGCCAGCCCAGGTATCGCAACAGCGCCTCCCCGAGCACACCCCTGACGCGCACCTCGTGGACGGCCCGATCTCCCGGCGGGTCGTCGGTGGGCGCCACGCGGTGCACGCCCACCAGGAGCAACCCCACCGACCGCACCCGCTGGAGGAGCTCGTCCAGCTGATCGGGGGCGCACACGCGGCGCAGGGCCGTCACCGCCTCGGTCGTCTGGACGCTCACCGTCGGGTAGCGCGCCCACAGCGACCCGTCCGGTCGCCGGCGCAGCTGGACGTCGAACACAGCCGTGGGCTCGACGGCGGAATCGTCTCGGCGAACCATCCCGACACACTGCGCCCAACCCGGGCGCATGGCGTCACCCATGCCGGGTGAGGCAGTCGGCCACCCCGCGCTCTCATCATGGTGGCCCGGCGCAGCAACGCCAGACGCAGCAACGAGAGGACACTCCCATGACGGCAGACACGTCGGCGGATAACCGAGGTCCGGGCCGAGCGGCTCCCCAGGGCAGCGCGTGGCGTGGTTGGGTCGTGTTCGCGGCCACCATCATGGCGCTGCTCGGCGTCTTCCACGCCTTCGCCGGCCTGGTGGCGCTGTTCGAGGAGGACTACTACCTCGTCGGCGAGAGCGGGCTCGTCGTCAGCGCCGACTTCACCGCGTGGGGTTGGACCCACCTGGCGATCGGGGCGCTGTTCATCCTGACGGCCTTCTTCCTGGTCCAGGGAGCGATGTGGGCGCGCGTCGTGACGATCGGCGTCGCCGGCCTCAGCGCGATCGTCAACCTCGCCTTCCTGTCGGCCTACCCGCTGTGGGGCGTCATCATGATCACGCTCGACATCCTCGTCATCTACGCCATCACCACGCACGGGAGCCGCGCGTCGATGCAGTCCTTGCAGAGGTCCTGACTGACGTCCTACCTCACCCCTCGCGGGTGAGCACGCTACGAGCCCTGCTCGACAGGGTGGACCCAGACGCGCTGCGAGCGCGTCACCGTCATGAGACCTAGGAGCAGCACGCATGCAAGATGATTTCGGTTTGTGGGACGTCCTCGTCTCGATGTTCTGGTTCATGTTCCTGATCATCTGGATCTGGATGCTCATCTCGATCCTCGCCGACATCTTCCGCGACCGAGACATGGGCGGTGGCGCCAAGGCGCTGTGGACCCTGTTCATCATCGTGATCCCCTGGCTCGGGGCCCTGGTCTACATCTTCGCCCGCGGCAGCTCCATGCACGAGCGTCAGGCGCAGCAGGTGGCAGTCCAGGAGGCCAGCATGCGCGCCTACGTCCAGGACGCGGCGGGCACGAAGACCAGCGTCGCCGACGAGCTCAAGGGTCTGACCGAGCTCCGCGACAGCGGAGTCCTCTCGCCCGAGGAGTACGCCGCGGCGAAGGCCAAGGTGCTGTCGTGAGGTGGCACACCGGGGCCGGGCCCTGCCGCTAGCCGCCGTCGTGGCGGCCGGCACCTGGCTGGTCTACCTGGTCGGGCGTCGTACCGCTGTGGTCGCCGAGACCTACGTCCGGTCGACCACCGTGGGCGCGGGGCTGGTAGCCGGCGGGTGCGCGCAGGTCCCTTGGGATAGTTCGCCGCAAGTTGCACCAGTTCTCGCGAGCAAATGGTGCAACTTGCGGCGAACTACCCCGGTGACGGCAGCGTTTACTGCAGGGCTGCGGTGAGCCGCATGGTGTTGTCGAGGTACCGCTGGCGGAAGGGCCGCTGCCTCCACTCGGTGAGCGTCAGCTCGCGGGACACGGCTCGGTAGGAGTCCTCGACCGCGCGGAAGCGGGCGACGATGTCGCCGCCGGTCAGCATCAGCGAGACCTCGTAGTTCAGGGCGAACGAGCGCATGTCCATGTTGCTGGAGCCGATGACCGCGACGTCGTCGTCGATGGAGAAGAACTTGGAGTGGAGCACCGCCGGCGCGGGGTAGAGATAGATCCGCACGCCCGCCTCGAGCAGCGCCTGGTAGTAGGAGCACTGGGCGTGCGAGACCATGAACTGGTCGCCCCACTCGCTGACGAAGAGCTCGACGGCGACGCCACGGCGGGCGGCCGTCGTGACGGCGTACAGCAGCGGCTCGTCGGGCACGAAGTAGGGACTCGTGACCGAGACGCGGGTCTGCGCGGAGTAGATCAGCGCGGTGAACAGGCGCAGGTTGTTCTCGGTGACGTAGCCGGGCCCGCTCGGCAGCACCTGCCCGGCGACGCCGTCGGCGTGGTGGACCGTTTGGGACGGCGCGAAGTCGTCGCCCATGTTCTCCCCGGCCTCGATGAACCAGTCCTTGGCGAAGACGGCGCGGAGGGAGCCGACGGCGGGCCCGTCCACGCGAGCGACCAGCTCGACGTACTCCCGGTTGTCCTTGTGGTTGCTGGCCTTGTTGTAGCCGGGCTCGATCAGGTTCTGCGAGCCGGTGAAGGCGACCCGGCCGTCGACGATGAGGATCTTGCGGTGGTTGCGCAGGTCGGGTCGCTGGAACTGGCCCTTGAGGGGGCGCACCGGCAGCATCGGCCGCCACTCGACGGGCGACGCGTCGAGCTGGGCCATGAGCTCCTTGAAGCCGGGGATGCTGCGCGAGCCCATGTGGTCCATCAGGAAGCGCACCTTCACGCCGCGGTCGGCCGCGGCGAACATGTTCTCGAAGAACTGCTCGGTGACGTCGTCGCGGGCGGCGATGTAGAACTCCACCTCGATCGACGTGGTGGCGGTGGCGACCTCCTCGGCCATCGCCGTGATCGCCTCGCGGTAGCCGGTGATGAGGTCGACCCGGTTGCCGGCCTGGAGCGGCAGCGACCCCAGGTTGTGGTTGAGGGCGGCGATCGAGGTCAGGTAGACCGGGCCCTCGACGGGCGTCACGACCAGGCGGTCGGTGGCGGCCCGGACGGCCTCGTCGGCCTCGCGCTGACGCAGCCGCCGGCTCTTGCCGACATCGGTGCGCCCGAGGAACAAGAACACGATGAACCCAGCGAACGGGATCACCAGGATCAGGATCAGCCAGGCCATCGCCGACGAGGGCTTCCGGTTGCCGGGCAGCACGCCGAGCGCCAGGAACTTGATCACGTAGTCGAGGACGGCGAGCGCCCCCGCCAGGATCGCGAGGATCGTCGTCATGTGCTCCCTTTCGTACGACGGTCGAGCGGACGTGCCGGTGCGTTGAGCGCGAGCGCCGCCTGAGGGATGCTCACGCGTCTCGCAGCTGTGCCCAGGTGGTGCTGATGTCGGCGCCACCCTCCTCGGAGACCCGGTCACCCATCCGCACGTAGGCGCCTCCCTGCGGGAAGATGCGCCCGGTGACCAGGGCCTGGCCCAGTCCGAACGACGGAGCCCCGGCCATCAGCCCCTCGGGGACGAAGGAGAACAGCCGACTGACGTCCGCCACGTCGGCCATCGAGTTCATCCGCATCAGCAGCAGGTTGTCGCACTGGGAGACCACGTTCTCGTGGACCTTGTTGGGCCGCTGGGTCGAGACCAGCAGGTAGAGCCCGTACTTGCGTCCCTCGGCGGCGATCTGGATCGCCCGCTCGGTGGAGATCGAGCTGATCGGGTTGGACGGTTCGGAGGCACAGATGTTGTGGGCCTCGTCGATGACGACCAGGACGGGCTCACGCTCGCGGCGCAGGCTCCACAGCGAGCCCAGCACGGCGTCCGCGACCATCCGCTGCTCCTCGAGGGTCTCCAGCGACCCGAGGTCCACCACGATGCAGCGACTGGTGGGCGCCTTCAGCTCCTGCAGGAGGGACGGCTCCGTGGGGCTCCAGATCTCCCACTCGTGCACGCCGAGGTTGAGCGCCCGGAGACCGAGCAGGCGGGCGCTCGGGTCCGTGGAGCCGATCAGCTGGTCGAGACCGGTGATGACGCGCTTGCCCGGCCCGGCGATGCGGAGGAGGTCGGTCAGGACGGCGTACTCGTCGCGATCCGCGATCGGGTCCATTCCCAGGAGGGCGCCCTGGGTGCGCGGATCGAGCTCCGCGAAGCTCAGCCGCAGCAGCCGGTCGGCGCCCGGCTCGTTGCTCCACACGGCGACGTCGTCGGGCACCGTCCGATACGCCTCGGCCCGCGTCGCGTCGGCGCCTTCGCGCAGGCGGCCGAGCCCGACGTAGTCGGAGTTGGGGTCGAGGATGACGATGCGCAGCGTGGTCTGGGCGAGCACGCGCTCGAGAAGGAGCCCGAGCGAGTAGGTCTTGCCCGAGCCCGACTGTCCGCACATGAACGAGTGCCGGTTGAATCCTCCGCTGTCGAGCTCGGCAGGAACACCAGGTGCCAGCAGGAGCTCGCCGATGACCAGGCTGGCCCGGTCGCGCCGTCGGGTCCCGTCGATCCATTCGCTGACCTCGGCCGGTTCGGCCGGCCGCACCAGGGCGTCGTGGAAGGGCTCGCCCTGGTCGAGGAGGAGCCCGGTGCCGACGGCGACCCGGATCCGGACGGTGGCCATCGTTCCGTCGGCGCCGGGGACCTGCGTGTCGGCCGTCGTGCTCGACAGGTCGGTGATCTGCCCGAACCGGCGCCCGCTCTCGTGCTCGAGCACGACGTAGGCGCCGCGCCGGAGCGCAAGCCGGTGGAGGGATGCCTGGAACTCGAACGATCGGCCGTCGACCGACGTGGCCAACGGCAGAAGGCTGTGCTCCAAGCGCCCTCTCGCGTCCCGGTACCACGTGACCTGCTCGGTCAGCTTGTCGTTCTCCGGCTCCACCTGAGCCGAGTCGTCCTGCGACATGTCGTCCCACCCCGCTGTCGGGTCGTGCGGCTCGCCTCGGGCCGGCGTTCGGCGGAGGTCGCCTGCACAGTTTCGAGGGATGCCCTTGCGCGACGTATCCCCCGTTGCGGATGAGGTGGACGGCCGGGCGCGTCAGGTGCGCCGGCCTGGCCTGCCCCAGTCCCCGGCACCGCCGATCCGGTACTTCACCTCGTTCGTGGCGATCCGGACGACGCGGGCCGTGCCGCGCGCCAGGCCGTAGGCCACCACGGCACCGCCTGCGACAGCCGTCACCCGACCCCAACGGACCTCCGTCACGGTCGACACGGGTGTTCTTGCCATCTCGCCCTCCCACCCACCATGCTGCGACCCACGTCGCGGGCGGGCCTCATCCGTTGTGGGTGAGGCGGGCTCGGACCCGCCGGGGCACGCTCGGGACGATCGGAGCAGTTCTGGCAGGGCAACGCAGGGCAGAGCCGGGCAAGGGAGCGCACACCATGGGAGCGGAGTTCAGCGAGGCCGAGGCGGCCAAGCGCTACGGCGAGGAGTACTACCCGACGTCGTCACGCTTCACCGGATGGATCGCCTTCGCCGGGATGGTCATGGCGATGCTCGGGAGCTTCCACGTCATGCAGGGGCTCATCGCGATCAACAACGACGACTACTTCCTGGTGCCCGAGTCGGGTCTGCTGGGCGGCATCGACTACGCGGCCTGGGGCTGGATCTACCTGCTGGGAGGGATCCTGATCCTCGTGGCCGGCCTCGGTCTCTTCACCGGCAAGGGCTGGGCCCGGGCGGTCGCCGTCGTGCTGGCGGCGTTCAGCGCCATCGGCAACTTCGCGTTCCTCGCGGCGTACCCCCTGTGGGCCGTTCTGATGATCGCCATGAACATCGTGATCATCTACGCCGTCGCCGTGCACGGGGGCGAGATGAAGGAGCCCGACCTTCCCGGGTGAGACGGGGTCGGCGCGAACCCTGCGCCGTTCGAACATCTGTTCTAATCTGAGCCCATGGCGAGGGGTGGCTACGGCAGCGGATCCGGCATCCCGCTGCGCGACCGCGTCCGCGCGGGAAGCTCACCCGCACCACCCCGCGAGTCCTTCGAGCCCCCACTCCTCGGCGACGACTCCCCCGCGCGACACTGCTGGGTCGCGGTCCCGGTCGACGGCAGCCGGCCACGGCCAGGGCTGCTGCTGGAGTGGCGCAAGGTCGAGCGGGGCAGGTTCGAAGGGCTGGTGGTCTACGCCGCACAGCTGCGGCCGGGCCGGTGGAGCACGGTCACCGAATGGGTGCCGGCCGAGCTCCTCACCCAGGCCGGACCGTGACGGCTCCGATCGAGGCTGCGCGACCGCACCGAGCTGACGAGGTACGCCGTCCGCGCGGGGCTGATCGAGCCCTGAGCCGAACGGAACCGGCTTCGGCGTTCGCCGGACGGCCGTCCTGTTCGCTCCTATCGTGGAGCGACCCCCGTCCCCGCCGATGGACCTCGTGTCCTCCCCCCACGGCAAGGAACCCGCCCGATGCATGGATCGCTGCGCCGCCTGTCGCTCGCGCTCGCGCTGGTCGCGGCGCTCGCGCCGGCACCGCTTGCGGCTGCGCTGGTCGCCGTGGAGCGGCCGGCGCCGGTCCAGCAGCTCGACGACGTCAACCCGCTGGCCGGCCGCGCCTGGGGCGTCTACCAGGGGCCCGCCGACCAGGCATGGCTGCCGTGGACCCGGGCATCAGGGACCACCAAGGACCTGCTCGCGCAGATCGCGCTGGCTCCGAAGGGCAAGTGGTTCGGCGCCTGGATCCCCAACGGCGAGATCGGGCGCAAGGTCGCCGACTACGTCGCGAACTCCCAGGCCGGCGACCCCGAGGCCCTCGTGCAGATGACGGTCTTCCGGATGGTGCCGTGGGAGGGGGACGCCTGTCGTCGGTTGCCCACGAGAGCCGAGAAGGCGGCGTACCGCGACTGGACCGACCGCTTCGCCGCCGCGATCGGCTCGGCGCACGTCGCGCTCGTGCTCCAGCCGGACGGCCCCTTCGCGCTCTGTGCGCCCGGCGGCTCGAAGGCGCCGTCGAAGCTGATCGCCTACTCGGCGCGGGCGTTCAGCGCCCTGCCGAACACCAGCGTCTACATCGAGGTCGGCGCCGCCGACTGGCCGCACCCCTCGCAGGGCGGCGTCGACGCCGTCCTCCGCTTCCTGCTTCCATCGGGCATCGAGGTCGCGCGCGGCATCGCGCTCAACGGGACGCACTACTCCTCGACGGCGGCCGAGGTCGCTCGGGGCGCCGCAGTCGTGCAAGCGCTCGAGGCGCGCGGCATCACGGGCAAGAAGGTCGTGGTCAACACCTCCTCCAACGGGCGGCCGTTCGAGTTCGGCACCTACGACGGCCCGGACGCCGAGAACGCCCGCGTCTGCAGAAGCCCGGACGACCCGCGGCCGTGCGTGACCCTCGGCATCCCGCCGACGACCGACGTCGCCAACCCGGCCTGGGGGCTTCCACCGGCGACGAACGCGCTGGCCGCGCAGTACGTCGACGCGTACCTGTGGTTCGGCAGGCCCTGGCTCTACCAGCAGGCCGACCCGTTCCTGAAGCGCCGCGCGCTCGATCTCGTGCGGTCCTGGCCCTACGCCGCCGCAGCACCCTCCTAGGCCCGACTGCTCAGTCCGCGAGCATCTCGTCGAGGAGGCCGGCCACTCGCTCGGCTGCCGCTGCCTCGGCCGACCGGCCCGCGGCGGCGTACTGCCGCGCAGCCGACCGCAGGTCTGCCGCCTCGGCCCGGACGATGCCGCGCTCGTCCTCCTCGTCGAGCAAGCGCCGCTCGGCCTCGCCGGTGCCGACGCCGGCCACGCCCCCGGCCACGTGCTCCGACGTCGGCACCGCGGCGGCCGCCGGCGAGCTCGTCGGCACCGCCTCGGCGTTCTCGATCGCCGCGATCGCGGTGCGCAGTGCGCCCGCGAGCTCGGCGTCGCGCTCCCGGCGCGCCTCGGTCAGCCCGGCTCTGAGGCGCTCACGCAGCGGAGACGTCATGCGCCCAGGGTGACAGCCGGCGCCGTCGTCCGGGGACGCCGTCTACCGACTGTCAGCCCCTTGACAGACTGCGGCGCGGAAACCTCCGAGGCTGACGGCGTCCCCGACAGCTCGCCTGGAGGTACACCTGTGGCATCCCTCGCGTCCGCGCCGCCGTCGACCGATCTCGACGCGGCCCCGGTGACCCGACTGACCTGGGCTCACGCGGCGCCGGTGTCGTTGCCGACGTTCACCGCAGCCTCGTCCTCAGGCGTGGCGCACGAGCCGTGGATCCGCGATCCGATGCTGCCACGGATCACGCCCGTGATCCGCGCCGCCTGCCTGGCGTTGGTCGTCGGCGTGGTCGGCGGAGTGGCCACGGCGTACGTCGAGCGCATCGTCGGCTCCCCGGTCTGGTCGCACTCCCTCGCGCCGTGGGCGGCGATCAGCACAGGCGTCGGCTTCGTCCTGCGTGGTCGTTGGCGGGTCGCCGCGTTGGCGGGCCTCGTCACCCAGCTCGGGCTCGTCCTCGCCTTCTGCCTGTCCCAGCACGCCTTCAGCGGCAGCCCCCTGTCCACCCAGACCGTCGCGACGTACGTCGTCCTGGCGCTGGTCGCCGGACCGTTCTGCGGTGCCGCCGCCGGGCTCCTGCGACACCCGTGTGTGGTGACCCGGACCGCGGGACTCGGCATCGTGAGCGCGCCCTGGGTCGTGGACGGCGTCCGGATGATGGCGTCCACGCTCGGCCAAGACCCCCTCGTCGGCGCCCGGCTGGTGGTGGGTGCGGGCCTGCTGACGCTCGGGATCATCCTGCCGCTGGCGATCAACGGCTCGCCGCGCGACTCGCTTCGCAATCTGGGGGTGGCGGCCGGGGTGGGCGTGTTCATCCTCGTGGCCCTGGTTCTCCACCCGGGGGGCGGCACGCAGGACACGCCTCCGGCGCTGCGCACTCCCGGGCTCGGCCTGTCGCCCGCCCTCCCCTGACGTCGCCGATCGCCGGGTCGGACGGCGACCGGACCCGTTCAGTCGGCTTTCGGGGGCGCACCGAACGTGCGGAGGACGTGTTCCAGGGTCGAGGCGAGCAGCTCGTGGGTCTCCTCGCGGGCCGCCTCACCGCGTACCCAGCGTCGCGTTGCGGCGCGGTTCAGGCCGGTCCAGCACTCCAGGGCGTGGCGCAGCCTCGGCGAGTCCTGAGCGATGTCTGCATGGTAGGTCGCGAGCAGCGCGACAGCGCGGCGCCGGAGGTCGGCGACGACGCGTCTCACGTCGGGGTCGACGATGTCCTCACCGGGCGCGATGGTGCCGAGGTAGACGGTGATGTTCGCCTCGGACCAGTCAAGCCAGCGCGCCACAGAGTCCGCCACGCGTGTGCTCGCGCCGCGACCCACGGGCGGCCTCAGCTGCTCCTCCCGAACGGCGGCGAGCCGCTCGAGCAGAGCGACATAGACGTCCTTGCGCCCACCGAAGTAGTGGTGCACGAGCCCGCGCGTGACCCCGGCAGCACTGGCGATCTCCTCGATCGAGACGTCGTCGTAGCCGCGCTCGGCGAACAGTGCGTTGGCCGCGTCGAGGATCTGGTCCCGCCGCTCGGCGGGGTTGAGGCGCTGGTACCTCGGCGTTGTGCTCATCGGGTCCCACTCTCTCCAGGGCATCGGCGATCCGCCGCCATTATGTTGGCGTTTCGCTAACTATTCCAGCCGCTCTCCAGGCTCGTCCAGGTCACCCGCGGCACCGCGCGCGGACCCGCCGGCGCCTGGAACATGGTCGTGGCGACCTTGACGGTTGCAGCAGGCGGGATCGTCTGGACCCCGCCGGCGGCGCATCGCCGCGTGGCGCACAACAGCTGCTCAGAGGCCAAAGGCCCTGTCACCTGATGGGTGACAGGGCCTCTGATGACCTGCGGCATTGCTCCCCCGGTTGGACTCGAACCAACAACCCTCCGGTTAACAGCCGAATGCTCTGCCAGTTGAGCTACAGGGGATCGGGTTGCAGCCCGCACAGGCTAGCAAGCAGGCCCGTCCTTCTCGAAATTCGGTGCGGTGGCTGCGTCACCCGTCGGTCCCGACCTCGTCGCGCGCCTGGGCGAGGGCCGCCTCGGCGGCTGCCCGGACGTCGGGGTCGCCGGGGTCGATGCCGGCGTCGTACTCATAGATCCAGGTGACCGGTCGGTCTCCGCCGGGCGCGCGACGCGCGATCACCCGCACACCGCGGCGACCGCGGACGGGCACGTGTCGTTGCAGGACGACGGTCGCGGTGACCCGCTCGCGGACCAGCTCGAGCAGCCGGCCGGGCTTCTCGAGCGTGAGGACGTGCTCGGGTCGGACGTCACCCCAGCGGCCGACCTCGCTGATCCGGAGGACCGCGGTGTCGACGTCCCAGTCAGCGGCCTCGACCTGCTCCCACGGGACCCGGACCCCGGCGACGTAGACAGCGTCGCGGGTCCCGGCGACCACGTCACCGCCGACTCCGGTAGCCCAGGCAAGCACCTTCTCCCCTGCGGCGAGGGGGACGTCGGGACGGCGGCGGCCGATCATGCGCTGCCGACGATCTTGTCGCGCAGCGAGCGCCGGTGCTGCTCGAGCGCCACGAGCTCGCCGAACATGCGGTTGTACTCCGTCGCGTGCTCCACCGGGTTGGTGCGCTGGAGCCGCGACTTCACCTCGGCGATCCGCCGGTTGGCGGTGAGCTCCTGCAACCGGTGCACGTGCACGGCGACATAGGCCTCATCGGGCTCCCGAGCGGTCGACAGCGCCTCGACGCCGAGCGCGGAGATCGCCGACGACACGGCCGGGTCTCCGGCCGCGTCACGCAGCCGCGCGCCCCAGTCGGAGGTGGCCGAGGACGGTCCGCCGGCCTTGGTGACGAGGTCCCAGACGGCGCGGTACGTCGGGTGCTGGAAGTCGTTGGGGCCGACCTCGGCCGTGGTCCGGCCGACCAGTCCCGGCTGCTGGATGACCAGCTTGAGGGTGTCGCGCTCGAGGGCGAAGCGTGGGTCGCGCAGGTCGGGCAGCTGCTGGCGGGGCGGCGCCTCCGGGGCCTCCCCGGGCGCGGGCGCGGGAGCCCCGCGTCCGTGCTGGCGGGACTGGTCGGGGCGGGAGGCGCGGTTCTGGGCGCGGCGTACCTCCGAGCGAGCCTCCTCCACGTCGATGCCGATCATCCCGGCGACCTCGCGGGCGAAGGCGTCGACCTTCGACTTGTCCCGGATGCTCGAGACCAGCCGCGCCGCCTCGCGCAGCGCGTCGACCCGGCCGTCGGCACGGTCGAGGTCGTACTTGCCCACGACGTTGCCGAGCACGAACCGGTAGAGCGGCACCCGGCGGGCGATGAGCTCGCGCACCGCCGGCTCCCCCTGCTGCAGGCGCAGGTCACAGGGGTCGAGGCCACCGGGCTCGACCGCGACGTAGGTCTGCGACACGAAGTTCTGGTCGCCGTCGAAAGCGCGGAGCGCAGCCTTCTGACCCGCAGCGTCGCCGTCGAAGGTGAAGATCACCTCGCCGCGGAACTCCTCGTGGTCGAGCAGGAACCGCCGCAGCACTCGCGCGTGGTCGTCGCCGAAGGCCGTGCCGCACGTGGCGACGGCCGTCGGCACGCCCGAGAGATGGCACGCCATCACGTCGGTGTAGCCCTCGACCACCACCGCCTGCGAAGCCTTCGCGATCTCCCGACGGGCGAGGTCGAGGCCGTAGAGCACCTGGCTCTTCTTGTACAGCGAGGTCTCGGGGGTGTTGAGGTACTTCGCCTCGATCCGGTCGTCGTCGAAGATCCGCCGGGCCCCGAAGCCGATCGTGTCGCCGCTCGCCTCCCGGATCGGCCAGAGCAGCCGCCCCCGGAACCGGTCGTACGCCGACCTGCCCACGGCCACCAGCTCCGGCCGCGACCTGCTCCTCCTCGCTGAAGCCCTTCTGGCGCAGGTGCCGCAGCAGGGCCTCGCCGTCACGAGGAGCGAACCCGATGCCGAACTGGGCGGCCGCGGCCTGGTCGAAGCCGCGCTGGCCGAGGAACTGCCGGGCTGCGAGGGCATCGGGGGTGGCCAGCTGGTCGGCGTAGAACTCCTGGGCCAGCCGGTTGGCCTCGATCAGCCGGGCTCGGGCAGGGCCGCGGGGCCGCTCGGGCGCGCCACCGCCGGGGTCCTCCTCGCGACGAACCCGGACGCCGTACTTGTCCGCGAGGCTCTCCACGGCCTCGCCGAAGGAGAGGCCGTCGTGCTTCATCACGAAGGAGATGACGTCACCCCCTTCTTGACAGCCGAAGCAGTGGTAGAACCCACGCGAGGGCGTGACGTGGAAGGACGGCGACTTCTCGTCGTGGAAGGGGCACAGGCCCTTCATCGACCCACCACCGGCGTTGCGGAGGGCGACGTACTGCCCCACGACGTCGTCGATGCGGGCCTTCTCACGCACCTCTGCGATGTCGTCCTCGCGGATGCGCCCTGCCACGTCGCGGAGTCTACGTCGCGACGCCGACCGCGAGGTCGGCCGGACACAGGTGCTGCCAACCTCGATGGGACGTGTGAGCAGGGTGGGAACGGGTACCCCTAGAGATGGTGTTCCTTCCGACTAGATTGGGAAAGGTGGAAGCCATGAGCGACCAGCGCCTCTCGGACCCCCCGGCAACGACGCAGAGCAACGTCTCAGCGGAGCCGACGCTGGGCGGGCTCGTCCACGACCTGTCCGAGCAGCTCCCCGAGCTGATCCGCTCCGAGCTCCGCCTCGCCCAGGCCGAGGTGGCCGAGAAGGGCAAGCGGGCCGGGCTCGGCCTCGGGCTGTTCAGCGGCGCGGGCCTGCTGGCGTTCTTCGGGGTCGCCACCCTCGTGGCGACCGCCGTGATCGGCCTGGCGTACGCCGTCCCGGCGTGGCTCGCCGGCCTGATCGTCGCCGTGGTGCTCTTCGCCGTGGCCGGGGTGGTGGCCGTGCTCGGGAAGGGCCAGGTCCAGCAGGCGACCCCGCCCAAGCCGGAGAGAGCGATCGAGGGCCTCAAGGAGGACGTCGCGACCGTGAAGGGTGGCCACCACTGATGAGCACCACGCAGGCTCAGCTCGAGGCCGAGATCGAGGCACAGCGCGAGCAGCTCGCCGACACCGTCGACGCCCTCGCTGCCAAGCTCGACGTCAAGGCCCAGGCCCGCACCCACGCGCCGCAGCTCGCCGCCGCGGTCGCAGCGCTCGTGGTCGTCGTCGTGGCGTGGACCGTCTGGAGGCGACGCGGGGCATGAGCACCGACACGACGCAGGGCGTCGATCGCGGCGAGGGGCAGGTCCCCGAGCCCGACGACCCGCGCAAGCCCGAGAGCCCGACCGACCTCACCAAGAGGTCGTGGTTCTACGTGCTGCGCAAGACCCTCCGCGAGTTCGTGGACGACCAGTGCACCGACGTCGCCGCCGCACTGACCTACTACGCCGTGCTCTCGATCTTTCCGGCAGCCATCGCTCTCGTCTCGCTGCTGGGTGTCGTGGGTGAGGCCGACGAGTCGGTCGACACCGTCGTCGAGGTGCTGGCGCCCGTCGTGAGCCCGGAGACCCTCGGGACCGTCGAGGAAACCCTGCGGGCCGTCGCGGAGAACCAGGCCGCCGGCTGGCTGCTCGTCATCGGGCTCCTCGGCGCGCTGTGGACGGCCTCTGGCTACATCGGCGCGTTCGGCCGGGCGATGAACAGGGTGTACGAGGTCGGAGAGGGCCGTCCGGTCTGGAAGCTGCGGCCCCTGCAGGTGCTGATCACCGTCCTGGCGATCCTGATGCTGGCGCTCGCCCTGGTGCTGCTGGCCGTCAGCGGACCGCTCGCCGAGTCGATCGGCGACCAGCTCGGCGTCGGCGAGACCGCCGTGACGGTCTGGTCGATCGCCAAGTGGCCGGTGCTCGCGTTCGTCGCCATGCTGATCATCGCGCTGCTCTACTACGCCACCCCCAACGTCAAGCAGCCCAAGTTCCGCTGGCTCTCGGTGGGGGCAGCCGTCGCCCTCGTCGTCGGCGCCCTCGCGTCCGCGGGATTCTCCTTCTACGTCACCAACTTCGGCAGCTACAACAAGACCTACGGCTCCCTGGCCGGAGTGGTCGTCACGCTGCTGTTCCTCTGGATCGTGAACCTCGCCCTCCTGTTCGGAGCCGAGCTGGATGCCGAGCTCGAGAGGGGTCGGCAGCTGCAGGCCGGCATGCCGGCCGAGGAGGAGCTCCAGCTGCCCACCCGCGACACCCGCGGCATCAAGAAGGCCGAGAAGAAGCAGGCCAAGGACGCCGCACTCGGACGGCGGATCCGCGAGCAGGCGGCCGAGCCGTGGCCGCCCGAGAGCTCGGCGCAGAGCTCGGCCAGAGCTCGGCGCAGAGCTCGGACCAGAGCTCGGACCAGAGCTCGGACCAGAGCTCGAGCGATGCGACAGACAAGACCACCGGGAAGCACAAGGAGGACTCATGAAGAAGCTGTTGGTGCTGGTTGCGATCGGCGTTGGCTACGTGCTGGGAGCGAGGGCAGGTCGCCAGCGCTACGAGTCGATCAAGTCGACCTTCCTGAAGGTCAAGGACAACCCGACCGTCCAGGAGAAGGCGCAGCAGGCGGCCGGCGTGGCCAAGGGGCAGGCGCAGCACGTCGCCGACGTGGCCAAGGAGCAGGCACCGGTCGTGAAGGACCGGCTCGTCGAGGCCGCGGGGGTCGCTGCCGCCAAGGTGAAGCCGGGTGGCGGCGACGACGGCCTCGCCGACCAGCTCAACCCCGACAGCACCGTCCACCAGGGCGACAAGGCCTACCCGCAGGGCGACCTGCCCTAGCCGAACGGGCGCAACTTCACCGCCGACCGGACGCAGATTTGTCAAAGTTGCGCCTGCTCGGCGGTGAAGTTGCGTCCGTTCGGCTCCGCTACCGCTCGACGACGTTCTCCAGCGGTACGCCGGCGGCGTACCTCTCCAGCTGGGCGCGCACCAGCCGGTGCGCGCGCGGCCAGAACGCCGAAGTCGACCCGCCGGTGTGTGGCGACAGCAGCAGGTTGGGGGCGTCCCAGAGCGGGTGGTCGCGCGGCAGCGGCTCGGGATCGGTGACGTCCAGGGCGGCGCGCACCCGCCCGGCGTGCAGCGCGGCGACCAGGGCGTCGGTGTCGACGACCGTGCCGCGGCCGACGTTGACGAGCAGGGCGCCCTGCTTCATCGACGCCAGGAACCCTGCGTCGACGAGGTGGTGTGTCTGCTCCGAGCCGGGCACCACGAGGATCACCACGTCCGCCTCCGGCAGCAGCCGCGGCAGGTCGACGACGGGATGCACGCCGTCGCGAGGACGACGGGCCACCCGGACCACCTCGCACTCGAAGGGCGCGAGACGGGCCTCGATCGCGGCGCCGATGCTGCCGTAGCCCACGATCAGCACCCGCCTGTCGGCCAGCGCCGGCCGCCACTGCCAGGCCCAGCGGTGCTCGGCGCGGGCACGCTCGAACTCCGCGATCCCGCGCAGCGAGGCGAGCGTCAAGGTGAGCGCGAGCTCGGCGGTCGACGCGTCGTGGATACCCCGCCCACTGCACAGCACCACCCCGTCCGGCAGGTGTGCGGCGACGTGGTCGGTGCCGGCGGTGAGCAGCTGGACGACCTTCAGCGCCGGCAGCCGCGCGAAGAGCGTGACGTCGACGTCGGGGAAGAGGTACGGCGGCACCAGCACCTCCACCTCGTCGAGGCCCTCGGGCAGCGGCTGACGCGGTGCAGCGACCGCGTAGCGCAGGCCGGCCGGAGGCGTGCCCAGGTCGGCCGGCTCGAAGGGCAGCCACACCAGCGGCTCGCTCATCTCCGCAGGCTCTCGTACCGGGTCACCGCGCTGGCGTCGGTGAGCGAGGCGACCTGGTCGATCACGACCCGCACCCGGGCCGCGTCGTCGGTCGCCTCGGCCCAGTCGTCGGCGAACGGCCGGTCCAGGGCGTCGGGTCCACGCGCGAGGAGCGCCTCGACCAGCTCGGCGAGCAGCTCACGCTGCCGCTCCATGACGGCCACCCGGTCACCGGCGCGCATGACGTAGTGGGCGGCGACCGCCTTCAGCACCGCGATCTCCAGCATCGTGCGATCCGGGACCACCAGCGTCGACTCGTAGCGCACGAACGGTCCCGGCGCGGCCGCGAAGGTCGCCTCCTGCACCGCGCCGCAGAAGCGGCCGATCAGGTCGCTGGTGAGGTTCTTCAGCGCCGCCAGGGAGACGCGCGTCCCGTCGTACGACGTGGAGGGCCAGCTGTCGATCCGCTGCAGGTCTCCCAGCACGTCCTTCACCAGGGCCTGGTCTGCGTCGGGGACGTACCACTCCCGCAGCGTCTCCCCCAGGGCATCGACGTCGAGCCTGGTGAGGTCGACCCGCTCCGCCACGACCCCGTCCTCGACGTCGTGGACCGAGTAGGCGACGTCGTCGGCCAGGTCCATCACCTGCGCCTCCAGGCACCGCGTGGCGTCGGCCCGGCCCGCTCGCAGCCAGCGGAAGACCGGGAGGTCGTCGTCGTAGACACCGAACTTCACGATCACGCGGGGCGAGCCGTCGGCATGCACCCCCGAGGGCGGGGTGGCCTCGGCGCGCGGCCAGGGGTACTTGGTGCAGGCGTCGAGGGTGGCTCTGGTCAGGTTGAGCCCGACCGACCGGCCGCTGTCGTCATGGGTCTTGGCCTCGAGCCGGGTCAGGATGCGCAGCGTCTGGGCGTTGCCCTCGAACCCTCCGCACGCCTGGCTCAGCTCGGCCAGCACCCGCTCGCCGTTGTGCCCGTACGGCGGGTGGCCGAGGTCGTGCGCCAGGGCCGCGGTCTCGACCAGGTCGGGGTGGCAGTCCAGGGCCCGGGCCAGGTCGCGGGCCACCTGGGCCACCTCCAGCGAGTGGGTCAGGCGGTTGCGGACGAAATCGTCGGTCTGCGGCCCGACCACCTGGGTCTTGGCCGCCAGCCGGCGAGACGCCGCGGCATGCACGACGCGGGCCCGGTCGCGCTCGAAGGGACGGCGTTCGGGGGCCGCGACGCGCTTCGGCGGCTCCGCCACGAGGCGTTCGCGCGCCGCGTCGTCGTACCGCTCCTCGACGTCCATCGCCGCGAGCCTAGATGAAGAGGCCCAGCGCCGCCGTAGGACAAATCTTCGGGCCGGCCGAGCTCACCGGGATGTCTCGGTCACCCCCAAAGGGGTTCTCAGGGACCGCGCGGCGGGGTTACGGTCACGACCTCATCGACCTGTGAAGGGGTAGGCATGACTTTGAGCAGAACCTTTGCCCAGCGGGCCGGGGTCGTCACGGTGGCTCTCGGCCTGGCGATCGGCGCGACGTCCGCACCTGCGCTGGCGAAGAGGCCGGCCAAGGAGACAACCGTCAAGTGCATCGAGTACGGCGCGATCCCCAAGGCACCCAAGGGCGCGATCCCGCGAGATGACCTGCACAAGGTCAACAAGGACCCGCTGGCCAAGGTGGCGGCACGGATGGCGGCCAAGGGGACGAGCGCCGCCGTCGGCGACGTCGTCATCCCCGTGCGGTTCCTCGAGGTCGTCAAGTCCAACGGCAACGGTGGCGGCAATCTCTCCGACGCGCGCGTGGAGGCCCAGATCGACGCCCTCAACATCGGCTTCGCCGGCACCGGGTTCCAGTTCACGCTCCTCGAGAATGAGGAGGTCGTGCAGCCGGAGTGGTTCAACCTCATCCCGGCCAACGGTGCGGAGCCGAGGCTGTTCCGCGGCAGCGGCAAGGAGGTGAAGCTCAAGCAGTCCTGGGCCGACGACGACCCGAAGACGCTCGAGGTCTACTCCGCCTCGCTCGGCCAGTCGCTGCTCGGCTGGGCGTACTACCCCTCCGACTTCACCGACTCGACCACGTCGAACTACGGGCCGTTGCACCGCTACCTGGACGGCGTGGTCATCGACTACCGCTCGGTGCCTGTCGTCGCCGGCGACGACGAGGGCGACCAGTCCGTGTACCCGCCCGGCACCTACGACGAGGGCGACACGCTGACCCACGAGGTCGGCCACTGGCTCGAGCTCTACCACACGTTCCAGGGTGGCTGCCCGACGAACCCGAACTACGACGGGGGCGACATGATCGCGGACACGCCTGCCGAGGCGTCGCCCAACTTCCTGTGCCCCGAGCCGGGCGACCCAGCCCGGGACACCTGCCCGGCTGACCCCGGCGCAGACCCCGTGAACAACTACATGGACTACTCGTTCGACTCGTGCCTCACCGAGTTCACGGCTGGCCAGGCAGCGCGCATGCAGCTGGCCTGGGACACCTACCGAAGCTGACGCGAGGGGGGATGGGACGAGCCCGGCACCCCTTCGGGGGGCCGGGCTCGTTGCGTCGCGCGGCCCGAACGCCGAGCTCAGCCAGCGCGACCTGCGCTGACCCTGGGCTGGTCTGGGCTGGTCTGCGGGGCTGGTCTGCGGGGCTGGTCTGCGGGGCTGACCCTGGGCTGGTCTGCGCTGGCGAATGCGCGCCTCAGAACGTCGAGACGTGGACGTGGTCGTAGTGGTTGGCCGTCGACGACCCACGGTCGGACATCGCCCGCCAGCCCTCGCCACCACGCTCGAGTGACCAGATGTGCTGGCTGTAGATCACGTAGGACACCCCGAGCTCGGAGTAGTGGGCGCGCACGAAGTTGGCGACGTCCCAGCCCAGCGACCCGCTGACCATGATGTCGACCGCGCGGCCGATCCCGTGGTCGCCGCCACCGCCGCGCAGCGTGCCGTACGTCGAGATCGACGGGAACGCCGCACACACGGCCCGGTGCACCGCGGCGACGTTGGCGGAGACGCCGCTGGAGACGGCGGAGCCGTTGGAGCAGACGCCGCCGATGCCGACGACCGGCTTCTCGTCGGACAGGTAGCCCTCGGTGACCCAGCGCGCCTGCGCCTGCCAGACGATCTCGACGCGGCCGAGGTCGCGGCGCCCGGTCACGAGCACCTGCTTGCCCGTCTTGACCTCGCCGGCCTTCTCGGCCTTGGAGGTGGGGTCGCTCCACAGGTTGAGCGGGGCGGTCGTCCAGAGCTTGGTGTCGGCGTTCCTGATCGCCTTGCGGGTCACCTCCCGCGCCTGACGGCGATCGAAGGCGCTCTGCTGGGCCAGGACGTACTCGGCGCCGCGCAGGACGGCGCTCTCGTCGCGGTCACCGGAGCGGGAGACGCTCTGGCCGCGGTCGAGCTCCTTCAGCGAGAGGCTGGTCTGCCCCGAGACGCTCGCGGCGGCCAGGGTGGTGGAGGGTCGCAGGAAGTCGCCGGTGGCCGGGTCGGCGGCCAGGACTCCGAGAGCGACGGCGGGCACGGTCACGAACACGGCGATCGGGCCGGCCACGAAGGCGACCTTGGGGAGACGGCGGGCATTGGTGTCCCGCTTGTGGCGATGGTGTGCCACAGCGCTGATCCTTTGCTGCTTGAAGACAGGGGACGGTCCGCACCGTTTGGTAACGAAACGGACACGACGCAGCAGTCAAGCACAGTGGTTGAACGTAGTCCCAATCTCCGGTGACTTTTTTGGACGTGTCGCCGCTCACCCGGCCGCTCAGCGGACGTTCGATCCCACTGACCGGCCGGCCGGGTGGCCTCGAGCCTGGGCTCAGCCCCCGGTGGTCTCGTTCGCGTCCTCCTGCACGTGCCGACCGCTGCCGTCGGCGTCGTCGAGCCAGCCCTCCGGGAGCACCACCTTGGCGCGCGGCGAGCCCTGCCGGCCTCGTGGGCTGCCCAGCTCCGCCACGGGGAACGGCTCGTCCGGGTCGAGCTCGGCGAGGAGCCCGTCGAGGGCGGCCAGCGAGTCGACGAGGGCCAGCGAGTGTCGGAGGGTGCCGCCGGCCCGGAAGCCCTTGAGGTACCACGACACGTGCTTGCGGAACTCCTTGCAGCCGCGCTCCTCCCCCATGTGCTCGCAGAGCAGCTCCGCGTGCCGGCGCATCACCGCGCGCACCTCGCCCAGGTCCGGCAGGGTCGCGACCGGCTCACCCGCGAAGGCGGCGGCCAGGTCGCGGAACAGCCACGGGCGCCCCAGGCAGCCGCGCCCGACGACCACACCGGCGGCCCCGGTCTGCTCGACCAGGCGCAACGCGTCCGCCGCCTCCCAGATGTCGCCGTTGCCGAGCACCGGGATGTCGACGTGCTCGACGAGGGCGGCGATCGCGTCCCAGTCTGCGGTGCCGGAGTAGGACTGGACGACCGTGCGGCCGTGCAGCGCGATCGCCGCGCACCCCGTGTCCTGCGCGATCCGGCCCGCGTCGAGGTAGGTCAGGTGGTCGTCGTCGAGGCCCTTGCGGGTCTTCATCGTCACGGGGACGTCGTAGGGCGTCGTCGCCGCCACCGTCGCGGTGAGGATCTCGGCGAGCAGCCCGCGCTTCCAGGGCAGCGCTCCCCCGCCGCCCTTGCGGGTCACCTTCGGGACGGGGCAGCCGAAGTTCAGGTCGATGTGGGCGACGCCGTACTCCGCGCACAGGATCTCGGCCGCGCGGCCGACGAACGTCGGGTCGGTGCCGTAGAGCTGCACCGAGCGCACCGACTCGAGCTCGTCGAAGACCAGCATCGCCTTGGTCGTCGCATCGCCCTCGACCAGGCCGCGGCTCGTGATCATCTCGCAGACGAAGAGACCCGTCGCCCCCTGCGCTGCCATCTGCTCCAGGCAGAGCCGCCGGTACGCCGCGTTGGTGATGCCCGCCATCGGCGCCAGCACGACGGGGGTGTCGACGCGGACGTTGCCCAGCGTCAGTCCCTGCGGGAGCACGGCGGTGGCAGACATGGGTCGATCCTCCCAGTGCATCGCTCCGCGACCGAATCAGCCGTTCTGCTGCTGCTTCTTCTTCGGCGGCGCCGGCTGCTTGACCTCGCCGTCCCAGGTGATCGGGTCGTACTCCTGGGTCGGCCGGAAGCTCACCCGCTCCAGGCGGCCCTGCTCGGGCACCAGGTAGATCAGGCAGAACGACGTGCGCTTGCCGGTCTTGAACGGTTTGGGCAGCGGCGCACTCGGGCACGGCCTGAAGGTGGCGCCGATGGTCTGCGCCTCGATCAGCGTGTCGCGGCCGTCGACGACGTAGAGCGGGATGGCGACGCCGGCCAGGTCGGTGTCACCGACGTTGCGCACCGTGCCACGCACGTAGAAGAGCGACGACCCGCGTTGCGCGGGGTTGAGTCGGAAGGCCGACAGCGCCTCGATCCGGGCCCGCTCCAGCCCGCGCACCGTGATGTCGAGGGCCCCGACGACCCGCTTCCGCGGCTCCCACGCCACCGTGGCCGTGTCGCCCACGCCCAGGTCGGCCCCCTGCATGGTCAGGGCGACATTGTCCGGCACGGGAAGGTACGGCGCCGTCGTCGCGGCGTCGGCCGGTGCCGACGACGTGTCCTCGACGGCGGTGGCGGACGGCGACGGCGTGGTCGCCGCGTCGGGGTCGTCGCCGCCGCTGCAGCCTGCCAGGAGGAGCGCGAGGGCTGCCGCCGCCGCCGCGATGCGTCTCATGCCGCCCTTGTGCGTCAGGCCGCCGGTGAGGACAGCCGCTCGGCGAGGTAGGCGTTGACGCCGTCGAGCGGGATCCGGTCCTGCTTCATCGAGTCACGCTCGCGCACGGTGACCGCGTGGTCCTCGAGGGTGTCGAAGTCGACGGTCAGGCAGAACGGCGTGCCGATCTCGTCCTGCCGGCGGTAGCGCCGTCCGATGGCGCCGGCGTCGTCGAAGTCGACGTTCCAGCGACGGCGCAGCTCGGTGGCCAGGTCGCGCGCCTTCGGTGAGAGGTCGGCGTTGCGCGAGAGCGGCAGCACCGCGGCCTTGACCGGCGCGAGGCGCGGGTCGAGACGCAGGACCGTGCGCTTGTCGACGCCGCCCTTGGTGTTGGGCGCCTCGTCCTCGTGGAAGGCGTCGACCAGGAACGTCATCAGGCTGCGCGACAGCCCGGCCGCCGGCTCGATGACGTAGGGCAGATAGCGCTCGTCGGCCGCCTGGTCGAAGTAGGCGAGGTCCTGGCCGGAGTGCTCCTGGTGGGTCCGCAGGTCGTAGTCGAAGCGGTTGGCGATGCCCTCGAGCTCGCCCCACTCCGAGCCGGCGAACCGGAAGCGGTACTCGATGTCGACGGTCCGCTTGGAGTAGTGGCTGAGCTTCTCCTTCGGGTGCTCGTAGTGGCGCAGGTTGTCGGGGTCGATGCCGAGGTCGACGTACCACCGCGTGCGCTCGTCGATCCAGTACTGGTGCCACTCCTCGTCCTCGCCCGGCTTGACGAAGAACTCCATCTCCATCTGCTCGAACTCGCGGGTGCGGAAGATGAAGTTGCCGGGCGTGATCTCGTTGCGGAACGACTTGCCGGTCTGCGCGATGCCGAAGGGCGGCCTCATCCGCTGGCTGGTCACGACGTTGGTGAAGTTGAGGAAGATGCCCTGCGCGGTCTCCGGGCGCAGGTAGTGCAGGCCCGACTCGTCCTCGACGACACCGAGGTAGGTCTTCAGCAGGCCGGAGAACTGGCGCGGCTCGGTCCAGGCGCCGCGGGTGCCGCAGTTGGGGCAGGCAAGCGTGGACAGCTCGACCGTGTCGGGATCCTCGATGCCCTTCTTCTCCGCGAACTCCTCCTGGAGGTGGTCGGCCCGAAAGCGCTTGTGGCACGACTGGCACTCGGTGAGCGGATCGGAGAACGTCGCGACGTGGCCCGAGGCCTCCCACGTCTTCGTCGGCAGGATGACGCTGGAGTCGAGGCCGACCACGTCGTCGCGCATCTGCACGGTCGAGCGCCACCACTCGCGCTTGATGTTCTCCTTCAGCTCCACGCCGAGCGGGCCGTAGTCCCAGGCCGACCGGGTGCCGCCGTAGATCTCGCCGCACGGGTACACGAAGCCCCGGCGCTTGGCCAGGGAGACGACGTGGTCGACGGCTGACGGGGGCGGCTTTGCCACTGGGGATGCTCCTTGCTGCGCTGGGTGAAAACCCTGCCAGCCTAGGGGGAGGTGGCTAGCCGATTTCCCTCGGCCCGATTCTTCGGGGGACCGCCTCGTTGAGGCTGGATCCCGGCTCGACCAGCTCGTAGGCGCTCGGCTCGTCGACGGCGCGGCTCAGCACCGGGACCGCGCTCAGCTTGGCGTCGTACGTCGAGAGCGCGCGGCGATAGGCGCCGACGTGCTCCCACCGGGTGGTCAGCGTCCACAGCTCCGGGTCGTCGACATTGCGGCCGACCCACCCGGCGACGTACCCCCGTTGCGCCGCGAGCACCTCGTGGGCGCGGGTCAGGTCGTCGCGGAACGCCGCCGCCTCGCCCGAGGGCACGCGGAACCTGCTCACCACCAGCACGCTCGGCACTGTAGGGCCTTCCGTTGGCCGAGGAGGCCCGCCAGGGCGTCTCGACACCCACTTTGACAATGGTTCTCAACTTGAGTGAGAATCGTTCTCATGAAGGCGTTGGTGGGGCTGGCGACGGCGGCGCTGCTGCTGAGCGGCTGCAGCGCGCTGGCCGAGCCCGACGCCGACCACATCCGGGTCGCCGCCGGGTTCTACCCCTTGGCCTACGTCGTCGAGCGGGTCGGCGGTGAGCGCGTCGCCGTCTCGACACTGACCCGGCCCGGCGGAGAGCCGCACGACCTCGAGCTCGGCGTCCGCGAGACCGCCGAGATCGCCGAGGCCGCACTGGTCGTCTACCTCGCCGACTTCCAGCCCGCCGTCGACGAGGCGATCGAGCAGACCTACGAGGGCGACACCCTCGAGGCCGGCGAGATCGTCGGCCTCGAGCCCGCCGCCGAGGGCCATGAGCACACCGAGGACGAGGGCGAGGACACGACCACGGTGACCTGGACCCGCACTTCTGGCTCGACCCGCTCCGGATGGCCGCGCTCGGGGACGCCGTCGCCGAGCAGCTGAGCAAGGCCGACGCCGCCAACGCGGAGCGGTACACCGCCAACGCGGACGCCCTCCGGGCCGATCTGGAGAACCTCGACGCGGCGTACGCCGACGGGCTGGCCGACTGCGAGCGGAGCACCATCGTGGTGTCCCACGACGCGTTCGGCTACCTGTCGAAGTACGGTCTGGCCATGGAGCCGATCGCCGGCCTCTCCCCCGGCGCCGAGCCGACGCCCGCTGACCTCGCCCATCTCCAGGAGGTCATCGCCGAGGACGGCATCACCACCGTCTTCTCCGAACGACTGGCCAGCCCGCGACTGACCGAGACCCTGGCCCGCGACATGGGCGTGGACACGGCCGTCCTCGACCCGATCGAGGGCCCGACCGACGAGACCGCCGACGAGGACTACCTCTCGCTGATGGAGGCCAACCTGGCCGCGCTCGAACAGGCGAACGGCTGCGCCCGATGAGCGACCCGCTGCAGCTGCGCGACGGAGCGGTCGCCATCGGTGGCCGCCCGGTCCTGCGCGGGGTCGACCTCACGGTGAGGGCCGGCGAGTTCGTCGCGCTGATGGGCGCCAACGGCTCCGGCAAGACCACGCTCGTGAAGGCCCTGGTCGGGCTCCGCCCGCTCGTCTCCGGCGAGCTCCGGCTCTTCGGCACCCCGATCGAGGCGTTCACCGACTGGCACCGGATCGGGTTCGTGCCCCAGCGGGCGGGGGCGTCGTCCGGCGTACCCGCGTCCGTGTGGGAGGTCGTCGCCTCGGGCCGGCTCTCGCGGCGGCGGCTGTTCCGGGTGCTCTCGCGGGCCGACAAGGCTGCGATCGCCGAGGCGCTCGACGTCGTCGGCCTGACGCACCGGGCCGGCGACGGCATCTCGCAGCTCTCCGGTGGCCAGCAGCAGCGAGCCCTCATCGCGCGGGCACTGGCCGCGGAGCCGGAGCTGTTCTTCCTCGACGAGCCGACCGCCGGCGTCGACCTGCCCAACCAGCGCGGCCTGGCCGCCGCCCTCACAGCGCTGAAGGACCGCGGCTCGACGATCGTCCTGGTCGCCCACGAGCTCGGCCCCCTCGCCCCGCTCGTCGAGCGGGCCGTGGTGATGCGCGACGGACGGCTGGTCTACGACGGTGCCCCGCTCGCCGAGCAGGCCGAGCACGAGCCGCTCCTCGACCACGGTCACCACCACGGGTCCCGCGAGCCCCACGACCACGCGCCCCACATCGCGTCGCCGCTGGAGCCGTACTGATGGACATCTTCACGCTGCCGTTCATGCAGCGCGCCCTCCTCGCCGCGGTGCTCACGGGACTGGCCGCTCCGGCCGTCGGCACCTACCTGGTCCAGCGCCGACTGGCGCTGATGGGTGACGGCATCGGCCACGTCGCCGTGACCGGCGTCGCGATCGGGCTGCTGACCGGCACCTCGCCCACCTGGACGGCCGTGGTCGTCGCCGTGCTCGGCGCGACGCTGATCGAGGTCATCCGCGAACGCGGCCACACCAACGGCGACGTGGCGCTGGCGCTGCTGTTCTACGGCGGTCTGGCCGGCGGCATCCTGCTGACGGGACTCGGCGGCCAGAGCACGGCGACACTCCAGCAGTACCTCTTCGGCTCCATCACCACCATCTCCGTCTCCGACGTGTGGGTGACGATGGCGCTGGCCATCGTCGTCGTGTTCGTCTGCATCGGGCTCGCGCCGCAGCTCTTCGCGGTCGCGCAGGACCAGGAGTTCGCCCAGGTCGCCGGCTTGCGGGTGCGCGGCTACAACCTGCTGATCGCCGTGCTGGCAGCCGTCAGTGTGACCGTGGCCATGCGCACCGTCGGGCTCCTGCTCGTCTCCGCGCTGATGGTCGTGCCGGTGGCCACGGCCCAGCAGCTGACGCGCTCGTTCCGCACCACCCTCGCTGCCGCGATGGCGCTGGGCACGTTCGCCTCGGTCGGCGGACTGGCCCTGTCGGCGTTCGCACCCCCCGGCACGACCGTCGCGCCCGGCGCGACGATCGTGCTGCTTGCCCTGGCCTGCTTCGTGGTGACCTGGCCGCTCGGGGTCTGGCTGCGGCACCGCCAGCAGCTGGTGGCGCCGTTCGCGCCCGTCGTACCTCCGGAGCACGAGGTGAGCTCGGAGCACGAGCACGACCACGACGTGCACAGCCACGGGCCCGACTGCGGCCACGTCGCGGTCGAGCACGGCGACCACGTCGACTACGTCCACGACGGGCACCGGCACGCCGTCCACGGAGAGCACTATGACGAGCACTGACCCGACCGGCCCCGCGCACGGCTCCACCCAGGGAGACTCCCGGGCTCCCCTGCGCCCGACCAAGCAGCGGCTCGCGGTCCTCGACGCCCTGGAGTCGTTCGACGACTTCCGCTCGGCCCAGGAGATCCACGAGCTGCTCGGAGACCGCGGCGCCGGCGTCGGCCTGGCGACGGTCTACCGAACGCTGCAGCTCCTGGCCGACCATGGCGAGGTCGACGTGATGCGCACCGAGGACGGCGAGGCGATCTACCGTCGGTGCTCGGACACCCATCACCACCACCTGGTGTGCCGCACGTGCGGAGCCACCGTCGAGGTCGAGGGACCGGCCGTGGAGCGCTGGACATCGGCCATCGCCGCCGAGCACGGCTTCTCCGAGATCTCGCACAACCTGGAGATCTTCGGCACCTGTCCGCGCTGCTCGTGAGGCCGCGGCCTGTGGAGAGACCGGCGCACCCGGCCGGCGGGATCAGCATCCTGTGCGAGTGCGGGTCGACGAGGTGCTGGAGCGGGTGGGCGGGATCGCCACGCGCGCCGATCTCGTCCGGGCCACGTCCCGCGCCGACGTCGACCGAGCCCTCCGCACCGGCGAGCTAGCCACTGTGGGCTACGGGCGCTACGCCCTGGCATCGGTGGGTGACGCAGTCGTGGCGGCCCATCGGATCTCGGGGGTGCTGAGCCTCGCCAGTGCCGCGCTGCACCACGGGTGGGAGGTCAAGACGGTGCCCGACAAGCCGCATGTGGCGGTCCCGCGCAACCGCAAGGTGCCCCAGCGGGTGCGAGCCGAGGTGCACGTGCACCACGCTGACCTCCTGCCCGAACAGGTCCTTGACGGGATCGTCACCACGCACGAGGTCACGCTCGAGCAGTGCCTGCGCCAGCTCCCGGAGGACGAGGGACTGGCGATCGCCGACTCCGCGCTACGACACGGAGTTGCGCCGGCGACCCTCGCGCGCGTGACCATGACGGTGCGAGGCGCCGGCGCAGCCAAGGTGCGCCGAGTGGTCGGAGCGGCACGCGCTGACGCGGCGAACCCCTTCGAGTCGGTGCTCCGCTCGATCGCGCGCTCCGTGCCAGGGCTCCGTGTCGAGCCTCAACGGCTGATCCCCCTCGACTCCGGCTGGGTCCGGCCCGACCTCGTCGACCACGACCTGGGCATCGTTCTGGAGGCGGACTCGTTCGAGTGGCATGGCGACCGCGCGGCACTGGCGCGCGACGCCCGGCGCTACAACCGCCTGGTCGCAGCCGGCTGGCTGGTGCTGCGCTTCAGCTGGGAGGACGTGATGTTGCGCGCCGACGACGTTCGCTCCGTGCTCGTCGACGCCGTCGCCGTCGTAGCTCGACGTGCAGAAGTCGCCTGCCCTCGGTGCGGGGCCGCCTGAGGCGGGGTCCGGCTCCGACTTCTGCACGTTCAGCTACGACGAGTTGGGCAATGCCCCGCCGTAGCGGCGGTCGCGACTGGCGTAGGTCTCGATCGCTGCCCACAGGTGGCGGCGGTCGACATCGGGCCAGAGCACGTCGGTGAAGATCATCTCGGAGTAGGCCGCCTGCCAGAGCATGAAGTTCGAGAGCCGCTGCTCTCCCGAGGTGCGCCAGACGAGGTCGGCGTCGGACACCTCGGGCACGTAGAGGTGCTTGGCGAAGGTCTTCTCCGTCACGCGGTCGGGGTCGAGGCGGCCAGCAGCGACCTCGCGGGCGATCGAGCGCGCGGCATCGGCGAGCTCCGCGCGGCCGCCGTAGTTGACGCACATCGTCAGGGTCAGCACGTCGTTGCGGCGGGTCAGCTCCTCGGCGACCTTCAGCTCGTCGATGACCGACTTCCACAGCCGCGGCGCGCGGCCGGCCCACCGAACGCGCACGCCGAGCTCGTTCATCTCGTCGCGGCGCCGCCTGATCACGTCACGGTTGAAGCCCATCAGGAACTTCACCTCGTCGGGGCTGCGCGCCCAGTTCTCGGTGGAGAAGGCGTACGCCGAGATCGCCTTCACGCCGATCTCGATCGCCCCTTCGACGACGTCGAAGAGCGCCGGCTCACCGCGCTCGTGGCCGGCCGTGCGCGGCAGCCCGCGCTGCTTGGCCCAGCGGCCGTTGCCGTCCATCACGATCGCGACGTGCTGGGGCACCAGTCCGCGGGGAATCCGCGGCGGGGTCGCCCCGGACGGGTGCGGGGTCGGCTTGCGGACGGCTCGTCTCGCCATCAGCGCTCGACGTACGCAAGGGAGCGAAGGCCACGCTCGAGGTGCCAGGCGAGGTACGCCGCGACGATGCCGCTGGCCTCCCTGAGGTGCCGGGGCTCGGCGGCGTGGACGACGGCCCAGTCACCGGCGAGCAGCGCGCCGAGCACGTCGACGGTCGCGGGCGCAGGAGTAGCCGAGCCCGGGAGCCTGCAGTCGACGCACATCACGCCGCCGGCCGAGGGGTTGAACCACTTGTGCGGGCCTTCGTCGCCGCAGCGCACGCAGTGGTCGAAGGACGGCGCATAGCCCGCGACGGCGAGCGAGCGCAGCAGGTAGGAGTCGAGCACCTGCGAGGCGGCGTGCTCACCCGCCGCCATGGCGCGCAGGCCGCCGACGAGCAGCAGGAACTGCTGGAGCATCGGCTGCTTGTCCTCCGACGCGAGCCGCTCGGCGGTCTCGAGCATCGCCGTGCCGGCGGTGTAGCGCTCGTAGTCCTCGCCGAGCCCCGATCCGTACGGCGCGCGCGTCTCGGCCTGCGTGACCACGTCGAGGGTGCGCCCCTCGGCGATCTGCAGGTCGACATGGGTGAACGGCTCCAGGCGCGAGCCCCACCGCGACGACGTCTTGCGCACCCCGCGCGCGACCGCGCGCACGCGCCCGTGCTCGCGGGTCAGCAGGGTGATGATGCGGTCGGCCTCACCCAGCTTCTGGGTGCGCAGCACGATCGCCTCGTCGCGGTACAGAGGCACCCCGACATTCTCCCTCAGCGAGCGGCACGCCGCCGCCCCGCCGCGCCACCGGAGCGCCACGCCTTGAGGCAGAACTCGGCGGCCAGGGCGTTGAGCCGCTCGGGACGCAAGCGCCACTCGAGGATGTCCTTGGCCCTGACGAACGTCGCGTCGGGCATCTCGGCCGCCAGCATCGCGGCGTCGGCAGCCGGGTGGATCGGGTCGGCCGGGTGGCCGACCACCAACGCCGGCACCACGATGGCGCGGCGTTCACGCGAGGGAGGCGCGATCCTGCCGAAGAACAGCCCGTGCACGACGGCCCCCATCGAGTCCGGCCGCTGGTCGAGGGTGTCGAGCACGATCCCGGCCCAGAAGGGGACCAGCCCGCGCGGGATCGGCCGGGTCAGCCAGCGCACCAGGTCGACGGTGACGGGCAGGAAGCGCGCGGCGAACATCAGCGGTGAGAAGGCGATGATCCCGGCCTCGACCGCGTTGTCGAGCACGGGCATCTCCACCAGCAGCCCACGCACCCGGCCGGGCGCGACGACGGCGACCTCGAGCGAGACGTTGGCGCCCAGCGACGTACCCCCGACGACGGCCTGGGCCGCGCCGAGGTGGTCGAGCAGGAGCACCACCTGCTCGGCGAACGCGGTCACGGAGTAGATCAGCGGGTCGGCGGGCCGGTCGGAGCGGCCGTGACCGAGGAGGTCGAGGGTCACGACGTGCAGACCCTCCGCGGCGAGCGCCCGGGCCAGCGGCTGCTGCATGCGTCGCGGCATCAGCTGGCCGTGCATGAGAACCACCCAGCGGTCGCCGCTGCCGTACTCGGTGTACTCCAGCCGGTCGCGTCCCGCGTCGCTCTCGACGAAGAACTGCCCGATCCGCTCGGAGACCAGCTTGGTGGCCATGAGAGAAATCTACTCGCTAGTAACGCCACGCGCTGCCAGGCTGGTCAGGTGACCGATCGCGACACCGTGCTCCAGCGCCTCGAGACCTACTACGACACGGTCCCGCGCGCCACGGCCGACCCCGAGCAGGTCGGCCCCTTCACCAACTTCCGGCCGGCCGCAACGACCTCGTGGCCGTTCTACGCGCGTCCGCGCCTGGGGTACGCGGGCGCCTTCACCGCCGACGACGTACGCCGCGTGCTCGAGCGGCGCGCCGAGCTCGGCCTCGCCCGCAACATCGAGTGGGTCGACGAGGTCACGCCATCCCTCGGTCCGGCCGTGGCCGAGGCGGTGGGTCACCCTGCCGACCAGTACCCGCTGCTGGTTCGCCGCGACGTGCCGCCGCCGCCCGAGCAGCAGGGCGTGGTGGTGATGACGCCTGACCACCCCGACCTCGCGGTGTCGGTAGGAGCGGTCCACGCGTCCTTCGGCGAGACCGACGACTACGCGCCAGCCGAGCTCCAGTCGCAGCCCGACCTCATCGCCTCGGGCGACCTCATCATGGTCGCCGCCTACGACGACGCCGGCACCGTCGTCGGCGGCGGCTCCGCGTCCCCCCGTGGAGAGGTCAGCGAGCTCATGGGCATCGGGATCGTCCCGCGTGGCCGCGGCCGCGGCCTCGGGACGGCTGTCACCGAGGCGCTCACCCGCGCCGCCCTGCACGCCGGGGTCTCGACCGTGTTCCTCTCCGCCGGCTCGGATGCCGCGGCGTCGATCTACCGTCGCGTCGGCTTCGAGGACGTCGGCACGGCCTGCATCCTCGAGCTCGATGACTGAGTCGCCGAGCCTGCGGGTACGCCGGATCCACGCGGACGACTGGGAGGTCTGGCGCGAGATCCGTCTGCGCTCGCTGGCCGACGCCCCGGACGCCTTCGGGTCGACCTACGAGCGGGAGCTGGCCTTCGCCGAGGACGACTGGCGCGAGCGGCTCAAGGCGGGTCCGCGGGTCGTGGTGGTCGTGGACGGCCGACCCGTCGCCCTCGGCGGCGGATTCCCGCGTGACGACGGGCTGATGGTCTTCGGCATGTGGACCGACCCGGCGCACCGTCGGTGGGGTCACGCGTTCCACGTGCTGGACATCGTGGTGCAGTGGGCGCGCGAGCGCGCCCTCCCGGTCGTTCTGCACGTCAACACGGCCAACCCGGGGGCCCGCGCGGCCTACGAGCGCTACGGGTTCGTCGCCACCGGCCACCTCGAGGAGCTGCGGCCGGGCTCCGAGCAACAGATCGAGCTCATGCGCCTTCCCTGACCTCGGTCAGGTGTTGGACCCAGGCTGCTGGTTGCTGAACGGCGCGTCCTCCCGACCGCGTGTACGCCGGCTCCTCGGCTTGCGTGGCGTCAGCGACCCGGTGGCGCCTCGACGTTGACGGTCGGGATCCCGCCGCCGGCTCGCGCGACGACCGCCACCGACTCCTCGTCGCCCGGGTTGCTCTCGCGGTGGACGGTGTGGGCGGGCACGTGCACGAAGTCGCCGGGATGCGCGTCGACGTACCCCTCCAAGCCCTCGCACTCCAGCCGCAGCACGCCGGAGACGACGTAGAGGCTCGACTCGTTGACGTCATGGTGGTGCCAGCCGGACACCGCGCCGGGCTCCGTCACGACGCGCCCCGCCCACAGCAGCGGCTCCTCGAAGGCGAGCGAGCGCGCCATCCCCGGTGTCGGGTCGCCGGGCACGAGGTCGTCGCCCGGGATGACGCGGACGACGCGGATCGGGAGGCTCACACCGGCACGGCCCCCGGGACCCCGTCCTGCACGACGAACGACTTCAGCACCGACGCCGGCGAGGTGGGTGTGCCGACCCGGTCGACCATGACCAGGTCGGTACGCCACGCATCGGCCGTCAGCGTGTGCCGCTGGTAGCCGCGCCGGTCGCCGTCGAAGAACTTGATGTGCGGGTTGAAGCCGATCATCGGTCCGTAGTAGGGCCCGTAGACGGGGCCGTCGCCGTTCGTCGAGATCGACGTGCCGACGAACTCGGTGGCCACGACCGGCGAGTCGGGTGCGTCGAAGTTCTGCTTCACGTCGTTGACGAACGTGCTGTGCCAGTCGCCGGTGACGAACACGGCATTGCGGACGTCGCGGTCGACCACTTGGTCGAGCAGCCGGTTGCGGGCGGCCGGGAAGCCGTCCCAGGCGTCGTTCCAGAGCAGGTCGCCCGCGGCTCCGTCGTGGTCGAGCCGCCCGACCATCACGTTGTTGCCGAAGGCGTTCCAGTGCGCGCCCGAGCCCAGGCCGGCGTAGAGCCACTGCTCCTGCGCGGTGCCGAGCATCGTGATCGCGGGGTCGTACGCCGCCTCGCAGGCCTGCGCCTCGCCCCAGCCGCAGGGCGGCACCGATCGGAACTGGCGCCCGTCGAGCATGTCGACCTGGAGCAGGCTGCCGAAGGCCAGCCGGCGGTAGAGGCGGATCTCGCCGCTCTTGAAGCGTGCGGCGGCGCGCAGCGGCTGATGCTCCCAGTAGGCCTGGTACGCCGCCGCGCGCGGACCCGAGTTGGCACCGCCCGGCGCCGTCGGGGCATCACCGGCGTAGTCGTTGAAGTACTCGTGGTCGTCCCACGTCACCACGAAGGGCAGCAGACGCTGGGCCTCCTGCAGGTCCGGGTCGAGCTTGTAGAGCGCGTGCGTCGCCCGCCACTCGCGCAGTGTCTTCGGCGCCCCCTGCACGATCGCGGGCACCGGCGTCCCGCGGTTGCCGGCCGTCGCGGACATGCCGTACTCGTAGACGTAGTCACCGAGGTGCATCACGAAGTCCGGGTCGTCGGCCACGATGTGCGGATAGGACGTGAAGTAGCCGTAGTCGTAGGCCTGGCACGAGACCGAGGCGAAGCTCACCCCGCCGACGGCGGATCCCGGAGCAGGCGCCGTCTTGGTGCGTCCCACCGGGCTGACGTGCCCACCCGCCTCGAACTGGTAGTGGTAGACCCGGCCCGGCGCGAGACCCTTGGCCTCGACGTGCACCGAGTGCGCCCAGGCGTTGAAGGTCGCCGTCGTGCCCTGGGCGACCACGTCGGTCATGCCCTCGTCGGTGGCGACCTTCCAGCGCACCTCGACCTCGTTGAGCCCGGACATGCCGTGGCCGACGTCGAAGGGCTTCGGCGCCAGCCGGGTCCACAGCACGACGGCGGTCGGCTCGGGGTCACCGCTGGCCACACCGAGCGTGAAGGGGTAGTCGAAGTGCCGGGGCTTCGCCCAGGCAGCAGTCGCCGGAACGGCGACGAGAGCGACACCTACTGCGGTGCCACCGAGCACGGTACGACGGTGGAGGGGCGTGGCCGAGGCGTTCATGAACCGACTCAAGCACTCGGCCTTCCTTGTGGCTAGCCCTGAGCCTGACGCCCGACCACCCGCACCCGCCGACGGCGACCGAGAGGCTCGTTGAGCTGCGCCTCAGGGCCCCGACACCAGCGTTGCGCACCCTGCCGGCCGGCACTGAGGCGCAACTCAACCCCGGCGCGCATGCCTAGAACTCGTCGCGCTTCTTCAGCGGGCCGGGACGGCCGTCGGGGTCGTGCAGGACGAGGTACGCCGGCAGCGCCAGCGCGCGGGTGAGCGGGCTCATCCGCGGCGGGCTGAGTCGGCGCAGCCGGCCGGCCGGCTTCGGCCCGACGCGGCCGGCGGCGTACCACTCGTCGAGGCGCGCGGCGGTCTGCTCGTAGACGGCGTACATGTCGCGCGGGTCCACGCAGTCGTCGACCTCGGCCAGGTCTTCGCCGCGGCCGAGGTGCTCGGCGGCGAGGGTGAGCCGCAGCCGGCGGGCGTGGTCGTCGTCGGTGTCGACGACGGCCGCGGTGAGCTCGGAGTCGTGCGTCCAGGAGCGCCGGTTGAAGTTGTCGCTGCCGATGGTCGCCCAGGCGTCGTCGACCAGGCAGACCTTGGCGTGCACGTAGATCGGGGTGCCGGCGTCGTTCTCGATGCCGTAGACCGCGAAGCGGTCGGGGGCCGCGCGCGCCATGTCGAGCATGGCGCGCCGCCGGCCGAGGTTCTCGGGCACGCCGCTCATCCCGGGCAGGTCGGGGTGGAGGGGGACGACCGCGATCACCCGAAGGTCGGGGTTCTCGCGCAGCGCACGGGTGAAGACGTCGGCGACGTGATGGCCCCAGAGGTACTGGTCCTCCACGTAGATCAGCCGACGGGCCTGCATCACCGCCTTGGTGTAGCCGCGGGCGACACTGCGCTCGCCACCGCGCGCGAACGGATAGTCGCGGCCGTGCCGCAGGTTCGGGTAGGTGCGCAGCAGCTGGACGGCGTGGGTCCCGCCGTCGGCCGGTGGAGGCGGCGGCGCCTGCTCCGGCAGCGGGTCTGGGCTCATGTCCATGCCGAGCATGCGGTCCTTGGCGAACAGCAGCGGGTTGCGGGTCAGCCGGGTCGGGTCCTCCCAGCGCTCGCGGAAGACCGTCTCGACGTCGTGCACGGCCGGTCCGCTGATCCTGCCCATCACGTCGTGCCAGGGCGGGATGTCGCCGTACTCCTTCGCCATGTGGCCGACCGCCTGCGGGTCGCCCTCGTGCTCGCGGGTGTCGCGGCGCGAGTAGCACAGGTCGATGCCGCCGACGTAGGCCACATCGCGCTCCGGCTCACCCTGGTAGCGGATGACGACGAGCTTCTGGTGGTGCGAGCCGCCCATCCGGATGCGCATGTCGACGAGCACCTCGGCGCCGCGCTTCTGCAGAGCCTTGCTCAGTCGGCGGTTCTCGGCCGCGGTCACCGCCCGGTGCGAGCGCCAGACGAGCCCGCGGACGTCGACGCCGCGCTCGTCGGCGCGGCCGAGCACCTCGACGACCTCGCTGCCCGGCTCGCCGGTCAGCCGCTGGTCGGCATCGCCCTGCCAGTCGGTGAACAGCACCAGGTCGCCGGGCCGCGTGGTCTCGAGGTGCTCGTAGAGGTCGCGGAAGTACGTCGACCCGTGGATCAGCGGGACGACGCGGTTGCCCTCCGACCAGGCCTGCTCCCCGGGGTGTTGCGCATCGAGCCGGGTCTGGGCGTTGCCGCGGTCGGACTTGGTGAGGAACCAGTCGGCGGGCTCGGTCACCCGTCTCCTCGGGTCGCCCGGACGCGTACCGCGACGAAGGGATCGCCCTCGCGCGGCCCGACGGTGACCGTCGCGCCTTCGCCGAGGTCGGTGCCTGCGATGCGGGCCACGATGATCTCGTAGGGGCCGGCAGTGACCACCGTGGTCGCGCCCTCGTCGCGAGGGCTCGGGGTGCCGGTCGCACCAACGCTCACCTGGGCGGTGGCGCCCGCGCCGCCGCTTCCTTGCGCGGAGGTGCGCGAGCGGAAGACCTTCCTCTCGCCGTCCTGCTCGACCTCCAGGTCGGCCTCCCGACCACCGGTCAGTGCGGCCGACGCGGTGACCGCGGCCCACACCGGGTCACCGCAGCCGTCGTAGATCCACCGTCGCCCGAGCACCGTGTGCTCCATCGTGGTGATCAGGTGGTCGTCGGCGCCCTCGAGCGGGGCACCCCGGTAGGTCAGCGGCGCCTGGAGGACCGCATCCCCCACGCGCACCAGGATCGTCTCGACCCCGACCTCGCCCGCCGGGTCGTCGAACCGGAAGGAGCCCACCTGCTCCATCCCGTCGCCGTCGCCCCCGGGCCACCACGGACGCGAGGGCAGCCACTCCTGGAGGAGCTCGAGCTTGGTCGGGGTGATGTCGGCGTCGGTGTGGACGATGGCCATACGGCTGACTCTAGGACGCCGTGCCGACGAGTGGTCGGGTGCTCAGGTGGTTGCTGTGGCAGCCACCTCAGCACCCGACTGCTCGGCCGGCCGCGTGGGGGTACGGGCGAGGACGAGGAGCACGGCCGCCGCCCGTGCCCACCAGCCCAGCGCCAGGACCGCGATCCAGCCCACGGCGAACGGCGCCGACAAGAACCAGCCTTCCACGGTGAGGTCCGCTCCCGGTGGCTCGACGACCGCCCCGGCCAGCCCGGCCCGCAGCTGCGCGACCCCGACCAGGACGGCCGAGACCACCGAGAGCACGAGCATCAGGACCAGCCACGGATTGCGGGGGCGCGCCAGAGATCGCGTGACAGGGTAGGAAGCATGAAGGCCACCCTGCTGCACGCTCCGGGCGACATCCGCGTCGAGGACGTGCCCGACCCGTCGATCCAGACCCCCACCGATGCGCTCGTGCGCGTGACCGCGGCGTGCGTGTGCGGCAGTGACCTGTGGCCCTATCGCGGGCTCAACGAGGTGCAGGGTCCGCGTCGCATCGGTCACGAGTTCGTCGGGATCGTCGAGGAGGTCGGCTCCGAGGTGAGCACGATCCGGGCCGGCGACTTCGTGATCGCGCCGTTCCTCTACTCCGACGGCACCTGCCCGCACTGCCGGGCCGGCATGCACTCTGCGTGCGCCAACGGAGGCGGCTACGGACACCCGGACGCCGACGGCCACCTGGTCGACGCGGGCCAGGGTGAGTACGTCCGGATGCCACTCGCCGACGGATCTCTCGTCTCGACTCCCGAGGTGCCCGACGACGACCTGGTGCCGTCGCTGCTGGCGCTCTCCGACGTGATGGGCACGGGCTGGCATGCCGCCATGGCCGCCGACGTCTCCGCGGGTGACACCGTCGTCGTCGTCGGCGACGGCGCCGTCGGCCTGTGCGGCGTCCTGGCCGCCTCGCGGATGGGCGCCGAGCGCGTCGTCGTGATGTCGCGCCACGCGCCCCGGCAGGCCATCGCCCGCGAGTTCGGCGCCACCGATGTCGTGGCGGCCCGGGGCGCGGACGCCGTCAGCGCCGTCAAGGACCTGACCGACGGTGTCGGTGCCGACGCCGTGCTCGAGTGCGTCGGCACGGGTGAGGCCATGACCACGGCGTTCGACTGCGCCCGCCCGGGCTCATGCGTCGGCTTCGTCGGCGTTCCCCACGACGTGGAGGTGCCGATCTCCACGATGTTCGGCGACAACGTCGGTCTGCGCGGGGGCGTCGCGCCCGTGCGCGCGTACCTGCCGATGCTGCGCGACCTCGTCCTCGCGGGCGAGATCGACCCGGGCGTCGTGTTCGACCTGCACCTGCCGCTCGCCGAGGCCGCCGAGGCGTACGCCGCCATGGACGAGCGGCGCGCGATCAAGTCGCTGCTGCGGCCCTGACCAGGTACGCCGACTCCCGCCGCCGCTGGTGACCAACTGGTGCGGTGCTGTGGTCGGTTAGGGCGTGGCCAGCCACAACCTAAGCGACCACACGACCGCGCCAGTCAGCTTGGCTCCTGGGGCGCGTCCTCCCCGACGAGCCCGTCGATGGACTCGCGGATCAGGTCGGCGTGGCCGGTGTGCCGGGCGTACTCCTCGATCAGGTCGACCAGGACTCGCCGCAGGTTGGGCAGCTCGGTCCAGTCCGACTCGGCCAGCGGCCGGTCGAGGCCGCCGTCGGCCAGCGCCTCCTCGGTGGCGGCCTCGGACCGGGCGACAGCCTCGAGCCAGAGCGCGCGCAGCGTCTCGGCGCTGTCGTCGGCGGCGGAGTGCCAGTCCCAGTCGGGGTCCTCGCCCATCGGCGCCCAGACGGCCGGGTAGTCGCGACCCATCAGCTGGTGGGTGAAGTAGTGGTCCTCGACGAGGGCCAGATGCTTCATCAGCCCGCCGAGGGTCACGCTCGACGCGCCCAACGTGCGCCGAAGCGCGTCGGCGTCCAGGCCGCCCGTCTTCCAGGCGAAGGTACGTCGGTTGCGGTGCAGGGCGCCCAGCAGCGCCTCGACCTCGTCTGGGGCGGCCGGGAACGGCCGCGGCGGCAGCTCGATGGCATCACTCACGGGCACGAGCCTAGGCTGCGTTCCGGACGTTCACCTTCCGGAAGGCGTGTCATGTCGCTGGTGCGAGACGAGACCAGTCCGCTGTCCCGGGCGCTGCTCACGCTCGAGATGGTCCAGAACGAGCCCGGCATCACCGCCGAGCGACTGGCCGAGCGGCTCGGGGTCTCCGACCGAGCGGCGCGCCGCTACGTCGCCCTGCTCCGCGAGGCCGAGGTGCCGATCGAGTCCACCCGAGGACCGTACGGCGGCTACCGGGTCGGCCGGGGTCTGCGGCTGCCACCGCTGATGTTCACCGCTCCCGAGGCACTGGGGCTGGTGATGGCTCTCGTCGAGGGCCCGCACGCGACCACCGACACCGACGATGCCGTGGGCAGCGCGCTCGGCAAGATCATCCGGGTGCTGCCCGAACGAGTGGGAGCCGCGGCCGACACCGTGCTCCGCGGCAGCGCGCGCCGGCGTCAGCGGGTGGCCGTCCCCGACCCCGAGACGACGGCGACCCTCATCCGGGCCGCCGAACAGCACCGGAGAGTGCGGATCTGGTATCGGCGTACGTCGGGCTCCGCCGTCCGCGACCGCGAGATGGAGCTCGACCCGTGGGCGGTCGTGGTCCGGCACGGGCTGTGGTACCTGCTGTGCTGGTCGCACACCGTCGACGCCCGCCGCGTGCTGCGCGTCGACCGGGTCGCCTCGGTCCGCGTCGGCGAGCAGGGCTTCGACCCGCCCCCCGACCTCGACCCGCTGCTCGCCGTCGAGGAGCACCTGAGCGAGGGCTGGAAGTACGCCGTCGACGTCGTCGTCGACGCGCCCGTCGCGGCCGTCGCCCCATGGTTCCCGCGCGCCCGCGGGGTGCTGACCCCCCTCGACGACGGCCGCACCCACCTGACCGGCACGACCGGCGACCCGCCGTGGTTCGCCTCGATGCTCACCGAGATGCAGCTGCCCTTCCGGATCCACGGCGGCCCGGAGCTGCGTGCCACCGCCGCCGCTGCCGGCCAGCGACTGCTGGACGCGGTGGCACTCACCTGAGGCTAGGAGCGCGGACGCTTCTTCTCCGGGTCGTAGATCGGCAGTACGTCGACCGTCGCGGCGACGATCTCGTCGCCCACGGCCACGCCCAGGGTGTTCCCCAGGCTCGCCTGCCCGCTCTCGACGACCGCGAGCCCGATCTTGCCGAACCTCGGGCTGTCGGTCGGGCTCGTGAGGACCCCGACCTCCTCGCCGTCCTTCGTGACCGCCGCGCCGTACTCGGGGAGCTCGTCGGCCTCGTAGCGCAGCGTGACGAAGCGGTTGGGCGGGTCGGCGGCGACGGCGCGCAGTGAGCCCTCGCCGGCGAACCCGAGCCCGAGGTCGTGCCGCACCATCCGGTCGAGGTTGAAGTCGAACGGCGTTCGCTCGTGCGGCTCGTAGTCGTAGCCGGTCACGATCAGCCCGGCCTCGACCCGGGCGACTTCGATGGCGTCGGTGCCGATCGGCGTCACGCCTGCGCCCAGCACCGCGTTCCAGAGGGTCTCGGCGTCGCTGGGGTCGACCAGGAACAGCTCGTACCCGAGCTCGCCGCCGTACCCGGTCCGCGACAGGTGCACCTCCACGCCGGCGACCCGGATCGGCCGCGGGACGAACCGGAAGTACCGCAACGGCCCGATGTCCTCGTCGGTGAGCTTCTGGACGACCTCCCGCGACCGGGGCCCGATCACGCCGAGATGCGGCATCGACGGCGTGACCCACTCGAACTCCGCGTCGAGGTCCTGCAGCAGCTCCCCGAAGCGCTCGTCGTGGTCACGGCCGTTCGTCATCACCCAGCAGTGGTCCTCGCGCCCGGTGTTGAACACGGTCCCGTCGTCCACCATGAGCCCGTCGGCATCGAGGAACGCGCCGTACCGCACCTGCCCGACCTCGAGCCCGAGAGCGTCGTTGCTGAACACCCGCTGGGCGCCCTTCAGGGCGTCGGGTCCGCGGAGCTCCCACTTGTTCAACGGCGAGACGTCCCACACCGCCACGTCGTCGCGGATCGCGGCGTACTCCTTCGCCGCGTCGCCGAAGCCTTCGAGCCACATCCAGCCGCTGTCCTCGAGGTGCGAGCCGCCCTGCGCAGCGGTCACCTCGTGAAACGCGGTCCTGATCGCTTCGTTCTCGCTCATCGGGCCTCCGGGTCGACGGATGCCGCATCCTCCCACGGGCTTGACTGACTGTTCAAGTAAGAGGGCCGCCCCTCCTGGACGCGGCGCGCTACGCGCGGTTGACCGCGCTGATGACGGCCTTCAGCGACGCCGTCACGATGTTGGCGTCGAGGCCGATGCCCCAGAGCACCTGGTCGCCGACGAGACATTCGACGTACGCCGCCGCGATCGCGTCGCCACCGGCCGAGAGCGCGTGCTCGTGGTAGTCGAGCACCCGCACGTCGAAGGACCCGGCGGGCCGGGGCACCTCGTTGATGGCGTTGACGAACGCCGCGATCGGGCCGTTGCCGGTGCCGTGCAGCGTGGTCAGCTCGCCGTCGACGAAGACGTTGGTCTCGAGCTGGTCCTTCTCCCCCGCCGCCGAGGAGGTGTGCACCGAGTCGAGCCGGAGCGGGGTCTCGCGGGCGAGGTACTCGGCGGTGAAGATCTCCCAGATCCGCTCCGGACTGATCTCGCCCCCGTCGGCGTCGGTGTGCTCCTGGATCACGCGGGAGAACTCGATCTGCGCCCGCCGCGGCAGGTCGAGCTTGTGCTCGGCCTTGAGGACGTAGGCCACCCCGCCCTTGCCCGACTGGCTGTTGACCCGGATCACGGCCTCGTAGGAGCGGCCGACGTCCTTCGGGTCGATCGGCAGGTACGGCGCCTCCCAGGCGAGCTCGCCCACGGGTACGCCCGCCTGCCGGGCCTTCTCGTCGAGGTCCTCCAGGCCCTTCTTGATCGCGTCCTGGTGCGAGCCCGAGAACGCCGTGTAGACCAGGTCGCCCGCATAGGGGTGGCGCGGGTGCACCGGCAGCTGCGTGCACCACTCGACGGTCCGCCGGATCTCGTCGATGTCGGAGAAGTCGATCTGCGGGTCGATGCCCTGGCTGAACAGGTTCATGCCCAGGGTGACCAGGCAGACGTTGCCGGTGCGCTCGCCGTGCCCGAACAGGCAGCCCTCGACCCGGTCGGCGCCGGCCATCACCGCCAGCTCGGTCGCGGCCACGGCGGTGCCCCGGTCGTTGTGCGGGTGCAGCGAGATGGTCGTGAAGTCGCGGCGGGTCAGCTGCCGGGAGAACCACTCGATCTGGTCGGCGTAGACGTTCGGCGTCGCCATCTCGATCGTCGCCGGCAGGTTGAGGATGATCTCGCGGCCGTCCTCGGGCTGCCACACGTCGGAGACGGCCTCGCACACGTCGACCGAGAACGGCAGCTCGGTGCCCGTGAAGATCTCGGGGCTGTACTCGTAGCCGATCACGGTCTTGTCGAGCCACGAGTCGGCGTACTTCATCACCATCTCGGTGCCGCGCACGGCGATGTTGCGCACCTCGTCCTTGCCGGCGTGGAAGACGACGCGGCGGAACAGCGGGGCCAGCGCGTTGTAGAGGTGGATGTTGGCGTGGTGGACGCCGACCAGCGACTGGACGGTGCGCTCGATGAGGTCCTCGCGGGCCTGCGTCAGCACCGAGATGGTGACGTCCTCGGGCACCCGGTCCTGCTCGACGAGCTGCCGGACGAAGTCGAAGTCGGTCTGGCTCGCGCTCGGGAAGCCGACCTCGATCTCCTTGTAGCCCATCCGCACGAGCAGCTCGAACATCTTCATCTTGCGCGCCGGCGTCATCGGGTCGATGAGGGCCTGGTTGCCGTCGCGCAGGTCGGTGGAGAGCCAGCGCGGTGCGCTGGTGATGCGGTTGGCCGGCCAGGTGCGGTCGGGCAGGTCGATGGGCTCGAAGGCCCGATAACGGCGATGCGGCATCGGGCTTGGCTGCTGGGTGCTGTACGAGCGGTACGGCGCGAAGCCCCCCTGCTGGTGGGGCTGTGTCTGGTGAGTCATGAGTCGCTGTCCTTCGACGAGTGGTGGGCGCCGGCGCGCAGCCCGCTCCCCGCAGCGAGGAGGTCCGGCGTCAGGCCCCGCTGCGGCAACGAAGGAGCGCCCCCGGAAGGGCGTTGCGCATGCTCATGAGAGTCCTCACCCTAGCCGCCGGACGCCACGGTGCGCAGGCCCGTCCCATCCAGCGGCTCACGCCCCTACGCCGCTTGGCGAAGGTTCACCTCGCAGACCCCGAAACTTCGTCGGCACGCACCTCGTCAACCCGACGAGCGCGTGCTTACAGTGCAGCACCGCCCGCACCCACCCCTCCAACTCGGGAGCCCTCGCATGCGTCGTCGCGTCACGTCCCTTCTCTCCCTGCTGGCGCTCGCCGCCGCTCCCCTGGCCGTGCTCGCCGCGGCCCCGGCCAACGCCGCACCCACGGAGCTCTTCTTCTCCGAGTACGTCGAGGGCAGCGGCAACAACAAGGCCCTCGAGATCTACAACGGCACCGCCGCACCGGTCGTGCTCAACACCGGCACTGCCGCGACGTCGTACAGCGTGCAGATGTTCTTCAACGGCTCGGCCACCGCCGGGCTGACGATCAACCTGACGGGCACCGTCGCTGCCGGCGACGTCTTCGTCCTCGGCCAAAGCGCCGCCACGCTCCCGGAGATCCTGGCGGCCGACCAGCTCAGCGCCGCCGGCTGGTTCAACGGTGACGACGCGGTCGTGCTCCGGAAGGGCACCACGCTGCTCGATGTGATCGGCCAGATCGGCGTCGACCCGGGCAGCGAGTGGGGCACCGGCGCCACGAGCACGGCCGACAACACCCTGCGCCGGCTGCCGGACGTGGAGGCGGGCGACACCGACGGCACCAACGCCTTCGACCCGAGCGTCCAGTGGGAGGGCTTCGCCCAGGACAACGTCGCCGACCTCGGGACCCCACCCGTCGTCGAGCCGGCGCCGCCGGTGATCAACGAGTTCAGTGCGTCGACGACCGGCACCGACGTGGAGTACGTCGAGGTGAAGGCCGCGCCGGGCACCGACCTGTCGACGTACCAGGTGCTCGAGATCGAGGGTGACACCAGCGGGACGGCGACCGGCACCGTCGACGAGGTGATCGGCCTCGGCACCACGGACGCCGACGGCCTCTACCTGGCCAGCCTCGCGGCCAACGCGCTCGAGAACGGCACCCTCACGCTGCTGCTCGTGCAGGACTTCACCGGCGCGCTCGGCAACGACCTCGACACCAACGACGACGGCACCCTCGACACCACCCCGTGGACGGCCGTGGTCGACGCGGTGGCGGTGGACGACGGCTCCGCCGGCGACCTGACCTACGGCGCGCCCAGCCTCGGTGTGGCGTACGACGGTCAGGCGTTCGCCCCGGGTGGCGCCTCGCGCATCCCCGACGGCACCGACACCGATGCGGCCGGCGACTGGATGCGCAACGACTTCGACCTCGCGGGGATCCCGGGCTTCGCGGGGACCCCGGTCGAGGGCGAGGCCCTCAACACCCCGGGCGACCCCAACGTGGCCTACGAGACCCCACCTGTCGTCGACACCTGCGAGTCCCCGATCACCCCGATCCACGACATCCAGGGCGACGGCGCGGCCAGCCAGCGCGACGGTGAGTCCGTGCTGACCCAGGGCGTGGTCGTCGGCCGCTTCCAGAGCGGCACCCGCGACTCGATCTTCATCCAGACCCCGGACGTCGACGACGACGCGAGCACCTCCGAGGGCGTCTACGTGTTCGCCGACGCAGCGGGGTTCGCGGTCGGCCAGACCGTCCGCGTGCGCGGAACCGTCGACGAGTTCAACGGGCTGACCGAGATCGCGTCGGTGTCGAACATCTTCCGCTGCGGCGAGGGCACCACGACCATCGAGCCCACGGAGCTGTCGCTCCCGATCGCGGCAGCGGGCGGCCTCGAGAAGTACGAGGGCATGCTGGTGACCTTCCCGCAGGACCTGGTGATCGCCGAGTACTTCAACTACGCGCAGTTCGGCGAGGTGGCGCTGACCGCCGGTCGCCAGGACACCCCGACCGCTGTCGTCGAGCCCGGCCAGCCGGCGATCGACCTGGCGGCCCAGCAGAGCCTGGCTCGCATCCTCCTCGACGACGCCCGCAGTGCCTCCAACCCGAGCCCGCCCCGGCACCCGGACGGCGCGCAGTTCACCCTGGGGCACTCGTTCCGCGGCGGTGACTCACTTGGTGGCGTCACCGGCGTCATGGACTTCCAGTTCGACGAGTACCGCATCCAGCCGACCACGGGGGCGACGTACACCTCCGTCAACGAGCGACCCTCGGTGCCGGACGTGGGTGGCAGCCTGACCGTGTCGTCGTTCAACGTCCTCAACTACTTCTCCACGCTCAACAGCCGCGGTGCCAACACCGAGGAGGAGCTGGTGCGGCAGGAGGACAAGATCGTGGCGGCCCTGTCGGACATCGACGCCGACGTCTTCGGGCTCCTCGAGATCGAGAACAACGAGGCCGCCGTCCAGCGGCTGGTCGCGACCCTCAACGAGGCGGTCGGCGAGGGCACCTACGACTACATCAGCACCGGCGAGATCGGCACCGACGTCATCAAGGTGGCGCTGATCTACAAGCCCGGGACGGTCACGCCGGTGGGCGACCACGCCGTGCTCGACGAGACCGTGGACGAGCGCTTCGACACCACGCGCAACCGACCGGCCGTGGCCCAGACGTTCCGTGAGAACGGGACCGACGAGGTCGTGACCGTGGCGGTCAACCACCTGAAGTCCAAGGGCTCGGCCTGCGCCGGCGACCCGGACACCGGAGACGGCTCCGGCAACTGCGATGGCACCCGCACGCTGGCCGCCGCGGCTCTGGTCGACTGGATGGCGTCGGACCCGACGGACTCGGGCTCGCCGAAGAACCTCATCATCGGAGACCTGAACTCCTACGACCACGAGGATCCGATCGACACGTTCGTCGACGGCGGCTACACCGACCTGGTCAAGCTGTTCGGTGGCGAGTCGGCGTACTCCTACGTCTTCGACGGGAAGATCGGCTACCTCGATCACGGGCTCGCCAGCGAGCCGCTCGTCGACGAGGTCACGGGCACCGAGGTCTGGCACATCAACGCCGACGAGCCGAGCCTCATCGACTACGACATGACGGACAAGGGGCCGGCCGAGGACGCCCTCTACGCGCCCGACCCGTACCGCTCCTCCGACCACGACCCCGTGATCATCGGCCTGGCGCTCGACTCCGTCGGACCCGCGATCGACATCACGCTCAGCCGCACGGAGCTCTGGCCGCCGAACCACAGGTACGTCACCGTGACCGCCGACGTGGAGGTGTCGGACCCCAGCGGCGTCGCGTCGTGGGAGCTCGTCTCGGTGACGTCGAGCGAGCCGGACGACGCGCCGGGCGACGCCGACGGCATCACCGTCGACGACGTGGTCGTCGTGGGCGCCACGACCTTCAGGCTGCGCGCCGAGCGCAGCGAGAACGGCCCGGGTCGCATCTACACGATCACCTACCGGGCGACCGACAATGCCGGCAACACCACCACCGAGACGGCGACGGTGACGGTGCCGATCACGCGTGGGTGAGGCTCAGGGCCAGGTCGAGCGCGTCGACGCGCTCGACCTGGCCCTGGCCACCGAGTTCGCGACGCTGATCGTGGCCGGGCGCAACGAGGTGCCGGTGGCCAAGCCCACGGGTGAGTCGCTCCTGCTCGATGTGACGTGGACCGACGAGCCGCCCGAGGCGTGGTGGCTCGCCCGCGTCGACGGGGTCGTCGTCGGCATGGTGGAGCTCAACGAGCCGACGCACGAGTACACCGACGCAGCCTTCCTCGACGGCGTCGTCCACCCCGACCACCAGCGCCACGGGCATCGGGGCGGCGCTGCTGCGCGAGATCATCGCCGCGACGGAGCGGCCGGTCCTGCGGGCGCGGGCGTGGCGCGGGACGGCCGGGGCGCGCGCCCTGCCAGCGCTGGGCTTCCGCCGCACGATGACACACGGGATCAGCCGCCTCGACCTCGCCGACACCGCCGTCGCCTCCCCTGGCCTGCTCGAGGAGCTGGTCACCGGCCCGCGAGCGCTTCGAGCTCGTACGCCGCGTGGGCCCGACCTCGCCGGCGGACCTCGCCGCGATGCAGGTGCTGCGAGAAGCGATCAACGACGCCCCGGACGCGCACGAGTTCGAGGCCTACCCGCCCGAGCGCGTCGCGGCGTACGAGCGGTCCCTGGTCGCGCGGCGCCAGACGCAGTACACGATCGTGGCCCGCGACCGTGCCACCGGCGAACCAGCCGGCCTGACGATGGTCTGCGTTCCCGAGCTCGCGCCCGAGATCGCTGCACAGGAGGACACCTCCGTCCTGCCCGCGCATCGCGGTCATGGGCTCGGCCTGCTGCTGAAGCTCGAGATGGCGCAGTGGCTGCGCCACGAGCGGCCGGACGTGCGGGCCGTCGACACGTGGAACGACGCCACCAACGCGCCGATGCTCGCCGTCAACCAGCGGCTGGGCACGGTCCTGATCGCCGAGAACAACGCGTACCGCCGCACCAGACTGGGCTGAGGACGCCCACGCAGGGGTGTAGTCGTCAGGTGGATCCTGCCCATACGGTGAGCCGGTCAGTGCCGCAGTCTCGGGGGGTTCCATGTCGCGCACGTTCCTGACCGCCGCCGTGCTCGTCGCCGTTCTCGGGCTCGCCGCCTGTGGTAGCGACGACCCGGACCCCAGCGCGTCCGACCAGAACGCGTCGGAGCCGTCGGCGTCCGGGAGCAGCGCGGCCTCCGACGGCGACGACTCCATGGACAGCGAGGCCGCGCGCGAGGCGAAGGCGGCCAAGTCCGTGGCCGAGGACCTTCTCGACGGCTCGGACGACGACCTTCCGCTGACACCCACGCAGGCCACCTGCGCGGCAGACGGGATGGTCCAGCGAGATCGGCGTCGACCGCCTGATCGAGGCCGGCGTCCTGACCGAGGACCTCGAGGTCTCCGACAACGAGCAGGCCGGCCTCGAGCAGGCCGACGCCGAGGCGGCAGCGAACGTCATGGTCGAGTGCACCGGGACGAAGCTCTACGTCGAGGCGATCCTGGAGGAGGCAGGCGACGTCCCTCCCGACGTGGAGGACTGCATCAGGGGCGTCGTCGACGAACAGGTGCTGCGTGAGGTGTTCACGAAGGCCTTCCTGGGCGCCGAGGACGACGAGGTGGGCCGCCCCATGGTCGAGGCCGTCGAAGGTTGTCAGTAGCCGAGTCGCGCGGACCTCGACCTCGTGGCCCGGAGCCGGTGGCCTGGTGGAGATGACACTAGTGTCGGGAGACCACACGCCGCTCCCTGGGAGATCCCATGCTCCGCTCCACCCTGCGCACGATCCTGGGCACGTCCGGTCTCGTCCTGCTCCTCGCGCTCGGCGCCTGCGGTAGCGGCGACGACGGCAAGGCCGCCGACGCCATCTCCGAGAGCCTCACGGCCGAGAACGACGAGCTCTTGCAGGTCACCGACGAGCAGGCTGACTGCGTGGGCGAGGGTTTCGTCGACGAGATCGGCACCGACAAGCTCACCGAGTACGGCATCCTCACCGAGGACCTGGAGGCCTCGGACGAGGCGCTCAACACCAAGATGGAGCAGGCCGACGCCGAGGCTGCCGCCGCCGTTCTCGTCGACTGCACCGACGCCCAGAAGCTGTTCATCGAAGCGATCACGCAGGGCCAAGACCTGCCGGCGGAAGCGCAGGCCTGCATCGAGGAGGCTCTGACCGACGAGGTCGTCACCGACTTCTTCTCCGCCACCTTCGCCCAGGACACCGAGCTCGCCGGCGAGGCGATGGCTCCTCTCCAGGAGTGCATGGCCGGCTGACCCCGGCGGGTAGCATGCGCTCGATCGCCGCGTGGGGACGGCGGTTCTCCCCGACCTGAGAGGTGACTTGTCGTGCTGCACGCCGCCCGGTGGCTCGCGGCGGTGACCCTCTTCCTCGGGCTGCTCTCCGCCTGCGGGGCCGAGGGATCCCAGGAGGAGACCGAGACGATGCCGCGGCTGGGGGCCTGCCGGGTCCTCACCCCCGCCGACGTCGCCGCTCCCAGCAACGCCACCGCGCCGGTCGACTGCGCCGAGGAGCACACGGCCGAGACGTTCGCGGTCGGAGCGCTGCCGGAGGAGTTCGCCGAGGTCGACTACGACGACCGCGAGCTGGGAGCCTTCGCCTACCGGACCTGCGCCCAGGAGTTCATGAGCTTCGTCGGTGCCGACGAGAGCCTCGTGATGCGTACCGTGCTCAGCTGGGCCTGGTTCCGGCCGTCGGAGGACGCCTGGGCCGACGGCGCCCGGTGGTACCGATGCGACGTGGTCGGCGGCGGCGAGCAGAGCGCGTCGTACGTCGCCCTCCCGACATCGGCCAAGGGCATCCTGCTCGGCAAGCCCGACGACCAGTGGCTGGTCTGCGCCGACGGGGAGTCCGTGAGCGGAGCGCCCAAGATCCCCTGCTCGGAGCCCCACAACTGGCGTGCGGTCACCACCATCAAGCTCGGTCAGCCCGACGACGACTACCCGGGTGACCGCGTCGTGCAGGTGCGCACCCGGGACTTCTGCTCCGACTCGGTCGGGGCCTGGCTCAACTACCCGGTGACCTACGACTTCGGCTACACGTGGTTCCACGAGGCCGAGTGGGAGGCGGGCAACCGCCGATCGGTCTGCTGGGCGGCGACGGAGTCGTGAGCCGCCGGGTTGCGGCGCTGGTCCTGGTGCTGGCGCTCGCGGGCTGCACCGATGCGGAAGACCCCGGCTCCGCCGCAGATCGCCGTACGCCGTCGTCGACCTCGACATCCCCGGAGCCGGGCTCCTCACCCGACTCGTCGGCGCTCGCCCCCACGCCGGCCTCGACACCGGCCTCGACCCCGGCTCTGCCGCCGAAGCGGGCGTGCTACCGACTCGACTTCGACCAGGCCCTGGCGGCGGTGTCACGAGCCCGCCCCCGCCCGTGTGCGGAGGAGCACACCGCACGCACCATCGCCGTCGGTCAGGTTGCGGAACTGGTCGAGGGCTCCGTCGGCAGCATCGACGGAGCCAGGTCCCAGCGTGCGGTGGCAGCGGAGTGCCCACGCCGGCTCGCGGCCTTCCTCGGCGGACCCGAGCAGGCGCTGCGGTTGAGCATGTTCCGGCCGGTGTGGTTCACGCCGAGCTTGGTGCAGGCCGAGCGGGGCGCCGGCTGGTATCGCTGCGACGTCATCGCCCTCGCCGCCGAGGGCCGGCTCGCACCGCTGGAGGGCCGGCTCGAGGGGATGCTGGGACGCAGCCCGGCGTGGAAGGCGACGTACGGCCTGTGCGCCACTGCCGAGCCGGGCACCGAGGGGTTCCATCGGGTCGCCTGCGGAAGCCCGCACACCTGGCGCGCACTGACCACCGTGCCGATCGACGCCCGTCGCTACCCGGGCGTCGACGCGGTCCGCGACCTCGGCACGACCCCGTGCACCGACGCCGCCCGCGCCGTCGCCGAGGACGCCCTCGACTTCCGGTGGGGCTATGAGTGGCCGACGCTGGAGCAGTGGCGGGCCGGCCGCCGGTACGGCGTCTGCTGGGCCCCGGCCGCCTGAGGCTGGGCGCGGGGCGACCGACTGGTGCGGTGCTGCGGTCGGTAAGGGGGTGGCTGGCCACGCCCTCAGTGGCCACTGCACCGCACCAGTCGGTCAGCCCTCTTCGGCGAGGCGCTTGATCCGGACCAGACGGGCGTCCCAGGCGGCACCGATGCGCTCGAGGTCGCGGGCCACGTCGCTGAGCCGGCCGCCGAGGGCGCGGAAGACCAGCTCGCGACCGGCCTTCTCCGCCTCGACCAGGCCGGCGGCCTGCAGCACCTCGAGGTGCTTGGCGATCGCCTGCCGGGTCACCGGCAGCTCACGGGCGAGCGCCGACGCCGACGCCGGACCCTCCCCGAGCCGGGTCAGGATCGTCCAGCGCGTGTCGTCACCGAGAGCGGCGAACACCGGCGCGAGCGACGCGGTCGCGGTCACGGCGTACCGAGGACGAAGCGCGCCGCCGCGGCCAGCTCGAGCTCCCACCCCTCGGAGTTGCCCGCGTGGTACTTCGCCAGCTCGTCCTGGCTCTTGGCCAGGCTGAGGATGTCGCTCTCGACGACCCGTAGGCGCACCCCGCCGCCAGGACGGTCCTCGACCCAGAACTCGACGGTCGTGCCACCCGCGCCCGCCGGGTCGTTCCACCGGTAGCGCAGGTAGCGCGGCGGGTCTGCATGCTCGGTGGCAATGCGGAACTTCCCCCACTTCGGGTGGACGACGAGGGTCACCCCACCGCCCTCGTCGCGGCGCTCGAGGTCGGGCTCGACCTCGTGCTCGTTGATCCACCAGCCGGGCTGCTCGACGAGACTCCACACCTTCTCCGCGGTGGCGTCGATGTCGATGCTGCGCTCGATCCGGTCGAGCTCCTGGTCGGTCTGGGTCATCGTCGTGGTCCTCTCACTGAGTCGTCATGTGCAACTCAAGGATTGCAGCTTTGGCCGAGAAATGCAATCCCTCGGTTGCACAATGCGGAGGACGGCCCCGCCGGCGTCAGAAGCCCAGCTTGCGCAGCTGCTTGGGATCGCGCTGCCAGTCCTTGGCGATCTTCACGTGCAGGTCGAGGTACGCCGGGACGCCGAGCAGCGCCTCGATCTGGTGGCGGGCGGTGGTGCCGACCGCGCGCAGGCGCGACCCCTTGTGGCCGATGACGATGCCCTTCTGGGACGACCGCTCGACGTAGAGGCTCGCGTGGATGTCGAGCAGCGGCTTGTCGTCGGGGCGGTCCTCGCGCAGGCCCATCTCCTCGACCACGACGGCGATGGAGTGCGGGAGCTCGTCGCGGACACCGTCGAGCGCGGCCTCACGGATCAGCTCCGCCACCAGGGTCTCCTCGGGAGCATCGGTGAGGTCGCCGTCGGGGTAGAGCGGTGGCCCCTCGGGCAGCAACCCGACGAGCAGGTCGGCCAGGAGTGAGATCTGGTCGCCCGCGACGGCCGACACCGGCACGATCTCGGCCCAGTCGGTGCCGGTCTCCTCGCCCAGCCGCGCGATGTCGAGCAGGTGCTCACCGATCCGCTCCGGCGGGGCCAGGTCGGTCTTGGTCGCGACGGCGATCTTCGTCGTACGCCGGACCTTGGCGAGCTCGGTCACGAGGAACCGGTCACCGGGACCGACCTTCTCGTTGGCCGGGAAGCACACCGCGACCACGTCGACCTCCGACCAGGTGGCGTGGACGAGGTCGTTGAGCCGCTCACCCAGCAGTGTCCGGGGGCGGTGCAGGCCGGGGGTGTCGACCAGGATCAGCTGGCCGTCCGCGCGGTGCACGATGCCGCGGACCACGGTGCGCGTCGTCTGCGGCTTGTCGGAGGTGATCACGATCTTGGTGCCCACGAGGGCGTTGGTCAGCGTCGACTTGCCTGCGTTGGGGCGGCCGACGAAGCACGCGAACCCGCTGCGGAAGCCCTCCGGCCACGGTTGCATGCTCATGCCTCTCCCCTAGTGGTCTGTCTGCGAACCATCGCGGCGGACCCCCGCCCGGCATCCCGACGGGCTGCGTTGTCGGCACTCGGCGCAGCACGCTGCGCTCTCGCACCTCCGCCTTGCCCGACGGGCGCCAGACGACGGTCCTTCACCCGCGCTCCTTCGCAGACAGACCACCGGCGGCGTCGTAAGCCGCCCAGATCTCCTCGTCGGACTGGCCCGCCGCCTTGCCGGCCCGCCAGATCGGGCCGGGGTCGACGGGGCTCGATCGGCGTTGGCGCCCAGCGCCCTGGCCGCGCCAGTAGCCCATGACGTCGTACGCCGTGTTGGGGAGCCCGCGCTCGCGCTTGAGGTAGGACCGGATCCGGCGCATCTGCGCGGACTCACCGGCCATCCAGAAGTAGCCGGGCTCGGTCGGCCAGTCGAGGCCGGCCACGACGTCGCCGAGGGCGCTGGCCTCGGCGGCAGGAGGGGCGAGCCAGGTGACCCGCTCGTCGGCCACGGGCAGGTAGCCCGGCAGATCGTCGGCCACCTCGGCCCAGATCCGCAGGTCGAGAGGCGTCGCCTCCGCGATCCTGGCCATCGCGGGCATCGCGGTCAGGTCGCCGACCAACCAGAGCCACCGGGCGTCGACCGGCGGGTCGAAGGACCCCGCCGGCGCCGTCACCCGCAGCGACTCCCCCACGCAGTCGCGGGAGGCCCACTCGGTCACCAGGCCGGTCGCGTGCACGACGACGTCGAGGACGAGCTCGCCGTCCGACCACGAACGCACCGTGTAGTAGCGGCTCTGGAACTGCCCGGGCACCACGAGCCCGACCCACTCGTCGGGCACGCCGGTCGAGGCGAAGCCGGCGAGGCCTTGACCGCCGAGCACGAGCCGGACCAGGTGGTCCGACACCCGCTCGCGGCGCAGCACGACAGCGTCGTACTGCAGGGCGCGGGAGCTCACTCCGCCACGCTATCGCCGTCGGTAGCGAGTGAGGCTCTGCGGCCCTCCTCGCGCAGCGACCGTCTCGAAGCCTGCGGTGGCCTACCAGGTGGGTCGCAGGGGGAACCCGTCGTTGCCCTTGGCGTCGGTCCTGGTCGCGAGCACCTGGTGGAGCTGGATCTCGTTGCGCTCGAAGGAGAGCCGGGAGCCGGCCATGTAGAGGCCCCAGACGCGCGCGGTGCCCTCGCCGACCTCGGCCACGCAGTCGTCCCAGTTCTCGGCCAGGTTGCGGCACCAGCCGGTGAGCGTGAGGGCGTAGTGATGACGGAGGTTCTCCTCGTGCATCACCTCGAGGCCGACGTTCTGGATCTCGCTGATGATCCTGCCCGACCCGATCAGCTCGCCGTCGGGGAAGACGTAGCGGTCGAGGAACTGCCCGATCTCCTGGCGGCGGTTGTGCGGACGGGTGATGCAGTGGTTGAGCAGCCGGCCCTCCGGGCGCAGCCGGTCTCGAAGGAAGGAGAAGTAGCCCGGGTAGTTGCGCACCCCGATGTGCTCGGTCAGCCCGATCGAGGAGACGGCGTCGAAGCCCGACTCGGCCACGTCGCGATAGTCGAGGTGACGCACCTCCGCGAGGTCGCCGAGGCCCTCCTCGTCGATCCTCTTCTTCGCCCACTCGGCCTGCTGGAGCGAGAGCGTGACGCCGAGCGCCTTGACGCCGTACTCCTTGGCGGCGTGGCGGACCATGCCGCCCCACCCGCAGCCGACGTCGAGCAGTCGCTGCCCGGGCTGGAGATCGAGCTTGCGGGCGACGAGGTCGTACTTCTCGAACTGCGCCTGCTCGAGCGTGGCGTCGGCATTCGGGTAGACCGCGCAGGTGTAGGTCATCGACGGCCCCAGCACCAGCTCGTAGAACCGGTTGGACACGTCGTAGTGGTGGCTGATCATCTCGGCGTCGCGCGTCATCGAGTGCCGTACGCCGTCGAGCACCCGGCGCCAGCGGGGCGGCGCCTCCTCCTTCGGCGGCGTTGGCGGCCGGAGCTTGTCGAGACCGACGCTGCGCACCAGCGCCACCGCCTCCGACGGGCTCGGCGCCTTGAAGCGCAGCTGGCTCATCAGCAGCACGAGCAGGTCGTAGGGGTCGCCGGGATGCACGCCCTCGACGACGAGGTCGCCGCTGACGTAGGCGCGGGCGAAGCCCAGGTCGCCAGGTGCCGTGAGCAGGTAGGAGAGACCGCGCTCGGTTCGCAGGTCCAGCCGGTACGGCGCGTCAGGGGGCCCGGCCGCGCTGCCGTCGTAGGCCGTGAGCCGCAGCGGCAGGCCGTCCCTGAGCAGGCCCGCGAGCGCCTCGGCGACGGGCAGCTTCTCGCGTGGAGTCGTCGTCATCGTCTCTGCACCACCTTGTCGTAGAGCGAGGTGAACCGGCCGTCCGGGTCGTACCGCGCCTTCTGGGCTGCCAGGTTGGGACCGTCGTACAACGCGTCGAAGGTCTCCCGATCGTAGAAGGCCTCGGAGTAGAGCGACTTGTGGCCGCCGATCTCGCGCATCTTGGCCTCGATCGCGCGGTTCAGCGGCGCGTCGACCGCCTCGGGTCCGACGTGCACGCCTCCCCAGAACCCGACGTTGACGTAGGTGCGCTGCGGCTCCAGCGGATAGGTGGGCCAGTCGCGGAAGGCCACCACGGGGCACAGCCAGACCGGACGCATCCCGATCTCACGGTCGAACCAGTCGAGGAACGCCGCCAGCTGCTCGACGGGCACCTCGACGTCCTGGATCACCCGTTCGCGCAGGGGACGCCCAGCGCGGCGGTCGAGACGGTCGGCGATGTCGAAGCGGCGGTCGAGCCCGATGAGCCGGTGGTAGACGTCCGAGCGTCGCCAGCGCCGCGGCCAGAGCCTGCGGATCCTGGGGTTGCCGAGCCCGAAGGCGCCCGAGCACCAGAACCAGTCGGTGTCCCAGCGCCAGAGGTAGTCGTAGGTCGTCAGCAGGTCGGTCTCGCGCGCCTGGAGCGAGCGGTAGTAGATCTGCTGGCCGGTGTAGTCGGACGACTGCACGCCCGGCGGTGCATCAGTCCAGCGGGCGATCGTCAGGTAGTGCTCGCCCGGCTGGAAGCTGACGCCGTCGATGCCGTCGACGCCCTCGCCCTCGTGCTCGCCGGTCTCGACGATCGCAGCGATCGTCTTGGCGAGCAGCTCGGCGTCGTCGAAGCGCAGGTGCGTCAGGGCCACGTGGCTGCGCACCCGCTCCAGCTTGATGCGCAGGCGGGTGGCGTAGCCGAGGGAGCCGAAGGAGTTGGGGAAGGTCGCGAACAGCTCGGCGTGCTCGTTGTCGGTCGTGGCGGTGAGGATCTCGCCGGTTCCGGTGAGGATGTCCATCTCGGTCACGGACTCGTGTGGCAGCCCGTGCCGGAAGCTGGTCGACTCGATGCCGAGTCCGGTCACGGCCCCGCCCAGCGTGATGGTGCGCAGCTGCGGCACGACGTACGGCATCAGCCCGTGCGGCAGCGTCGCGTCGACGAGGTCCTCGTAGGTGCACATGCCCTGCACGTCAGCGGTCGATGACTGCAGGTCGATCGAGACCACGCCGTCGAGCCCGGAGACGTCGAGGCCCTGGCCTCCTGCTGCCTGACGGGGTCTGAACAGGTTCGACGTGCGCTTGGCCAGTCGCACCGGTCTGCCAGCCGGGATCGCGGCGAAGGAGGACCGCAGCCGGTCGACCGCCGTCGCATGCTGGTGCGCTCCCCTCACCTGGACCACGCGGACAAGTTACTCCGCCCGCCCACCGGTGGGGAGGTTCAGCTCGTCGTGACGTTGGACACGACGCCTGCCGCCGAGCCCCGGTGCACCACCACTCCCGCGCCGCCGAGGTCGCGGATCGCAGCGAGGTCGGCGGACGCGATCTCGTCGCCATCGGCCAGCAGCACGGCCGCCTCCAGTCCCTTCGCTCCGGACGCGACCGCCATCGCCACGCAGACCTGGATCGCCGACAACGACAGCGACGGCAGGGCGACCGACGCGGCGGCGTACGTGCGCCCGTCGACGTCGCGCACCGCGGCGCCCTCGACCGCGCCGGTGCGCACCCGCGTGGCCCGCGCGAGGGTGACGAGCTTGACGTCCTCGGGAGTCAGCCGGTCGCGCTCAGTCATGGGCGTCAGCGTAGTGACGGCCGTTCCCGCTCGATCCGTTCCCGTTCGATCCGTTCCCGTTCGATCCCGCCCGGACCTGCTCGTCGCGCGGGACGACCCGGCTGACCAGCACGGTCCCGATCCTGTTGCGGCGACCGGTGACCCCCTCGGCCTCGAAGCGCAACCCGTGCGCCTCGACGTGCGAGCCGGGGATCGGGACCCGGCCGAGGTGCTTGGCGAGCAGCCCGCCGACGCTGTCGACGTCATCGTCGACGATCTTGACGTCGAAGAGCTCGTCGAGGTCGTCGACGGGGTAGCGCGACGAGACCCGGGTGGTGCCCGACGGGAGCACCTCGACCTCGACCTCGTCGGGGTCGTACTCGTCGGTGATCTCGCCCACGATCTCCTCGAGGATGTCCTCGATGGTGATCAGTCCGGCCGTGCCGCCGTACTCGTCGACGACCACGGCGATGTGCTGGCGCATCGTCTGCAGCTCCGACAGCAGCGCGTCGGCGGGCTTGGAGTCCGGGACGAAGTGCGCGGACCGCATCACCTCCTCGACGTGCTCGGTGAGCTCGGCCTCGGGGTCCTCGAAGTCGCGGCGGACGACGTCCTTGAGGTAGACGAACCCGAGGACGTCGTCGAGGTTCTCGCCGATGACGGGCAGCCGGGAGAACCCGCTCTTGAGGAACAGGGACCTGGTCTGGCGGAGGTTCTTGTAGCGCTCGATGTAGATGACGTCGTTGCGCGGCACCATCACCTCGCGCGCGATGGTGTCGCCGAGCTCGAAGACCGAGTGGATCATCTTGCGTTCGTTGTCCTCGATCAGGCTGGACGCCTCGGCGATGTCGACCATCTCGCGCAGCTCTGTCTCGGTCGAGAACGGGCCCTCGCGGAAGCCGCGGCCCGGGGTGATCGCGTTGCCGATCAGGATCAGGAGCCGGGGCAACGGGCCCAGGATCGAGGTGATCGCGGTGACCGGACCCGCCGTGAGCAGGGCGACGCGGTCGGCGTGCTGCCGGCCGAGGGTCCGGGGCGCGACCCCGATCACCACGAACGACACCACGAGCATGATCGCGATCGAGGTCAGCAGCGACCACCAGAAGGCCCCGTCGTACGCGTCGCGCACCAGCTGGGTGACGATCACGATCGCGCCGATCTCACAGGCCAGCCGCAACAGGATGAGGGTGTTCAGGTAGCGCGGCGCGTCCTCGAGCAGGCGGACCAGTGGCTGGGCACCGGCGCGGTTCTCCTCGAGGAGCTCCTCGGCACGGGCCCGCGAGTAGGACCCCAACGCCGCGTCAGCGGCGGAGAAGACCCCGGCGAGCAGGACCAGGACGACGGCAGTGACGACCAGCCATATGTCGGCGCCCGTCATGTGACCCGCCACTCTCCCAGCAGCTCGTCCTGCAGGCCGAACATCACCTTGTGCTCCTCGGCCTCCGCGTGGTCGTAGCCCAGGAGGTGCAGGATGCCGTGCACGGTGAGCAGCTCGATCTCGGCGACCGTGCCGTGGCCGGCCGCCTCGCCCTGCCGCTCGGCCACCGCAGGGCAGAGCACGAGGTCACCCAGGACGCCCTCCTCGGGCACCTCGTTGACCCGGCCAGGGCGCAGCTCGTCCATGGGGAAGGCCAGGACGTCGGTCGACCCCTCCTTCTCCATCCACTGCTCGTTGAGAGCGGCGATGGTGGGCTCGTCGACCGCCTTGATGCAGAGCTCGGCCAGCGGGTGGACGCGCATCCTGTCCATCACGAACCTGCTGAGCTGTGCGAGCCGCTTCACGTCCAGGTCGTGCCCGGACTCGTTGAGCACCTCGATCGTCACTGACCCTGTTGCTTCCGGTCGTTGAAGCCGCCGCGGGCGTCGAAGTCGTCGTACGCCGCCACGATCTTGCCGACCAGGCGGTGCCGGACGACGTCGTGGCTGGTGAGCCGGTTGAACGACAGGTCCTCGATGCCGTCCAGGATCCCCTCGATCACGCGGAGGCCCGAGCGCGTGCCGCCCGGCAGGTCGACCTGGGTGACGTCGCCGGTCACCACGATCTTGGAGCCGAAGCCCAGCCGGGTCAGGAACATCTTCATCTGCTCGGGCGTCGTGTTCTGCGCCTCGTCGAGGATGATGAACGAGTCGTTCAGCGACCGGCCGCGCAGGAACGCCAACGGCGCGACCTCGATGGTGCCCGCCGCGAGCAGCTTGGGGATGGTCTCGGGATCGACCATGTCGTGCAGGGCGTCGTAGAGCGGCCGCAGGTAGGGGTCGATCTTCTCCGAGAGCGTCCCGGGCAGGTAGCCCAGCCGTTCGCCGGCCTCGACGGCCGGGCGGCTGAGGATGATGCGGTTGACCTGCTTCGCCTGGAGCGCCTGCACCGCCTTGGCCATGGCGAGGTAGGTCTTGCCGGTGCCGGCGGGGCCGATGCCGAAGGTGATGGTGTGCTTGTCGATCGCGTCGACGTAGCGCTTCTGGTTGAGGGTCTTCGGGCGGATGGTGCGGCCCCGGTTGCTCAAGATGTTGAGGGACAGCACCTCGGCAGGACGCTCGGAGGTCTCGAGCCGGAGCATGCCGATGACCCGCTCGACGGTCTCGGTGGTGACGCCCTGGCCGGTGCGGATGATCGCGACCAGCTCGTCGAGGAGCCGCTCGGCGAGCGCGACCTCGCCCGGCTCTCCGTGCAGCGTGACGCGGTTTCCACGCACGTGGACGTCGGCAGCGAAGGCCTTCTCGATCAGCGCGAGGTGCTCGTCTCCCGGTCCCAGGACACTGACCATGTTGATGCTGTTGGGCACCACGACGACGTGACGAGTGCGCGTGCCCCCGGAGGAGGCGGGGGTGCCCGCGGAGGATTCGGTCATGTGAGCCCGGGAGGGCTGCCCTTCTTGGTCGACGTTGAGACCGTCCATGCTACGGGTCGCGGCGGAGGAGTCACACTCGTTTGGGCCGCCTCCGGCGTAGCCTGGACCCATGGGGGACGAGCGGCGCCTGGAGTCGGCGGGCGACCCGGGTCACAGCGACGACGCGCCGCACCCGTGGGCGCCGGCGGCCATGCCGGACGACGCCCGCTCGCTCGGGCTCGACCGCAACACCGTCGAGGGCGCGTGGCTGCACTTCGCGGCGTCCCTCGACGGACGTCGACCCGCGCACAAGCTCGTCGCCTGGGCGCTGCTCCTGTTCTTCGGGGCGGGCGTGCTGCTGCAGCTGAGGGACCTGCTGCCCTAGCGAGGACGCTGTTCACCAGTCTCCTCGACTGATCCGGGCGATGTCAGGGAGGTCCCCGATGCGCAGGGCGGCGTGGCATCCGTAGCGTCGGACCATGCTGGCGATCGTGCAGGACAGGTACGGCGGGCCCGAGGTGCTGGAGCTCCGCGAGGTGCCCGATCCCGAGCCGGGTCCGCTCCAGGTCCGCGTGCGGGTGCGTGCGTCGTCGGTCAACGCCGCCGACTGGCACATGATGCGCGGGGACCCGCGGATCGCCCGGCTCAGCATCGGGGTGCGCCGGCCCAAGGCCCCCGTGCGAGGGCGCGACGTCGCCGGGGTCGTCGAGGCTGTCGGCGCCTCGGTCACCCGCTGGCAGGCGGGTGACGAGGTGTACGGCGACCTGGGTGAGGCGTCCGGGGGCTTCGCCGAGCTGGTGTGCGTGGCCGAGGAGCACGTCGACCGGATCCCGGCCGGACTCACCTTCGAGCAGGCCGGCGTCGTCCCGCTGGCAGGGCGCACGGCGTACCTGTGCATCCAGGAGCACGGCAGGGTCAGCTCCGGACAGCGTGTGCTCGTCGTCGGTGCCTCCGGGGGCGTGGGCACCTTTGCCGTCCAGGTCGCCGCCCACCTCGGCGCTGAGGTCACCGCCGTCTGCAGCACGCGCAACGTGGACCTGGCCCGGTCGATGGGCGCCGACCACGTCGTCGACTACACGCGGGACAGCATCGGGGCCGGGGCGCCGTACGACGTCGTGGTCGACCTGGCCGGCACCCGATCCCTGCGCGCTCTGCTGAGGTTGGTCGCCCGCGACGGCACCCTGGTCCTCTCGGGTGGCGGCAGCTCCGAGGGTGGGTCGTGGCTCGGGCCGGTCGGTCTGATGGCGCGCGCAGCAGTGCTCTCGCGCATGGTCGGCCCGCGTCTCTGCTTCCCCCAGACCCCGCCGGACCGGGCGTCGCTCGAGGCGGTGAGCGCCCTGGTCGAGGCGGGCGCGATCCGGCCCCATGTGGAGCGGACCTACAAGCTCGCCGAGGTCCCGGCCGCGATCCGGCACCTGGAGACCGCGCACGCCAGGACCAAGCTGGGCGTCAGCGTCGGCTGAGACCTGGACGAGGCCCGGTCGCCGGTCGTGGGGGGGACGGTGCAGAATCGGGCCCGTGGACATCGCGGGACGACTGGACGGCAAGCACGTCCTCCTGACCGGGGTGACGGGCTTCGTCGGCGAGGCGCTGCTCCAGCTGATGCTGGCCGACGTGCCCGGGCTGCGGCTCACGCTGCTGGTGCGGCCCAAGGGGTCGACCAGCGGCACGTCCCGCATCTCCGCGCTGCTCAGGAAGCCGATCTTCGAGACCGTGGTCGAGGATGCCGGCGGCGTCGAGGAGCTGATCGACGCGCGGGTGACCGTGCTCGAGGGCGACCTGGCCGACGTACCCGCTCTGCCCGACGACCTCGACGCCCTCGTCCACTGCGCGGGTGACGTGTCGTTCGACCCGCCCGTCGACGAGGGCTTCCGTACCAACGTCGTGGGCACGCGCGACCTGCTCGCCCGGATGGCCGAGGCGGGCGGCACGACCGCGACAGCCCACTACGTGCACATCTCGACGGCGTACGTCGCCGGGCGCCGCCGCGGCGTCGTCGCCGAGGGTCCGGTCGAGCACGCCGTCGACCTTGCGGCCGAGCTGACCTGGGGCCTGGCACAGCGCCAGTCCGTCGAGCACCGCTCCCGCACCGCGTCCGTGCTGGAGAAGGAGCGGCGCAAGGCCGAGAAGGCGCACAGCCGTGCCGGGATGCTGACCGCTGCCCGGGCGACCGAGGAGGCCCGCCGCGAGTGGGTCAAGGACGAGCTGGTCAGGCTGGGCACCGAGCGCGCACGCTCGCTGGGCTGGACCGACTGCTACACCTTCACCAAGGCCCTCGGCGAACGCGTCGTCGAGGAGCACGCGAAGATCCGGCCCGCCTCGATCGTGCGGCCGAGCATCATCGAGTCCGCGCTGGTCCGCCCCCACCCGGGCTGGATCGAGGGCTTCAAGATGGCCGAGCCGCTGATCCTGGCCTACGGCCGTGGCGAGCTGCCGGAGTTCCCTGCCGCCGCCGACACCATCGTCGACATCGTGCCGGTCGACCACGTGGTCGCCGCGATCGTCGCCGTGCTCGCGCACCCCCCGGAGATCGGCGCCCCGGCGTACTTCCACGTGTCGTCGGGCTACCGCAACCCGCTGACCTTCCGGAACCTCTACAACTACGTGCGCACCTACTTCGACAAGCACCCCTTCATCGCCAGCGAGCGCGGCGCCGTGCGGCTGCCCGACTGGCGGTTCCCCGGTGCGCAGGCCGTCGAGCGGCTGCTCTCCACCAGCGAGCGTGCCCACAAGGTCGCCGACTACGCCATCAGCCACGCCCCGCGCGGCGACCGCACCCGCGACCTCGCCCGCAAGCTCGACCAGCAGGGCCGCCGGCTGGAGTTCCTGCGACGCTACCTCGACCTCTACCGGGAGTACGCGCAGGCCGAGCTGAGGTACGACGACACGAACACCCTGGCGCTGTTCGAGTCGCTCTCCGACGCCGACCGCGAGGCGTTCGCCTTCGACACCGCTGTCGTCGACTGGCAGGTCTACCTGCAGGACATCCACTGCCCCGCTGTCACCGAGCCGATCCGCAAGCTCGACGAGCGCCGCCTGGCCAGCAAGCGGCCGAACCGATCGGCGCCGAAGCCGGCGGTCCCGGGCGACGGGATCGCGGCGTACTTCGACATGGACGGCACGCTGCTCTCCTCCAACGTCATCGAGGGGTTCCTCTGGCTGCGGCTGCAGGAGCTGTCGGGCGCCGACCGGCTGGCCCAGCTCGGTCGCGTCGCGGCGAAGGTGCCGTCGATGGTGCAGGCCGAGCGGCGCGACCGCAGCGACTTCCTGCGCACCGTCTACCGCGAGTACGCCGGGGCCCGCCTCTCGGACCTCGAGGAGATCGTCGACCGGCACCTGACCACGCACGTGCTCTCGCGGCTCTCGCCCGATGCCGTGCGCCGGATCCGCGAGCACCGCAAGGCCGGGCACCGCACGGTGCTGATCACCGGCGCGGTCACGCCGCTGACCCGCCCCCTCGCACCGCTCTTCGACGACATCGAGGCCGCCGAGCTCGCCGTCGACGACCGCGGCCGCTGCACGGGCCACCTCGCCCACTCCCCGCTGGTCGGCGAGTCCCGCGCCGCGTGGATGCAGGGCCACGCCCGCGAGCACGGCATCGACCTCGCCGCGTCGTTCGGCTACGCCGACTCCCACTCCGACCTGCCGCTGCTGGCCGCCGTCGGCAACCCCGTCGCCGTACGCCCGGACGTCTCCCTCTTCCGGCACGCCCGACGGTCGCACTGGACGATCGTCGACTGGGCCTCCCCCGACACCGCCGCGCGACCGCTCAACCCCGCCCTGGAGACCAGTCGATCAGGGCCCAGCCGATCAGGGGCAAGCCGATGATGCTCGCGCTGGAGATGTTCCGCTCCCTGCCGCGGACCGCGGCCGGTCGCACGCTCGGCGGGCGCGTGCCCATGGTCGGCGCGATGGCCCAGCCGGTCCGCCTCGTGACGATCGACCCGCCCAAGGCCGACAAGCCCGGCTGGGCGCGCCTCAAGACGCGCCTGTCGGGCATCTGCGGCTCCGACCTCGGGGCGGTGTCCGGCAAGACCAGCCTCTACTTCTCGGCCGTGGTGTCGTTCCCGTTCGTGCCCGGCCACGAGGTCGTCGCCGACCTGATGGACGACTGCGCGGCCGAGGGCTTCGACCCGTTGCCCAAGGGCACCCGCGTCGTCCTCGACTCGATCCTCACCTGCGCGACCCGCGGCGTCGCCCCGTGCGAGAACTGCGCCGCCGGCCGCACCAACGTGTGCAGCCACATCACCGTGGGTCACCTCGCGCCAGGGCTGCAGACCGGCTTCTGCACGACCACCGGCGGTGGCTGGGGCCAGCAGCTCGCGGCCCACCGGTCCCAGATGCACGTCGTGCCCGAGGGCTACTCCGACGAGCAGGCCGTGCTCGTCGAGCCGATGGCGTGCGCGGTCCACTCCGCCCTGCGCGCCGCGCCGACGCACGGGGCACGCGTGCTGGTCAGCGGCGCCGGCTCGGTCGGCCTGCTCACCACCCTCGCCCTCCGCGAGCTCACCGACGCCGGCGAGATCATCGTGGTCGCCAAGCACGCCCACCAGAAGGAGCTTGCTGTCGAGTTCGGCGCGACCGAGGTGGTCTCCCCCAAGGAGGTGTTGCGCCGCGTACGCCGGCTCAGCGGCGCCTTCCAGCTCGAGCCGGCCCTGCCGATCGGACTCAGCTCGCGTGGCTATCTGCTGGGCGGGGTCGACCTCGCCTTCGACGCCGTCGGCAGCAAGGAGTCGCTCGAGACGGCGCTCCATGCCACGAAGGCGGGCGGTCGCGTGGTGCTCTCCGGCATGCCGGCCCCGGCGGACCTGTCCGCCGCGTGGTTCCGCGAGCTCGAGGTCGTCGGCACCTACGCGTCGACCCGCGACGACGTCGAGAAGGCGATCGAGCTCGTCGGTCACGACGCGGTGGCCCGGATGGCCAAGTCCGTGGCGCCGTACCCCCTCCATCGTTGGCGCGAGGCGCTCGACCACGCGCAGTCGGCCGGCCGGCTCGGGACCGTCAAGGTCGCGTTCGACCCCAGAAAGCGAGGCTGACCCATGTCACGTCCCGGATTCGTGCTCGAGGTGGACGACCGGACCCCTCCCCTGCTCGTCCACGAGGGCCTCGGCTTCCGGATGGAGGACTTCCCGCTCGGCACCCGGGTCGTCTATCCCCCCGAGTCGCTGCCCGCCGTCGCCGACGTCGACGAGGCGATCCGCGAGGCTCTGCTCAACCCGACCGACTCCGAGCCGCTGCCCGAGCTGCTCACGCCGGGCATGCGGTTGACCATCGCCTTCGACGACGTCTCCCTCACCCTGCCGACGATGAAGGCGCCCGACGTACGCCAGCGCATCATCGAGCAGGTGCTGACGATGGCCGCGGCGGCGGGTGTCGACGACGTGGCCCTGATCTCGGCCAACGCCTTCCACCGGCGCCTCACCAACAGCGAGCTCGAGCACATCGTCGGCGAGCGGGTCTTCCGGTCCTTCTTCGGCCAGGGCCTGCTCACCAACCACGACGCCGAGGACCACGACAACCTCACGTTCATGGGCAAGACCGAGAAGGACGAGCACGTCGTCATGAACAAGCGGGCGGCCGAGTCCGACCTGCTCGTCTACGTCAACATCACGCTGGTGCCGATGGAGGGCGGGCACAAGTCCGTCGGCGTCGGGCTGTCGGCGTACACCTCGCTGCGTCACCACCACAACAACGACACGATGGTGCACTCGACGTCGTTCATGGACCCGCCCAACTCCGAGCTGCACGCGTCGGCCTGGCGGATGGGCCGGCTCATCGGCGAGCACGTCAAGGTCTTCCAGATCGAGACCAGCGTCGACAACAACGTCTTCCCGAAGCCCTACGACTTCCTGATGAAGCGTGAGTGGGAGTGGTCGGTGCGCGACCAGGCCTCGATGCTGGCCGTACGCCGCGGGCTGGCCGTCGCCCCGCAGCGGCTCCGCCACAAGATCTTCCACGACCTGCGCGCGCCCTACGGCATCACCGGCGTCAACGCCGGCGCCGTCGAGCCGGTGCACGAGAAGACGATCGCGAAGGTCTACCAGCAGCAGGCGGTCGAGGTGGAGGGCCAGTCCGACGTCCTGGTGATGGGCGTGCCCTACCTCGGTCCCTACAACGTCAACTCGTCGATGAACCCTGTGCTCGCCACGTGCATGGGGCTCGGCTACTACTTCAACTCCTACCGCGGCAAGCCGGTCGTGCGCCGCGGCGGCGCGGTGATCCTCTACCACCCGCTCGACGAGGGCTTCAACCAGCTGCACCACCCGTCGTACGTCGACTTCTACGAGGAGGTCCTCGCGGAGACGACCGACCCGGCAGTGGTCGGGCAGAAGTACGAGCAGCAGTTCGCCGACGACCCGTGGTACATCCACCTCTACCGCACCTCGCACGCGTACCACGGCGTGCACCCGTTCTACATGTGGTACTGGGCGGCGCACGCGATGGACCACGTCGACGATGTCATCTGGGTCGGGGGAAACCGCCGCGCGGCGTCGCGGATGGGCTTCCGGGCGGCCTCCACACTGCTCGACGCTCTCGAGATGACCTCCGACACCGTCGGGCCGTCGCCGTCGATCACCTACCTGCACAACCCACCGCTGCTGATCGCGGACGTGACATGAGCGCTCGTCGACCGGTGGTGCGGGGCGGCGTCGACGACATCCGCCAGGCGGCGCGCGGCTTCCGCTGGGGCCGCCGCTCGCAGGTGCCGCGGTCGGCAGAGCCCTTCGTGCCCGAGGCCACCACGACGGTCTTCCGCGCGGAGTGGGCCCGCCGCAAGCCGGCCATCGCGGCCCGCGAGGTCGTCCAGAAGGCCGGGTTGGAGCCGCTGTTCCGCTCGCAGGTGCGCACGTCGGTGCGCGGGCTCGACGTGTTCGAACGGCTCCAGGGTCCGGTGATCTTCGCGGCCAACCACGCCTCGCACCTGGACACCCCGCTGGTGCTGCTGTCGCTTCCCGACGAGTGGCGTCGCAAGACGGCCGTGGCCGCCGCGGCCGACTACTTCTTCGACACCTGGTGGCGTGCCGTGGGCTCGTCGGTCCTGTTCAACACGTTCCCGATCGACCGGCGCGGTGGATCGATGTCGCAGACCCCGGGTGAGGTGCTCGACGACGGCTGGTCACTGCTGATCTTCCCGGAGGGCACCCGCTCCCCCGACGGCTGGATGCACAACTTCCGGATGGGCGCCGCCATGCTCGCGCACGCCCACGGCGTGCCGGTCGTCCCGATCGCGCACCGCGGCACGTTCGCCGCGATGCCGCGCGGTCGCAACTGGCCGGCGCCCGGTCGGCGGCTGCTCACCATCCGGTTCGGCGCGCCCATCCGCCCCGAGCCCGACGAGTCGGTGCGCGACTTCGCCACCCGGGTCAAGGACGCGATCGCCGCTCTGCTCGACGAGGAGTCCTCGACCTGGTGGGAGGCGCAGCGTCGTACGGCGTCGCGCACCACCCCCGACCCCGACGGCCCCAAGGTCGCCCAGTGGCGCCGCCTCTGGGAGCAGACCGAGCCGCTCCGCGACGACCCGCACGACCGCGTCTTCGCCTGGCGCCGCAAGTAGCCGAGCGGTCGCAACTTCACCTGCGCTACGCGCCGACTGGCAGGTGAAGTTGCGACCGCTCGGCTAGGGGCGGGTGACGGTCAGGATGCCGAGGCACATCTCGTCGGTCGTGCCCTCGCCCCAGACGACGTAGCGGTCCTCGCGCTGGGTCTCGAAGGCCGGGTCGGCGTCGCGCAGCCACTGGGCGTGGCGGCAGGTCACCTTGACGGTCTCGAAGGGCTGCAGCTGGATCGGCTCGACGGGGCGGGCGCCCTGGTTGTCGAAGTCCCACGGCTTGATGTCGAGGAGGGTGCGGGCCTGCGGGGTGCCGGGGTTGACCTCGATCGTGATCGAGCGGCCGAGCAGGTGCATGTGGCCGGCGACGGCCCGGATCGTGGTCGGCTCGCCGATGGTGCGCAGGCACGTCGAGGTGTTGCTCGCCCGGGCCGTGCCACCGCACAGGAAGTAGAGAATGTCGTTGGTGGAGCCCGGGCCGTGGCCGAAGCGCTGCTTGACGTCGGCGACCGCGGCGACGCGGTCGCAGAGCGGCGCGTCGGCGTACTGCGGCCGGCAGGGCAGCTCCACCGGCGACGGCAGCAGCATCGTCTGCAGCTCGGTCAGGTCGGAGGAGCGGGGGGCCAGCCGCAGCTGCATCGCCGAGATGTCGGGCTCCGCCCCGGCCAGCAGGTTGTAGTGGACCTGCATCACCACGCGGGTGCCCTTGGTCAGGCGGGTGCCGAAGCCGGGAGTGGCCACGGCCTCCTTGCCACCAGGTGCCCAGGCGCCGAGCCACTGCGCGTTGTCGAGCTGTTCGCCGGGACCCCCACCGAAGCCCATGTTGCCGAAGCAGGTCCAGCCCAGGCCGGGCTCGGCGGCATCGGCCTGCTCGGCCGCGACCGAGGCCTCCGGCGGCAGCTGGAACATGATGACGTGGTGCACCACGGCGGGGTTGCCGGGCAGGATGTTGGTGCCGGTGAGGTAGGCGTCCTGCTTCAGCTCGGGGTCGAGGATGAAGCACCGGTAGTCGTCGGTGCCGACGTCGTGGGGAGCCGACGGCGTGTAGGCCTCCTGCATGGCGAGCGTGACCCGCCGCTCGCCGTCGCGCAGTGGCTTGGGAGGCACCGAGGGCGACGGGGTGGCCGCCAGGTCGTGGCCCGCGTGGCCGGCGGTGGCGTCGGTGGCCTCGTCGCCGGGCGCGTCCGCCGTGGTCGCCGTGGCCCCTGCCGTCGAGGCGGCCCCGGCCGAGGCGCCGCCGTCCTCCTGGTCAGCGGGACCGCACGCGGTGAGGACGAGCGCGGCCGCGGCCAGGAGGACCGAGAGGCGCCTCATCCGGGCGGCCAGGTCATCGGGCGTCCGCCGAGCAGGTGCAGGTGGGTGTGGAAGACGGTCTGACCAGCGCCTGCGCCGGTGTTGAAGACGAGCCGGTAGGAGTCGCCCAGGCCCTCGTCCTCGGCCACCGAGGCCGCCGTCGCGACCAGCTCGGCGACCGTCGCGGGTGATGACTCGGCCGTCTCGGCGGCGTTCGCCTGGTGGTCGACCGGGACGACGAGCACATGTGTCGGCGCGGCCGGGTTGAGGTCACGGAAGGCCACCGTCGAGTCGGTACGCCGCACGACGTCTCCGGGGATGTCGCCGGCGACGATCTTGCAGAAGACGCAGTCGGGGTCGGCGGCCATCGACCCAGGATAGTGGACCCCACGTCGTCGACCCGCCCGCCGGGAACCGCCGGGAACCGCCAGGAAAGTCGGCGCCACGGGCGTGTAAACCCCTGGAACGCCTCAGACGTGGAACTAGCGTGATGACCCATGTGGCCCCTGCGACACTTCCGCGGTCGACGCCGCGGCGTGCCCGCGGCAGCGTGGTGACCACCGACCGGCCCTCGACCGCCGAGGCGGCGGTCGAGGAGCTGTACGCCGCGCACTGGCGCTCCCTCGTCCGGCTCTCCGTCCTGCTGGTCCGCGACGTGGCGACGGCCGAGGAGGTCGTGCAGGACGCGTTCGTGGCGACGTACCGCCGCTGGGACCGGCTCCGCGACCACCGCCTCGCGCTGGCCTACCTGCGGCAGAGCGTGGTGAACGGCTCACGCTCGGTGCTCCGGCGCCGCGGCACCGCTGCGCGCTGGGTGGCCCGGGAGGCGGGCGCGGTGCCGCGCGCGCACGCCACCGACGACCCAGCCGCCCTGAACGCGGAGCGAGCCGAAGTGCTCGACGCGATGGCCAGGCTCCCCGAGCGTCAGCGCGAGGTGCTCGCGCTCCGCTACTACCTCGACCTGTCCGAGGCCGAGATCGCCGAGGCGCTCGGGATCGCGCCCGGCACCGTCAAGAGCCATGCCTCGCGCGGGGTCGAGGCTCTGCGGGCCGCTCTCGGACCGCGGCTGGAGGACTGAGATGACCGACGACCACCTGAGGGACGACGACTTCTCCGACCCGCGCCTGCGCCGCCTCATCTCGGACGCCGTGTCCGACGTGGAGCCGCGTGACGCCCTGCCCGCCATCCGATCCCGGCTCGCCGCTCCCCGTGCCAACCGCTCCCAGGAGGCCCTGATGGCCCGCTCGTCCACCCACTCCTCGAGCCAGTCCTCGTGGACCTACGCCCTCACCGGTGCGCTGCTCGCCGCTGCGGTGATCGCAGCGGTGTTCCTGCTCTTCAACCCGATGGGAGGCGACGACCCGGGGCCTGCCGCGGACGGCACGACCGGGAACGACGAGGGCCGCGACAAGCCCGGCAAGGCCGGCACGAGTACTCCCACTCCGGTCGCGACCAGCGACCCGAGTCAGGAGCCGGGCGCCCCTGCCGAGGGCGAGGTCGCCGCGGTCTACTACGTCGGCGTCACCCCGGGCGGTCCTCGCCTCTACCGCGAGTTCCAGAAGGCGCCCGGCGCCGACGGCTTCGAGCGCGGCCTCTACCTGCTGCAGAACAAGCCGCTCGACCCCGACTACATGCCCCTGTGGCCCGAGGGCAGCCTCGCCGACGCCGTCTACGACGGCGAGGTCATCCACGTGTCGATCACCTCCTCGGAGTACCGGATGATCCCCGCCGGGGTCGACGAGGTCACCGCGAAGGCGGCGGTCGAGTCCGTCATCTACACGCTTCAGGGCGCCGCTCAAGAGCGGGCACCCGTCCAGTTCCGCTTCGACGGCAACCCCGTCGACCAGGTGTACGGCGTCGCGACGTCCGAGCCGCTCGCCAACGGGCCCATCCTCGAGACCCTCAACCACGTGAGCATCACCGAGCCGACCCAGGCCGCGACGTACGACGGCGAGATGGCGATCTCCGGTGTCGGCAACTCCTTCGAGGCCAACATCGTGTGGAAGCTGCTGGCGAGCGGCGGTGGCGTCGTCGACGAGGGCTTCGTCACGGCCGAGGGCTGGATGGAGGAGAAGCTCTTCCCCTGGTCGGGCACGGTCGACCTGTCGGGTCTGGAACCCGGCACCTACACGTTCGTCGCTCAGACCGACGACCCTTCCGGTGGCGCCGAGGGCAACGGTCCCGCCGTCGACACCAAGCAGATCCGCGTGGGCTGACTCCCGCGCGGAGCTCGGGCTGCCAAGGACGTCGGGAGGCCGTAGCCTCGGCCGGGTGCGACTCTCGGCCCGAGCTCTCAACCGCACCCTGTTGCGACGACAGCACCTCCTCGAACGCACCGACCTGCCCGTCGCCGAGCTCGTCGCGCACCTCGTCGGGCTGCAGGCCCAGGCGCCGCTGCCGCCGTACCTCTCGCTCGCCGCGCGTCTCGACCGGTTCGACCCCCACGAGGTGACCCGCGGCCTGGAGGACCGCTCGCTGGTGCGGTTCCTGTCGATGCGCAGCACGGTGCACCTGCTCACGGCCGACGACGCGTCGGCGATGCGGTCGTTCACCGGCCAGGTGCACGCGCGCGAGCGCAAGGTCAGCCAGAACACCGGCCCGGCGCGGCACCTCGACCCCGTCGAGGTCGAGCGCGGCGTGCGGGAGGCTCTGGGTGGCGGTTCGCTGCCGCTCGCACGACTGGGCGAACGGCTCGTCGAGCGGTGGCCGGACATCTCGGCCAACGCGCTCAACGCGGTCGCGCGGCTGGACGCCCCCGTGGTCCAGGCTCCGCCGCGAGGGGCCTGGAAGCAGTCCGGCGGTGTCGCCTACGCCCACCTCGAGGACTGGACGGGCCGACGTCAGCGGCCGATGGACGTCGAGGCCCTGGTCCGGCGCTACCTGCTCGCCTACGGTCCCGCCACAGCCGCAGACCTCACCGCGTGGAGCGGCGTCACCGGCCTGGCCGGCGTGGTGAAGGCCATGCCCGACCTCGAGGTCCACGAGGACGAGAACGGCAAGCGGCTCTTCGACGTGCCGGGAGCGCCGTACGCCCAGGACGACGAGCCCGCCCCGGTGCGCCTGCTCGGCCTCTACGACAACGTCTGGCTCTCGCACGCCGGGCGCGACCGCGTCACGGTGCCTGAGAAGCGGAAGCGCTGGATGGGCGTCAACGGCGGCACTGACAACACCGTCTTCGTCGACGGGATGATGGAGGGGCTGTGGCGCGTCGTCGACGACCGGCCCCAGGTCGTGACGACGTTCCGCTCCTTCACCAAGGCCGAGCAGCTCGCCGTGGACGAGGAGCTCGACCGGGTGACCTCCCTCCTCGCAAGGTGACGGGTGCGCGCTCTGGAGATGTCAGGCCCAGCGCGAGGTCCTGGCCAGGAGCGCGGAGACGGCGGCGACTCCGGCCGTCGACGTCCGCAGCACCTCGCTCCCCAGGCGTACGACGTGAGCCCCGGCGTCGACGAAGGCGGCCACCTCGTCGTCGGTGAGCCCGCCCTCGGGTCCCACGACGACGAGCACGGTGCCGGCTTCCGGCACCGTGAGGGCCGCGAGCGAGCCGTCTGCCTCCTCGTGCAGCACGACCGCCAGCTCGGCCGCCGCGACGAGGGCGGCGACGTCGGCGGTCGACGCGAGGGTGGCGACCTCGGGGAACCACGCGCGCCGGGCCTGCTTGGCCGCCTCCCGAGCGGTGGCCTGCCACTTCTCCGCCGACCGGGCAGCCCGCTCGCCCTTCCAGACCGCGACGCACCGTGCCGCCGCCCACGGCACGACCTCGGCGACGCCCACCTCGGTCAGCACCTCGACGGCGAGCTCACCCCGGTCGCCCTTCGGGAGCGCCTGCACCACCACGACCCGCGGCGCAGGCTCCGCCACGTCACGCACCGACGCGATCTCGGCCTCGAAGGTCCGTTTGCCGGTCCCTGACACCGCCGCCACCACCGAGCGGCCGCGCCCGTCGGTGAGCACGACCTGCTCGCCGACCCGGAGGCGACGTACGGCGACGCCATGGTGCGCCTCGGCCCCGGTCACCTCGACGCGACCGCCGACCTCAGCGCCGTCGAGCGACGGCACCACGTGGACCGGGAGGCTCACAGCGTGCCCAGGGACACTAGTGCGGGTTGAACGCGTCGCGGAAGCGGCTGAAGACTGACTTCTGCGAGGCGCGCATGGCGCCGTCGGGCGACTCCTCGCCACGGATCGCCGCGAGCTCGCGCAGGAGCTCCTCCTGCCGTGGGTCGAGGCGGGTCGGGGTGTCGACGACGATCGTCACCACCAGGTCGCCCCGGCCGCCCCGGAGCCCGGGGACGCCCCGGCCACGCAGGACGCGCTCGGTTCCCGACTGGGTGCCGGGCTTCACCTCCAGCTCGAACTGCGTCTCCATGCCGGACCCGGCACCCTGGTCGAGGTCGGCCTCGAGCGTGGGCAGGGTCAACGTGGTGCCCAGCGCCGCAGCGGTCATCGGCAGGCTGACGGTGCAGTGCAGGTCGCTGGCGTGCCGGGTGAAGGTGGAGTGCGGCGCCACGCTGATCTCGACGTAGATGTCGCCCGGCGGCCCGCCCCCGGGGCCGACCTCGCCCTCACCGGAGAGCTGCACCCGAGTGCCGTTGTCGACTCCCGCCGGGATCTTCACGCTCAGGTTGCGTCGCGAGCGCACCCGACCGTCCCCGGAGCACTCCCGGCAGGGCTCGGGGATGATCGTCCCGAAGCCTCGGCAGGCGGCACAGGGCCGCAGGGTGCGGATCTCGCCGAGGAACGATCGCTGGACGTGCGCGACCTCACCCGCGCCGCGGCAGGTCTCGCACGGCACCGGATGCGTGCCCGGCGCGGTGCCCTCGCCGCGGCAGGTCGTGCAGACCACGGCGGTGTCGACCTTGAGCTCGCGGGTGACGCCGAAGGCCGCCTCGCCGAGCTCGACGTCGAGGCGGACCAGCGCGTCCTGGCCCCGGCGCACGCGCGGGCGCGGCCCCCTGCCCTGGCCCGTTCCACCGGCCGCCGCGCCCCCGAAGAAGGCGTCCATGATGTCGGTGAAGGAGAACCCCGCCCCCTGACCGCCGAACCCGCCCATGAACGCGTCGCCGCCACGGTCGAACGCCGCTCGCTTCTGCGGGTCGGAGAGCACCTCGTAGGCCGCCGAGACGTCCTTGAACCGCTCCTGGGTCGCCGGGTCGGGGTTGACGTCGGGGTGCAGCTGGCGCGCCAGACGCCGGTACGCCTTCTTGATCATGTCGGCGTCGGCGTCGCGGGGCACGCCGAGCAGCTCGTACGGGTCCTGGCTCACCTGTGTCCTTCGGTCCTGGAGTCGTCTCTGGGCAATGTTGTCGGGGTGGTCGGTGCCGTGGTTCTGGTCATGCGCCGATCAGGCCTCGTCGAGGATCCGCGAGACGTAGCGCGCGACGGCCCGCACGGCAGCCATCGTGCCCGGGTAGTCCATCCGTGTCGGGCCGACGATGCCGAGGGTGGCCAACGCGTTCTCACTGGGCCCGTAGCCCGTGGCCACGACGCTCGTCGAGGACAGGGCCTGGTAGGGGCCCTCGTGGCCGATCCGAACGGTCACGGTGCCCCCACCGGTCGCCTCGCCGAGCAGCTTGAGCAGCACCACGTGCTCCTCGAGCGCCTCGAGCAGGGGGCGCACAGCGGTGTCGAAGCTGTCGCCGTACCGCGCGAGGTTGGCGGTGCCACCGACGGCGACGCGCTCCTCGGAGCGATGGTCGCTCATCGCGTCGACCAGGGCGGCAGCCACGAGCGCGGTGGTGGTCGCCTGGGCGGAGGGGGACGGTACCGGCGTGGTCTCGAGAGCGTGGAGTCGCCCCGCTGCGTCGAGCAGGCGCTCGCCGACCGCGGCGCGAAGGACCCGGCTGCGCAGGGCCACGAGCTCGTCGTCGCTGATCTCGGTGTCGATCTCGACGAGCCGCTGCTCGACGCGTCCGGTGCTGAGGATCAGCACCACGAGCAGGCGGGTCGGGGTCAGCGCGACGAGCTCGACGTGGCGAACCGTCGACGCCGAGAGTGTGGGGTACTGCATGACCGCCACCTGCCGGGTCAGCTGCGAGAGCAGCCGCACCGAGCGCTGCACCACGTCGTCGAGGTCGACCGCTCCGTCGAGCAGGGTGGCGATGGCCCGCTTCTCGGCGGTGCTCATCGGCTTCACCGTCGTCAACCGGTCGACGAAGAGCCGGTAGCCCTTGTCGGTGGGCACCCTGCCTGCCGACGTGTGCGGCTGGGTGATGAACCCCTCCTCCTCGAGCGCCGCCATGTCGTTGCGCACCGTCGCCGGCGAGACCCCTAGTCCGTGGCGCTCGACGAGTGCTCGGGAACCGACGGGCTCCTCCGTCGCGACGTAGTCCTCGACGATGGCCCTGAGGACGGCGAGCTTGCGGTCCTCGACCATGGCTCACCTCCTGCACACCGCTCGCTGGCACTCCGGACACCGCGAGTGCCTCTGGCACTCCGACAACACGAGTGCCTCTGGCACTCCAGACAACGCGAGTGCCTCTGGCACTCCAATCAACAGAGTGCCAGCGTACTAGGCGACCTCCGACAGCCAGCCTTTCGTGAGCGCCGCCACGTCGGCGGGTCGTTCGAGGGCAGGGAGGTGCGCCACGTCGGCCCAGTGCACGTGCCGCGCGCCGGCAACCCCCGCAAGCACCGCGTCCGCCGCCTCCGCGATGGCGGTGAGGTCATGCCCGCCGGTGAGCACGAGCACCGGCGCCGTCACCTCGCCGAGACGATCCAGCGGCTCCGGGTCCGGCTCGGCTTCCTCGATGTCGTCCCAGCCTGCGGTCAGCTCGAAGGCGCGGCGCTGCATCGTGTGGACGAGCGCTCGTACGTCGGCCGGGACCGCGTCGGCCGACCGGCCCGGTCCGACCAACCAGTGGTCGACGTTGGCCTGCGCCGCCGCGTCGAGGTCGCCCGCGTCGAGCGCGGCGTTCTCGGCGGTCGCGAACGCCCGCAGGTCGTCGGTCATCCGCGGGATGAGCGACCCGCCCGGAGCCTGGAGCTGCAGCGACGCCACGAGGGCCGGCCGCGTGAGGGCCGCCTCCACCGCCACGCCGGCTCCGAGCGAGGCGCCGACGAGGTGCGCGCGCGCGATCCCGAGGCCGTCGAGGGTGGCGAGCACGTCGGCGACGTGCGACCAGCCGTCGGCGGGGCGGGTGGTGGAGTCGCCGAAGCCGCGCAGGTCGACCCGCACGACGTCGAACGCGTCGCTCAGGTGGGGCAGCAGCCGGTCCCACATCCGGCGGTCGGCGACGCCGGCGTGCAGGAGGACGACGGGCGTGCCGTCGGAGGTTCCGGAACGGTCATGGGCCAGCAGCGAGGTCTCTGTCATTTGCACCTGACCCAAACGTGCTCGCCTGCCGCGAGCAAGTGAATATGTCTGGCACGCCATGATGCAGGTGTGCCCGACTTCCAAGAGGTGGCCGACCGCGTGTGGGTGGCCCGCTACGACTGGTTCGACGTCAACGTCACGCTGATCGGCTCCGACAGGGGGCTGGTCGTGGTCGACACGCACGGGTCGACCCGGGCCGGGAGCGAGGTCGTCGGCGACGTCCGCCGACTCGGCGCCGGCGAGGTCACCGCGGTGATCAACACGCACTGGCACTTCGACCACACCTTCGGCAACGAGGCGTTCCGCACGGCGTACGGCGAGATCCCGATCCACGCCCACGAGAACGCCGTCTCCGAGCTGGCCGAGGGCGCCGACGACCGCAAGCAGCGCTACCGCGACAGCGACGATCCACACCGCGACGACGTGCTGGCGACGGCGGTCGTCCTGCCGGACCACACCTTCTCCTCGGCGCGGGTGCTCGACCTGGGCGACCGGCTCGTCGAGCTCGTGCACCCGGGCCGTGGTCACACCTCGGGCGACCTGGTCGTGCGGGTGCCGGATGTCGACGTCGTCCTGGCCGGTGACCTGGTCGAGGAGTCGGCGGCGCCGGCCTTCGGCCTGGACTGCTGGCCGATGGACTGGCCGCTGACCCTCGACATCGTCATCGGGCTGGTGACGCGGTCGACGGTCGTGGTCCCCGGCCACGGGGCGCCCGTGGACCGCGACTTCGTCGAGACCCAGCGCAACGAGATCGGCGTGCTCGCCGAGACCATCCGCGACCTGGCCACGCGCGGTGTGCCGGCCGACCAGGCAGTGGCCGCGGCGCAGTGGCCCTACTCCGCCGCGGTCGTCGAGGCGGCGGTCCAGCGGGGCTACGAGCAGCTGCCCCGCAGCCAGAAGCGGTTGCCCCTGATCTGAGCCCGGCGGTCGGTCATGCAACGGAGGCCGGCGGGTACGGACCACCCATGACCACCACTCCGCAGGAGCCCACGCCGCAGCCCGAGGTCGTCCCGTCCGGCGACCCGCCGCCGATCGAGACCCCCGAGCCTCACGAGGACCCGCAGACCCAGCCCGGCTCCTCCGGGCGGCGACGTCCGCCCGTGACCGAGCAACCTGACGAGAAACCGGACGAGCAACCGGACGAGCAACCGGACGAGGCTGCGAACACCCCTGGGATCGACGACGAGGACCTCCCCGAGGACCTTCAGCCCAGCGAGGACAACCCCCTCGCCGAGCCGTTGGAGCCCGGCGAGACCGCCGACGTCGACCTGAACCAGCCCAGCGGCTCCTACGAGCGTGAGCTCGCGGAGCGCGGAGACAGCGCCGACGACGCGGACGACGACGCGGACGACGACGCGGACGGCGAGTCGGACGACACCTGAGCGGCGACCCCACCTAGCGTGACCCGGTGGCCACTTCCCCGCCTCCACGCGACCGCTACGGCACCGACGTCCTCTCGACCGACTGGCGCGCCCCCAAGAACGGCCGGGCGACGGAGGCGCCCGCCGCCCTCGGCGACGTCGTCGAGGAGGTCGAGACCGACTTCTGCGGCGAGATCGTGGCCGTCGACCGCGATCTCCACACCCTGACCCTGGAGGACCGGCGGGCGCGGCGGCGTACCTTCCCTCTCGGACCGGGCTTCCTGCTCGAGGGTCGTCCCGTCATCCTGGTCGCTCCGGTGACCAGGCCGGCGCCGCCGAAGGCCACCCGCACCGCCTCGGGCTCGGTGGCCGTGCACGGCGCCAAGGCGCGGGTTGCCCGGGCCAGCCGCATCTTCGTCGAGGGGCGCCACGATGCCGAGCTGGTCGAGAAGGTCTGGGGCGACGACCTGCGCATCGAGGGCGTGGTGGTGGAGTACCTCGGCGGCGTCGATGACCTGGCCGATCACCTGCGCGACCACCGCCCGGGGCCGGAGCGCAGGGTCGGCGTCCTGGTCGACCATCTGGTGCCCGGCTCGAAGGAGAGCCGCATCGCGGCCTCGATCGTGCGCTCCGACGTCGGGAAGCACGTGCTGATCGTCGGGCACCCGTTCATCGACATCTGGCAGGCCGTCAAGCCGTCCCGGCTCGGCATCGGGGCCTGGCCCGAGGTGCCCCGGTCGATGGACTGGAAGTACGGCACCTGCCAGCTCCTCGGCTGGCCGCACCGCGACCAGGCCGATATCGCGCGCGCGTGGCAGCACATCCTCGGCGGGGTTCGTGGCTATGAGGACCTGGACCCTGCATTGCTCGGCAGGGTCGAGGAGCTCATCGACTTCGTGACGGGATACGAGCATTCCCCCACACGGCGAAGGGCCGCCCGGCTGATGCCAGGCGGCCCTTCTCGTTCCCATGGTTTTCCCATGGTTCCCCATGGTTACCTTGTGGTCCCCCGACGGATCTGTCGGTCTGCTCCCACGAACTACCCCCGTGGCCCGTGGAAGAACCGACCAGATCCGCCGACACGATCCTGAGGCCTGCGCCGCCGCCGCACTGTCCGCGAGCCGACACAACATCCGTGAATTCTCGTTGCGCAGGTCACAGCGGTGCCGCTGGTTGGGGAAGGACGACGTCCAGCCTCGAAGCCTGCGGCGGGTGAGGGACCAGGGTCCCCTGCGCGCACCACATCGGTCCTGACACACTGCGCGGATGGACTGGCCGCTGCTGGCATCGCTCGGGGAGACCGAACGAGAGGCCGTGCTCGCCGCCACCAGGGTTCGCTGTTTCGACCGGGGCGAGGTGCTGGTCCGGGAGGGCGATCCGGCCGACAGCCTGCATCTGGTGGAGGCAGGTCGGCTGGCCGTCCGGGTGACCACCCGCGAGGGCGAGCGCGCCACCTTGAACCTGCTGGGTCCCGGCGACTACTTCGGCGAGCTCTCGCTGCTCGACGGCCGCACACCCGTCCGCTCGGCGAGCATCGTCGCTCTCGAGGCGGCGCGGACCCGGACCCTCCCGGCCCCGGCGTTCCGAGACCTCCGCGAGCGCAGCAGGGGAGCCCAGCAGCTGTTGCTGCTGCTGCTCGCCCGACGGGTCGAGGAGCTGTCCGGCCGCGTCGTCGAGGTGATGTACGACAGCCTCGACCGCCGGGTGCACCGCCGGCTGCACGACCTCGTCGACCTCTACGCCGAGGACGCGGCCGGTCCCGTGCTCGTCCCGTTGACCCAGGAGCTGCTGGCCGAGCTGGTCGGCGGCACGAGGCCGAGCGTCAACCAGGTGTTGCAACGCCTGGTGTCCCAGTCGATCGTCGAGCTGGGCCGCGGCAAGATCAAGGTCGTCGATCGCGCAGCCCTGGCCCGCAAGGCCGGGTGACGTCCGCTCGACTCACGCGGGCATGCCGGCGAGCGCGGCGTCGAGCTGGCGCAGCCAGCGGGTCGCCCCGAGGCGTTCGAGCTCGGGTCGCGCCTCGGCCACGAGAGCGTCGCCCTCGGACTCCCGACCCTGACCGCGCAGCCACACACCCAGCTCGGCCCTCGTCCGCGCGAGCAGCGGCCTGGCATTCCACGCATCGGCCTCCGCGATCGCCAGTCGCAGCAGGCTCTCGATCTCGGCCGGCTCGGCGCCGTCGTCGATCGCCAGGAGTCCGCGCAGCCGAGCGTCGACAGCCCGGACCCCGGTCGGCGGCAGGTTCTCGGCTCGGGTGCTGGGCACGGCAAGCAGCTCATCGAGCGTCCCTCGGTCGCCGATGTCACGCATCAGGTCCGTCATCAGGAGGAACAGCACGCTGAAGTCGTCGTAGACGCTCGTCAGCTCGAACTCCGCCTTCATGGCCGCCACCGCCAGTCGGCCGGTGTCGGGCTCACCCCGTTCGGCGGCGTCGAATGCGCGCATGACCAGGCCGAGCACGTCGCCGATCCGATCGGTGCCCCCTGGCGAGGACCAGTCCACGGCCACGGCCTCGCCGCGCGCTCGCCGGACCCCGGCCAGGATGGACGCGACGTACCCCCGCATCAGCTCGTCGGCAACCACCTCGTCGTGCTCGGACGTCGATCTCGTCCCAGTGGCCGTGCACGAACTCCGCCATCAGCCGGTTGGCGACGGCGTACCCCAGCCAGAGCGGATCTCCCGTCATCCGTGCGGCCTTGCACGCCTCGACGCCGACGTCGATCCCCTCCGCCGCGTCGTCCTGGTTGAGGTGGGCGTTCAGGTTCACCAGCGCCCGGGTGAGCTGCATCGTGTCGTGGGCTTCGCGCGCACGGCCGGCGGCGCTGCGGAGGAGGAGCCGCGCGATGGACGGGGGCCCGACCGCCGAGTAGTGCAGACCCAGCGCCATGTGGGCGTCGGCGATCTCGATGGGGTCTCCGAGGCGGTCGGCCAGCCTGGCCTGCAGCTCGGCGTTCTCCCGCAGGTCGGCGCCGATGTCGCAACAGCGTCCCGCCCTTGCGGCGCGCCAGCTCCAACAGGACCGGAGTGGCACCCTCGACCCCCTCGAGCGCGGCCATGCGCGCGTCGGTCATCGCCACCAAGTCGTCGTCCGCGCGGCGCAGGTTGTTCATCGCCTCGGCGATCGAGCAGATGGCAGCCGCCGCCCGTAGCGGCTCGTCGAGGCGGTCGAGCGCGTCACGGGCGTGCTCGGCGTGCTGCAGGGCCTCCTCGTAGCGTCCTGATCGGTTCAGGTACTTCGCGAGGTCCGCCTCGATCGACGCCGACTGGTTAGGTCGTGGGCACGGCTGAGGGCGACCCGCAGGTGACCGGCTGCCTCGGCCGGCGCCCCGAGCGCCGCCGCTCGCGAGGCGGCTCGTTCGAGGTGCTGAACTGCGCGTCCGTTGAGCTGGGCCGCGTCGTCCGCGTCGGGGATCGCGTCGATCGCCTCGAGGTAGTGCTGCGCGATGACGGCAGCGGCCTCGGCGGCGTCCTCCTCCTCGCCCTCCAGCAGCGCCGCCACGGCGAGGTGTCTCGCCCGGCGGTCGCGGCGCGAGATCGTCGAGTAGGCGACCTGGCGCACGGCACCCTGGACGAACTGGTAGTGACCGGCCTCGGCGCTGAAGCGGTTGGACTCCTGACGCAGCAGCTGCACCCGGACGAGCGAGCCGATCACGGCGTCGAGGTCGTCGACGTCCGCGCAGAGGTGCTCGATAGACTCGCCGCTCGAAGGATGTCCCGAGCACGCTGGCCTGGTCGAGGACCCGGCGCTGGTCGGGCGGCAACGCGTCCAGCCGGGCGGCGATCAAGGCCTGGAGCGACGCGGGGGCCCCGATGCGGTCGAGGTCGAGCTCGTCGTCGGCCAGGACGTACTGGCCACCGCGAGGCACGACCAGGTCGCGGTCGATGAGCGACCGGACCGTCTCGACGGCGTACAGCGGGATGCCCTCGGCCCGCGCCACGAGAGCCTCCCTCAAGGCGTCGGGCAGCCCGGCGACCAGGCCGTCCAGCAGCACCGCCATGTCCCGCGCCGACAACGTGTCGAGGTGGAGCACCGTGACCCTGCGGTTGGTGGCGAGGCCCGGGTTCTCCGTCAACAGCTGGGGGCGAGCCAGCAGCATCACGAAGCAGGGGAAGTCGCCGACGCCGAGCAGGTAGTCGAGGAAGCGCAGCAGACCCTCGTCGGCGTACTGCGCGTCGTCGATGACGAGGACGATCGGGTGCTCCTCTCCCACCCGGCGCAGGAACGCCGTCCAGGCTGCGAAGAGGTCCTCGCGCGGGAACGTGCCGACGGCGCCGGTGCCCAGCAGGGCGCCCAGCCGCGGGCGCAGCCAACCACGCTCATCGGGGTCGGGGACGTAGCGCTCGAGGCCGCTCTCCAGGAGCTCGCTCGGCTCGACGTCGTCGTCGCTCGCCGGGTCGGCGCCGTGGGTGAGCTGCAGCCGCCCGCGGATCGCCTCGGCGAGGGCGAAGTAGGCGACGCCTTCGCCGTAGGAGAGGCAACGGCCGCTGTGCCAGCGCGCGGTGGTGCTCAGGCCGTCGGCGTACTTCTCGAACTCCCACGCGATGCGCGTCTTGCCGACCCCCGCCTCGCCGTCGACCACCAGCAGCGAGGGCCGACCGGACTCCTCGGCGGCGTGGAAGATCTCCTTGACCAGCCGCATCTCCCGGTCGCGACCCACCAGCGGCGCCTCGAGCCCGTCGGCGCGCTGCGCGCCGCCGACGTTGGCCACGACGGCCCGCACCGCCCAGAGCGGGACGGGGTCGGCCTTGCCCTTCATCCGGTGGCTGCCGACGTCGACGTAGGCGATCGCCGACGTGGTCAGCAGGCGCGTCGTCTCGTCCACCCAGACCTGTCCCGCGGCGGCGGCGGCCTGCACCCGCGCCGCGGTGTTGACGGCATCTCCCGCCACCATGCCCTGCTGGGTGGCCCCGATCGTGACGGCGACCTCCCCGGTGACGATGCCGACGCGCATGGCCAGGTCGGGAACGTGCAGGTCGGCCCCCATCGCGTCGATGCGGTTGACCAGCTCGAGGCCGGCACGCACGGCGCGCTCGGCGTCGTCCTCATTGGCGACGGGCACGCCCCAGACCGCCATCACGGCGTCGCCGATGAACTTCTCCAGCGTGCCGCCGTAGCGGGCCACGATCCGGCTGCACTCCTCGAAGTACGCCGAGAGCAGCTCGCGTACCTCCTCCTGGTCGCGCGACTCGGAGTAGGCGGTGAAGGACACGAGGTCGCCGAAGAGCACGCTCGTGATGCGCCGCGAGGCCACCGGCATGGCCGCCGTCGCGCGTTGGGGGCCGCGGCCGTGCCGCCACCGGCCTGGGGAGCTCCGCAGCCGGGGCAGAACCGCGAGCCGCCCGGGACGTCGGTGCCGCACGCGGCGCAGCCGGTGTCGAACCCGGCGCCGCAGTCGACGCAGAAGCGCGCGCTCTCGCTGGCCGAGAGGGCGCCGCACGACGTGCAGGTGCGCAAGGGCTGCCTCCCCCGCGAGTGCTGATGCTGTGCGCGCCCTCGTCGCGGGCGAGGAGGCGCTGCGTCAGGCTATTCCGATCCGGGCCGTGCGGCGAGCATTTCGGCACGGGGCGTTGCGGCCCGACGCGGCCGAACGGCCGTCCGGCGAGCCGGACGGCCGTGGGTGCGAGCAGATGATGCTCGGGCGGGTCAGTGCTTGATGACGTGGCCCTCGGTGTCGTCGTCCTCGGTGAGCCGCGGCGCCCGGTAGTGGCCTTCGGCGTCGTCGTCCTCGGTGAGCCGCGGCGCCCGGAGGTGGCCCTCGGCGTCGTCGTCCTCGGTGATCCTCGGCGCCCGGAGGTGGCCCTCGGCGTCGTCGTCCTCGGTGACCCTCGGCGCCCGGAGGTGGCCCTCGGCGTCGTCGTCCTCGGTGACCCTCGGCGCCCGGAGGTGGCCCTCGGCGTCGTCGTCCTCGGTGACCCTCGGCGCCCGGAGGTGGCCCTCGACGTCGTCGAACTCGTCGGGTGCGGGCTGGAACCGGTCTGCGTTCGATCCGTTGGTGTTCATCGATCTGCTCCCCTTCGATGTGGGACCTAAGTGGTCCGATGCAGTGGACTCTGCTCCCTTGGTTGGGTCCGTACCGTTCGCTGCTTGACACAACGGACGTTCACTTTATGACGCCGGTGCCGCGTTGGCGCTCACCGCCTGCAGAACTGCCTTGACCTGGAAGGGCGTGAGCCCCGGGTGCTTGGCGAGCAGCACCGCGGCCATGCCGGCGACGTGGGGCGCGGCGAAGCTGTTGCCCGTCGCGACCATCGACTCGCCGTTGCTCCAGGCGACGTCGAGGTCGATCCCCCGGGCGCCGAACTCGACCGGCGGTCGCGGGTTGTAGGCCAGGGTCCAGGGGTCCGCGCCAGGCATCGCCGCCACCGAGACCACCGACGCATACTGCGAGGGGTACGTCGGCCCGGGCTGGTTGTTGGCGGCGGACACCAGCAGCGTCCCGCCGAAGTACGCCTGGTCGGCGACGTCGTGGAGCGTGGCGTACATCGCCTCGCTCTTGCTCGAGAGCGAGAGGTTGGCCACCGCCAGACCCTGCTGGACGGCCCACTCGACGCCGCCGGCGAAGAGCAGTCCGCGCCCCTTCAGGTTGCTCCCGAGCACCCGGATGCTGTGGATCTCCGCGTCTGGCGCGAGCGACCGGATGATCGCCGAGCACGCCGTACCGTGCCCGACCAGGTCCTCGTGCGGCACCTCGACGACGCGGTAGCCGTCGGGCTCGTCGGGCGCGGCCTCCACCGCCACCGAGCGGGAGATGCCGCCGACGCGAGGGTGACCTGGGTCCACGCCGCTGTCGACGACCGCCACTGCGATGCCGGCGCCGGTGGAGCCGCCGAAGGCCCACTCGCGCGCGTCGGGGAGCGGGAGCGCGCGCACCCGCGCGAGCGTGTCGTCGGTGAAGGCCGCCGACCAGGCCGGCAGGTTCACCCGCGGTAGCCCTCGGTCAGCTCCAGCACCCGACGGCCCAGCTCCTCCATCCGGGGTACGTCGTCACGCGGCCCGGCCGAGACGAGCAGGGCGACCTGGCTGGCCAGGGTGCCGAGGACCGCGAGGGTCCAGTCCGACGCCTGGTCCACGCGCGGGTCGAGCACCGAGAGCACCCCGAGGGTCTCTCCGTCGTCGTCGAACATCGGCGCGGCCAGGATCGTCGTGGGCACATAGCTCGTCGCCTCGGCGATGTCGCGCGCGAAGCGGGCGTCCTTCGCGACCTCGCTCACCGCGATCGGCTGGCCGGAGATGACCGCCCACCCGGCGATGCCGCGGGACACCGGCATCTCGACCCCGACGATGCCGGCGGCTCCCTCGCCGTCGGAAGCCGCGAAGCGCAGCGTCTCGCCGTCCTCGGCCACCAGCGCACACGAGCACGCCGCCGCGTCGAAGAGGGCGCGCACCGCGGCGACCGATCGGGACAGGTCCGGATTGACGGTCATGGATGCTCCTGTGCTGAGTGATGTGCTGGGATGCGCTTGCGGTCAGCCAATCAGACTCCCAGCCGGCGAGTCACGATGTCCTCGGCCGCCGTGCGTGCCGCACCGGTCCCCGTGATGGCGCGCAGGAAGTCCGCGCGGTCCAGCACGAGCAGCCGGGTGTCCTCGATGGCGGTGACGGTGGCGGTGCGCGGCACGTCGCGCAGCAATCCGATCTCGCCGAAGAAGTCTCCCGCCGCCTCTCGACGCAGCAGCTGCCCGCCCTGGGTGACCTCCACCTCGCCGGAGACGATCACGAAGAACCGGTCGGCGACCTCGCCCTCCCGCACCACAGCCTCCCCGGGCGGGACCGACAGCGGCTCGAGCCGATGCGCGATCTCCTCCAGCACCGACGGCTGGACAGGGCCGAACATCGGCACCTCGCGCAGCAACGGCAGGCCCTCGGGCTCCCCCAGCCGGCGGTCGAGCCCGCGCAGGCGGGGCACGCAGGTGACGGTGTAGACCCCGACGAGCGCCCCGACAGTGGCCAGCGACCCGCGCAGCCCGATCAGGTCGAGCGCGAGCGGGGCGAGGAGGGCGCCGAGGGCGACCGCCGCGACGGCCAGGCTCTCCGCGGCGGCGTACACCCGGGAGATGACGCGCTCGGGCGCGAGCCGCTGCGGGATCGTCTCGAACCCGAGGTTGACCCACGGGTCGCTGATGCCGATGACGGCCAGCGCGACCAACGCAGTCACGGGCGATGGCGCGATCGCCAGGGCGAGGAACGGGAGTGCCCACCCGAGGACGCCGATGGCCATGTCCGTGGCGAGGTGGCCCTTGGCCACCCGGCCGAGCACCATCAGACCCCCGAGGACCGTGCCGACGCCCAGCACGGCGTTGAGGTAGCCGAGCCCCTCCGGACCGGTGCCGAGCTCGCGGGCCGCGATGACGACGAGGAACACCGACAGGAAGCCCCACAGCCACGACTGCGCGCCGACGAGCAGGGCGATCGTGCGCAGGTCGCGGTCACGGCCGACGATCGAGAAGCCCGCTGTGATCTCGGTGAGCATCCTCTCGGTCGGCTCGTCCTCCTCCGCGGGCGACGGCTCTGCGGGCGGCACCCGCACGAGTGCGATCATCGCGAACGACCAGAGGAAGGTCGCGGCGTTGAGCCAGATCACCGGGGCGATGCCGACCGACGCGATGAGGAGGGCGCCGATGGCCGGGCCGCCGAAGCTCATGACGTTCTCGACGTTCGCGGTCACGGCGTTGGAGGCCGTCAGCTGACCGGGCGACTCCACCAGGCGCGGAACGAGCCCCGCCTGCGCCGAGCGGAACGCCGCCCCGACGACGGCAGTCAGGACCGCCAGCACGTAGACGGGCCAGGCCGGCCCGTCGATCATCACCAGGACGGCGGTGACCGTCACGATGCCCGCTCGGAGGAGGTCGACGGCCATCATGTAGGTCCGGCGCGACATCCGGTCGGCGATGGTGGCACCGAGCGGACCGGCGATCGCCGACGCGACCATCCGGGCCGCGGTGAAGAGGCCGACGGCGGGCGCCCCGCCCTGCTCGAACGCCCACACCGTGATGGCGACGGCGTAGGCCCAGTCGCCGGCTGTGGACCCGGCGAACGCCAGCTGCACGCGGCGGAGGTCGGGGCTGCGGAGCACCGCGCGCAGTGACTCGCGCGCGCTATCGGTCTTGCCCTCGGTGGCGCTCTCGGAGTCCCCCAACGCCCGCCTCCCGTTCCGTTCCCCGGGTTACTTGACCACGAAAGGCACCACCGGGGCCATGCCGACTCGTGCTTTCGGTGGTCAACTTTCCCCGGTCGAGCTCTGCTCAGGGCAGCAGTCGGCGGACGACGGCATCCGCGAGCAGCCGGCCCGGCAACGTCAGCACCAGCCGGTCGCCCTCGACGACGACCAGTCCCTCGGCGGTCAGGGCGGCTACCTCGGCGCGCCCCCCGTCGTCGAGCACGCCGGTGGCGAGACCCCCGACCAGCCGGGTCTCCAGCAGCACCCGCTCGACCCGGCGGGTCTCGTCGTCGAGCACCTCGCGCGCGTGCCCCGGGCTCTCGCCTGCGGCCAGTCGGGCGGCGTACGCCGCGGGGTGGCGCACGTTCCACCACCGCACCCCGCCGACGTGGCTGTGGGCGCCGGGACCGATCCCCCACCAGTCGGCGCCGGTCCAGTAGAGCTCGTTGTGCCGGCACCTGCTGGCCGGTCGGCGCGCCCAGTTGGACAGCTCGTACCAGCTGAGTCCCGCGGCGGCGAGCCGGTCCTCGGCGAGGAGGTACTTGTCGGCCATGTCGTCGTCGTCGGGCGCCGCGATCTCGCCCCGGCCGACCGCTCGCGCCAGGGCCGTGCCGTCCTCGACGATGAGCGCGTACGCCGACACGTGGTCCGGGCCGCAGGCCAGGGCGGCGTCGAGACTGGTCGCCCAGTCGGCGAGGGACTCCCCCGGCGTCCCGTAGATCAGGTCGAGGCTGACCTCGTCGAAGCCGGCGGCCCGCGCCCACGCCACCGCTTGCGCCACCCCTTCGGGGTCGTGGGTGCGATCCAGCGTGGCCAGCACGTGCGGCACCGCCGACTGCATCCCGAACGACACCCGCGTGAAACCACCCTCCCGCAACCGCGCGAGCCCCTCGGCCGTGACGCTGTCCGGGTTGGCCTCGGTGGTGACCTCGGCGTCCGGCGCGAGCCCGAGCTCCTGGTCGATGAGCAGCAGCAGGCCCGCGAGGTCGTCGGCCGGCAGCAGCGTGGGCGTCCCGCCGCCGACGAACACCGTCTCGACCGGCACGACGGCTCCACCCAGGGCCTCCCGGGCCAGCCGCACCTCGGCGGCCGCGACCTCGGCGTACGTCGCCTGGCTGACCCGCGCCGACGGCCCGCCGAGCTCCAGCGCGGTGTAGGTGTTGAAGTCGCAGTAGCCGCAGCGCACCGAGCAGAACGGCACGTGCAGATAGACACCGAACGGTCGCTGCCCCAGCTCGGACAGGGCCTCGGCAGGGAGGGACCCGTCGGCCGGCACCGGGTCTCCGGCGGGCAGGGCGGACGGCACCGATCCATCCAACCAGCCGCGGGTTGCGAGAGAGCTGCGGCTCACACCGGCACGTTCAGCGTGGCGACGTACCCCTCCTCGACCGAGCCGGTCACCGTGGCCATCTGCAGCGAGTAGCCGTCGCTGAAGATCCCGTCACTGTCGAGGCTGACCTGGGCGAGGTTGGCGACGCTCTGCTCGTAGCCCTCGGTGGCGTAGACCGTGTCGCAGACGTCCTGCGGCAGGGCCAGCTGCGAGGTGCGCAGCTTGTTGGACGCGCTGGTCGCGGAGTCGAGCGACTCGTAGACCTCGAAGTGCATGTGCGGCCAGCGCCCGGCGTAGCAGGCCGGCACGATCGTGGTGAACGACAAGCGTCCGTCGGAGCCGGCCTCCTGGACGCCGCGCAGGTAGTTCTCCTCGGCCGCGTCGCCGTCGTACATCGAGTAGCTGCCGGCCCGGTCGCAGTGCCACAGGTAGATCGCCGCCCCCGCGAGCGGGGTGGCCTCTTCCCCGTTGAGGTCGTAGACACGCAGGTTGACCGTCATCGGCACACCCTCGGCGACGCCCGAGGCGGAGCCGAAGCTGGTGGTGATGTCCTGGCGTACGACGCCGGACTCGGTCAGCGCGTTGGGGCCGTTCGACCCGTCCCCGGGGTAGGGCCCGGCGGTCTCCTCCGGGATCTCGCCCTCGGCGACCTCGACGTCGGACTCCGCGCCCGGCATCGCGCCGCCCTGACCCCCGTCGGGCGGACCGTCGGGCCGGCCCGTGTCGGTGGCCGCTGTGGTGGTCGAGGCGCTGTCGTCGCTCACGCAGCCGGCAACGGCCACGACCCCGAGCCCGCCCATCAGGCCGAGCAGCCCGCGGCGGCCCAGAGTCGACCGATCCAGGCCGACGCGGCCTCGCTCCACCAGCTGGGGCAGGTCGTGCGAGAGCCCGAGGTCGTGCGGCTCGATGTCGTCGTGGTGGTGGCTCGTCATGAGCACACCTCACTCCAGGAGGCTGTGTGGCTGCTGTGCGGCCCTTGTGGCACGGCTGCGGGAGCGCCGGGTCAGGAGTAGAACGCGGCGATCTTGTCCTTGTAGTGGTCCTCGACGACGTTGCGCTTGACCTTCATCGACGGGGTCAGCTCACCGGACTCGACGGTCAGGTCGTGGTCGAGCAGCTCCCACTTCTTGATGGTCTCCCACCGGTTCAGCTGGGCGTTGAGCTGGTCGACGTAGCCCTGCACCATCGCCCGGCACTTGTCGGAGGCGACGATCGTGGCGTAGTCGCCGGTCACGTCGTTCTCCTGCGCCCAGCCGACGAGAGCGTCGGGGTCGAGGGTGACCAGGGCGACGACGAAGTTGCGCTCGTTGCCGAACACCATGAACTGGCCGGCATAGGGGCAGACGGCCTTGAACTTCGACTCGATCGCCGGCGGGGCGATGTACTTGCCGCCCGAGGTCTTGAACAGCTCCTTGATCCGGCCCGTGATGCTGAGGTAGCCGTCGGCGTCGAGGGAGCCCTTGTCGCCGGTGTGCAGCCAGCCGTCGTCGGTCAGCGTCTTGGCGGTCTCCTCGGGGAGGTTGTGGTAGCCGTCCATGACGCCCGGGCCCTTGATCATGATCTCGTCGCCCTCGCCCAGCTTGACCTCGGACCCGACGAAGACCGGGCCGACGGTGCCGAAGCGGTAGTCCCTCGGCAGGTTGACGAAGGAGCCGGCCGAGGTCTCGGTGAGCCCGTAGCCCTCGAGGATCACGATGCCGGCGGCGTGGAACCACTCCGCGATGTCGCGGTTGAGAGCGGCGGCCCCGGAGATGAAGAAGCGCACGCGACCGCCGAAGCGCTCACGGATCTTGTGGAAGACGAGCTTGTCGAAGACCTTGTGCTGGAGGCCGAGCACCGTGGGCACCGGTTTGCCCTCGCGCTTGAGCTGGTCGACCTTGAGGCCGACCTCGAAAGCCTTGTTGAAGATCTTCTCCTTGGCGCCGCCCTCGGCGGCCTGCATGGTGACGATGCGGCCGTACGCCTTCTCGAAGATGCGCGGCGCGGCGCCCATGAAGGTCGGCTTCACGATGCCGAGGTTCTCGACGATCTTGTCGACCCGGCCGTCGATGGCGGCCGCGAACCCGCAGGCCATCTGCGCCGACATCAGCACCTTGCCGAAGGAGTGCGCCATCGGCAGCCAGCGGAACTCGAGGTCGGTCTCGTCGAGGATGTCCAGGGCTCGGATCACCTCTCCCTCGTAGACCCAGGAGCTGTGCCGCAGCCGGACGCCCTTGGGCCGCCCGGTCGTACCGGAGGTGTAGATCAACGTGGCCAGCTGATCGCCCTTGATCGCCTCGGCGGTGGCCTCGACGACGCCGGGGTTGGCGGCGAGGAACTCCTCGCCGAGCTTCTCCAGGTCCGCGAGGGCGATGATCCAGTCGCCATCGGCGGCTCCGTCGAAGGTGACGACCTTCCTCACGTGCGGGAGCTCGCCCTTGCGGGCCTTGAGCTTGGCGAGCTGGTCGTCATCCTCGGCGAAGACGACCTGGCACTCGGAGTCCGCGAGGATGTAGGCCGTGTCCTCCTCGTTGGTGCTCGGGTAGACCGTGGTGGTCGCGGCGCCCGCACTCATGATCCCGAGGTCGGCGAGGATCCACTCGTAGCGCGTGCCCGAGGCGATGCCGACGCGCTGCTCGGGCTGGAGACCGAGGGCGAGCAGGCCGGCCGCCATCTTGGCCACCTCGTCGCCTGCCTCCTTCCAGGTCACCGACTCCCAGGACTCGCCGACCGGGTAGCGGAAGGCCTCCAGCTGGGGCGACTTCTTCACCCGCTCGAGGAACTGGACGGCGACGTTCGGCGGCAGGCTCTGGATAAAGCTGGCGTCCGTGTTCGGCATTGCTGGCCCTTCCTCGATCATCACAGGCATCCATCAGGCTTCAATCACCACAGGCCCGCGCGGCAGCGCGATGACCTGGGGACGGCATCGATGGTCAGTAACCTAGATCACGCCGTTACGCGGCGGTAGCCAATCGTGGCCCGGATGAGAGTTCTCTCATCAAGCGCCCCTCCGTCACCGCTCGACCGCCTTCACGACGGTGATGCAGCGCGTGATCCAGTCGTGGTCGTCGCTCGTCAAGCCGCGTCCGTAGCGCTCGGCGTCCTCGAGGGTCCAGTAGGCGTTGATCACCATCCGCACCACGACCCAGGCGCGCGCCCGGTCCTCGTCGAGCGCGGCTGTGTCGAGGATCGTCACGAACCTCTCGTGGACGTCGGCCCGGATCCTGCCCCGGCGCTCGATCTCCTCCCACCGGTTCCACAGCAGGGGCGCAGGCTCCCAGTGCGGGTCGCCCGACATCGGCTGCGGGTCGATCACCAACCACGGCTCCCGCTCTGCGGCGAGCAGGTTGTGGTCGTGCAGGTCGTTGTGCACGAGGGTGCCCGTGCTGGCCGGATCGTCGGCAAGGTCGCGCACGTGGGCGAGTGCCCGCTCGACCAGCCGGTGCGGGATCGGGGCGTCGCGCGGCAGCGCCGCCAGGGCACCGGTCCAGCGGGCGACGTACGACGTGACCGTGCGCAGCTGCGGCGGGGCCGGCACGTGCAGGCGGGCGTACGACGCGGCAGCGACCTCGGCCGCCTCCAGGTAGCCGAGGCTGCTCAGGTCGGTGGTGCTCACTCTCTCGAGCAGGAGCGCGCGCCGGTGCGGATCGGCGCGCAGCAGTCGTACGGCGCCGTCACCACCCCAACGCTGGAGCGCGAGGTGCTCGTGCTCGGTCTCGTCGTCGGCCCAGGCGACCTTGAGCACGGCCGCCTCGCCGTCGCTGGTGCGCACCGGCGCGACCACGGCGCCGTACCCGTTCCGCACCTCTCCGTCAGGGGAGAGCCCCCACTCCTCGACCAGCCCGTCGAGGATCTTGGGCAGGCGAGTGACGAAGTCGGCCCAGTCGGGCCCGCGCTCCGCCCACGCGAGGGCGCCGGGGGGCAGGAGCAAGGGCTACTTCTTGCCGGTCTTCTCGGCCGGGCCGGACGTGGAGAGGGCGGCGATGAACGCCTCCTGGGGGACCTCGACGCGGCCGACCATCTTCATCCGCTTCTTGCCCTCCTTCTGCTTCTCCAGCAGCTTGCGCTTGCGGGTGATGTCTCCGCCGTAGCACTTCGCGAGCACGTCCTTGCGCATCGCGCGGATGTTCTCGCGTGCGATCACGCGGGCGCCGATGGCCGCTTGGATGGGCACCTCGAACTGCTGGCGCGGGATGAGCTCCTTGAGCTTGCCGGCCAGCATCACGCCGTAGGAGTACGCCGCCTCGCGGTGCACGATCGCCGAGAACGCGTCGACGGGCTCGCCCTGGAGCAGGATGTCGACCTTCACCAGGTCCGCCGCCTGGTCACCGGAGCGTTCGTAGTCGAGCGACGCGTAGCCCTTGGTGCGCGACTTCAGCTGGTCGAAGAAGTCGAAGACGATCTCGCCCATCGGCAGCGTGTAGCGCATCTCGACGCGGTCGGCCGACAGGTAGTCCATGCCGAGCAGGTTGCCGCGCTTGGACTGGCAGAGCTCCATGATCGTGCCGATGTAGTCGCTCGGGCTGAGGATGGTGGCCCGCACGACGGGCTCGCGGACCTCCGCGATCTTGCCGCCGTCGGGATACTCGCTCGGGTTGGTCACCTCGACGACCTTGCCGTCCTCCATCAGCACCTCGTAGACGACGTTGGGCGCCGTCGAGATCAGATCGAGGTTGAACTCGCGCTCGAGACGCTCACGGACGATCTCCATGTGCAGCAGGCCGAGGAAGCCGCACCGGAAGCCGAACCCGAGGGCACCGGAGGTCTCCGGCTCGTAGGCGAGCGCGGCGTCGTTGAGCTGGAGCCGCTCCAGGGCGTCGCGCAGCGTCGGGTAGTCGTCGCCGTCGATCGGGTAGAGGCCGGAGTAGACCATCGGGTTGGGGTGCTTGTAGCCGCCGAGCGCCTCGGTGGCGCCGTGGTGCTGACTGGTGACGGTGTCACCGACGCGGGACTGGCGGACGTCCTTCACGCCGGTGATGAGGTAGCCCACCTCGCCGACCCCGATGCGGGTGCCCTTCACCGGCTCGGGGCTGATGACTCCGACCTCGAGCATCTCGTGCACGGCGTTCGTCGACATCATCTTGATCCGGTCGCGGTGGGTCAGGTGCCCGTCGATGACGCGCACGTAGGTCACGACGCCGCGGTAGGTGTCGTAGACGGAGTCGAAGATCAGCGCGCGGGCCGGCTTGTCCGCCTCGCCGACGGGCGGCGGGGTCTGGTTGACGATCTCGTTGAGCAGGCCCTCGACGCCGAGACCCGTCTTGGCCGAGGTCCGCAGCACCTCGGAGGGGTCGCAGCCGATGATCCCGGCCAGCTCCGCGGCGTACTTCTCGGGGTTGGCCGACGGCAGGTCGATCTTGTTGAGCACCGGGATCACGTGCAGGTCGGCCGCGAGCGCGAGGTAGAGGTTGGCCAGGGTCTGGGCCTCGATGCCCTGCGCCGCGTCGACGAGCAGGACCGCCGCCTCGCAGGCCTCCAGCGAGCGCGAGACCTCGTAGGTGAAGTCGACGTGCCCGGGGGTGTCGATCATGTTGAGGATGTAGGTGCCCGGCTCGGCGCCCTGCTCGTTGCCCGCCGGCACCGTCCAGGGCATCCGGACGGCCTGGCTCTTGATGGTGATGCCGCGCTCGCGCTCGATGTCCATCCGATCGAGGTACTGCGCACGGGCGGCTCGCTCGTCGACCACGCCCGTCAGCTGCAGCATCCGGTCGGCCAGGGTCGACTTGCCGTGGTCGATGTGCGCGATGATGCAGAAGTTGCGGATCACCGCGGGATCGGTGTGGCCGGGCTGCGGCGCGGAGACGGTGGGCACAGGGCACTTTCGGACGGCGATCAGGGGACGTCGCATTGTTCCACGCTGGGTGTGACGCGCTCTAAACCTGGCATCACCGATGGCCGCCGTCGCGCAGCAGGCGGAGACCGGGGATTCCAGGTCAACCCCGCGCGCGCCCACCGGTTAGCGTGCGGGCATGGCGGCATCGGACCCGAGCTTCCCCAGCCCGGCCGACGGGACCTTCGACGGCCCGCTTGCCGCCATGGTCGTCGTCATTGTCGCCATCGCGGTCGGGGCGGTCCTGTGGTCGCTCGTGCGGCCCCGCCTCCGGCGTACGCCGCCCGACTCCGTCGAGCCCCACCGGTCGAGATCCCAGCGCACCCGCGACGTCGCCGACCAGCTGCGCCAGCTCCAGCTCGATCGGGACGCAGGGCTCCTGACGGAGGCCGAGTACGACCGACGCCGGCGCGCGCTTCTCGACGACCGCTAGTCCACTAGCGTGCAGGGATGCCGGAGCCCCGTCCGAACCCGGTGCCCATCGGGCGTACCGCCCAGCGGCTCACCTGGCCGTTCCTCCCACCGCACGTGCGGGCGCTGGTGGAGGAGCACTGCGGGTCCGCCGTCGTCGACGCGGCATCGCAGGGTGGGGGGTTCACGCCGGGCTTCGCGTCCGTGCTCACCTGCGCCGACGGCTCGAGGCACTTCGTCAAGGCCGCGTCGGCACAGGCGCAGCCGGTCTTCGCCGACTCCTACCGTGAGGAGGCCCGCAAGCTGGGAGCGTTGCCCGAGGTCGTGGCCGCTCCCCGGTTGCTGTGGTCCACCGACGACGACTGGGTGGTGCTCGGCATCGAGCACGTCGATGGCCGCCTGCCGCGTCGGCCGTGGTCGCGCCCGGACCTGGACCGGGTGCTCACCGTGCTCGAGGAGACCGCGGACCTGCTGACGCCCGCACCGCCGAGCCTCGGCCTCGACACGTTCGCCGCCGAGTTCGCCGGGTTCGCCGGCATGTGGGCCAGGCTGCGCGAGGAGGGATCCGACCCGACCCTGGTGGACAGCCCCCACCTCGATGAGGCCGAGGCTCTCGCGTCGCGCTACGCCGACGTGACCGCGGGAGACACCCTGGTCCACACCGACGTGCGCGACGACAACGTGATCCTGGGCCGCGACGGCCGCACGTGGATCTGCGACTGGAACTGGCCCGTCACCGGCGCCGACTGGCTCGACACGCTCTTCGTGCTCATCGCGCCCCGAGGCGATGGTCACGATGCCGATGCTCTGCTGGCCTCCCTGCCACTCACCCGCGACGTGCCCGACGAGTCCGTCGACATCGTGCTCGCCCTGGTCACCGGCTACTTCCTGCGCCAGGCGCGGCAGCCGTCGCCACCGACCTCGCCCTACCTGCGCCCGCACCAGCAGTGGCAGGGCGAGGTGTGCTGGGACTGGCTCTGCGAACGTCGCGGGTGGTCACGCCCTAGCGGCGCTCGGCGCACGCCTTGAGCGTGCGCAGCTGCTTGCGCATCATCACGAGGTCGCCCCACGCCAGCGCTCGGCGGCGCACCCGTTGGACCGGGGTGTGCGCCTCGACTGCAAGAGATGCCAGGAGCCGGGACCGGCCTCCGCCGCGGTCGACGGCGTCGTAGGTGATCGCGAAGTCGCCGAAGGCGCGGCGGGCACCGGAGTCCGGGACGAGGGTGAACCCGTGCCCGGGGCGCACCTCGGCGAGGTGGAAGATCGTCAGCATCCGCTGACCCACGACGAGGTCGTCGACGCCCGGCGTGAGCGTTCGCGGGCTGCGCCGGCCGCGGTTGTCGAGCAGGTCGTAGCTGTACGGCGCGACGCTCAGCTGGCACAGCCACCGGTAGAGCACGTCCGTCGAGGCGTCGACGTCGACGGCGCGGAGCCACAGCTCCGCCCCGGCGTCGACCAGGTCCTGACAGGGGTAGCGTTCGGCCCGCTCGACCGCTGTGACCTGCCAGAACCGCACGCCCCATGGTGGCAGCGCCGCATTTTTGCGGTGCCGCGCCCCGCTGGTAGCGTTGTCCCTCGCGTGTCCGGCGCCCGCCCATTCTCCTGGGCAGTCGGCAGCCGACAACCGAACGACTTACTCACCGTCCCGCAACAGAAGGCGACACAGGGGTTCATCCGTGGCGAACATCAAGTCCCAGATCAAGCGCAACAAGCAGAACGAGAAGCGGCACGAGCGCAACAAGGCCGTGAAGTCCGAGCTGAAGACCGCCGTGCGCAAGTTCCGCGAGGCCGCCGAGGCCGGCGACAAGGACACCGCTGTCGAGCTCGGCCGCACCGCCGCGCGCAAGCTCGACAAGGCCGCCTCCAAGGGCATCATCCACAAGAACCAGGCCGCCAACCGCAAGTCCTCGATCGGCAAGCGCGCCGCCGCTCTCTGAGCCTGCCCAGCTTCTCGACGACCCGCCCGGGACTCCGGGCGGGTCGTCGGCATTTCGGACCGACGACGTCACCGTCGGCGGGGTCCGGCAGGCTGGGCACGTGGACCTGAGCGTCGATCTCTCGCGCCGGGGTGACCGCGCGACAGCGCTCTACCGTGCCCTGCTCGACGCCCTGCGAGCCGGCAGGTTGCGACCCGGTGACCGGCTGCCGCCGTCGCGAACCCTCGCCGCCGACCTGGGCATCTCCCGGGCCACCGTCGCCACCGTCTACGAGCGGCTGGTCGCCGAGGGCCACCTCGAAGCGCGGCCCGGCGCCGGGACGTTCGTCTCGAGAGCCGCAGCCCCGGCGACACGACGGCGCCGGCGGACGCCCGCCGCGTTGCGGCCCCGAGACTCCTGGACGGCGTTGCCCCAACCGGTGAGCGGGTCCGAGGCAATCCCGCCGTACGACTTCCGGGTCGGCATCCCCGACGCCTCTCTCTTCCCGTTCGACACCTGGCGGCGGCTGCTCGGCGCAGCCTCACGCCGCGGCGCCGAGCCCGGGACGTACGCCGAACCACAGGGCCACCCTGACCTGCGCGCCGCCCTCGCGCGCCACCTGGCGTACTCCCGGGGGGTCGAGGCAGAACCCGACGACATCGTGGTCACCCACGGCACTCAGCAAGCGCTCGACCTGGTCGCCCGGGTGCTGCTGGAGCCCGGCGACGTGGTGGTCGTGGAGGATCCCGGCTATCCCTTCGCACGCGACCTGTTCGCGAGCCACGGCGCCCGGGTGATCCCGGTGCCGGTCGACGCCGAGGGCCTGCTCGTCGAAGCGCTGCCCCGTCGCGCCAGGCTGGTGTTCACGACGCCCTCGCACCAGTTCCCGCTCGGCCCACCGCTCTCGCTGGCTCGCCGGCAGGCGTTGCTGGCCTTCGCGGCCCGGCACGACTGCGCGGTCATCGAGGACGACTACGACAGCGAGTTCCGCTATGTCGAGCGACCTCTGGACCCGCTGCACACCCTGGACCAGGACGGCCGGGTGCTCTACGTGGGCACCTTCTCCAAGTCGCTGCTCCCCTCCCTCCGCTGCGGCTACCTGGTCGCTCCCCCGTCGCTCCGCTCGGCGCTGCGTGCGGCCAAGCAGCTGACCGACGGGTACGGCGCACCAGCCACCCAGCTCGCTCTGGCGCGGTTCCTCGACGACGGCCTGCTGGCCAAGCACCTGCGGAGCGCCTCGAAGGTGTACGCCGAGCGACGCAGGCTCGTCTCCGACGGCCTCGCCCGCCTCGGTCTCGACGTCGTCCCCGCGGCCGCCGGGCTGCACCTGTCGGCATACCTCGACCCCGCACACGACGCCGAGGCCGTGGCCAGGCGCCTGCGCGCCGAGGGCGTGGCCCTGGACACCCTCGGGCACTACACCGCCGGTCCGCTGCCGCGCAACGGTCTGGTCCTCGGCTACGGAGCCGCCGTGACCCCCTCGATCACGCCGGGCATCCGCCGGTTGGCGAAGGCGCTGGGTCAGTGACGGGCACCGGGTCGATGACGGGCACCGCGTCGATGACGGGCACCGGGTCGATGACGGGCACCGGGTCGATGACGGGCACCGGGTGCATGACGACCCGGGCACGCCGCTCGTGGAGCAGAGACCAGGCCAGGGCGCCCGCGGCGATGCCGAGCGTCACCAGGATGTGCCGCCCGGTCAGCACCAACAGCGCCAAGGTGGCCACGAAGGACACGGCGGCGCACTTCCAGGCCGCCGTGGCGCGGGGTAGCAGCCGCAGGGCGGCCGCCGTGCCGACGACGTAGACGAGGGTGAACGCGCCGGTCACCACGAGCAGCGTGCTCTCCAGCCGCGCCCCGACGGCGCCGATCACCGCGAGCGTGGTCAGGCTGCCCGCCGTCACCACCAGCAGCGCCCGGCGTGGTACCGCGCCGGGGGCAGAGCCCTCCGCCAGCCACCCGGGCAGCGAGCCGTCGCGTGCGAGGGCCGCGCCGAGCCGGGCGGTGCCGGCGAAGTAGGCGTTCATCGCCCCCACCGACAGCAGCACGGCGACGACCGTGGTGGCGGGCCGCGCCCATTCGCCCAGCCCGAGGGCGAGCAGGTCCGAGAGCGGCGCAGCGCCCGGTGCGGCACCGAGCACCGTCACCGTGGTGAAGGCGATGCCGAGGTAGAGCAGCCCGATCACCCCGACCGCGATGGCCGTGGCCCGGGGGATGTCGCGGGCCGGGTCACGGTACTCCGCCGAGAGCGAGGTCACGACCTCCCAGCCGGCGAACGCCCACACCAGCAGCGCTGCAGCGGTGCCGACCGCGGCCCACCCCTCGGGTGCGAACGGCGTGAGCCGGTCGAGGTCGGCGTGCGGAAGTGCTGCCACGATCGCCAGGGCCAGCAGCCCCGCCAGCACCGCGGCCACGACCAGCTGCACGGTGGCCGAGACCCGGATGCCGCGGTAGTTCATGGCCGCGACCAGCACGATCAGCACGCCCGCGGTGACCAGCTGGGTCGTGCGTCCGCCGCCCAGGGCATCGGCGACATAGGCCCCGGCGAAGCCTGCGGCGGGCGGAGCGCCCACCGGCACCGCGAAGAAGAACGACCACCCGACCACCGTCGCCGCCCGGGACCCGAACGCGCGACGGGCGTACGTCGACACCCCGCCCCCGTCGGGAAAGCGAGCTCCCAACGCAGCGAAGGTGACCGCCAACGGCACCGACAGCACCACGAGAGCGCCCCACGAGACCAGCGACGCCGGTCCGGCCACGTCGGCGGCCAGGCCGGGCAGGGACAGGACGCCGGTGCCCAGCACCGCGCCCAGAAGCAGAGCCACCCCCTGGGTGACCGAGAGACCGGATCGATTCACCCCACGAGCGTAGGGTCGAATTGGATTGACAAGTTGGCCAATTCAGCGCAATCTGATCAGTCCAATTCAGGCTCAGTGGGTGTCACGCAGGTCGGCGATCGTGAGAACCAACCGCTCCAGGGTGTACGACGCGTCGCTCGCCGCTCCCTTGATGTCGGCGTCGGCTCGCGCGACGGCGACGATGGCCGCCGCGATCGCGTCGTCGCTCCATCCCCGCGACTGGTCGCGCAGGGTGCGCAGCTTCCACGGTGGAACCCCCACCTCGCGGGCGAGGTCGTTCTCCTTCTGGCCGCGCGGGGCACCCTTGTAGCGCGCCACCCCCCGGGCGCTCCCCGCGAACGCGGAGGTCACCAGCACGGGGGCGGTCCCTCCGTCGAGGGCCCAGCGCAGCTCTTCGAGGGCAGCTGCCCGGCGCCCGAAGAACGCGGCGTCGGCGACGGCGAACGACTTGGCCTCGGCGCGGCCGCCGAAGTAGCGCCTCACCTTCTCCAGCGTGAGGACCTCTCCCGGAAAGTCCGTCGACAGCTGGTGGGCCGCGGCCGACAGCGATCGCAGGTCCTGGCCCACCGCCTGCACGAGGAAGTCGGCCGCCTCGTCGTCGATCGTGCTGCCGTGGGAGCGCACCTCGTGAGCCACGAACCGCGGGAACTCGCCGCCCTTGAGCTCGGCGGACTTCACCTCGGTCACTCTTTCGAGCTTGCGCAGCTTGGCCAGGGTCCCCGAGCCTTTCTGCCCGCCCCCGTGGACGAGCACCAGCGCGACGTCCTCGACCGGCTCGGCGCAGTAGCCCACCAGGCCTTCGACGGACTCGTCGGGGAGGGTCTCCAGCGAACGCACCACGACGCAGCGGGTGCTCGAGAACAGCGACGGCGCCGACATCTCCCCCAAGGTGGCGAGGGTCAGGTCGCCGGCCATCGTCTCGGTCAGCTCGGCCTCCGCGTCGTGCTGCCGGACCGCGGTCCGCACGGCGGCGACGGTGCGCTCGTTGAGGAACTCCTCCTTGCCGGTCACCAGGGTGACCCGGCCGAGGACGTCGGCTGCCTGCGGACCTCTCATGGTGCGGCCAGCCTGCCACACCCGGCCGACACCTCTCCGGCCCGCCGCAGGCCTGACCCGGGCGCGCCCTCAACGGCTGCTGGTGGCCAGCTCGCCGTCCCGTTCGACGACGGCCAGGTCGCCCGCGCGGTCGGTGCGCAGGACGGTTGCCCCTGCCTCCTCGAACGGCGTGAGAGCCTCGGGCGCCGGGTGTCCGTAGTCGTTGTCGGCCCCCACCGAGACCAGCACCACCCGCGGACGCAGACCGGCCAGGAAGTCCAGATCCTGGGCGCGGCTGCCGTGGTGCGGCAGCTTCAGGACGTCAATGGTCAGACCCTGCAGCGTCCGGGACAGGCCGGCCTGGGCCGGCGGCTCGATGTCGCCGGTCAAAAGGATCCTGACGCCGCCCACCTCGACGAGCAGCACGAGGCTCGCATTGTTGGCCACGCTCCCCTCCGTCGCAGCTGGCGCCCTGGCCGGAGGCCAGAGAACCTGCGCGCGGACCGGGCCGACGACCAGCATCTCGCCGTAGGCCGGTGACCGCGTCGGGACCCGGGCGGCAGCCAGCTCTCGACCAGAGTCGGCGGCACCGGCGGACGGATCGGCCACGGGTGAGACGAGGGCCTCGTCGACGGTGCGCCCGTCGAGGACGCCCGGCAGGCCGCCCACGTGGTCGGCGTGGAAGTGGGTCAGGACCAGCAGGGAGACGTGGTCGACGTCGAGCCGACGCAGACAGGCGTCCACGGCAGCCGCGTCCGGACCCGCGTCGACGACGACGGCCATGCCGTCGTCCACGGAGACGACGAGGGCGTCGCCCTGCCCGACGTCGCAGGCCACGATCAACCAGCCTCTGGGCGGCCACCCGAGGGACGGTGGCACGACGACCACGGAGACGAGGACGAGGACCGCGGCGGCCAAGCCGGTCGTCCGACGACGCAGGACTGTCGGCGCGGCCCAGGCCAGACCCACGCACAGGACCGTCAGTGCGGCCAGCGACATCGGGTCGGCGCCCCAGTCAACCGCTGCGCCCGGCAGCCGGGCACCGTGCTCGGCGACCAGGACGATCCAGGCCACGCACCACGAGGCGAGCGTGCCGAGGATCCCCCCGAGCGGCGCCCACATCAGCCCGGCCAGAGCGCCCGCCAGGCCCAGCACCGTCGCCGGGCCGACGACCGGCGCGACGACCAGGTTCGCTGCGACCGCGACGAGGCTGACCTGGCCGGAGATGGCGGCGACCAGCGGGGTGCACGCCACCTGTGCCGCGAGCGGCACGACCACGGCCTCGGCGACCCAGCGGGGCGCCCATCGCGCCAGTGCGTCGCGCCAGCCGGGTGCCAGCAGCAGGATTCCCGCGGTGGCCAGCACCGAGAGCGCGAAGCCGACGCTCGAGGCCAACCAGGGGTCGAGCAGCAGGAGCACGACGACCGCGACGCCCAGGGCCCTGGTGCCGCGCCGGCGGCCACCGGCGCCCAGCCCCACCAGGGCCACGGTCCCCATCGCCGCGGCCCGCAGGACACTCGGCTCGGCCCTGGCCAGCAGCAAGAAGCCGACGATGCCCACCGCCGCGACCGCGACGCGCCCTCGCCCCCGCACACCGACCCAGCGGGTGAGGACCAGCAGGAAGCCCACCAGGAGCGTGAGGTTGGTTCCCGACACGGCGGTGAGGTGGGTCAGCCCCGTGGTCTGCACGTCGTCGACCAGGCGGGGGTCCATGGCCGCGTCGTCGCCCACCACCAGTGCCGGCACGAGGGCGCGCTGGTCGGCCGGGCGCCCCTGGACCGACGCCCGCAGCGAAGCCCGGACCCGCTCCGCCGCCCGCCACCACACGTCTGGGGCCGTCTGCAGGTCGGGTGTGCCGCGCACCGTCAGGACTGCGGCCAGGGCGGGTTCGTCGGAGGGGGCCAGTCGTCCCGAAACGCGCACCCTCGCCCCTAGGCGCACGTCGCGCCACGACGCCGCACCCACGACCAGGACCGGTGCCCGCACGTCGAAGGCGGTCCCCCGACCAGTCACCTGCTCGACCCGACCGCGGAAGAGAACCTGCTCGCCGTAACGCCCGGCGACGGACCGTGGATCGGAGAGGACCGTGAGGTCGACGGAGACCGCTGCCCGCTGGGCCGCCAGTCCCGTCACGGGGTCTCGACTGACTCCTTCGGCACGCAGCAGGCCGACGGCGGCGACCGCGACCAGGACCACCAACGCGGCAGCCAGCGTCCACGCGTGCGGGTCCGAACCCCGGCGATGCAGGAGGACCGCCGTCCACGCGGTCGAGACCAGCGCGGCCAGCACCAGGATCGCGCCGACCGCGGCCAGCCCGCCCGCGCCGTACCAGGCCGGGACCAGGGCAGCCACCAGGCCACCGGTCCACGCGGCCGCACCGAGCAGGAGCATCCGCAGGTCCGGGCGAGGAGGTGCTGCGGACCGGTCGGACTCGACCGGCGCTCTCAGAGCGTCACCAACGGCGCCAGCCGGGCCAGCGTGGCCTCGCCGATCCCGTCGACCTCGAGCAGCTCGTCGACCGATGTGAAGGCCCCGTGCTCGTCGCGCCAGCTGAGGATCGCCTCGGCCGTGACCGGCCCGACGTCCGGGAGCGACTCCAGCAGCACCTGGTCGGCGGTGTTGAGGGGCACGAGACCGCCAGCTGGCACCCCGATGGACGACGACGGTGCGCCGGCCGCCCCAGCAGCGACTCCCGGGGCTGGCCGCACGCCTACCAGGATCTGCTCGCCGTCGACGAGGACCCTGGCCAGGTTGAGGTTCGTCAGGTCCACCCCGGCCCGCGCACCGCCGGCGGCCTCGAGAGCGTCGACCACGCGGCTGCCGACGTTCAGCACCGCGATGCCGGGACGGCGCACCTTGCCCGCCACGTCGACGACCACCTCCACCGCAGCGGTGCCGTCGACACCCTCGCCCGCGGGGGACCCACCGGTGCCGTCCGCTGCCTGGCCGGTCGGCACTCCGTTGACGAGGGGGGTGACGAGCGGACTCGCTCCGCCTGCCACCGCTGGCGGCGGCACCGCCACCTGCTCCGGGGAGCCTCGCACCAACCACCAGCAGGTCACCGCCAGCCCCACGACCACGAGCACGAGGACGACCGCGACCTGTGGGGCCTCCAGGAAGACCCTTCCACGGAGCGCCTCGGGGCCGGTCCGGCCGGTGCCGGGCCAGCCGGTGCGGGGCGATGCAGCGCGGCGCCGGGCGTGCCGTCCGGGCACGGGCACCGCCGGCGGATCGTCGTCCGCACCAGGACGGATCCGCGTCGGCGTCGGAGGCTCGCGCCAGGACTGCTGGGCGTCGCGCCGCTCGGCGGAGATCCGGGTGTGGGTGGCCGGCGCGGCCCAGGGGTTGGCCTCCCCCTCCGCTGTCGGGTCCGGGTCAGGCGCCCGGACGGCCGCCAGCTCGGCGCTCAACAGCGCCAGTCGGCGGGAGACCGCCGCCTGGTGCTCATGGGTCCGGTGGCCACGCATGCCGCGACGCTAGGTCGCGGCATGGACCACACCGAGGCTCCGGAGCAGCGGCTGTGGACAGCCGGTCAGCTTCCCTGCCTGTGGACAGGGGGTGGGCCGATCGTGGTCATCACCGTGGTGACCGCTCTCGGGACTGACCGAGCAGTGGCGCGACGCAGACCGCGAGCATCCCCGGGCCGACATGGGCGCCCAGGACCGCTCCGAGCTCACCGCACCCCAGCGCGCGCCCGTCGAGGTTGTCGGCCAGCCGGTCCCGCAGCCGATCGGCGAGCTGGCCAGCGCGGACCGGGTCGGCCAGGTGGGCGACCTGCACGTCGACCTGGCGGTCGCCCGCGCGCTCGACGGCCAGGTCCTCCAGGCGCGCGAGCGCCCTCGCGGACGTGCGCACCTTCTCCAGGGTCGAGACCCGGCCGTCGGCGATGGTGAGCAACGGCTTCACCGCCAGCGCGCCACCGAACAAGGCGGCGGCCGCACCGATCCGCCCCCCGCGGCGGAGGTACTCCAACGTGTCGACGTAGAACAACGACGACGAGGCGACCGCCCGCTCCAGGGCCGCACGCGCGGCATCGCTCGACGAGCCACCGGCGGCGACGACCTCCGCCGCGCTCACCGCGGCGAACCCCGTCGCGACACCGACCTCGCGGCTGTCGACGGCGGTGACCGGGACCGACGCGTCGCGTGCGGCGAGCTGCGCCGACTCGAAGGTCCCGCTCATGTCGCCGGAGATGTGGATCGAGACGATCTCCTCGGCGCCCTCGGCCGCGAGTCGCTCATAGGTCTCCAGGAGCGCCGCCGGAGACGGCCGCGAGGTGCTGACGGGCAGGAACTCACGCAGCGCGGCAGCGACTCTCTCCGGGCTCGCGCCGGGGCTGCCCTCATCGTGCACCTCGGCGCCGATGACCACCTGGAGGGGGACGACGACGATGCCGTGCTCCGCGACAACCTCGTGCGGCAGCGAGGCTGTCGAGTCCGTCACGACGACGATGCGTCCGGACTCTGCGTGCATGCCGGAGACAGTAGTCGTCCGCGGACCTGTCGTGAGCGGCGCGACAGGTGCGTCACCGGGTCCGTAGCCTCGTCGCCATGGCCTCGCCCGGGATGACCAGCCACACGACCGTCTCAGGTGACCTCGGCCGGGCGGCCGAGCCGGGCCCTCCGGAGCTGGAGGACCTGCGGCGCTACGGGCGGCGGGTCGTCAACCGCTTCGTCCAGCGCGCCCGGGAGGACGAGCGGCCGCGGTTCGACCGGCTGATCGCCAGGCACCTCGCCGTGCCCGTGCAGTCGCTCCCGGTCGCCGAGGAGCTGTGGCCGGCGTACGAGCTGCCCAACGTGCAGGCTGCCCTCGACGCGTGGCTGGCCGAGGACGGGCGCACCCACGAGGTGGTGGGCATCACCGGGCAGCAGTACCACCCGCCCGCGGGACTCACCGACCTGATGGCCCGCCCGGTCAACGAGGAGTACGGGCCGCGCCCGGGCAACGTCTCGCGCACCAACGTGCCGGTCGGACCCGACGGCGAGACCATGGCCTGCCTCTCGACGGCCGTCGTGCTGGTGGCCGACGGCGACGACCGGATCGCCCTGCTCATGCGCGGCGCCGACCCGCAGCAGGACCGCAACAAGGTCACCGTCCAGGTCGTCGCCTCGCGTCCGGAGCTGGCGACCGAGGTGGCGTCCCGGCTGCGCACCCTCGCGGTCCGGCACAACGTCTTCCGCGGCCAGGTGGTGTCCTTCGGCGGCGAGATGTTCGGCCATCACGGCTCCGTGCTGGCGTTCCACCACCGGCATCGGCTCCCGGCCGACGCGCTCGTGCTCCCCGCCACGACCTTCGAGGACGTACGCCGGCAGGTCGTCGGCGTCGCCCGGGCCCGCCAGCGACTCCGCGCGTCCGGACAGCACCTCAAGCGCGGCCTGCTCCTGTACGGGCCGCCCGGTGTGGGGAAGACGCACACGGTGCGCTACCTCGTCGGCGAGCTCACCGGCACCACGATCGTGCTCCTCACCGGCAAGACCCTGCACGCGATCGGCGAGGCCTGCTCGATCGCACGGACGCTGCAGCCCTCGATGATCGTCGTCGAGGACGTGGACCTCATTGCCGAGCAGCGCGACCACTACGCGGGTGGCGCCCCCCTGCTGTTCACCCTGCTCAACGAGATGGACGGCCTCGAGGACGACGCCGACGTCGTCTTCCTGCTCACCACGAACCGCGTCGACCTCCTGGAGCCGGCGCTCGCGCAGCGGCCGGGGCGGGTCGACCAGGCGGTGCACATCGACGTGCCGGACCGGGAGTCGCGCCGTCGTCTCGTCGAGCTCTACCAGGGCAGCCTCGAGCTCGACGGCGACGGGCTCGACGGCGTGCTGGACCGTACCGACGGGGTCACCGCGTCGTTCCTCAAGGAGCTGCTCCGCCGCTCAGCCGTGCTCGCTACCGACGACGAGGCGGCCGACGCCGACGCGGTGATCGTGGTCGGACGCGACCACCTGGACCGGGCGCTGGCCGACCTCCTCGACACCCGCAACGCGATGACGCGCGCGGTGCTGGGGTACGCCGGACCGGAGCAGCCGGCAGGCTCCTAGAGCTTGGAGGGCCGGTGGAACCGGCGCGGCTTGCCGATCCGGTCGCGGTCGAGCTCCCAGAGCCGGTCGATCGCCTGGTAGTGCACCTGCTCGGCCGAGGCGCTGACCTGCTCGAGCACCGCGGCCAGCTGGTCGACCGGAGTGTGCAGCTCGGCGATCTCGCGCACGACGACGGTCTGCTCGCGCAGCTGGTAGTGCAACGTCCGCACCCGGTCGAGCACCTGGCCGACCAGCTCGAGCACCTTGCGGTCGTGCTCGTCGGGCTCCACGGACTTGAGGTCGTCGAGCTCCCCCAGTGCCCACGCCGCACCGCTCGCCTCGAGGACGACCAGCTCGACGGTGTGGGCGAGCACCCGGCCGTCGCGGCGAAATCGCAGGAAGGGGTTCTCGTGGGCCCGGCGGCGCTTGGCCTCGATCGTGACCGGGTCGGGCTGGCTCAGCTTGAAGCGCTTGCGGGTCTCGCGGTCGTCGGCGATCTCCCGGTCGATGCGCTCGGCCACGTGGTGGGTCATCCGGGCGTGCAGCGTGGCCAGCTGGGGGTCGACGAGGTCGCCGATCAGCCGCTCGACCATGACGGCCGCGAGGCGTAGCCGCTCCCAGTCGCCGGGCCGGGTCTCGATCCGCGCGCGTCGACCGGACGCCCAGTCCAAGGGCTCGGCGCGGCTGCGCAGACCGATCGAGGCCGCGATCGACATCGCCTGGTCGCGCGCCGTCTCGAGCGGCCCGTCGGCCGAGCGCCGCAGCTGGGCGACGTACGCGTCGGCCTCCGGCGTGCCGATCTCCTTGAGCAGGGCAGGCGGGCGGATCAGGTCGGCGCGCAACGCCTCGGACGACACGCGGTCCATCGGCTGGAGGATCGGGCGCACCAGGCGGTACGTCTCGTCCGCGACGCTGGCCAGCCGTTCGCGGACGGTGGCGTGCAGGTCGAGCGTCGTGAGCGCCGTGGTGGTGACCCACTCACGGTCGGCCTGACGCAGCTCGCGGACGCCCCAGAGCCCGAAGGCGAGCGAGCCGACGACGACGACGGACTGGGCTCCGACGAGGGCCGCGACGATGTTCGCCACGACCGCCCAGCCGGGACCTTCCTGACGGTCGGCGATGACGAGCATGGGCAGGAAGAGCACCCAGACGATCAGGCTCAACCAGAACAACGGCAGGCGCGCGCGAATCCGGCGCGTGGCAATGCCGCGTCGTGCCATCTGTCACTCCCGAGGCCGGGGGGTCGTCTGCTGGCGCACACGATGCTTTGGGGGTCTTGGAGACAGAGGGTACGGCGGTTGAACCGCCGCCGTACCCCCTTCGTCAAATCACCACGTTGACCAGCTTCGGCGCCCGCACGATGACCGTGCGCACCTCGCGTCCGTCCAGCGCCCGGATGACCGCGGGGTCCGCCAGCGCCGCCGCGCGCAGGTCGTCCTCGGACACCGACGGCGACACCTCCAGCCGGCTGCGGACCTTGCCCTGCACCTGGACGACGGCGGTGACGGTGTCCTCCACCAGCAGCGCCGGGTCGACCTCGGGCCAGGGAACGCGGGCGACCGTGGGCTCGTGACCCAGTCGCTCCCACATCTCCTCGGCGGTGTACGGCGCCACCAGCGACAGCATGATCGCGACCGCCTCGGTGGCCTCGCGTACCGCCGGGTCGGCCGCTCCCGGCCCGCTGTCGACGGCCTTCCGGGTGGCGTTGACCAGCTCCATGACCCGCGCGACCACGACGTTGAAGCGCTGCGCCTCCAGCAGGCCGGCAACCTCGTGGACCGTCTTGTGCGTGACGCCGCGCAGGGCGACGTCACCACCGGCGGCGGGCGTGCCCGCCGCGGACGCGACATCGCCGCTCAGCCGCCACACCCGCTGCAGGAAGCGCAGCGACCCGGCCGGCGACATGTCGGCCCAGTCGATGTCGTCCTCGGGCGGGCCCGCGAACACCAGTGTCAGCCGCACCGCATCCACGCCGAAGGCCGATAATTGGTCCCCCAGACTGACGCCGTTGCCCAGCGACTTGCTCATCTTCTTGCCCTGGTTGATGACGATGCCCTGGTTCAGCTGCGCCGAGAACGGCTCGCGGAATCCCACCAGGCCCAGGTCGTTCAGGACCATGGTGAAGAACCGGGCGTACAGCAGGTGCAGCACCGCGTGCTCCACGCCGCCGACGTAGATGTCGCACGGGCCCCACGCGTTGACCAGGTCCGGGTCGAACGCCTGCGAGTCGTCGTGCGGCGAGCAGTAGCGCAGGAAGTACCACGACGAGTCCACGAACGTGTCCATCGTGTCGGCGTCGCGTCGCGCCGGACCCCCACACTGCGGGCAGTCCACCTCCACCCACTCGGTGGCCGCTGCCAGCGGCGAGACCCCCTTGGGCGTCAGGTCGGTGCCGCGCAGGTCGGGCAGCACCACGGGCAGCTGGTCGTCCGGTACGGCGACCTCCCCGCACCTCTCGCAGTGGACGATGGGAATGGGGGCGCCCCAGTAGCGCTGCCGGCTCAGCAGCCAGTCCCGCAACCGGAAGTTGACGGCGCGGGTGCCGAACCCCTTCTGCTCCAGCCAGTCGATGATCAAGGCCTTGGCGTCGTCGACCGTCCGCCCGTTCAGGTCGACCTCGCCGTTGGACGAGGCGATCGCCGGTCCGGCGCCGGTGTAGGCCTCGCCGTCCCAGTCCTCGGGCGGCTGGACGGTCCGCACGATGGGCAGCTCGAAGACCTTCGCGAAGTCCCAGTCGCGCTGGTCCTGGCCCGGCACGGCCATGATCGCGCCGGTGCCGTAGTCGGGCAGCACGTAGTCGGCGGCGTAGACCGGGATCTCGGCGTCGTTGGCCGGGTTGCGCACGTGCACGCCCAGGAACACGCCCGACTTGGGTCGCTCGGTGGACATCCGGTCGATCTCGGAGGACTTGCGGACCTCGTCCAGGTAGGCCTCGAACGCCGGCCGCTGCGCGGCGGTGACCAGCTCCCTGGCCAGCGCGGCGTCGGCAGCCACCACCATGAACGTCGCGCCGAACAGCGTGTCGGGCCGGGTCGTGTAGACCTGGATCGTGCGCGCCTCGTCCGCCCCCACGACCGGGAAGTCGACGTGCGCGCCCTCGGACCTGCCGATCCAGTTGCGCTGCGCGGTGATCACCCGGTCCGGCCATGTGGGCGCCAGGTCGTCCAGGTTGTCCAGCAGCTCCTGCGCGTAGTCGGTGATCTTGAAGTACCACTGGGTCAGCTCGCGCTTGGTCACCTCGGCGCCGCAGCGCTCGCAGCGGCCGTCGACGACCTGCTCGTTGGCCAGCACCGTCTGGTCGTTCGGGCACCAGTTGACCGGGCTGTTCTTGCGGTAGGCCAGGCCGCGCTCGCGGAACCGCAGGAACAGCCACTGGGTCCAGCGGTAGTACTCCGGGTCGGAGGTGTTGAACCGCCGCGACCAGTCGACCGCGACGCCGTACTTCTTGAACGAGGCGAACTGGGTGTCGATGTTGGCGTAGGTGTAGGTGGCGGGGTGTTCGTTGTTGCGGATCGCCGCGTTCTCCGCGTTCAGGCCGAACGAGTCCCAGCCCATCGGGTTCAGCACCTCGTAGCCGCGCTGCCACCAGTGCCGCGCGACCACGTCGTGCAGGGCGGTGACCTCGGCATGACCCATGTGCAGGTCACCCGAGGGGTAGGGGAACATCGTCAGCGCGTAGCGCTTCTCGCGCGGGCTGTCGTCGTCGGCGCGGAAGGGGTCCAGCTGCTCCCACACGGGCAGCCACTTCGCCTCGACCGCGTGGACGTCGTACGTCTCGCGCCCGGCGGCGCCGTCGGGCCCGGAATGCTCAGTCATGATGCGTCTCTCTCACGTCGGTGGGATCGGATCCGGCGCACAAAAAAGCCCCTCGGGCACGAGGGGCAGCCGCGTCGAAGTGTGCTCGTCGACGCGGCTAGGTAAGGAGCAGGATCTTCCGCATGTGAGCCATGGTAACGCGTGGCCGTGGTGCGGCGGGAGGCGGATTCCCGCCGCACCCACGGCTGGGTCGGTGAGGTCAGCGCACGAAGCGCGGGGTCATGGGCGGCTTCCACCAGTCGCCGTTGTAGGCCTTGATCGCGCCGATGAGGTGCAGCACGAACGCGATGACCAGGGCGATGGCGTAGGTGACGAACCCGATCAGCACGAGCATCAGCGGGATCGAGATGATCAGGAAGATCCCGGTGATGATCTGGATGTTCAGCGAGTTGGCGGCGTGCGCGCGGACGAACGGGCCCTTGTCCTTGTAGATCAGGTAGATGATCAGGGACCCGACGAAGCCGAGGGTTCCGGCACTCAGCACCATCGCGACCAGCGGGACGACGTGGCTGATCGTTCCCCACGTGCGCTCCTGGTCGGGAGTGATGGCCGGCGACTGCGGTGCGTAGCCGTAGGACGGCCCGGACGATTCGGACATGCTGCTCTCTCCTTCGGATGCGGTGGTCGATCACTCGGCCACTCACCTACTCAACCACGTCGGGAATGCCGGTTGTTCCGGCTTCGGGGACGGGTCAGGGACGCCTCGGGGGCCAGTAGGGTCCGGCCATGACGACCGTGCCCGACCTGTTCCGCCTCGACGACCGCGTGGCGGTCGTGACCGGCGCCTCGAGCGGCCTGGGGGTGGCCTTCGCGCAGGCACTCGCGGAGGCCGGCGCCGACGTGGTGATCGGCGCCCGCCGGGTCGACAGGCTCGAGGAGACCGCTGACCTGGTGCGGGCCGCTGGACGCCGGGTGGTCGTCGTACAGACGGACGTCGCCTCGCCGGAGGACTGCCAGGCACTCGTCGACGCGGCGATGGAGGAGCTCGGTCGGGTCGACGTGCTCGTCAACAACGCCGGGGTCGGCACCGCTGTGCCGGCCACGCACGAGACGCCCGAGCAGTTCCGGCGCGTCATCGACGTGAACCTCAACGGCTGCTACTGGATGGCGCAGGCATGTGGCCGGGTGATGCTGCCCGGGTCGAGCATCGTCAACGTCTCCTCCGTGCTGAGCCTGACCACCGCCGGGCTGCCGCAGGCGGCGTACGCCGCGTCGAAGGCCGGCCTCAACGGGATGACCCGCGACCTGGCCCAGCAGTGGACCGGCCGCAAGGGCATCCGGGTGAACTCCGTCGCCCCGGGGTTCTTCGAGTCGGAGATGACCGACCAGTACCCACCCGGCTACCTCGAGACCCAGCAGTCGCGGATCCCGGCCGGGCGCAAGGGCGAGCCTCAGGAGCTGGCGGCGACCGTCGTCTTCCTCGCCTCCCCCGCGTCCGGCTACATCACCGGCCAGGTCCTCCCCGTCGACGGCGGGATGACGATCACCTGAGGTCGCATGGCTCAGGAGGGCGGGTGGCGCAGCAGCCACCAGAGCCCGACGACCGGCAGCACCAACGGCACGAAGCCGTAGCCGATGCCGTACGTCGACCACACGGTCTGGTCGGGGAACAGCTCGCTGTCGACCACCGTCAGCGTGCCGACGACGAGCACGCCGACGAGCTCGACGGCGACGGCCGTGACGGCGACCCGGTGTGCCCTCCGCGTTGTACGCCGCAATGCGAGCGTGGCGACGAGGTAGACGAGCGCCGCCGCGAGCGAGAGCGCGTAGGCAAGCGGTGCCTCGTCGCCCTTGGTGACCAGCTGGACGGCCGAGCGCGATCCTGCGGCGATGGCGAAGACGGCATACACCGCCACCAGGACCTGCCTCCCGGTGCTGCTCCGCGGGTCGGGGGCCACACTCATCGCGTGGCGGCCATCCGCCACGCCACCACGGCTACCGCGGCGACGGCGACCGCCAGCACCCAGAGCGACGCGGGCTCCGGCTCCGGCTCGTCGTCGTTCCTGGGTCGCATCGTGACGAGCGGGATCAGCGCGACCGCGGCCGCGCAGTAGCCCACGTGGACCGCAGGCTCGGTCGGGCTCTTGCCTGCCGCCCACGCGAGGAGGTCGGCCCCGACCACGAGGAACATCAGGCCCTGTGCGACCTCGACGCCGATGCGCCCGCCGCGCTCGAGACCGGGCGCGACCGTGGCGGCGAGGACGCACGTGAGCGCCAGCGCCGCCAGCGCGGCGGCGACCACCCAGAGCACGACGTCCACGGCGGTGAGGCTATCCAGACAAGGGTTGCCGCGACGCGCCGCCCGGGGCCACGATGGAAGCGGCGAGGGAGCGACCCATGGCCGACGGGGAGATCGAGGACACGACCGAAGGTGCGCTCGATCGCGCTCTCGTCGCTGCTCGCGAGCAGGCGGTGGCCACCGAGGAGATCCTCGTCGCCCTCGCCCGTGCCGGGGCCAACCCCGGCGAGATCCTCGACATCGTGATCGAGCGGGCCGTGCGGCTGTGCCGGGCCCACGCCGGGCAGCTCCACCTCGCCGACGGTGAGGTCTTCCGACTGTCACGCACGTCGCGACTGGTCCCCGAGGCGTTCCGGTTGCACTCGCTGGCGCACCCCACCACGCGCGACCGCGGCACGCTCCTGGGCCGCGTGGTGGCCGACGGGCACACGCTGCAGATCCCCGACGTCCTCGCGGACACGGAGTACGGGCGCCAAGACCTCCAGCAGCTGGCTGGCTATCGGACCCTGATGTCGGCGCCGATGATCCTCGACGACGAGGTGGTCGGCACCCTGGCCGTCTGGCGCCTCGAGGTCGACCCGTTCGACGAGCAGGAGGTCGAGCTCGTGAGCGCCTTCGCCGCCCAGGCGGCGATCGTGCTGCGTCAGGTCGAGCTGATGACCTCGCTGGAGACGCGGGGGTCCGAGCTCGCGAGCAAGGTCGAACAGCTCGAGGCGCTGCGCGACCTGGGTGAGGCGGTCAGCTCCAGCCTCGACCCCGACGAGGTGCTGAGCCGCATCGTCACCCACGCCGTGCACATCAGCGAGACCGACGGCGGCTCGATCATGGAGTACGACGAGGAGCGCGACGCCTTCATCGTCCGGACCACCTACGGGAGCGGCCCAGAGCTGGTCGAGCGGTTGCGCGCAACCGTGATCCGCCGGCAGGACACCCTCGTCGGCCGGGCGGCGACCGACGGGCGTCCCCTCCAGGTCGAGGATCTCGACCAGGCCCCGATGGACAACCACCTGGCGGTCCTCCGCGCCGACGGCTGGCGGTCGGTGCTGGCCATCCCGATGCTGCGCGGCTCCGTGATCGTCGGGATGCTGGTCATCCGTCGTCGTTCTGTCGGCTCGTTCGGCGACGACGTCGTGGAGCTGCTGGAGACCTTCGCGGACCAGTCGTCGGTGGCCATCCTCAATGCGCGGCTCTTCCGGGAGCTCGAGACCAAGTCCGCCGAGCTGGAGGTCGCGAGCCGGCACAAGTCGGAGTTCCTGGCCAGCATGTCGCACGAGCTGCGCACGCCGTTGAACGCCGTCATCGGTTTCTCCGAGGTGCTGCTCGACCGGATGTTCGGCGAGCTCAACGACCGTCAGGACGAGTACGTCCGCGACATCTGGAACTCGGGACGGCATCTGCTCGAGCTGCTGAACGAGATCCTCGACCTGTCCAAGGTCGAGGCCGGCCAGATGGTCCTCGAGCCGACGACCTTCCGGGTCGCGGACGCCTTGGAGTACGCCGCCTCGCTCGTCCGCGAGCGCGCGGCCCGCCACGGGGTCACGCTGACCGTCGACGCCGGCCCGGACGTCGACACCGTGCACGCCGACGAGCTGCGGTTCAAGCAGGTGGTGCTCAACCTGGCGTCCAACGCTGTGAAGTTCACCCCCGACGGCGGTGCCGTCGGCATCCGCGCGGAGCGCCTGGCCGATGAGCTCGTCGTCACGGTGACCGACACCGGCGTCGGCATCCCGCCCGAGGACCGGGAGCGCATCTTCGAGTCCTTCCAGCAGGGCGGACGTGGAGTCGCGCGCGAGGAGGGCACCGGCCTGGGCCTCACCCTGTCCCGCCGCATCGTCGAGCTCTTCGACGGCCGCCTGTGGCTGGAGTCCCAGGTCGGCGTGGGCAGCACCTTCGGGTTCTCGCTTCCGTTGGCACCGACGCCGACCGCAGCCGTCGGCGGCTCGGCGCACCCGACGCTCCTCCTCGTCGACGACGACAGAGCGTCGCTCGACCTGCTCGCTGCCTACCTCGAGGGCGCCCCGCTGCGCCTCGAGCGCGCCCACGACGGTGAGCAGGCGCTGCGGTCGATCGCGGCTGCTGCGCCGGCGGCGGTCGTCCTCGACATCCGGCTCCCGAAGCTCGACGGCTGGAGCGTGCTCGAGCGGCTTCGCGCGGACCCGGTCACCGCAGAGGTGCCCGTCGTGGTCGTGTCGGTCGTGGACGAGCGCGCCCGCGGGTTGGAGCAGGGCGCGAACGAGTACCTGATCAAGCCGGTGAGCCGCGACGACCTCGTGGGTGCGCTCGCGCGGGCCGGCGTACCGATGGCACAGGCGCACGTGGAGGGGGCGACATGAGCGGCGAACGCATCCTGGTGGTGGAGGACAACCCGCTGAACCTCAAGCTGGTCAGGGACGTGCTCGGCGCGGCCGGCTACGACGTCGTGGAGGCGACGTCCGGGGAGGAGGGCCTTCGGCTCGCGGCCGAACGGACGCCGGACCTGGTGCTCATGGACCTCCAGCTCCCCGGTATCGACGGCACCGAGACTCTGCACCGCTTGCGGCAGGACAGTCCCGAGGCGTGGATGCCGGTCGTGGCCGTGACCGCGTTCGCGATGGCCGAGGACCACGCCCAGGCCAAGCGGGCCGGCTTCGACGCTTACGTCGAGAAGCCGATCAGCGTGCGTGGGCTGGTGCGTCAGGTCCGTGAGCTGCTCGACGGAGCAGGGTCATGAGCGACCGACCCGTCACCGTCCTCGCGGTGGACGACGAGCCCACGAACCTGCGCCTGCTCGAGGCGGTCCTGACACCGCGTGGTTACCGGCTCGTCACGGCGACGACCGGCTACGAGGCGCTCGACCTCCTCGTCGACCTCGACGTCGACCTGGTCCTGCTGGACCTGATGATGCCCGGCCTGAACGGGCACGAGGTGTGTCGGCGGATCCGGTCCGACGACCGGACGGCGTTCCTGCCGGTCGTGATGATCACGGCGAGCGGGCCCGAGGAGCGGCTCACCGCACTCGAGGCTGGTGCGGACGACTTCGTCACCAAGCCCTTCGACAGCTCCGAGCTGCTGGCCCGGGTCGCCTCGCTGGCGCGGCTGAAGCGCTACCACGACACGATCGAGACGCAGGCCGCGGAGCTGGCCAAGTGGAACTCCGAGCTCGAGCGACGCGTGGCGGCCGGCGTGGACGAGCTCGAGCGGACGAACCGGCTGCGGCACTTCCTCGGGTCGCAGCTCGCCGAGGTCGTCATCGCCGACGATGCGCTGCTCGACAGCCACCGCCGCGAGATCACGGTCGTCTTCTTCGACTTCCACGGTTTCACCTCGTTCGCCGAGACCAGCGAGCCCGAGGAGGTGATGGGCGTGCTGCGCGACTACCACACGGTCGTCGGCGAGCACGTCGTCGCGCTGGGCGGCACGCTGGAGCGCTTCACCGGCGACGGCGTGATGGTCTTCTTCAACGACCCGGTCCCCTGTGCCGACCCGGCCGAGCGGGCGGTCCGGCTCTCCTTGGACGTAGATCGCGAGGTCCGCCGGCTCGCCGAGGGCTGGCGTCGGCAGGGGCACGAGCTGACCCATCGCGCCGGGATCTCCATGGGCTACGCGACGCTGGGGCGCATCGGCTTTCCCGGCCGCTTCGACTACGCGGCCATCGGCAGTGTCACCAACCTCGCGTCGCGTCTGTGCGGCGATGCCGGCGACTGGGAGATCCGGGTCAGCGACCGGGTCCTGGCCGCGCTCGGCGACCACGCCGAGGCCGAGCTGGTCGGCGACGTCCAGCCCCGCGGCTTCGCGCGTTCCGTCCGGGTCCACACCATCCGGTCCTTCGACGGCCAGGAGGCGACGACATGACGACGTACACCGTCGGGCGCGGCACGGGTGCCCGCACTCTCTCGGAGCTCGACGACTCCGAGCGCTACTCGGCCTTCGACCAGCTGCAGGAGCGGATGCCGCACGTGTGGGACGGCATGCGGCGCGACCTGGGCGACGAGAGCGTCGTCGTGGTGCCGTCCATCACCACTGGGCGCAGCGGCACGCTGACCCAGGCGATGGAGGAGAGGTCGCTGTTCCTGCTCCTGCTGCTGCGCCAGCCACGGCTCCAGATGATCTACGTGACCTCGAGTCCGGTGAGCGAGGCGGTCGTGGAGTACTACCTCAGCCTGCTGCCCGGGGTGATCCCGCGCCACGCCCGCGCACGCCTGACGATGATCGCGCTCAACGACGCCACCCCCGGCTCGCTCAGCGCCAAGCTGCTCGCCCGCCCCCGGATCCTTCGCGACATCCGCCGGATGATCCCCAACCGGGCCGCCTGCCATCTCATCCCCTACAACGCCACGCCTCTCGAGCGGGACGTCGCGCTGACCCTGGGCATCCCGATGTACGCCGCCGACCCACGACTGTTGCCGCTCGGCACGAAGACGGGTTGTCGGAGGATCTTCGAGCAGCTCGACATCCTCTACCCCGTCGGAGCGGAGGACCTGCACACCGTCGACGACGTGGTCGACTCGCTGACGGGGATGCGGCGCAAGCGTCCCCGCATGGTCGAGGCGATCGTCAAGCTGAACGACGGCGTCTCAGGCTCCGGCAACGCGACCGTCGATCTGCGCGGGCTCCCCGAGCCAGGCGCGGCCGACGAGGGTGAGCGACTGCGCGAGCGGGTGCTCGACATGGCGTTGGAGAACCCGGCGATCGGCATCGACGCCTACCTCGACGACTTCCGGACGGGCGCCGGCATCGTCGAGGAGCGGATCATCGGCGAGCGTCTGACCAGCCCGAGCGTCCAGATGCGCGCGCTGCCCGACGGCCGGGTCGAGCTGCTGTCCACGCACGACCAGCTCCTCGGCGGACCGAGCGGTCAGGCCTATCTCGGCTGCATCTTCCCGGCCGCCCCGCAGTACGCCGCGCTGATCGCCGAGCCAGCACTGAAGGTCGGCCAGCACCTCGCCGACCTCGGGGTGATGGGCCGCTTCGCCGTCGACTTCGTGGCGGTGCAGGACGATGCCGGTGCCTGGTCGGCGTACGCGATCGAGCTCAACCTGCGCAAGGGAGGCACCACTCACCCGTTCCTGACGCTGCAGTTCCTCACGGACGGGTCCTACGACGGCGCGACCGGCCTCTTCCGGACGCCCGATGGTCGACCCAAGCACCTCGTCGCCACCGACCACTTCGAGGACGACCGGCTGACGGCGTTGACGGTCGACGACATGTTCGACATCGTGGCGCGCCGGCGGTTGCACTTCGACGCGGCGCGGCAGACCGGGACAGTGCTGCACATGATCAGCTGCGTGACCGAGTGCGGGCGACTCGGGCTGACCGCCGTCGGCGACACCGCCGAGCAGGCCTGGCAGCTCTACGAGGACGCTGGTCGGGTGATCCTGGAGGAGGCGGAGTCGGCGCGCACCGAGAGCACTCTCTTCCAGTGACCGGTGCTCTCCGGTGACCGGGCCGATGGCGGGGTGGCTCTCGACCGACGACCCGGTCTGGTACGTCGCCTACGCCTCCAACCTCAGTCTCGACCGGTTGTGCTGCTACCTCGCCGGGGGCCGGCCGCCGGGCTCCCGGCGGACCTACCAGGGTGGCCGCGACCCATCGCCGCCCACCGCCTCGGCGCGCCTCGACCTGCCCGGGACCCTCGTGTTCTCGGGGCGTTCGCGGGTCTGGGGCGGGGGGATGGCCTTCCACGACCTCACGGGTCCGGGCTCGGTTGTCGCCCGCGCCTACCGGCTGACGTTCGGGCAGCTCAGCGACCTCGTCTCGCAGGAGTCGAGGCACCCCGTCGGACTCGACCTGGCGGCAAGCGGACCCGACGGCGCCTGGGGCACCCCGTCAGAGGTCTACGAGGTGCTGGCACCCCTCGGTGAGCGCGAAGGCCTGCCGATGCTCACCCTCACCAGCCGCCGACCTCTCGAGGTCGCAGCCCCGTCGGCGGCGTACCTCCGCATCATCCTGCGCGGCCTGCACGAGGTCACCGGTTGGTCGCCGGAGCGCCGGGTGGCCTACCTCCTGGAGGCCCGCGGTGTGACGCCGCGCTGGTCCCGGGACGAGCTCCTCGCGTTGTGTGACGGCGTCACCGGCGCCTGATCCTCAGCACCGCTGAGTCCACGCGCGGAGGAGGCGCGAAGGCGGTCCGAGGGACGGGTCTGCCGACCTCGAGGCGATACCTCCTCGTGTGCCGCGCGCGGGGCGGAGCCGAGGCCAGTCGGCGCGCGGTCGCGCGCTGGAGGACGAGGTCGGCCGAGAGCAGCCGGTCGGTGCCCAGCAGGGCTGCGACCACCACCGAGGACAGCTGGTACGGCGGGCTGGCGACCACCCGGAACGGGCGCGTCGGAAGCCTCAGGTCACGCAGGTCCGCACGCACGACGACCACCCGGGCGCCATACCTTTCGCGCAAGGTCGTCGCCCGACGGGGGTGGAGCTCCACCGCGACCACCCGCGCGCCGGCGTCGAGCAGCGGACCAGTGACGCCACCGGTGCCGGCGCCGAGGTCGACGACGAGGTCGCCCGGTCGCACCGGACTCTCGGAGACGAGGGTGCGCGCCCAGTCAGGCCGGAGCGGGTGCCATCCCCACTGCCGTCGTGTCCCGTTCCCGGACACGACGCACCATCACGAAGAACGTCGGCATGGCGTCAAGGTAGGCCGGGCTCCCGCGGCGTCGCCACCGATTTTGCGGACAGGCGGTGTCCCCTTGCACCCGCTCTGCCAGCATCTGCGCATGGATGGGTCGACGGCGCCATCCGGTCGGCCCGGCACCTCAAGATCGTGGGCACCCCGAGCTGGCGCCGTACGCCGAGTGGCTCTGGGTCGGCGCGCCACCCCGGTCGTCGACGCGGCCATGGCGACCTGGGAGCACGTCCGCCGCTTCTCCCACCGCGACCAGCTGTCCTTCGTCGTCACTCTGCCTCGCGACGACCTCCGGCGTCAGATCGCCACACCGCCGTCCAGCTGCTCGAACCACCGGCGCAACCTGCCCGGAGATGCCCAGAACCCCTGTGGAATAACGGCTCTCGGGGCGGGTCGGTTGTCGGTGGCCTCCTCTAGCGTTGTCACCGATGAGCCACTCGACCAGCACACCCCGGCACCCGCTGCTGGCCTGCGCGGACACCATCGAGAAGGCGCTGGCCTCGGTCCTCGACTGCGACCCGGTCTACCTCGACGCCGAGTGACAAGGCCGAGCTCCTGCTCCAGCTCACCCGGCTCATCTCCCAGCAGGAGGCACTGCGGCTGCGCGCGGTCGCCGCCGCCGGTGACGTCGCCGCCGACCACGGCTGCCGCACCGTCGCGGACTGGATCGCGCCCCGCACCCGCGCGGACAAGCGGGCGGCGTACGCCCAGGAGAAGCTCGCCCACGCGTTGGACCAGACGTGGCACCACGTCGCCGGCGCGCTGGCCGACGGCCGGCTGCACCTCGACCAGGCGCGGGTCATCGTCAAAGCCCTCGACGCACTGCCCGACGACGTCGGCGCCGAGGTCAAGCAGCTGGCCGAGCAGCGACTGATCGACCACGCGCAAGACTTCGGACCCACCGAGCTGGCCCGGTCGGGTCGGCGGGTCCTCGCCGTGGTCGCCCCCGAGGTCGGCGACGAACACGAACGCCGCTCGCTGGAACGCGCCGAGCGTCGGGCCGAGTCGGTGACCCGGCTGGACTTCAGGCGCCGTGGCGACGGATCCACCGACATCGCCGCCACCCTCCCCGACGCCGTCGCCGCCCGTTTGAAGACCTACCTCGAAGCGTTCACCTCACCGAGGCAGCACCACACCCGCGATGCCACCGACCCCGCCACCGACCCCGCCACCGGCGTCCGCCTGCCCGCCGACCGGCAACGCGGCCTCGCGTTCTGCGCCCTCCTCGAGCGCCTCGACCCCCACCAGCTGCCCGACCACGGCGGCCAGGCCACCACCATGGTCGTCACCCTGCCCCTGGACACCCTGACCGCCGGGCTCGGCACCGCACAGCTCGGCACCGGCGAGCCCATCACCGCCGGCGAAGCCCGCCGCCTCGCCTGCACCGCCGGCCTCGTCCCCGCCGTCCTCGGCACCACGTCCGAGGTCCTCGACCTCGGCCGCACCACCCGGCTCTTCACCCCAGCCCAACGCAAAGCCCTCGCCACCCAGCACCCCCGATGCCGAGCCGAAGACTGTGACGTCCCCGCCCCGTGGACCGAAGCCCACCACGCCACACCCTGGAGCAACGGCGGCACCACCAACCTCGCCGACGGCCTCCTGCTCTGCCACTGGCACCACAAACGCGCCCACGACACCCGCTACACCACGACCCGGATGCCCAACGGCGACATCAGGTACCACCGACGAACGTGACGGTCTCTTTCCGGAGCCTGACCGTCCGCAACCCGCCCTACGGTGATCTGCATGACCGCGAACCCGACACCTTGGGAACCCCCGCTCGCCGGCTCCGAGGCCGGGCAGCTGTTCGGCGCGCTCGAGCGCCTGCGCGCGACCTTCCGGTGGAAGGCCGACGACCTCGACGCCGAGCGCCTGGCCACCACGATCGGGGCGTCCCGACTGACCCTCGGCGGGCTGCTCAAGCACCTCGCCGCCTGCGAAGACTTCATCTCGACCGTGAAGCTCACCGGCGAACCGATCGGCGGCCCCTGGGCCGAGAACGGCTGGGACGCCGACGACGACTGGGAGTTCACCTCGGCCGCGCACGACGCACCCGAGCACCTCTACGCGCTCTACGACGGCGCCGTCGAACGCAACCGAGAGCGCATCGTCGCCGCCCTGGCCCACGGCGGGCTCGACGCACCCGTCCACGCGGCATCCGACGAGGGCGAGCACGCCAGCCTGCGACGCCTCGTCTGCGACATGATCGAGGAGTACGGGCGGCACACGGGCCACGCCGACCTCCTGCGTGAGGCGGTGGACGGCCGGGTCGGAGAGGATCCGCCCGCCGGTTGGCAGCCGGTCTCCGGGAGCTATTCGTTCGCGAGATAGGCCCGGGTGTCCTTCGGCACCGGGAGGGGCCGGACCCCGCCGAGCCGACGCCGGTAGCGCACCTGCGCAGCGAAGCCCTCGAGGACCTCCCACAACGCCTTGTGGGCCTGCCAGGGCAGTGGCTCGTCGCCGAAGTGCCAGGTCGGACCGAAGCCGATCCACACGGGCACCCACTCCGCGGCCAGGTCCCACTCACCGCGGTGGGACTCGATCAACCTGCGACGTACCTGAAACTCCATCCGCGCGCCATCGACGCAGATCGGAGCACTGCGGATCGGCCAGAGCTGCAGGTCGCGCAGCATCAGGGCCAGCTCGAGGTCACCGAGCGCGCTCGGGTCCACCAGGACCGTCGCGACGTTCTCGTGCGGCTCACGCTTCACGCCAGGCACGCTAACCCCGGGCACCGACCCGCGTCAGCACCCGATCGGATAGTTGTGGATGACCACGGCGCCCTGCGGCTAGCGTCGGGCAGGTGCCGAGCGTCGAGGAACGTGTCCGAGCCATCTGCCTGGCTCTGCCCGGCGTGACCGAGCGGCCGAGCCACGGCTCCCCCGCGTTCTTCGCAGGCAGGCAGTTCGTGATGCTGTGGCACGACGGTCACCACGACCACGACTTTCCCCACCTGTGGTGCGCCGCGTCACCCGGCGCGCAGGAAGAGCTGGTCGGGTCGGCCCCCGACCGGATGTTCCGCCCGCCGTACGTCGGCCACCGCGGCTGGCTCGGGGTCCGCCTCGATGGCAAACCTGACGACATCGACTGGGCCGAGGTAGCCGAGCTCTGCGAGGACGCGTTCCGCACGGTCGCCTCGAAGAAGCTGCTGGCCGAGCTCGACGCGCGCTGACTCTCGGCCGCTGGCTGCGTGGGCCGGTGTGCTCGGTACTTTGCAGCATGGCCGACTCGCTTGATCACCCTGCCGAGAAGAGGCTGACCCGCAACTGGACCGAGCTGGTCCAGGAGATCCGGGCGACCCAGACCGGAGTCCAGATCCTCACGGCGTTCCTGCTCGCGCTCCCGTTCACCGATCGCTTCGGTGAGCTCGACGACGTCCAGCAAGCCAGCTATCTCGTGGTGATGACGAGCTCGGTCGCCACGACGGGGATCGTGCTCGCGCCCGTCGCGTTCCATCGGCTTCTCTTCCGTCGTCGGCGCCGGGCGTGGCTGGTCGAGGCCGCGCACAAGTGCGCTCGAGCGGGCCTGATCCTGCTGGCCGTCACGATGTCCGGGGTGATGTTCCTGGTGTTCGACCTGGTCGTGGGACGGGTGGCGGCGCTCGTGGCCGTGATCTGCGCTCTCGTCTTCTTCGTCGTGGGCTGGGTGGTGGCGCCGCTGGTCCTGAGCGGACGGAGCGAAGACCGCGGCGGCGGTGCGCTCGGCGCTCGCGACGACGAGTCCCGGGCGTGACCCATGAGGTGGTGACCTGCGTCGCGGCGTGCCAGACTCGGCCCACCTGAGTGCGAGAAGGCCACCACCATGCGACGGTTTGAGCACCTGCGTGCGCAGAACCTGGGGCGTCGCCGGCCGGCGACGCCACCCGATGTCGCGCCCCAGAATGTCGACGAGCTCGAGGGGCTCGACGACCTGGTCATCCCGCGGCCGATCCAGCTGCTCCTCTCCATCGGCATCGACGGACAGGGGCCGCTCGCCTCGGCGGCCGAGCTGGCTGACGCGGCGCGGACCTCAAGCCGGACAACGGACGAGGCGGTGTCCAGTGTGTCGCGGGCCACGATCGTCCGTGGATCAGCCGGGGGATTCGCCACCGGCGTCGGCGGGTTCTGGGCCCTGCCCGTCGCGCTGCCGGTCAACGTGGTCGAGTTCTACGTCCAGGCGGCCCGGATGGTGGCCGCCATCGCGATCCTCCGGGGCTATGACGTCGACGACCCACCGGTGCGCAAGTCCGTCCTCCAGGCGCTTGTCGGCACACAGCAGGACTCGCCCCTGGTCACGGCAGCGTCCGGGACACGCGGAGCCGCGCTGACCTGGCGGGTGCTGCACGTCCTGCCCGCCGGCGTACGGCTCCTTGCCGGCAAAGGGATCGGCTTCCGCCTGCTCCGCGCCATGACCGAGCTCCTGCTGGGCCGCTTCGGCCGCGGCGTCCCGTTCCTGGGCGGCATCGTCGTCGCGGCCGTCGACGGCTGGAACCTGCGGCGCATCGCCGAGCACGCGAAGGTCGCGTTCCCCGCCGAGGAGCCCATGACCACCGGCGAGCCCCCCGCCGGCGGCTCTGACCTGCCGAAGAGCTGATCCCTGAGACAACCTGGTGGAGCTGAGGGGACTCGAACCCCTGACCCTCTGCATGCCATGCCCAGGAATGACGGAGCCGCTACCAGCTGCGCCCGCACGGCCCGGAGAAGACCGGGTGGACGAACAACCTGGTGGACGAACAACCTGGTGGACGAACACCTGGTAGGACGAACAACCTGGTGGACGAACAACCTGGTGGACGAACAACCTGGTGGACGAAACAACCTGGTGGAGCTGAGGGGACTCGAACCCCTGACCCTCTGCATGCCATGCAGATGCGCTACCAGCTGCGCCACAGCCCCAGGCTTCCCGGCCGGTGCCGGGCAACTCGCGGAATCTTAGCCAACGCCTTCGTGCGTCGCGAAATCGGTGGTCCGGTTGTACGCCATCAGCCGGAGCCGGCCCTCCTCGCCACTGTCGTCGAGCACGATCCAGCCGCAGTTGTCGAGGCCGCGGACGGTTCCGGTCAGCGAGGCGGGCCAGTCGAGCAGGTCGACGAGGGCCACCTTCAGGGCGGCCCCGTGGGAGACGACGATCGCGCACTCCCCCGGCGCCAGGCCGGAGAAGGCCTCGTCGACGGCGGCGCGAACGCGGTCGACCACGGCCCGGGTCGACTCCGTCCCGGGGATCGCGTCGTAGCGGCCCAGCCGGATCGCCGAGGCGTGCTCGGGGTGCTGCGTGACGTACTCGACCAGCGTCTGCCCGGTCCGCGGGCCGAGGTCGTACTCGCGCAGCCGGGCGTCGACGCGCGCTGTCAGGCCGGTCGCACGCTCCAGGTAGCCGGCTGTGTCTCGCGCTCGAGCCAGGTCGGAGGTCCACAGGGTCGCGGGCCGGAGGGCGGCGAGCTCGGTCGCCACCGACGCTGCCTGGGCGTGTCCGACCTCGTCCAGGGGTACGTCGGACTGGCCTTGGGCCCGCGCCTCGTGGTTCCAGGCCGTGCGGCCGTGCCGGAGCAGGACGAGCCGGCGCGCGGGTTCGGCGTCAGCCACGCGGGTGCGTGACGTCCGCCGGCAGCGGGATGATCGGGCAGTCGCGCCAGAGCCGCTCGAGGGCGTAGAACGCGCGCTCCTCCTCGTGCTGCACGTGCACGACGATCTCGCCGTAGTCGAGCAGGACCCAGCGGCCCTCGCGCTGCCCCTCGCGCCGGATCGGCTTCGCGCCGGCGTCGCGGAGCTTGTCCTCGATCTCGTCGACGACCGCCTTGACCTGGCGGTCGTTGCTCGCCGACGCCAGCAGGAACGCGTCGGTGATGGCGAGCTGCTCGCTCACGTCGAAGGCCAGCAGGTCGGTCGCCAGCTTGTCGGAGGCCGCCCGGGCGGCCACCTCGACAAGGGTGACGGCGTGGTCGGTGGCGGTCATGCGCTCGCTTCCTGGGCGGGTGGGGTGGGCACGTCAGTGGCCGGGTAGAGGTCGTGCTTCGCGATGTACTGCACCACACCGTCGGGCACGAGGTACCACACGGGTTCCCCCCGGCGCTTGCGCGTGCGGCAGTCGGTGGAGGAGATCGCCAGCGCAGGGATCTCCACCATGGTCACCCGGTCGGCGGGGATCGAGTCGAGAGCCTCGGCGTCCATCGTGTAGCCGGGGCGCGTGCACCCGACGAAGCGGGCCAGCGCGAAGAGCTCGTCGGCGTCACGCCAGGTGAAGATCTCGGCCAGTGCGTCGGCGCCGGTGATGAAGTAGAGGTCGGCGTTCGGGTGGACCAGGCTGAGATCGCGCAGCGTGTCGATCGTGTACGTCGGGCCTTCGCGGTCGATGTCGACCCGCGACACGGTGAAGCGCGGGTTCGCGGCCGTGGCGATGACGGTCATCAGGTAACGGTGCTCGGGCTCGGTCACCTCGCGGTCTGCCTTCTGCCACGGGGCCCCGGTCGGGACGAAGACGACCTCGTCGAGGTCGAACCAGGCCTGCACCTCCGACGCAGCGACGAGGTGCCCGTGGTGGATGGGGTCGAAGGTGCCGCCCATCACGCCGATGCGCTCCGCGCGGCCGGTCGGTCCGGACGGCACGGCGGTGGAACCGTTCGGCACGGGCTCAGGTGTGGTCGCGACCGCGTCCGACCACGAGGAGCACCGCCAGCGCCGCCAGCAGGAGCCCGAGGACGATCGCTCCGACCCCGTAGGGATGGATCGGCAGCTCGGTGTGGCCCTCGGCAGCGAGGGTCAGGACCTTCAGCGACATGGCCGGAACACTACCGGGTCGCTATCTCACGTGTCCGTCGCCGGTGACGACGTACTTCGTCGTGGTCATCTCGGGCAGTCCCATCGGCCCACGAGCGTGCAGCTTCTGCGTGCTGATGCCGATCTCGGCCCCGAAGCCGAACTCGCTGCCGTCGGTGAAGCGGGTGGAGGCGTTGACCAGGACGGCTGCCGAGTCGACCTCGGCGACGAAGCGGCGGGCGGCCGCCAGGTCGTCGGTGACGATCGCGTCGGAGTGCTGCGAGGACCAGCGTCGGATGTGAGCGAGCGCCTCGTCGAGATCTGCGACCACGCGCGCGGAGATGTCGAGGGAGAGGTACTCCTCGCCCCAGTCGTCGTCCGTCGCAGGTACGACGCCGGGCCGGCCGGCGAAGGCGCTGTCGCCGTGGACGGTCACTCCGTCTGCCTGAAGGGCGTCGACCACGCGTGGCACGAACACGTCGGCGATCTCGGCGTGCACGAGCAGCGACTCGGCGGCGTTGCACACCGAGGTGCGGTGGGTCTTGGCGTTGACGACGATCGCGAGCGCCTTGTCGAGGTCGGCGGCCCGATCGACGTAGACATGGCAGTTGCCGATGCCGGTCTCGATCACCGGCACCGACGACTCCTCGACCACGCTGCGGATCAGCCCGGCGCCGCCGCGCGGGATCAGCACGTCGACGAGGTGGCGGGCACGCATCAGGACCTTGACGCTCTCGTGCGAGTCGCCGGGGACCAGCTGGACGACATCGGGGTCGAGACCCGACGTCGCGATCGCGCCGCGCAGCACCTCGACGATGGCAGCGTTGCTCGTCCGGGCACTCGAGCTGCCGCGCAGCAGCACCGCGTTGCCCGACTTCAGGCAGATCCCGGCAGCGTCGGCCGTGACGTTGGGGCGCGCCTCGTAGACCATCGCGACGACCCCGAAGGGCACCCGCACCTGCCGCAGCTCGAGCCCGTTGGCCAGGGTGCTGCCGCGGACGACGTCACCGACCGGGTCGGGGAGCCCCGCTACCTCACGGAGGCCCTGCGCCATGCCGGCCAGGCGGTCGTGGCTCAGCCTGAGCCGGTCGACGATGTTGGCGGGCGTGGCGTCGGCCTCCGCGCGGGCGACGTCCTCGGCGTTGGCGGCCAGGATCGCCTCCGACTGCGCGAGGAGGGCATCGGCCATCGCCAGCAGTGCTGCGTCCTTCGCGGCGCGGGTCGCCAGCGCCAGCGACCGCGATGCGACGCGGGCACGCTCGGCCGCCGCTAGAACCTCCGCTTCGACGGTCATGCGGCCTTCACGGTCATGCCCCGAAGGGTAGTTCGCCGGCAAGGGTTCCCAAGTGGCCGTGACTGGGGTAAGACGGCAGGAGCAACTGCTGTCGCTGCCGGCGGTCACCCCCGCCGGCGGTTGTCTCGGTCCCAGGACGGGCGGCTCACCCGTCGCCCGGTGAGGAGAAGCACCCCCCATGCGCACACCTGCCCTCGTGGGCGGGGTCGTCGCCATCGCCACCACTGTGGCGCTCACGACGTCTGCCGCCTCCACCGCCGACGCTCCGGCACCCACGACACCGCTCGCCGCCGACACCCACGGGTTCCAGGGCGAAGGCCAGCCCACGCTCGACAAGGACGCCCGCGGCGCGAAGGCTGCACCCAAGGCCGCCCTGCGCTCCGCCACGCGCGATGCCGCCGCCGAGGTCCGGTTCAACCGGCTCGGCACGCCCGCCACGATGCTGGCCGGCGATGCCCCGCTCGCCTCCGGGCTCGGCAGCGATCCGGTGGCCGCGGCCGAGCGCTACGTCGCCGAGCACCGCGACCAGCTCGGCCTCACCGCTCGCGGCGCCGAGGCGCTGGAGCGGGTCGTCGCACGTCCGCTCGGCGCCGGCGCGGTCACGGTCTTCCGGCAACGCTTCGGCGATCTCGACGCCGGGTACGACGGAATGCTCTCCGTGGCGGTCCGCGACGGAGACGTTCGCTACGTGAGCTCGTCGCTCTCCCCCGACGCCACGACGCCCGCCCCGGCGACGATCTCCGCCGCGGAGGCGGAGCGCGCGGCTGCCGACGACGCCGGCCTCGCGAACCCCGAGGTCCAGCGCAACGAGCTGACGGCCGTGCCGATGCCCGGGGCGGCCGCGCGGGCGGCGTACCAGGTCGTCCTCGGCTCGGCCGACGACGTCGCGACCGCCGTGATGTCGTACGTCGACGCGCGCACCGGCGAGGTGCTCGTGCGCGAGGACCTGGTCGACCACGACTCCGACAACCCCGAGTGGGAGGTCTTCCCGAGCAGCCCGCCGACGGACTACTCCACCAACGACACCCGCGCGCTGTGGTGCTGGGTGGCCGCCGGAGGCTGCGACGAGGCCGTCGGCACGGTCGCCTCGCCGCTGGCGTGGGACGTCGACCCGGCGACGGGCGAGACGACCCAGACCACCCGCGGCAACAACGCGATCGCGGTGCACAACCTCACCAGCAACGACCCCTTCACGGTCGGCACCGAGACGGCCACGCCGTCCCCGACCCGGGAGTACGCCTACCCCTGGACCAACCAGTGGTACGAGGAGTCCTGCAACCCCGACGCCTTCACCTCGCCCGAGCGCGCCGACCTCGACGCCGCCCGCGCGAACCTCTTCGGGATGCACAACCGCATGCACGACTGGACCTACCACCTCGGCTTCGTCGAGCAGACCTGGAACATGCAGCAGGACAACTTCGACAGGGGCGGGCTCGGCAACGACTACGAGCAGGGCAACGCCCAGGCAGGCGGCATCTCCGGCGGCCCGCCGACCTTCGCCGCGCGCGACAACGCCAACCAGATCACCGGTCCTGACGGAGTCGCACCGATCACCAACATGTATCTCTGGCAGCCGATCGCCGGGACGTTCTACGCCCCGTGCGTCGACGGCGACTACGACATGAGCGTGATCGGCCACGAGTACGGCCACGCCGTCACCAACCGGATGATCGCCGGCCCCAACGGCGGCCTCATCTCCGCCCAGTCGCAAGGCCTCAGCGAGTCGTGGAGCGACCTGATGGCCATGGAGTACCTCAACGAGCACGGCTACGCGTCGGACGGTCTCCAGGCCTACACCGCCGGCGAGTACGCCACCGGCGACCCCATCGCCGGCATCCGCAACTACAACATGAGCCGGAGCCCGCTGAACTACTCCGACATCGGCTACGACGTCACGGGTCCGCAGGTGCACGCCGACGGTGAGATCTGGACGGCCGCCAACTTCGACGTCCGGCAGGCCTTCGTGAACCGGTACGGCGCCGGCACCGCCGCCGCCCACAAGGCCTGTGCCAACGGCGCGACGCCCGCGGCGGAGTGCCCGGGGAGCCGTCGCTGGATCCAGCTGGTCTTCGACTCGTTCCTGCTGCTCTCGGTGGGCGCCGTGAGCCAGGTCGACGCCCGCGACGCGTTGCTGGCGGCCGACCAGATCCGGTTCGGTGGCGCCAACCAGGACATCATCTGGAACGCGTTCGCCCGCCGCGGGCTCGGCGGGGCCGCGTCCAGCACCGTCGGCGACGCCGATCCGGTGCCGGGCTTCGACTCGCCGTTCTCCCCGGAGGGCACGGTCGAGCTCGCCCCGCGCGACACCGAGGGAGACCCGGTCCCGGGAGCGAGGCTGTACGTCGGTCACTACCAGGCCCGGGTCGTTCCGGTCGCCGACACCGACGCCACCACCCCGCTCGGCACCACCGTCTCGATGGTGCCCGGAACCTACGACCTGGTGCTGCACGCGCCCGGCTACGGCCACGCGCGGGTCACCGGCGCCACGATCCGGGCCGGGAAGGTGACGCGGGTCCAGCCGACGCTGCGGACCAACCTGGCCTCGGCCGCGGCCGGTGCCAGCGCGACCGGTGACGGCATCAACCTGGCGCGCCTGATCGACGACGACGAGGCGACGCAGTGGGCCGCCCTGGGAGCGCCGGTCGAGGGCCAGGCAGTGACGGTGGACCTGGCGGGTGGCCAGCAGAGCGTGCGCCGCGTCCAGGTCAGCGCCCTCCTGCGCCAGCAGATCCAGACCGACCCCGACAGCGCGGCGCAGAGCCGGTTCTCGGCCCTGCGGCAGTTCGCGGTCTACGCATGCAATGCCGAGATGGGCGCCGACTGCACCGACGAGGCGGCGTACGCGCTGGCCTACACGAGCCCGGCCGACGCCTTCCCTGCGATCGCGCCGCGGCCCCGGGCCCCGCAGCTGATCGTCCGGTCCTTCGACGTGCCGCGCATCCAGGCCACGCACCTGCGGTTCCAGGTGGTGACCAACCAGTGCACCGGCGCGCCGGACTACGCCGGTGAGCAGGATGCGGATCCCCGCGCGACGTCCGACTGCACGACGGGGAGCCCGCAGGCGAACAACGTCCGCGCTGCGGAGTTCCAGGCGTTCAGCCAGTAGGCGAGCGCACGAGGCCCCGGACGTCGCGGGATCCGGGGCCTCGGGCGATGAGTCGCGCTCAGCCCTTGCGCTGGTTGACCTGCTCGGTCAGGGCCGGAAGGACGGTGTGCAGGTCGCCGACGACGCCGAAGTCGACGAGCTCGAAGATCGGCGCCTCCTCGTCCTTGTTCACCGCGACGATCGTCTTCGACGTCTGCATGCCGGCCCGGTGCTGGATGGCGCCGGAGATGCCGTTGGCGACGTAGAGCTGTGGCGAGACCGTCTTGCCGGTCTGCCCGATCTGGTAGCTGTGCGGCATCCAGCCGGAGTCGACGGCGGCGCGCGATGCGCCCACCGCCGCACCGAGGGCGTCGGCGAGGGCCTCGATCACCGCGAAGTTCTCCTGGGAGCCCACGCCCCGGCCGCCGGCGACCACGATCGCGGCCTCGGTGAGCTCTGGACGACCGCTGGCCTGCCGTGGCTGCGAGGCGACGATCTGGGCGCCCTTGGCGGCGTCGGAGACGGTCGCGGCGAACTCCTCGACCGCACCGGCTCCGGCTGACTCCTGCGGCGCCGCGGAGTTGGGCTTGACCGTGATGATCGGTGTGCCGTGGGTGACCTTCGCGGTCACCGTGTAGTTGCCGGCGAACACCGACTGCGTCGTCGTACCGTCAGCGGCGACGTCGATCGCGTCGGTGATCAAGCCCGACTCGAGCTTGATGGCGAGCCGACCGGCGATCTCCTTGCCCTCGGTGGTCGACGGGATCAGGATCGCTGCCGGCCCCTCTCCAGAAGCGTGGATCGACGCCGCCAGCTGCTGCAGCGCCTCGGCCTTCGGGGCCACCAGGAAGCCCTTGATCTGCGCGTCGTCGACGACGTAGACCTTCTCCGCGCCGTACGCCTTGACCTTCTCGGCGACCTCGGCGCCCTGGGCGCTCGCGCCGATGAACACCGCCGACGGCTCGCCGAGCCGCTTGGCGATCGTGAGCAGCTCGTACGTCGGCTTCTTGACCGCACCGTCGGCGTGGTCGACCAGTACCAGGACCTCAGACATGACTGTGTGCTCTCTTCCCAAACTCTCGACGGCTCGGATGACGCTGCTCGGATGAACGCTGCTCAGATGAACTTGCGGCCGGCGAGGAACTCGGCGAGCGCGGTGGCGCCCGAGCCGTTCTCGTCCTTGACGACCTCGCCGGCGCTGCGCGGCGGGCGGGCGGTGGTCTCGGCGACCTCGCTCCACGCGACCGAGAGGCCGACCGAGCCCCCGTCGACGCCGATGTCGGCGAGCGACAGCGTCTCGAGCGGCTTCTTCTTGGCCGCCATGATCCCCTTGAACGACGGGTAGCGGGCCTCCCCGGACTGGTCGGTCACCGACAGCACCAGCGGGAACGCCGCTCCGATCACCTCCGTGGCCGTGTCACCGTCACGCTTGATCCGCACCTGGTCGCCCTGGGTCTCCACGACCGAGGCGAGGGTGACCTGCGGCCAGCCCAGGCGCTCGGCGAGCATGGCCGGGACGACGCTCATCGCGCCGTCGGTCGACGCCATCCCGCACACGACGAGGTCGACCGCGGTGTCGGCGGTCAGCTTCTCGACGGCCTTGGCCAGGACGAGCGACGTGGCGATCGCGTCGGAGCCGGCGATCGCGTCGTCGACGACGTGGACGCCCTGGTCCACCCCCATCTGGAGGGCCTTGCGGACCGCGTCCAGGGCCTTCTCCGGCCCGACGGTCAGCGCGGTGACGGTGTGCTCCTCACCCTCGCGCTTCTCGGTCATCTGCAGGGCCTGCTCGACGGCGTACTCGTCCAGCTCGGACAGGAGGCCGTCGACGCCGACGCGGTCGACGGTGCCGTCGGACTCGAAGTGCCGGTCGGCGGTGGCGTCGGGAACGTGCTTCACCAAGACGAGGATGTTCATGAACTGCCCTTCGTGGGGCGCCGGGACGGGCCCCTTCGTGTGCACTCGGATGACCATCGGAGGTTACCCAGCGGGAACCCCACCGCGGAACCGAGGCCGCGGTGGGGTTCCCCACACGAGGTGTGGGCCGGGTCACGGCCCACGGTGACTCACCCACGGTGACTCACCCCACGGTGACTCACTCCACGGTGACTCAGCCCACCGTGAAGGGGTCCGCGGCGCTGGAGCCCTTCCAGCTCTCGCGACCGACGTACTTCACCTTCACCTTGAAGGTGCCCTTCACGTGGATCCGCTGGAACGTCACCTTGCGGGCGCCGTCGCGCAGCGTGAGGACCTTGGTCTGCCAGACCTGGCCGTTGCGCACCAGCTTGGCCTTGATCTTGCCCTTCGGCGTCGTGCCGTGCTCCGAGGCGACGCGGACCTTGGCCTTGGCCTTCGCTCCCTTGGGGATGTCCTTGGCCGTCGCGGTGGTCGTGGTCGTGTCCTTGACCACCTTGATCGTGTCGACGGCCGGGTGCTGGCCCGGGTTGAGCGTGCAGGGGATCTGCGCGCTCGGCGGCACCTTGGGCGTGCCGTTGGCCTCGTAGAAGTTCACGCGTGGCCGTGAAGTTGCCGACCGCGATGTCGTGGACGGCGCCGACCTTCGTGCCCTCGAAGGTGCCGGCCGGGCCGGTGCCCACGAGCGTCAGGCCACCGTTGGGCGGCACGTTGGTCTTCGGAACGGCCAGCGTCCACGGGCTGGCAGCAGTGTCGACGGTGGCCGCGACGTCGGCCTTGCCGTCGACCTTCTTCGCGCCGATGACGTCACGGACGAACGTCGTGACGTTCTCGGGGACGCGTCACCGTCCCCGTGGCCGTGGGCGTCACCGTCTCGCCGTACGCGATCTTGTTCGGTGCGTCGGTGTCGGCGACCATCGTGAACTGCTGGTCTCCCAGACTGAGGACCGCGCACGTGTAGGTCAGCGTGCCGGTGGCGGCGTCGGCCGGCGCCACGACGCCGAGCGTGCCCGCGGCGAGTGCTACCGCGCCTGCGGCGCCGGCGAACCTGCTGGGGAATGGGAACGTCATGCTGAGGAGTCCTCCTGGTCGTTGGCGTACCTGTTCACGAGGTACGACGCGGAGTCTCCGACCAAAGTTCGTCCTTCCTCGCTACCCGACGGTGAAGGTGTCGGTCTCCCGGTCGCCGGTCCAGTTCTCGCCGCCCTGGTAGCGCACCCGGACCGTGTAGTCACCGGTCTTGGCCACCTGCCGGAAGCGGACCTTCCGGGCGCCGTCCCGCAGCCCGAGCACCTTGGTCTGGACGACCTTGCCCTTCCGCAGCAGCTTTGCCTTGATCGTGCCCGCGGGGACGCTCCCGTGCGTCGCGACCACGCTCACCTTGGCCTTGGGGCGGCGGTTCGGCGCGATGTCGCGGGCCGCGACGCTCACGGTGGTGGTGTCCCTGACGACCGTGATCGTGTCGACGTAGGGGTTGTGCCCGGCGTCGAGTACGCACGGGATCACCTGCGGCGACAGGGGCGCGGGCAGCGGCGTGCCGTTGGCCTCGTAGAGGTTCAGGGTGGCGGTGAAGTCGCCCAAGGAGACGGCGTACGCCGTGCCGACCACGGAGCCCGCGAACGTGCCGGCGGGCCCCTCCACCTCGAGCGCCATCGCGCCGTTGGGGGGCACGTTCGTCTGCGGCAGGGTCAGCGTCAACGGTCTCGGCGTCCCGCTGACGGTGGCGGCGACATCGGCCTTGCCGTCGACCTTCTTCGCTCCCCCGTCGCGCGCCGTGGTGACGACGTCCTCGGGGATGGTGATCGTGCCCGACGCGGTCGGCGTGATCGTCTCGCCGTAGGCGATCGTCGCCGGCGCGTCGGTGTCGGCGACGACCGTGAACTGCTTCGCCGCCCCCAGGACGGTGCAGGTGTAGGTCAGTGTGCCGCTGACCGCGCCGGCCGGGGCGAGCACGACCAGGGCGGCGCCCGTCAGGGCCAGTGACCCGGCGGCGGCAGCCACACGAGCAGGCAGGTGCAAGGTCATGGGTGGATCCTCCTGAGGCGGTCGGACGAGACCCTATCCCGGAACCAAGACTTAAGTAGTGGGTCAGCGGACCTTGATCTTGTCCGACCCGTGGCTGCCGCGGAAGGTGTCGCTGCCGGCGTACTTCGCGGTCACCGACCAGCCCCGCTCCTCGAGCCGGCGCGTCCTGAGCTTCGCCTTGCCCTTCTCGAGGTCGAGGACCCGCTCCGAGACCAGGTCGCCGCGATGGAAGAGCTTGACCCGCACCTCGCCCTTCGGCGTCCGGCCGTGCGTCGAGGCGACCTTGATCTTGGCCCGGCCTCGCGACCCCACGGCGGTGTCCTTGCCGACGACCGTGGTCGTGGTGGTGTCCTTGACGACCGTGACCTTCCTGATCAAGGAGCGCTGGTCGGTCGGCATGGCGCAGGAGACGGCGGCGCTCGGGATCGGCGAGGTCGGCTGGCCGTCGGCCCGGTAGAACAGCAAGGTGGCGTTGAGGTCACCGGTGCGGATGCGCCAGCTGCGCCCCATCTTGTTGCCGGAGAAGGTGCCGACGGGGAGCGAGGTCACGAGCGTCATCGGGCCGGTCGCCGGCACCGAGGCCCGGACGAAGCCCAGGTCCCAGCCGCCGTCCGCCTTGCCGATCCGGCCGGCGACCGTGGCGGGACCGTCGACCGCGGCTGCGCGCAGGTCGTCGCGGATGGTCGCCGTCACGTCCTCGGGCAGGGTGACGGCGAACGACACGGTGGCGGCCACCGTCTCGCCGAAGGCCAGCCGCCGGGGCGCGTCGGTGTCGCCCACGACCGTGAACGTCCTCGTCTGCCCCAGCACCTGGCAGGTATAGGCCAGCGGCGCCGTTGCCGCCGGCGCGACACCGTCGGCGCCCTGCGCAGCGGCGGAGACGCTGGTCGCGGCCGCCACGAGGGCAGCAACCAGCATCGAGGGCACCTTCACGTTGCCATCCTCATCACGCCCAACCTCATCACGCCCAACCTGATCACGCTCAACCTGATCACGCCCAGGGCCCTTCCGTGCCGAACCGACCCGGAGTGTCCCCAGCAGCGAGCCCGGACTACGTGCGGATGATGCCGCTGACGATCTTGCCCAGGACCAGCCAGACCACGGCGGCCAGGCCCCAGTTCACCACGGCATTCTTCGTAGCGGCGTCTTGCCCTCGAACTCGAAGACGCCGTTGCGCCGGTCGAAGACCCCGACGTCGAGCTGGGCGGCTGCCTGCTTCACCCAGTCGACGAGCGCGTTCGCTTCGTTGGCCCCCAGTGCGACCATCAGCGCCCCGGCGACCAGGATCAGCGCGCACAGGCCGGTCACCACGGACACCGCCTTCGCGAGCAGGTTGCGCGCCCAGGTGACCCGCTCGGTGAGCCGCAGTCGCTCGGCCAGCGGCCTGCGCGACGTCTCCGTCGTCGTGTCGTTCGCCACAGCAGTCATCTGTCTCGACCTCCCACGCCTACAACGACGCAGACGCGCCGAGGACACGGAGCCGCCGACACCTCGCCGGTCGAGTGGGCGTGCCGTCGTCTGGCGCAGGGTCGGGACAGCTCGTCGTCCCGCCTCAACCAGCGACGGAGTCAGCGGCCGACGAAGGTGGCCTTGCCGGGACCGTTCTCCAGGAACGACGCGATGCCGAGGGTGCGGTCCTCGGTGTCGAAGAGCGCCGCGAACGCCTGGGCCTCGAGCTCCAGCCCACGGTCGAGGTCGCCGTCGAGGCCGTCGTCGACCGTCTGCTTGGCCAACCGGAGGGCGACCGACGCGGCACCGGCGAACTGCCCGGCCCAGGCCAGCGCCGCGTCGTACACCTCGGCGGCGGGGACGACCCGGTCGACCATGCCCAGGCCGAGCGCCTCGTCGGCCTTGACGAAGCGCCCGGTGAAGATCAGCTCCTTGGCGCGGCTCGGGCCGATCAGGCGGGCCAGCCGCTGCGTGCCGCCCATGCCCGGGATCAGGCCCAGCAGCGTCTCGGGCTGCCCGAGGGTCGCGTCGTCGGCGGCGAAGCGCACGTCGGCGGTCAGGGCGAGCTCGCAGCCGCCACCCAGCGCGTAGCCCGTCACGGCGGCGACGACCGGCTTGGGGATGCGTGCGACCTTGCGCATCTCTGCCTGGAGGCCCGCCGACGCCGCCACCATGTCGGCGTGCGTCATCTGCCGCCATCTCCTTGACGTCGGCGCCGGCCGCGAAGGTGCGCTCGCCGCCGTAGAGGACCACGGCGCTGACGTCGTCGCGCTCGGACGCCTCGAGCGCCGCCGCCCCGATCTCCTGCTGCACCTGGATCGACAACGCGTTCATCTTGGGCCGGTCGACCCGGATCGTGCCAACCCCCTCGGCCACCTCGAGCCGCACGAACTCCCGCTCGGACATGCCTTCTCCCGTCTCGTCGACTGCCCGGCCACCCTAGTGAGTGACCAGACACCCAACCCCGGCGGAGGGTCCGACGTGGCCTCCGCCACAATGGCGCGGGTGAGCCTGAACCGATCCCGGACCTGGAGCTGGTCGCGCCGCGACGAGCGGACGCCGGTGTGGCCGGGCCGGCACCAGGTCCTGGGGGCCACCTGGAGCGAGGAGGCGACCAACTTCGCGGTGTGGTCGCCTGAGGCCACCGCCATGTGGGTCTGCCTGTTCGACGACGGGCCCGGCGGGGGTCGCGAGACCCGCCACCAGCTCACCGAGCACACCCTCGGCGTCTGGCACGGCGCGATCCCGGGGGTGCCCGTCGGTCAGCTCTACGGGCTGCGCGCCCAGGGACCCTGGGACCCCGCGCACGGTCGGCGCTTCAACAGCCAGAAGCTGCTCCTGGACCCCTACGCCCGCGCGGTGACAGGCACCGTCACGCAGGGCCCCGAGGTGCTGGCCCACGACGTCGACGACCCGCATCTGGCCAGCACCCTGGACTCAGCGCCGGTGATGCCGCGCTGCGTCGTCACGCACGACACCTTCGACTGGGAGGGTGACAGCCAGCTGCGCACCCGGTGGCGCGACACGGTGATCTACGAGCTGCACGTCAAGGGCTTCACCAAGCTCCACAACGAGATCCCCGAGGAGCTCCGCGGCACCTACGCCGGGCTCGGCCACCACACGGTGACCCGCTACCTCAAGGACCTCGGTGTGACCGCGGTCGAGCTGTTGCCGGTGCAGCACTACATCACCGAGCCCGGCGTCGCCGACCGCGGGCTCGTCAACTACTGGGGCTACAACACGATCGCGTTCCTGGCGCCGGAGTCGACGTACGCCTCCGGGGGCGAGCGCGGCCAGCAGATCACCGAGTTCAAGCAGATGGTGAAGAACTTCCACGCCGCCGGCATCGAGGTGATCCTCGACGTCGTCTACAACCACACGGCCGAGGGCGGGCCGGACGGGCCGGCGTACTCCTTCCGCGGGCTCGACGACGTGGGCTTCTACAAGCGGGCCGGCACCGTGGGCGACACCTACTGGGACGTGACCGGCTGCGGCAACACCGTCGACGCGACCAACCTCGGCGCGCTGCGCCTCATCATGGACTCGCTGCGCTACTGGGTGAGCGAGATGCACGTCGACGGGTTCCGCTTCGACCTCACCTCGGCGCTGGCCCGCACCGGTCACGACGTCGACATGCTCGGCGCGTTCCTCACCACCATCAACCAGGACCCCGTGCTGCGGCACGTGAAGCTGATCGCCGAGCCGTGGGACGCCTCGATGGACGGCTACCAGGTCGGCTCGTTCCCGCCGCCCTGGGTGGAGTGGAACGACCGCTACCGCGACACGCTGCGCGACTTCTGGCGCGGGCAGGGCTCGGTGCGCGACCTGGCGTCGCGGCTGGCGGGGTCGGGCGACCTGTACGCCGACGACGGGCGGTCGCCGTACACCTCGGTCAACTTCGTCACCGCCCACGACGGCTTCACCCTGCGCGACCTGGTGTCCTACGACGCGCAAGCACAACAAGGCCAACGGCGAGGGCAACCGCGACGGCTCCAACGACAACCGGTCGTGGAACCACGGCGTCGAGGGTGAGACCGACGACCCCGCGATCGTGGCCCTGCGCCACCGTCAGGCGGCCAACCTGATGGCCACCCTGTGCCTCTCGTCGGGCTCGCCGATGCTGACCGCCGGCGACGAGCGCGGCCGCACCCAGGGCGGCAACAACAACGCCTACTGCCAGGACAACGAGATCTCGTGGGTCGACTGGCGTCCCGACGACGCCTGGCTCGAGCTCTACGAGATCACCAAGACGGCGCTGCGGCTGCGGCGCGAGCACCCCGCCCTGCGACAGCGACACCACTTCGTCGGGGCCCCCACCATCGACGGCGGGCCGAAGGACCTGGCCTGGATCCACCCCGAGGGTCGCGAGATGGTCGAGCAGGACTGGTACGACGGCGAGCTGCGCGTCTTCGGGATGTTCGTCTCCGGCGACCCGCTGCGCTCCCCCGGCCCGCGCGGGGAGCAGCAGTGGGACGCGTCGTTCCTGATCTGGCTCAACAACGGACCCGACGACGCCGAGGTCACCCTCCCCGAGAACCAGTGGGTCAACCACGGCGAGGCGGTGCTCTCCACCGACACCGGCAACCCGGTCGGCACCCCGGTCAGCGCCGGCGACCAGCTCACCCTCCAGGGCCGTTCGGTCCTGGTGCTCCGCCAGACCCGTTGAGTTGGCCCAAATGGTCGTATGAGTTGGCCCAAATGGTCGTGGACCACCACCGAGCTTGCTCGCCCGGCTTCACGACCATTTGGGCCAATTCACGCGACCATTTGGGCCAACTCAACGAGTTTCTAGGCAGGCAGGGCGACCAGGCCGAGCTCGGCGTCGGAGACGAGGCGGTCGTTGTGCGGCACGACGCGCACGGTGTAGCCGAAGGCGCCGGAGCGGTCGAGGGCCACGGTGCCGTCGAAGCGGTAGCGGCCGCCCTCGTAGGTCTCGCCCAGGGCGAGGGTGTCCGCGACGGAGTCGCGCAGCAGGTCCTCGGAGTCGAGGGAGCCGTGCACCAGCTGGACCGCGACGTCGTCGGGTGACAGCTCGCCGAGCGACACGAACGCGCGCACGGCCAGCTCGGCGCCGATCTCGGGGGTCTCGCTGACCCCGTCGCTCTCGACGTGCTCGACGCGTACGCCGGACCAGGCGCCCTTGACCCGCTGCTTCCACTCCGACAGCTCCAGCGCGCCGGCGTAGTCGCTGTTGAGCGCCCGCGCGTTGTGCGCGGCCGGTGCGTAGAGCTCGCGGACGTAGTCGCGCACCTGCCGGGTCGCCAGCACCTTGGGGCCGAGCGACTTCAGCGTGTGGCGCACCATCTCGAGCCAGCCCTCCGGAACGCCGGAGGCACTGACGTCGTAGAAGCGCGGCGCGACCTCGTTCTCGATCAGGTCGTAGAGCGCCCGCGCCTCGATGTCGTCGCGCTTGGACTCGTCGTCGACGCCGTCGGCGGACGGGATCGCCCAGCCGTTGCCGCCGTCGTACCACTCGTCCCACCAGCCGTCGAGGATCGACAGGTTCAGGCCGCCGTTGAGCGCGGCCTTCATGCCCGACGTGCCGCAGGCCTCGTAGGGACGCAGCGGGTTGTTGAGCCAGACGTCGCAGCCGGGGTAGAGCGGCTGCGCCATCGCGATGTCGTAGTTGGGCAGGAAGACGATCCGGTGACGGACCTCGGGATCGTCGGCGAACCTCACCATCTCCTGGATCAGCTTCTTGCCGCCGTCGTCGGCCGGGTGCGCCTTGCCGGCGATGACCAGCTGCACGGGCCGCTCAGGGTGAAGCAGCAGCGCCTTGAGCCGGTCGGGATCGCGCAGCATCAGCGTGAGCCGCTTGTACGACGGCACGCGGCGGGCGAACCCGATCGTCAGCACGTCAGCGTCGAGGGCGGTGTCGATCCAGCCGAGCTCGGCCTTCGCCGCGCCGCGCTGCTTCCAGGACTTCGCGACCCGCTTGCGGGCGTCGTCGACCAGCCGCTGGCGCAGCACGCGCTTGAGGGCCCAGAGCTCGGAGCCTGGGACCTGGTCGATCAGCGGCCACAGCGCGTCGGTGTCGTCGCCATCGACGTCGGCGCCCTGCTTGGCGGCGAGCTCGAAGATCTCGCGGGCCACCCAGGTCGGCCCGTGCACGCCGTTGGTGACCGAGCCGATCGGCACCTCGGCCTCGTCGAAGGCGGGCCACAGCCCGTTGAACATCCCGCGGCTGACGTGCCCGTGCAGCTCGGACACGCCATTGGCCCGCTGGGCGAGGCGGAAGCCCATCACCGCCATGTTGAACACGTTGGGGTCGCCGCCGACGTAGTCCTCGGCGCCCAGCGCCAGGATCCGGTCGAGCGGGACGCCCGGCACGACGCCGGCGGACCCGAAGTACTGCTCGACAAGGTCGCGGGCGAACCGGTCGATGCCGGCCGGGACCGGGAGTGTGGGTGGTGAAGACGGTGCCCGCGCGGGAGACCTCCAGCGCGGTGTCGAAGTCGAGTGCGGGACCGCCCTCGGCGACGGTGAGCTCGCGGATCCGCTCGAGGCCGAGGAAGCCGGCGTGACCCTCGTTGGTGTGGAACACCTCCGGCTCGGGCGCGCCGGTCAGCCGGGTGAACACCCGCAGCGCGCGGACGCCGCCGACGCCCAGCAGGATCTCCTGGCGCAGCCGGTGCTCGCTGGTGCCGCCGTAGAGCCGGTCGGTCACCTCGCGGTAGTGGCCGGGGTTCTCCTCCAGGTCGGTGTCCATGAGCAGCAGCGGGACCCTGCCCACGTGGGCGACCCACAACGTGGCGACCAGGTCGGGACCGCCGGGCAGCTGCACGGTGACCTTGGCCCGTGAGCCGTCGTCCTCACGCAGCGGCGTGAGCGGCAGCTCGTCGGGGTCGAGGACCGGGTAGGTCTCCTGCTGCCAGCCGTCGGCCGACAGCGACTGCTTGAAGTAGCCGTGCTTGTAGAGCAGGCCGACGCCGATGATCGGGATGCCCAGGTCGCTGGCGGACTTGAGGTGGTCACCGGCCAGGATGCCGAGACCGCCGGAGTACTGCGGCAGGACCGCGGTGATGCCGTACTCGGGACTGAAGTAGGCGATCGAGCGCGGGGCGTCTTCCCCGCCCTTTCGCTGGTACCAACGGTCCTGGCTCAGGTAGGCGTCGAGGTCGGCCTGCGCCTGGCCGAGGCGGGCGAGGTACGTCGCGTCGCCGGCGAGCTCGGCGAGGCGGGGCTGGCCCAGGTTGCCGAGGAGCTTGACCGGGTCCTTCCCGACGGACTCCCAGAGAGCCGGGTCGGCGCTCTCGAAGACGTCCTGGGTCTCGGGGTGCCACGACCAGCGCAGGTTGGCAGCCAGGGTGCCGAGGGAGGCCAGTGCCTCGGGGAGGACAGGGCGGACGGTGAACCGACGGATCGCACGCACGAGGAGCGACGCTACTACCCCTCCTTGGATCGTTCCAAGAATTCACGCCGGTCGCTTTCGTCCGGCCATCGCCTACTCACTCGTAACTTCTGGATCCGCACAGCAGTGAGGCGGTCCATCGACGCCCTCGGCCGCCCGGCGCTCGGGCCGGGCGGCCGGGCGGCGAGGTAACGAGCAAGGGACTTCGTCCCTCCTCAACCAGCGTGCCCCGACGGGACTTCGTCCCTCCTCAACCAGCGTGTGCCCGACGGGACTTCGTGCCCTCCTCAACCAGCGTGTGTCGACGGGACCACCCCTAGGGAGACGGGGTTGCGTCGCCGGTACGGGTCCGAAAGTGTGGAGGGCATGGTCGGACGCATCCCCGTCATGAACGTCACGCCCGTCGTCGATCCCTCCACCCACTCAACCTCACTCCCCGCCAAGGGCACCGTGGGCGAGCCCTTCCCCGTCACCGCCAGCGTGTTCCGCGAGGGCCACGACCGCCTCGGGGCCGAGGTCGTGCTCACCGACCCCAAGGGCAAGAAGCACCCGCCGGTCGCCATGGTCAAGAGCACGCACGTGCCCGACCGCTATGCCGCCTGGGTCACCCCCGACCGGCCCGGGTTGTGGTCCTTCGAGGTGCAGGCGTGGTCCGACCCGATCGGCACCTGGCAGCACGCGGCCGGGCTCAAGATCCCGGCCGGCGTCGACGTCGACCTGATGTTCACCGAGGGTCGGCTCCTGTTCGAGCGCGTGCTCAAGGCGCTCCCGCGGGGCCACAAGAAGGGCCCGGAGGCCGACGTGCTGAGGGCCGCGATCGCGACCGCGAAGGACAAGTCCCGGCCGGTCGAGGCCAAGCTCGCCGCCCTCCAGGCGCCCGAGCTGAACGCCGTCCTCCTCCACTACCCGCTGCGCGACCTGCTGACCACCGCCGGCCCCTACCCCGTCTTCGCCGACCGCCAGCGCGCGCTCTACGGCTCCTGGTACGAGTTCTTCCCCCGCTCCGAGGGCGCGACGCTCGACGAGAAGACGGGCAAGGTCACCAGCGGCTCCTTCCGGACGGCGGCCAAACGGCTCGAGTCCGTCGCCGAGATGGGCTTCGACGTGATCTACCTGCCGCCGATCCACCCGATCGGCGAGGTCAACCGCAAGGGGCCCAACAACACCCTGACCCCGGGGCCCGAGGACACCGGGTCTCCCTGGGCCATCGGGTCCAAGGACGGCGGACACGACGCGATCCACCCCGACCTCGGCGACTTCGACGACTTCGACGCCTTCGTGGCGCGCGCCGGCGAGCTCGGCCTGGAGGTGGCCCTGGACCTGGCGCTGCAGGCCGCGCCCGACCACCCCTGGGCCAAGGACCACCCCGAGTGGTTCACCACCCGGGCCGACGGCACGATCGCCTATGCGGAGAACCCGCCCAAGAAGTACCAGGACATCTACCCGATCAACTTCGACAACGACTACGAGGGCATCTACGCCGAGGTGCTCCGCGTCGTGCGGCTCTGGATGAAGCACGGTGTGCGGATCTTCCGCGTCGACAACCCGCACACCAAGCCGCTGGCGTTCTGGGAGCAGCTGCTCGGTGAGATCCGGCGTACCGACCCCGACGTGCTCTTCCTCTCCGAGGCGTTCACGCGGCCGGCCATGATGCAGGGCCTCGGCGCCGTCGGCTACCACCAGTCCTACACGTACTTCACCTGGCGCACCCAGAAGTGGGAGATCGAGCAGTACCTCCTCGAGGTCTCCCACGAGACCAGCCACCTGATGCGGCCGAACTTCTTCGTGAACACTCCCGACATCCTGCACGCGTTCCTGCAGTACGGCGGTCCGCCGGCGTTCAAGATCAGGGCCGTCCTGGCGGCGCTGGGCTCGCCGAGCTGGGGCGTGTACGCCGGCTACGAGCTGTTCGAGCACGTCGCGGTCAAGCCGGGGAGCGAGGAGTACCTCGACTCGGAGAAGTTCCAGATCAGGGTCCGCGACTGGGACGCCGCCAACGCGACCGGCCGGACCCTCGCGCCGTACCTCACCGAGCTCAACCGAATCCGTCGCGAGCATCCCGCCCTCCAGCTGCTGCGCAACGTCACGATCCACCGCAGCGACGACGACCACGTGCTGGTCTTCTCCAAGACCGCGCACGACCCGGAGTTCGGCGACCCCGGCGACACCGTGCTGGTCGTGCTCAACCTCGACCCGCACGCCGCCCGAGAGACGACCATCCACCTCGACATGCCCGCGATGGGCATGGCCTGGGACGCCTCGTTCGTGGCCGAGGACGAGCTGAGCGGCCACAAGTTCACCTGGTGGGAGCGCAACTACGTGCGCCTCGACCCGCACCACGAGCCTGCCCACATCCTGACCGTGCGGAGGGCTGGATGAACGCGCCCGACGATCAGCGCCTCTCCGACGAGGAGCTCTCCGACGCGGTCACCACCGGACCGGAGGACGAGGCGTTCGTCGACGACCAGACCGCGCAGCCCGAGTGGTTCAAGACCGCGGTCTTCTACGAGGTGCTGGTGCGGTCCTTCCGCGACGCCGACGGCAACGGGACCGGCGACTTCAAGGGCCTGATCGAGAAGCTCGACTACCTCAAGTGGCTGGGCGTCGACTGTCTCTGGGTGCCGCCCTTCTTCACCTCGCCGTTGCGCGACGGCGGCTACGACGTCGCCGACTACAACAACATCCTTCCCGAGATCGGCACGACCGAGGACTTCCACGAGTTCCTCGACGAGGCCCACAAGCGCGATCTCAAGGTGATCATCGACTTCGTCATGAACCACACGAGCGACGCTCACCCGTGGTTCCAGGCGAGCCGGTCCGACCCCGACGGTCCCTTCGGCGACTTCTACGTGTGGTCGGACACCGACGAGCTCTACGAGGAGGCCCGGGTCATCTTCGTCGACACCGAGCCGTCGAACTGGACCTGGGACCCGGTGCGCCAGCAGTACTACTGGCACCGGTTCTTCTCCCACCAGCCCGACCTGAACTTCGACAACCCGAAGGTCATGGAGGCCATGACCGAGGCGATGGCGTTCTGGCTCGACATGGGCCTGGACGGGTTCCGGCTCGACGCGGTGCCCTATCTCTACGAGCGGCCCGGCACCAACGGCGAGAACCTCCCCGAGACCCATGCGGCCCTGCGCGACGTGCGTGAGTTCGTCGACACCAACTACCCCGGCCGCGTGCTCCTGGCCGAGGCCAACCAGTGGCCGGCCGACGTCATCGAGTACTTCGGCGACTACGACAAGGGTGGCGACGAGTGCCACATGTGCTTCCACTTCCCGGTGATGCCACGCATCTTCATGGCGGTCCGGCGTGAGTCGCGCTTCCCGATCTCGGAGATCCTCGAGCAGACGCCGGCGATCCCCGACGGCTGCCAGTGGGGCATCTTCCTGCGCAACCACGACGAGCTGACCCTCGAGATGGTCACCGACGAGGACCGCGACTACATGTGGGCGGAGTACGCCAAGGACCCCCGCATGAAGGCCAACATCGGCATCCGCCGGCGGCTCGCGCCCCTGCTCGACAACGACATCAACCAGATCGAGCTGTTCAACGCCCTGCTGCTCAGCCTTCCCGGCTCGCCGGTCCTCTACTACGGCGACGAGATCGGGATGGGCGACAACATCTGGCTCGGCGACCGCGACGGCGTACGCACGCCGATGCAGTGGACGCCCGACCGCAACGCCGGCTTCTCGGCTGCGACACCGGGCAAGCTGCACCTGCCGCTGGTCCAGGACCCCGTCTACGGCTTCCAGAGCGTCAACGTCGAGGCGCAGCTCGAGAACGCGTCGTCGCTGCTGCACTGGACCCGGCGGATGATCCACGCGCGTCGCCAGCATCCCGCGTTCGGACTCGGGGCGTTCACCGACCTCGGCGGGTCGAACCCCGCGATCCTGTCCTACGCCCGCGAGCACACCAGCAAGAACGACGACGGCGAGCAGGAGACCGACGTCATCGTCTGCGTGAACAACCTCTCGCGGTTCCCCCAGCCGGTCGAGCTGGACCTGCGCCGGTGGGAGGCCTTCACGCCGGTCGAGCTGCTCGGCGGCGTCCCCTTCCCTCCGATCGGCGAGCTGCCGTATCTGCTCACGCTCGGCGGGTACGGCTTCTACTGGTTCCGCCTGTCCGCCCCGAGCGAGGAGGCTCCACCCACGTGACCGACATCAGCGCAGGCCTGCACGACGGGGGAGGTCCGCTGGGCCTCTACGACCAGCTCGTGGGGTTCGTCGCCGACGCGAGATGGTTCGGTGGCAAGGGGCGTGAGTTCGAGGTCACCGGCGTACGCCGCCTCGGCACGCTCACCGGCGCCGGTGCCCCCCCAGGACATGGAGCCGGCCCGACGGTGCTGATCAACCTCGTGGAGGTCGGCTTCTCCGAGGGCGACGTCGAGCTCTACCAGATCCCGCTCGCGCTCTACCCCGAGCGCCAGGAGCGACTGGCGCACGCGCTCGTCGCGGTCGACGACGTCGAGGGCTTCGGCCCCTCCTACGTCTACGACGCCGTCCACGACCGCGAGGCCATGGACCACCTGCTCCGCGCGTTCGCCGGGGCGTCGACGGGCACGACCCCCGGGGTGGAGGGCGACCTGGTCTTCCACCGGCTGCCCGGCCACGACCTGGACACCGAGGCGCACTCGACACTGTTCAGCGGCGAGCAGTCGAACTCGACGGTGATGTTCGGCGAGGATGCCCTGCTCAAGATCTTCCGGAAGGTGACGCCCGGCCTGAACCCCGACATCACGACGCACGAGGTGCTCACCCGGGCCGGCTCGGACAAGGTCGCCGCGCTCTACGGCTGGCTGGAGGTCGACGCCAAGCCCGCCCACGACGGCGAGCGACCCACGAGACGACGTTGCAGCTCGCCATGCTCCAGCAGTTCCTGCGCACGGCCAGCGACGGGTGGGACCTCGCCCTGACCAGCGTGCGCAACCTTTTCGCCGAGGCCGACCTGCACGCCGACGAGGTGGGCGGCGACTTCGCAGCCGAGGCCGCCCGTCTCGGCGAAGCGCTCGCCGAGGTGCACGCCCTGCTGGCCGAGCACTTCCCGACCGCCGAACGAACGGCCGGCGAGATGGCAGCGCTGGGCGCGGCGATGAGCTACCGGCTCGACACCGCGGTCGCGATCGTGCCCGACCTGGCGTCGTACGCCCCGGCCCTGCGGGCGGTCTTCGACGCCGTCGGCACTCTCGACGGGGTCACCGTGCAGCAGGTGCACGGCGACCTGCACCTGGGACAGACCCTGCGCACCGTCAAGGGCTGGAAGATCGTCGACTTCGAGGGCGAGCCGGCCAAGCCGCTGGCCGAGCGGGTCAAGCCCGACTCGGCCTGGCGCGACGTGGCCGGCATGCTGCGTTCCTTCGACTACGCCCCCCGGGTGGCCGCCCAGCAGTGGGGCGACAACGACGGAGGGCACGCCCAGCGCGAGTTCCGCGCCGCCGAGTGGTCGGCGCGCAACTGCGCCGCCTTCCTCGACGCGTACGCCGGCCGCGAGCTGACCGAGGCCGAGCAGACCCTGCTCGACGCCTACGAGGTCGACAAGGCGGTCTACGAAGTCGTCTACGAGGCCCGCAACCGACCCAAGTGGGTCCCTATCCCGATGGCAGCCATCCAGCGGCTCGCGGAGAGGAACGCGGCATGACCAGCACGTCAGGTGGGGCAACGCCCACCATCAAGCCCGTCGACACCCAGGAGCTCGACCTGCTGGTCGAGGGGCGGCACGGGCATCCGCACGCGGTCCTCGGCGCCCACCCCCACGACGGCGGCGTGACCGTCCGGGTGCTCAAGCCGCTCGCGTCATCGGTCGCGGTCGTGGTCGGCGACGCCCGCACGCCGCTCGAGCACGAGCACAATGGGGTCTGGACCGGCGTGGTGCTCGGCGCCGGCGGCGAGAGCGGCGACGTGCCCGACTACCGGGTGGCGGTGGCCTACGACGGCGAGCCGCACGTGGTCGATGATCCCTACCGGTTCCTCCCGTCCGTCGGCCAGACCGACCTGCACCTGATCAACGAAGGCCGCCACGAGAACCTCTGGCAGGTCCTCGGAGCCCGGGTGCACCACTACGAGGCCGCCTTCGGCGGAACCGTCAGCGGGACCTCGTTCGCCGTGTGGGCGCCCGGCGCGAAGGGCATCCGGGTGAAGGCCGACTTCAACAACTGGGACGGCCGGGAGCATCCGATGCGCCAGCTCGGCCAGTCAGGGGTCTGGGAGCTGTTCATGCCCGGTGTCGGCTCCGGCACCCACTACAAGTACGCCGTCCTCGGAGCCGACGACCAGTGGACCGAGCGCGCCGACCCGATGGCGGCGTACGCCGAGGTCCCGCCCCTCACCGCCTCGGTGGTCTACGAGACGTCGTACCAGTGGGGCGACGACGAGTGGATGACCACGCGCGCCTCGAAGCAGGCCCACGCCGAACCGATGTCGGTCTACGAGGTGCACCTGGGCTCATGGCGCAAGCCCTACGGCGGCACGCTCAACTACGGGCAGCTCGCCGACGAGCTCACGGGGTACGTCAAGGACCTCGGCTTCACCCACGTCGAGCTGATGCCGGTGATGCAGCACCCGTTCGGCGGTTCGTGGGGCTATCACGTGACGTCGTACTTTGCCCCGGACTCGCGCTTCGGCGACCCCGACGGCTTCCGCTACCTCGTCGACCGGCTGCACCAGGCGGGCATCGGCGTGATCCTCGACTGGGTGCCGGGGCACTTCGCGACCGACGAGTGGGCGCTGGCGCGTTTCGACGGGACGCCGCTCTACGAGGACCCCAATCCCCAGCGTGGCTGGCACAAGGGCTGGGGCTCCCACATCTTCAACTTCGGGCGCCACGAGGTGCGCAACTATCTCTACGCCAACGCGCTCTACTGGCTCGAGGAGTTCCACGCCGACGGTCTACGGGTCGACGCGGTCGCCTCGATGCTCTACCTCGACTACGACCGCCAGGACGGCGAGTGGACGCCGAACAAGCTGGGCGGCAACGAGAACCTCGAGGCCGTGCAGTTCCTCCAGGAGATGAACGCCACCGTCTACAAGCGCGTGCCCGGCGCCGTGACCATCGCCGAGGAGTCGACCTCGTGGCCCGGCGTCACCCGCGCGACGTCGGCCGACGGCCTCGGCTTCGGCCTGAAGTGGAACATGGGCTGGATGAACGACTCCTTGCGCTACATGGCCAAGGACCCGCTCTACCGCGCCCACCACCACGGTGAGATGACGTTCTCCCTCGTCTACGCCTTCTCCGAGAACTACGTGCTTCCGATCAGCCACGACGAGGTCGTGCACGGCAAGGGCTCGCTGTTGCGCAAGATGCCCGGCGACCGGTGGCAGCAGCTGGCCAACCTGCGCGCCTTCCTGGCCTACATGTGGGCGCATCCGGGCAAGCAGCTGCTGTTCATGGGCGCTGAGTTCGGCCAGGAGTCGGAGTGGGCCGAGGCGCGCGAGCTCGACTGGTGGTTGATGGAGCACTCCGAGCACCGCGGGGTGCACGCGCTGGTCAAGGACCTCAACCGGGTGTACGTCGACTCCCCCGCGCTGTGGGCCGCCGACGCCCAGCCGGACGGGTTCCAGTGGATCGACGCGGACGACGCCGGCCGCAACACGTTCTCCTTCATCCGGCGCGGCCCCTCGCACGGATCGGGTGCCGGCTCGGCGGACGTGGTGTGCGTGGCCAACTTCTCGGCCGTGCCGCACCCGGACTATCGGCTCGGGCTGCCGTCCGCCGGCACTTGGGAGGAGGTCGTCAACACCGACGCCCAGCTCTACACGGGCTCCGGTGTCGGCAACCTCGGTGTCGTCCAGGCCGTGGCCGAGGGTCATCACGGGCAGCCGGCCAGCGCGACCATCGTCGTACCCCCGCTCGCGACGATCTACCTGCGCAAGGCGTGAGGTGCTGGGCGTGCTGAGCCATGCTGGGCTGGGCTGGGCTGGGCGTTCTGACGTGTCACCTACCAGAACTGGGCGTCTGCACCCTCCCGTTGTGACGCAGGAGCCACCAGAACCCAGCTGCCCCACCCTGACGTTGTGACCCGTTACCTACCAGAACCCGGCACCCCCGTGGCGTCGTTGTGACGCGGGAGGCGTCACAACGCGTCCACCACCGCGTCTGGTTCTGACGCTGGTCGCGTCACAACGACGCTGGGCCACCGCCGGGATCTGCTCGGTCGCGCACCAGATCCCCGATCCTCGCCGCCAGACCTCGGTGCCTGTGGACAAGCCCCTCCACGGGTCCGTTCGCTGTCGGCGCCCACCCCTCGACATGCCTGCATGCCCAAGCTCGTCGACTATGCCGCACGGTTCGCCTTCCTGCGCGAGGCCTGCTTCACCCTCGTCGCGAACGGCGGCGTCCATGCTCTCAGCCGCCCGCGCGTCGCCCAGGTCCTGGGGACCTCGCCCAGCACGATCAGGCGGCTCCTGGACGCGGAGGCCTCCCTCGCCGAGCTCGCCACGGGCGAGGTCGAGCGGAGACGGCGCAGGGCGCGCTTCCGGCGGGCACGGCGCGACCCGGCGCCGGGAGGGGCGCTGTTCGATCTCGTGCCAGACGACACTCAGCTGGCGACCGAGCTGGTCGCGATGCGGCTGCGCACCGAAGCCCGGCCGCTCGTCTCGCCGAGCCCGGCCGACCCGACCGAGGGATGGGCGACAGCATCACTCGCCGAACGGTTCCAGATCGCCGACCGCGGCTATGTCCACTGCCCCACGGCCGAGGCCGACGTCGAGCACGACCACGCGCTCACCGAGCAGGTCCGCCAGTGGGACTCCGAGCAGGACGCGATCATCGCGCGCGCCCTCGATGACCTAGGCGTTGAGGAGGACCGGGACGCCGAGCGGGCGTTGGCGAGCGCGGTCGTCGACGGGCTGACGCTGGCGCGCTGCACGAATGGCCTTCCGTCGGAGGTCGCTCGGCGAGCGCTCGGCCTCTACCTCGACCGGCTGGGGCACCGGGGCGACGCGACTGCGCGGGCTAGGGTGACCGGGTGAGCGAGCGCGAGCCGGACGAGCGCGCCGCACCACCACCAGCGCCACCACCACCGCAGCCGACGCTCACCGACGGCGTGGTCATCCTGCGCCGGTGGCGCGATGAGGACATCGACGAGGCGATCGCCGGGCATGACGAGGAGATCGCCCACTGGTTCGGGTTCCCGGTCGTCACGCCTTCGTACGAGATCCACAAGCAGGCGGTCGACAACTGGCACACCTGGTACGACGAGGACCGGCGGCGGGTGAACTTCCTGGTCGAGGCGGACGGCGCGATCGTCGGGAACGTCGAGGTGCAGGACCGCGGCAACAAGCTGGGCAGTCTCTCGTGGACGCTGTACGCCGGGCGGCGCGGCCGGGGGTACGCCACGAGGGCGGTCCGGCTGCTGGCCGACTACGCGTTCGCCGAGCTGGGCTATCTGCGCCTCGAGGCGGAGGTCGACCCGCGCAACGTGAAGTCTCTTCGCGTCGCCTCGAGGGCCGGGCTGCGCCGGGAGGGTGTCCGCAGGGTGGCGCCCGGAATGGTCGACGTGCCCGACGGCACCGGGGTCGTCGTGCTGGGCCGGCTGGCGACCGACCCGCCGGTCACCGAGCCAGAGGGCTTCCGCTCGATCCTCAACTCCGCCTTGCCGCGCAAGCGCGCGATCAGCCAGCTGCTGGTCCGCGACACCACCGGCCGCGTACTGCTGTGCGACCTGACCTACAAGCGCGACTGGGACCTGCCTGGCGGGGTCGTCGAGGTGGGCGAGTCGCCGCGAGTGGCGAGCGGGCGCGAGATCGAGGAGGAGCTGGCCCTGACGATCGAGCCCGGCCGGTTGCTGCTCACCGACTGGCTGCCGCCCTGGGGCGGCTGGGACGACGCCGTCTGCCTCGTCTTCGACGGCGGCGTCCACGACCCCTCGATCCTCGACGCGATGGTCAAGGAGCCACGCGAGATCCAGGCGGCCGAGTTCTGCAGCGCCGACCAGGTGATCGAGCGGGCCGCCGACTTCACCGCCCGCCGCGTGCTCGCGGCGCTGGACGCCGCCGAGACCGGCGCGAGCACCTACACCGAGTCCGGCCGCTGACGACCCTCGGTGAGAGAGCAGCAACCGCTTCGCCGCTGGTCGAGGTGGGCCGCCAGGCTCGCCTCGAGACCACTCACCGGTACGACGCCGCCTGCACCTCGTACAGGTCTGCGTAGTGCCCGCGCCGCGCCATCAGGTCCTCGTGCGAGCCCGTCTCCGCGACCCGGTTGCCGTCGAGGACCACGATCAGGTCGGCCATCCGGACCGTCGAGAAGCGGTGCGAGACCAGCACGGTGATGCGCCCGTCGTCCGAGCGTTCGCGGGCCGCGGAGGCGAACCGCTCGAACAACGCGTGCTCGGTCTCGGCATCCAGGGCTGCGGTGGGCTCGTCGAGCACCAGCAGCAGGGGCGTGTCTCGCATGAAGCCACGCGCGAGCGCCACCTTCTGCCACTGGCCGAAGGACAGGTCGACCCCACCGGGCCAGTGCGGCCCCAGCTGGGTGGCGAGCCCCGCCTCCAGCCGACGTACGACGTCGCCGGCCCCTGCCCGGTCCACGGCGGCGGACGCGGCCGAGACGTCATCGAGGCGCGGTAGATCGCCGAGACCGATCGAGGACTGGGCCGGGAGCTCGAACCGGACGAAGTCCTGGAACGCTCCCGCCAGGCGCGAGCGCCACTGCTCCGGGTCGAGGGTGTCGAGGGGAACGTCGTCGACGAGGATGCGCCCCGACGTGGGCGCGTAGAGCTGCGCCAGCAGCTTGACCAGCGTCGACTTGCCGGCACCGTTCTCGCCGACGACGGCGACCACCGCGCCGGCGGGCAGGGTCAGGGACACCCCACGCAGCACCAACCGGTCCGATCCGGGGTACGCGAAGGACACGTCCTCGAAGTGGATCCCGGAGTCCAGCCGCGAGGGCGGCGAGCGGTCACCGGTGCGCTGGGCCGCGGCGTAGTCCTCGAGCCACGCCAGCCGCCGGGACCCGTCGAGCCACACACCGCGGAGGAAGCCGATCTCGCCGACCGTGGCGCCGATGTAGCCCGACAGCCGACCGCCGGCCGCGAGGACCAGGAGTACGGCCGCCGCCGAGGCGTCGAGACCGACGGCCACGTACACGACCGCCCCGACGTAGCCCAGCGCGAAGACCGTCCAGCCCGCCGTGTGCCAGACCGCGCTCCGCCAGCGGGCGGCGGAGGTCGGTGCGTACCACGCCTCCCACGCGATGCGTCGCTCGCGCGCGACCCAGCCGCCGAAGCCGAGCACCCGCAGCTCGCGGGCAGGGGCCGCCGTGGACACCAGCTGGTAGAAGTGCCGCGCCCGCCGGGCGTCCGGGGCGGCGCTCTCCTGGACCTGCCGCTCGACGCCGGGACGCCAGCCCGCGGTCATGACGGTCGGCAGTGCGAAGACGGCCAGCAGCACGAGGCTCCAGTGGATCGTCATCAGCAGCGCGATGGTGACCGCGAGGCGCAGGATCCACCCGCAGGTCGAGAAGATGGACATGTACATGTGGTCGAGCACGAAGATCTGGTCGCGAAGCACCGCCAGGCGGTCGAGGTAGTCAGGGCGCTCCTGGTGCGCGACCGTCACGACCCGCGCCTGAAGCCCGGCCACGTGCCGCTCGAGGGCGATGGTCACCTTGTCGCGGAACCGCCGCTGCAGCCGCGTGGACAGCACCCGCAGCAGCCAGGTGAGCGTGGCCGAGACCGCCAGACCGACGGCCGCGACCGTGACCAGGCGGTCGTCCGACTCGAGCACGCCCTTTCCGAGCAGGGCGAGCCACAGCGCAATGAGGGCGTCCGGAAGCGCCTCGAGCAGGGCGAGGGAGAAGGCGGCGATCAGCAGTCGTGGCTCGTGCAGGTAGCCGAGGCGCAGCAGCCGCCACATCGAGGCCAACGCACCCGGCAGCTCGTCCGCATCCTTGGCCTGCTGGTCGAGGGTGTCGGGACCCTCAGGTGAGGACGTCATAGTCGACTCCCTCGTCGTCGGTGGTCAGGTCGAACCGCTGGGCCTGGAGGTCGAACATCGTGCGGTAGCGACCGCCCAGCGCCATCAGCTCCTCATGGCTGCCGAGCTCGATGACCCGACCGCCCTCGACCACGCAGATCCGGTCTGCGCGACGGACCGTCGAGAACCGGTGCGAGACCAGAATCGTCGTCACACCCCGGGTCGCCTCCAGCAGACGCTGGAAGATCCGGGCCTCGCCGCGGACGTCGAGCTGGGCGGTCGGCTCGTCGAGGAGCACCACGCCGGCTCCGCGGCGTACGGCGCACACCGCCCGCGCCAGCGCGACGCGCTGCCACTCGCCGCCGGACAGGTCGATGCCGCCGGCGTACTGCGTCGAGAGCACCGTGTCGAGGTCGGCGAGGTGATCGGCGCCCGCGGCGACCAGCGCCGCTCGGACGTCGTCGTCGGCGGCACCGTTCGGGGCGACGTTCTCGCGCAGGGTGAGCTCGAAACGGGTGAAGTCCTGGAAGACCACCGCAACGCGGCTGCGCCACGACTCGATGTCGAGGTCGCGCAGGTCGACACCGTCAGCCTCGACGGCCCCCGAGCTCGGGTCGTAGAGCCGGCACAACAGCTTGGCCAGCGTCGTCTTGCCCGCGCCGTTCTGCCCGACGATCGCGAGCGACGATCCGGCCGGGATGACGAGGTCGAGACCCTGGAGGACCCGGCGCTCGGTGCGGGGATAGGCGAAGTCGACGTCGCGGAAACGGACCTCGATCGCCGGGAGCCCGTCGGCCGGGGAGTGCCCGACGCGGGACAGCGCGCCCGTGCTCCGCGTGGCCTCCCGCAACCGAAGGACGGCAGCGACGGGTGCGGCAGCTCCGTCGAGCGCCCAGTTGAGGCCGCCGAAGGCGATCATGGAGGTGCCCACCGCGACCTGGGCGTAGACGACGGCCCGGTCCAGCGGCACGTCACCCTCGATGACGTCGCGACCGAGCAGCACGAAGACCAGCGCGTTGGCCCCGCCGACCAGCAGCACCGAGACGGCCAGGGACCGTTCGCGAATCCTGGTCGCCGCCTGCTGGAGGTCGAAGAGCTGCCGGCGACGGTGCAGGAAGCGCTCCAGCGTCCAGTCCGCGAGACCGAACACACGCAGCTCCTTGGCCGCCGGCGGGTCGACGGCGATGCGGAACGCGTAGTCGGCGTGCGTGCTCGCCTCCCGCACCTCCGCCGTGTTGCGGTCCTTCCACACCGCACTGTCCCGGAGCAGCCAGTGCGTGGAACCCCAGGCGCCGGCGAGCACGAGCGGGGCCCACCAGGAGTAGCCGACCAGCACGATCGCCGACGCGAGCCCGGCACCGAGGTCGACGAGCCCGGTCGCGATGAACGGCAGGTTGACCTCCATCGGCGGTCCCGAGACCCCCGCGTCGAACTCGCGCGCGACCGTGATGTCGCCGATGAGCTCGGGGTCCTCGAGGTGCCCGATGCCGGGCGGCGCGACCACGGAGTCGGTGAGGTCGTCGTAGAGCCACGCAGAGACGCGATTGCCGAGGTTCTCCCCCACCGCCTGGTGGACCGGCGCGACCACCTGGAGCAGCACGAACACCGCGCCCATCCCGGCCAGCGGCGCCACGAGCGAGCCTCCGGACTCGACGGCGCCGATGACGAACCCCATCGACACCGCGAACAGGGGTGGCAGCACCGAGCGGAGCCCGACCAGCGTCCACCACGCCGTCGCGAGTGGCCGGTCGGCCTTGTGCAGGCACGCGAAGAAGGCCCACTCCTGCCGCTCCCGCATCGAGAGCACGCGCGCTGACGTCGTCACCTCGCTCACCCTAGGAGGCACCACCCCCAGCGGACGTTGGCGAACGCTTCAGTCGATCCCGAGGGCGAGGACGCCGTCGGCTCCGAACACCTCGATCACGGGGCCGTCGAGCACCACTCGGAGCTCGCCACCAGACCACGGCATCGCCGCGTCGCGCTCACCCGCCCGCACAGTCAGGACGCCGTCCGCGACGGAGAGCGTCACCTCTCCCCCAGGCGCGAGCACAGCGTCGACCGCGGGATCCCACCTGACATCGACCACGCCGTCGACCTCGCCCACCGCGTCCAGCGCCGTCGGAGGCTGGGCCACCAGGACATCTCCGTCGCGGCCGAGCAGGTGCGGCAGGCTCGTCACCCCGGCCCAGCCCGCGTCCGCGTCGCCCACCTCGCGCACCCAGTGGACCAGGCCGGGGCGCCCCTCGGCGTCGAGGAAGGTCGAGGCGGCGTACAGCGCCCCGTAGCCCAGCCGCCGCCACTCCCCGACGACCAGCCGGTCGCTCTCGGACCGCACCCACGCGTAGGACACCTGCAACGGCACGCCCGGCTCGCAGTCCGACACCACCAGCGCCCGGCGCCCGTCGACGTCCACGAGGACGGGGCACTCCCAGATGGTCGCGGGCCCGGGGGCGCCCTCGACCGCGCGCCCGGCGTACGCCCAGGTCCACAGGTCCGGGGAGGTGAACATCCACACGACCGGTACGCCGCCGGCCAGCCCACCACCCACCAGCATCCGCCAGGCGGCGCCGTCGGCGTACACGAACGGGTCGCGGAACGCGACGGCCGGCTCGTCCTCGGGAAGCCTGACGACGACCTCCTGCTTCGTCCACGTCTGCCAGGAGTCGTCGGTGGGCACCGCGCGCCGCACTCGCCCGATCTCGCGGTCCTCGGCGTCGACGGCGGTGTAGAAGACCACGGTCTCCCCGGACGGGCCGCGCACCAGGTTGCCCGACCACACCCCGTCGTCGCCGTCCCCCGGCGAGAGCGCCGGCGGCTCGGCCGTCCACGAGAGCAGGTCGTCGCTGGTCGCGTGGCCCCAGTGGCAGCCGACGTCCCAGGTGGTGCGGTCCGGGACGAGCTGGAAGAAGAGGTGGTAGCGCCCGCCGTGGAAGGTGAGCCCGAGCGGGTCGTTGATCCAGCCCCTCGTGGGGGCGTGATGCAGACGTGGACGCGAGCGAGAGGTCACGGTGGCCCAGTATCCGGGACGGCCGGAGACCGAGGACTTGTGACCACTGACACATCCGCCCGGGAGTGCTTGGATCGAGCCCATGGGGACCTATGTGTTCGACTTCGCCGAGGGTGACCGCGACCAGAAGGACCTGCTCGGCGGCAAGGGCGCCAACCTCGCCGAGATGACCAACCTCGGACTGCCGGTGCCGCCGGGGTTCACGATCTCGACCGAGGCGTGTCGCGCCTACCTCAAGGAGGGCGACAACCCTGTCGGTCTCGGCGACGAGGTCAGCGAGCACCTCGCGAGCCTGGAGAAGACGATGGGGCGCCAGCTCGGCGACCCCGACGACCCGCTGCTCGTCAGCGTTCGCTCCGGCGCGAAGTTCTCGATGCCCGGGATGATGGAGACCGTCCTGAACATCGGCCTCAACGACGAGTCCATCCAGGGCCTCGCCCGGCAGAGCGACGACGAGCGGTTCGCGATGGACTCCTACCGCCGGTTGCTCTCCATGTTCGGCGGCACCGTCCTCGGCATCGACGGCGAGCACTTCTCCGAGGCCCTCGACGACCTGAAGAAGGCGAAGGGAACCACAGAGGACCTCGATCTCGGCGTGGAGGACCTGCGGGGGTTGGTCGAGACCTTCAAGGGCATCATCCGCGACCATGCCGGCCGGGAGTTTCCTCAGGACCCACGCGAGCAGATGGATCTGGCCGTCAAGGCCGTCTTCGACTCCTGGAACACCGACCGTGCCGTGCTCTACCGCCGTCAGGAGCGGATCCCGGAGGACCTCGGCACGGCCGTCAACATCCAGGCGATGGTGTTCGGAAACCGCGGCATGACCTCGGGTTCGGGCGTGTGCTTCACCCGTGACCCGGCAAGCGGCAACCAGGGCGAGTACGGCGACTACCTCCAGAACGCCCAGGGCGAGGACGTCGTCGCGGGCATCCGCAACACCGTGTCGCTGGCCGACATGGAGGAGATCGACAAGCAGTCGCACGACGAGCTGATGGCGATCATGGCCAAGCTCGAGGCGCACTACCACGACATGTGCGACATCGAGTTCACCGTCGAGCAGGGCAAGCTCTGGATGCTCCAGACCCGCGTCGGCAAGCGAACGCCGGAGGCGGCGTTCCGGATCGCGGTGCACATGGTCGACGAGGGCCTCATCGACATGGACGAGGCGCTGCGCCGGGTCACGGGCGAGCAGCTGGCGAACCTGATGTTCCCGCGCTTCGACGACAAGGCCGAGCGGACCCTGCTGGCCAAGGGGATGAACGCGTCCCCCGGGGCAGCCGTCGGCAAGGCGGTCTTCGACTGGGCCACGGCGGTCGAGTGGGCCGAGAGCGGCGAGGACGTGATCCTGGTCCGCAAGGAGACCACTCCCGAGGACCTGCACGGGATGATGGTCGCGCGCGGCGTGCTCACCAGCCGCGGCGGCAAGACCTCGCACGCCGCGGTGGTCGCACGCGGGATGGGTCGCACCTGCGTCTGCGGCGCCGAGGCGCTCGACGTCGACACCCGCGAGGGCGAGTTCACCGTGCGCGGCGGCAAGACGATCCGCGAGGGCGACGTGATCTCCATCGACGGTACGACGGGCGAGGTGTTCGACGGCGCCGTGCCGGTGACCGACTCCTCGGTGGTGCGCTACTTCGAGGGCGAGACCGTCGACGAGCCCCTCGTCGAGGCGGTGGCACGCCTCATGGAGCACGCCGACGCCGCCCGCCGCCTGAAGGTGCGCACCAACGCCGACACGGCGGAGGACGCCACCAGGGCCCGCCGGTTCGGTGCCCAGGGCATCGGTCTGTGTCGGACGGAGCACATGTTCCTCGGCGACCGTCGCGGGCTCGTGGAGAACCTCATCGTCGCGGAGTCAGAGGAGGAGCAGGAAGCCGCGCTCGCCGACCTCCTGCCACTCCAGCGCCAGGACTTCAACGAGATCTTCGAGGCGATGGACGGGCTGCCGGTGACGATCCGAATGATCGACCCGCCGCTGCACGAGTTCCTGCCCGACATCACCGAGCTGTCGGTGTCGATGGCCGTCGCCGACGTCCGCGGCCACCGCAAGAAGCGGCAGCGCAAGCTGCTCAGCGCGGTCCAGCGACTGCACGAGTCCAACCCGATGCTGGGCCTGCGCGGCGTACGCCTGGGCATCGTGATCCCCGGCCTGTTCGTGATGCAGGCCCGCGCGATCCTCGAGGCCGCGGCGGCCCGGGTGAAGGCCGGCGGGAAGGCCGAGCCGGAGATCATGATCCCGCTGGTGGCCTCGGTCCGCGAGCTCGACCTGGTCAAGGACAAGATCATGAAGGTGGCCGCCGAGGTGCAGGAGGCCGAGGGCACCACCATCTCGTTCATGATCGGCACGATGATCGAGCTGCCGCGCGCCGCCCTCACCGCCGACCACATCGCCGGCTCGGCGGAGTTCTTCTCCTTCGGCACCAACGACCTGACCCAGATGACGTGGGGCTTCTCGCGCGACGACGTGGAGGCGTCGTTCTTCTCGACCTACCTCGAGCAGGGCGTCTTCCCCGTGTCACCGTTCGAGTCGCTCGACATCGAGGGCGTGGGCGCACTGGTCAAGAAAGCCGTCGAGCTCGGGCGCAGCGCCCGCCCCGACCTCAAGCTGGGCGTCTGCGGCGAGCACGGCGGCGACCCACGCTCCGTGCACTTCTTCGACAGCGCCGGGCTCGACTACGTGTCGTGCTCACCGTTCCGCGTGCCGGTCGCGCGCCTGGAGGCGGGCCGCTCGGCCCTCCCCCACGTCGCTGGTTGAGGAGGCGCGCCAGCGCCGTCTCGAAACCTGTCGCGCTAGAACAGCGCGCTGGCGAGCTTCTGACGTCCCTTGAGAACCCGCGGGTCGGCGTTGCCGACCGCGGCGAACAGGCCCAGCAGGTGCTCGCGGGCCTGATCGCGGTCCTTGTCCGTCGTCCGGCGGACGAGCTCGACCAACCTGTCGAAGGCGTCATCGACGTGGCCGCCGATCAGGTCGAGGTCGGCGACGAGGGTCTGGGCGTCCACGTCGTCGGGCCTGGCGGCCGCGTCGGCACGCGCGGCGTCGAGATCCACGTCCCGGGTCCGCTGGAGGACCTTGGCCATCGCCAGGCCGGCAGCGGCCTCCGTGTCGGCAGGGTTGGCGTCGACCAGCTTCTGGTACGCCGCCACGGCACCGTCGATGTCCCCGGCCTCGAGCGCGTCCTGGGCAGGTTGGTAGCGCGGGTCGATCGGGGGCTCTCCGTCCTCGCCCACCTCAGCCGCGGCAGCGGCGCCGCGGGGCTGGTGGCGACCGGTGATGCCCTGCGCCGTGAGCTGCTGGCCGATCTGGTTGAACAGTGCGCGCAGCTCGTCGAGCGGCACCAGCCCGGGCAACGGCTGGGTCACCGGCCGGCCGTCGAGAAGGACGAGCAGCAGGGGGACCTGCGGGATCTGCATCATCTGCGCGATCTGCGGGGCCTTGTCGATGTCGACCAGGCCCGCGAGGAAGCGGCCGTCGTACTCCCCCGCCACGGTGGCCACGTCCTGCGCCATCGTCACGCTCTCGGGCGCCCGTGTCGTGGAGTAGAAGACCAGGATGACCGGGGCCGTCATCGATGCCTGGACGACCGTCTCGATGTTCTCGTTGTCGACCTCGACGCTGTACGCCGAGCCCGCTGGGGCCGTCCCGCCCGCGCCCACCTGTGCGGGGCCGGCTGGAGGTGCGCCCGCGGCTCGCTTGAGCCCGGAGAGGTCGATCGCGCCGGGACGGCTGAAGGGCTGCTGCGTCATGCCCGCCATCCTATTGACGCCCCGCGAGCCGTCGGCACACGCGGTCGGCGTGCAGCCGCGCCGCCCCAGGTTGTCGTGCAGCAGGAGGTCCCCCGCGGACCAGAGTCACAACACCACAGGCACCGCCCGAGTTCTGACGCACCACCCACCAGATCCCGACACACACGCCCCACGTTGTGACGCCCACCGCGTCACAACACACGCACCGCCCGAGTCTGACGCACCACCCACCAGATCCCGACAACACGCCCCCACGTTGTGACGCCCACCGCGTCACAAGGCGACACGGTCTGCGGCTCGGCTGAGGGGTGGACGCACCCCTCAGAAGCGGGCGGGTTCCCGGTAGATGCCCCACTCCTCACGCAGCGCGTCGCAGATCTCGCCCAGGGTGGCCTCCGCGCGGACCGCCTCGAGCATCGAGTCGATCATGTTGCCGTCGGTGCGGCCGACCTCGACCATCCGCTGGATGGCCGCGGCCACCGCGGCCTCGTCGCGCGCGACCTTGCGGTCGACGAGCACCTTGACCTGCTCGACCTCGACCTCGTGCGAGACGCGCAGGATCTCCAGCTCGTGGGTGACGGAGTCCTCGTGGCAGTTCACCCCGACGATCTTCTTCTCCTTCTTCTCCAGCGCCACCTGGTACTGGAAGGCCGCCTCGGCGATCTCGGACATGAACCAGCCGTCCTCGATCCCACGCAGGAGTCCGCGCGTGACAGGGGTCTCGCCGTCACGTGTCGCGGACGCCAGCCCCTCGACGTCGGCCGAGGTCAGCGTCGAGCCGCCCATCGCCAGGATCTTGTCGAAGATCGCGTTGGCCTCGGCCTCGATCTGATCGGTCAGGGCCTCGACGTACCAGCTGCCCCCGAGGGGGTCGGCGACGTTGACGACACCGGTCTCCTCCATGATCACCTGCTGGGTGCGCAGGGCGATCTCGGCCGCCTGCTCGCTGGGCAGGGCGAGGGTCTCGTCCAGGGCGTTGGTGTGCAGCGAGTTGGTGCCGCCGAGCACCGCGGAGAGCGCCTCGATGCCGGTACGCACGACGTTGTTGTAGGGCTGCTGCGCAGTGAGCGAGACGCCCGCGGTCTGGGTGTGGAACCGCAGCCACTGTGCCTTCTCGGACGTCGCGCCGTAGACGTCGCGCAGCCAACGCGCCCAGATCCGGCGCGCGGCGCGGAACTTGGCGATCTCCTCGAAGAAGTCGACGTGGGCGTCGAAGAAGAACGACAGGCCCGGTGCGAAGACGTCGACGTCGAGGCCGCGGGACAGCCCGAGCTCGACGTAGCCGAACCCGTCGGCGAGGGTGAAGGCGAGCTCTTGCGCAGCCGTCGAGCCGGCCTCGCGGATGTGGTAGCCGGAGACGCTCAGAGGCTTGTACGCCGGGATCTTGTCCGCGCAGTACTCCATCAGGTCGCCGATCAGCCGCAGGTGCGGCTCGGGCCCGAAGAGCCATTCCTTCTGGGCGATGTACTCCTTGAAGATGTCGGTCTGCAGCGTGCCGTTGAGGGCGCCGGTGTCGACGCCGGCCCGCTCGGCCGCGACGATCATCATGCAGAAGACCGGGACCGCCGGGCCGCTGATCGTCATGGAGGTGGTGACCTCACCGAGGTCGATGCCCGCGAAGAGCCGCTCCATGTCGGCGGCGGAGTCGATGGCGACGCCGCAGTGGCCGACCTCGCCGAGGCTCATCGGGTCGTCGGAGTCGCGGCCCATCAGCGTCGGCATGTCGAAGGCGACCGAGAGACCGCCGCCACCCCGGCCGAGGATCATCCGGTAGCGCTCGTTGGTCTGCTCGGCGTTGCCGAAGCCCGCGAACTGCCGGATCGTCCACGTGCGGCCGCGATAGCCCGTCGGGTAGAGGCCGCGGGTGAAGGGGAACTCGCCGGGCCACTCCGACTCCTCGGTGCCGTACGCCGGCGCGACGGCCATCCCGCTCAGGGTCGTGAAGTCGGCCTCGCGCACCCCGCCCTTGTCGAGGACAGCGTCGTAGCGCGCCTGCCAGCGGGTCCGGGCACTCTCGCGGGCACTGCTCGCGGGCACTGTCGGAGGTGTCGTTCATAACGAGATACTAGGACGTCCTAGTAACTTCTCCAAGCCCGAGACCACCGATACACCTGCCCGTCGCGAACCTCCACCGCCTCCGGCGGGCGCGGAGTCGGGTGGTCGCGCAGGTGGGCGAGGACGTTGCTCCTCCCCCGCAGGTGCACCCCGCCGTCCTCTGGCCCGTCGTCGAAGTGCACGTACGGATGGAGAAGCGGCCGCACCTCGCCCCACTCCTGCTGCTCGATCAGTCCCCAGGCGAGGGCTGCGGGAGCGGGCAGCTCGGGGAGGTCGTGCAGCATCTTCGGCGTGCACATCCGCCACGCGTCGACGACCAGCTCACGCATCTCGTCGGTGCCGAGCCGGGGCAGGTGTGCGCACACCCACTGGTAGCGCAGGTCCGAGGTCGGTGGCAGGAAGAAGGTCTCGGGATCGGAGGCGATCAGCCCGTCGCGCTCGGCCTTCGGGAAGCCGAAGCCCATCGACAGCTCGTCAAGGCTGAAGGCGACGTAGACGATCTGCTTGACCTTGAGCTTCCAGCGACCCCGCACCTGCCGCTCGTAGGTCCGCGGCAGGTCCAGACCCACCCGCCGTACGGCGTCCGAGGTCGTCATCGGCCCCGCCTCATCCGTCCGAGCCTCACCGGACTCAGAAGTCGCCGGCGGCTCGGCGCACCGGCCGGAGCAGGCTGGAGAGCTGGCCGAGCTCGTCGTCGCTGAGGTCACCGAGGGCGAAGTCGGCGTTGACCAGCGCCGTCGTCGCCTGCTCGACCACAGCCCGGCCAGCGTCGGTGATCTCGGCGAGCACCACCCGGCCGTCGGTGGCATCCGGTCGCTTGAGCACGAGCCCGGCGGCCTCGAGCCGCTGCACGATCGAGGTCACCGAGGTCGGGTGCACCTGGAGTCGCTCTCCCATCTTCCCCAGGGGCAGCGAGCCCCGCGAGGAGAACACGAGCAGCACGAGTGCCTCGTAGCGGGCGAAGCTCAGCCCGTAGTCCTTGAGCAGCCCGTCGAGCCGAGCCAGGACCAGCTGCTGCACGCGCATCAGCGAGGTCACCGCGTGCATCGCGGGCACGGCGCTCCAGCGCCGCTCCCACTGCCGGGCGGCCTCGTCGATGGGGTCGAAGGACAGGTTCATCGGGAGCGACTCTAGTGAGGAAACGGCGGCACCCCGAGACCCGACCTGGATCCACCGACTCAGTCGGCGTAGGCGTCGAGCAGCTCGTCGGCCGCGGCGTAGGGGTCGGTCTCGCCCGCCGCGACGGCGGCAGCGAGCTCGTCGAGCTCGGAGCGGCCGTGCACGTCGCCCCAGCGCTCGCGCAAGGCGGTCACGGCGATGGCCTCGACCTCGTCGCGGGCGCGGCGGGTACGACGCGTGGCCAGCTCGCCCGAGGAGACCAGCCAGTCGTGGTGCTCGGCGATCTTGGCGGCGACCTCGTCGAGGCCCTCGCCCTTGGCGGCGACGGTCTTGACGATGGGTGGCCGCCACGCGCCGTCGGGCCGCTCGGCCAGCGCCAGCATCGACCGCAGGTCGCGGCGGACCTGGTCGGCGCCGTCGCGGTCGGCCTTGTTGACGACGTAGATGTCGCCGATCTCGAGGATCCCGGCCTTCGCCGCCTGGATGCCGTCGCCCATGCCGGGCGCCATCAGCACCAGGGTGGTGTCGGCGAGCCCCGCGATCTCGACCTCGCTCTGCCCGACGCCGACGGTCTCGACGAGCACGACGTCGCACCCGGCTGCGTCGAGCACGCGCAGCGCCTGCGGGGTCGTCCACGCCAGGCCGCCGAGGTGACCGCGCGAGGCCATCGAGCGGATGTAGACGTCCTTGTCGAGGGCGTGGTCCTGCATGCGCACGCGATCGCCGAGCAGAGCGCCGCCGGAGAACGGCGACGAGGGGTCGACCGCCAGCACCCCGACCCGGTTGCCCTCGCGGCGCAGCTCGGTCACCAGCCCGCTCGTGCAGGTCGACTTGCCGACGCCCGGCGAGCCGGTGATGCCGACGATCTGGGCGCGGCCGGTGTGCGGGGCCAGCGCTGCCATCACCTCGCGCAGCAGGGGCGAGGCGTCCTCGACCAGGGAGATCAGTCGCGCGACGGCCCGGGGATCTCCCGCCCGCGCACGCTCGACCAGCTCAGGGACGGAACCCTGCGACCGCCGGCTCACCCCTGGGGGACGCGGACGATCAGGGCATCGCCCTGTCCGCCGCCTCCGCAGAGAGCGGCAGCGCCGACACCGCCGCCGCGGCGCTGGAGCTCCAGCGCGAGGTGCAGCACGATCCGGGCGCCGGACATGCCGACGGGGTGGCCGAGGGAGATCGCGCCGCCGTTGACGTTGACCTTGTCGGCGTCGAGCCCGAGCTCGCGGGTGGAGGCGATCCCGACGGCGGCGAACGCCTCGTTGAACTCGACCAGGTCGAGGTCGGTCGGCGCGATCCCCTCCTTGTCGCACGCCAACGCGGTCGCCCGCGCCGGCTGGAGCTGGAGGGTGGAGTCGGGGCCGGCGACCTGCGCGTGCGCGCCGATCTCGGCGAGCCAGGTGAGGCCGAGCGACTCCGCCTTCTCCTTGCTCATCACGACGACGGCGCAGGCGCCGTCGGAGATCTGCGAGGCCGAGCCAGCCGTGATCGTGCCGTCCTTGGCGAACGCCGGGCGCAGCTTGCCCAGGGACTCGGCGGTCGTGTCGCCACGCACGCCCTCGTCCTGCGCGACCACGACCGGGTCACCCCGGCGCTGCGGGATCTCCACCGGCACGACCTCGTCGTCGAAGACGCCGTTCTTCCAGGCCTCGGCGGCCTTGCGGTGCGAGGCGGCCGCGAACTCGTCCTGCTCCTCGCGGGTGAGGCCGTCGGCGGCGACGTTGCACTGCTCGGTCAGCATGCCCATGGCCTGCGCGGTGGCCTGGTCCCACAGCGCGTCGTAGGCCATCGAGTCGACGAGGGTGGTGTCGCCGTACTTGAAGCCCTCACGCGACTTCGGCAGCAGGTGCGGGGCCTGGGTCATCGACTCCATGCCTCCCGCCACCACGATCTCGACCTCGCCCGCGCGGATCAGCTGGTCGGCCAGCGCGATCGCGTTGATGCCGGAGAGGCAGACCTTGTTGATCGTGATCGAGGGAACGTTCATCGGGACGCCGCCGGCGACCGCGGCCGTGCGGGCGGGGTTCTGGCCGGCGCCGGCCAGGATGACCTGGCCCATGATCACGTAGTCGACCGAGTCACCGGAGACCCCGGCCTTCTCGAGCGCGCCCTTGATGGCGACGCCACCGAGCGCCGCGGCGCTCTGGTCCTTCAGGCCGCCGAGCAGCCGACCGATGGGGGTACGGGCGCCCGCGACGATCACCGACGTGGTCATAGAACAGCCTCCAGAAGCTCAGGAATCCTCCTTCGGACAGTACCCGCCCAGACGCGTCGGGCGGCAGGCCGCGAGACCGCCTCTCGGTGAGGAACAGGTCACAGCCCGCCGTCCGAACAACACGTGACCGGTGAGTAACTGGTCACACCTGTGGCCACGGCCCGAGCCGACGTACCACCATGACGCCCATGACCGACCGCACCCTCACCGGCGAGGTGCCGGCGCACCTGCTGATCGGCATCGACCACGTCGGCATCGCCGTCCCCGACCTCGACGAGGCGCTCGACTTCTACCGCGAGTCCTTCGGCATGACGGTGCTGCACCAGGAGACCAACCCCGACCAGGGCGTTCGCGAGGCCATGGTCGGGTTCGACGCGACCCCGGGCGGTCCGTGCCTCCAGCTGCTCGCCCCGCTCGACGAGACCTCCGCGATCGCGAAGTTCCTCGACCGCTCCGGTCCGGGCCTGCAACAGCTGGCGTTCCGGGTCAACGACATCGAGGAGACCGCCGCGATCCTGCGCGAGCGCGGGCTGCGCCTGCTGTACGACGAGCCCCGGCGCGGCACCGCGGGCTCCCTGATCAACTTCGTCCATCCCAAGGACGCGGGCGGAGTGCTCGTCGAGCTCGTCGAACCCGCCTCCACGCTGCCCGCTGGTTGAGGAGGCGCGCCAGCGCCGTCTCGAAACCATCCCGAGACCCAAGGAGACCGCCCGTGCAACAGATCCTCGACGCGATCCAGGCCGGCGACACCGAGGCCGAGGCCTACGCCGCCCTGGCCCTGCCCGAGTCCTACCGCGCGATCACCGTGCACAAGGACGAGGTCGACATGTTCGAGGGCCTGGACAGCAAGGAGAAGGACCCCCGCAAGTCCCTGCACCTCGACGACGTCGCGGTTCCCGAGCTCGGCCCCGGCGAGGCCCTGGTCGCGGTCATGGCCAGCGCCATCAACTACAACACCGTCTGGACCTCCATCTTCGAGCCGATGTCGACCTTCGGCTTCCTGGAGCGCTACGGCCGGCTCAGCCCGCTCACCAAGCGGCACGACCTGCCCTACCACGTCGTCGGCTCCGACCTGGCCGGCGTCGTCCTGCGCACCGGTCCCGGCGTACACCTCTGGCGCCCCGGCGACGAGGTGGTCGCCCACTGCCTGTCTGTCGAGCTCGAGTCCTCCGACGGGCACAACGACACGATGCTCGACCCCGAGCAGCGGATCTGGGGCTTCGAGACCAACTTCGGCGGCCTGGCGGAGATCGCGCTGGTCAAGACCAACCAGCTGATGCCCAAGCCGGCCCACCTCACCTGGGAGGAGGCCGCCTCGCCCGGCCTGGTCAACTCCACGGCGTACCGGCAGCTCGTCTCACGCAACGGTGCCGGCATGAAGCAGGGCGACAACGTGCTGATCTGGGGCGCGAGCGGCGGGCTCGGCGGCTTTGCGACGCAGTACGCCCTCAACGGCGGCGCCACCCCTGTCTGCGTGGTCTCGAACGACGAGAAGGCCGCTATCTGCCGGGCGATGGGCGCCGAGCTGATCATCAACCGGGCCGAGGAGGGCTATCGGTTCTGGAAGGACGACGAGACCCAGGACCCGACGGAGTGGAAGCGGTTCGGCGCCCGGATCCGCGAGCTGACCGGCGGCGAGGACGTCGACATCGTCTTCGAGCACCCGGGGCGCGAGACGTTCGGGGCGTCGGTGTACGCCGCCCGCAAGGGCGGCACGATCGTCACGTGCGCCTCCACGAGCGGGTTCCTGCACCAGTACGACAACCGCTACCTCTGGATGAACCTCAAGCGGATCGTCGGCTCGCACTTCGCGAACTACCGGGAGTCGTGGGAGGCCAACCGGCTCATCGCGAAGGGGATGATCCACCCCACCCTGTCGCGCGCCTACCCGTTGGAGGACACCGGCCAGGCGGCCCTCGACGTCCACCAGAACGCCCATCAGGGCAAGGTCGGCGTCCTGTGCCTGGCCCCCGAGGAGGGCCTCGGCGTGCGCGACCCGGAGCTGCGCGCCCGGCACCTCGAGGCGATCAACCGGTTCCGGGGAGTGTGAGCGGATCACCCTCGCCCGCCGTGACAGACTGACCTCTCACGCCGACTATCCGGGACCTGCCCCCAGGGATCCCCAAGTGGAGGATGCACGCATGGCGCGCGACGACGACCAGGGCTTGTCGATCTTCGACACCGAGACGGAGCCGGCAACGGCTCCGCCGACCGACGAGGAGAAGACCCAGGTGCTGCCCCCCACCACGTCGAAGCCGGCCCCGTCGAAGCCGGCCCCCTCTCCCTCGGCCCGTCCGCAAGCGGCCGCTTCGCCCGCACCGCCTGCCGCCAAGGCGCCCACCACCGGATCGCCCCAGAGCGCACCCCCGGGTGGCGTTCCGGCCTTCCCGGCAACGCGCCGCAACGGCTACGACCGGGAGGCCGTCGATGCCCACGTCCGTCGACTGGACCAGACCGTCGCTGGCCTGAACGCCGACCTGGGGTCCGCGCGCTCGCGCGTGGCTGCCCTCGAGTCCGAGCTTGCCGACCTCCGCGAGCAGCTGGCCGAGCACGAGTCGCCGTCCTACGCCGGGCTCGGCGGCCGGGCCACGACCATGCTGCGGCTGGCCGAGGAGGAGGCCAACGAGGTCCGCGACGAGGCCAGCCGCGAGGCCGGCGAGATCCGGGCCCAGGCCGTGAAGGACGCCGACGCGATCCGCGCCGACGCCAGCCGCGAGGCCGACGACATGCGCGTGGTCCAGCTGAAGGAGCTCGACGAGGTCCGGGCCCGCGCCAAGGCCGACGCCGACCAGGAGCGCAGCCTCGCCCAGAGCGAGGCCGACGACATCCTGGCCGGCGCCCAGCGAGAGGCCGACCAGGTCCGCCTGGCCTCGCAGCAGGAGTCCAACGACCTGCGGGTGACCGCCAAGCGCGAGGCCGAGCAGCTCCGAGCGGCCGCCGACCGCGAGGTCCAGGAGGCCCGTCGCACCCTGGCGGTCGAGAAGGAGCGGCTGGCCAAGGAGGCCACCGATCACCACGCCAGCGCCACGGCCGAGACGCAGCGGCTGGTCGCAGAGGCGGAGGAGCGGGCCAACGCGGCCGAGGAGCGGGCCCGCGCGGCCACGTCTCAGTCCACCGCCCAGCGCCAGCAGGCCAAGTCCGAGGGCGAGGCCCTGCTCACCCGCGCCCGCCGCGAGGCCGAGCAGATCGTCGCGTCCGCGCAGACCCAGGCAGACGCGATCACCTCCACCGGCACCGCCCAGGCCGAGCGCGAGCTGGCCGCGGTCAAGGCCGACATCGACCGGGTGACCCGCCGGCGCGACAGCATCGTCGCGCAGCTGGCCTCGCTGCGCGACGTCGTCGAGGGCTTCACGAAGGACGAGTCCTGATCGGCCGCAAGGCGGCCAAGGGCGCGGAGGAGTCCGCGGAACAGGCCCGGACCGCGGCGGACGAGGCGACGGAGGCCGCCGAGCGCGCCGAGGACGCCGCGCTCGCCGCCGCACCTCCGGACGAGCTCGACGAGCTCGTCGTCGGCGACGCCGGCGACGCCGAGGAGGACCTCGGCCGGCCCGGGCGTCCGCTGTCGCGGCACTCCCCGTTCTACATCGGCTTCTTCGGGGGCGTCGGTGCGCTGCTGGCGATCTTCCTGGGCCAGCAGATCCAGCGGATCTCCGGCGTGCTCATCCTCATCGTGGTCGCGCTGTTCCTGGCCGCGGGCCTCAACCCGGTGGTCGAGGCGATCGTCCGCCGTGGTGTACGCCGCTCCTACGCCGTGCTCATCGTCATCGTCTGGGTGGTCATCGGCATCGCGCTGTTCGTGATGGCGATCGGCCCGGTGATCAGCGACCAGGTCGCCAGCATCTCCGACAGCGCCCCGACCTGGCTGGACCAGATCCAGCGCAATCGCTACGTCCAGGACCTCGACCAGAAGTACGACGTCATCGACCGCGTCCGTGACTACGTCGAGGACGGCAACTGGGCCTCCGGCCTCTTCGGCGGCGTCCTCGGCTTCGGGCTCCAGGTGCTCTCGACCCTGGCCAACGCGTTCGTGGTCATCGTCTTGACCCTCTACTTCCTGGCCGGCCTCGAGACCACCAAGAACGCCCTCTACCGGCTGGCCCCCGCCTCGCGCCGCGACCGCGTCAGCAAGCTGGGCGACCGGGTCATCGAGTCCGTCGGCGGCTACGTGTCCGGGGCGTTCATCGTGGCCCTCTGCGCCGGGATCTCGTCGCTGATCTTCTTGTTCTTCGTCGGGCTCAGCGAGTACGCCGTCGCGCTGGCCTTCGTGGTCGCGCTCCTCGACGTCATCCCGATGATCGGCGCGACTCTCGGCGCGATCGTCGTGAGCGCCATCGGCTTCGCCGAGGACCCGCGGATCGGGCTGGCCTGCGTGATCTTCTACGTGGTCTACCAGCAGCTCGAGAACTACGTGATCTACCCCCGGGTGATGTCCCACTCGGTCGACATCCCAGGCGCCGTCACGGTGATCGCCGCCCTGATCGGCGCCGCGCTGCTCGGCGTCATCGGCGCCCTGCTCGCCATCCCCACCGCAGCCGCCATCCTGATGCTGACCCGCGAGATCGTGATCAGGCGCCAGGACGCCAAGTAGCCGACGCCAGCCTGGATCAGACGGGGAGCGGCGGGGCCTGTCGCACGCTGCGCTCGCCGAGCTTCACGATGAAGACGCCCGCCAGGATCAGCACGCCGCCGAGCAGCTGGAGGGGCCTCGGCACCTCGCCGAGCAGGATCACGGCCCAGGCGACACCGGCCACGACCTCGCTGAGCGCCACGAACGAGGCCAGCCGCGAGCCGAGGCGCCGCGCGGCCGCGATGCCGACGGTGTAGGGCAGCGCCGCGGTCACCAGACCGAGCAGCACGAGCACGATCCACGGCGGCAGGGTCGTGCCGGCGTACGTCACCTCGGCGCTTGCCGTCGCCATCGGCAGGAGGCCGGTCAGACCGAGCGATCCCAGGGCGACAGTAGCGACCACGAACCCGCCGGCGGCGAGCGTGATCGGCGGGAGGCCGTTGGAGACGTCGCCCGAGACGACGAAGTGCGTGGCGGCCCCGACCATGGCCGCGAGCGCCCAGAGCACACCGACGACGCTGAGGCCCGCTCCCGAGAGCAGGTCGAGGACGAGCACGAGCCCGGCGACGGCCAGAGCGGCGCCGACGAAGGTGATGCGCCCGGGCCGCTGCCCGTGCCGCAGCCACATCCAGCCGACGACCGCCGCCGGCGCGGTGAACTCGATGAGCAGCGCCGGCGCGACCTCCATGTGCCGGACGGCCGAGAAGTAGCAGAACTGTGCGATGGTCACGGCGCCAAGACCGTAGACCAGGATCGTCGGCACGTTGCCGCGCAGCAGGTGCCAGCGGCCGCGCAGCGCAGAAAGCCCGAACGGCACCACGACGGCTCCCGCGATCGCGATCCGGAAGAGAGTGACCGTCCCCGCGCTCCATCCGCTCTCGAGCAGCGGCCTGGCGAGGGCGCCGCTGAGCCCGAACGAGAGGGCGGACGTCAGCGCGAGCGCCAGGCCCGCCCGGGTGTGCGACACCGGGGTCGGGCGCAGGGTGTCATGAGCCAACGCCGTCATGACACATGACGCTATGACCGAATGCGGTAACCTGTCAACATGCTTTTCGCCCATGACACCGAGGTGTCGTTGCAGGCGGCCGTGATGCTCGTCAACAGCGCCGAGGAGCCGGACACGCTCGAGACGGTGGCGGACCTCGACGCGTTCTTCGACCAGCTGGAGTACTCCGGTCGCCACGACCGCGACCGCGACGAGCTCGACTCCATCCGCGACCTGCGCCCGGTGCTCCGCGCGCTCCTCCTCGCCGAGCGCGACGAGGCCGTCGAGATGGTGAACGACATGCTGGCCAAGGCCAAGGCCCTCCCCCGACTGGCCCGCCACGACTCGTGGGACTGGCATCTCCATGCCGTCGACGACACGGCCCCCCTGGCGACGCGCATCACCGTCGACACGGCGATGGCCATGGTCGACCTGATCCGCGCCGATGAGCTGTCCCGCCTCGGCGTGTGCGCCGACGACTCCTGCGACGGTGTCGTGCTCGACCTGTCCCGCAACCGGTCCCGCCGGTTCTGCTCGACCACGTGCGGCAACCGCAACGCCGTCGCGGCCTACCGCGCGCGGCAGTCCGCGAGCATCGACTAGCTTTCGTCCGCGCGGCCCGCGACCAGGACTAGCTCGCTCTCAGAAACCTGCGAAGCACCTCGACGAACACCGCCGGCTGCTCGGAGTGCACCCAGTGGCCGGCGTTCTTCACCGTGACCCGGCGCACCTTCGGGAAGTGTCGTTCCATGGTGGCGGCATGCTCGTCGCGGACATAGGCCGAGGTCTCCCCCGCGACCCAGAGCACCGGGCCGGTGTACGCCGGCAGGCCGGCCGCGGCGTCCTCGGGCCAGCCGCGCAGCGTGTCGAGGTCGTCGCCCAGCACGTCGAGGTTGACCTGCCAGCGCCACCCGTCACCCTCGCGGCGCAGGTTCTGCAGGAGGAACGAGCGCACGACCTGATCGGGCACCGCGTCGACCAGCGCCGCGTCGGCCTCCTCGCGGGAGGTGAGCGCGGCGAGGTCGAGGCCGCGCATGGCGGCGACGTAGCGCTCGAACTCGGTCGCCGACGCGTAGGCCACCGGAGCCACGTCGACGACGCACAGCCGTTCGACCAGCTGCGGGTGCGCGAGCGCCGCGAGCATCGCGACCTTCCCGCCCATCGAGTGACCCACGAGCGCGACCGGATCCTCGCCCTCGAGCACCTGCGTGAGGTGGTCGGCCATGCCCCGGTAGTCCACCCCGCCGGTCCACGGCGACCGCCCGTGGTCGGGCAGGTCGACGAGCGTCACGCGGTGGTCGTCGGCGAAGGCCTTCGCGATCTGGGTCCAGTTGCGCCCCTGGCCGAAGAGCCCGTGGCAGAAGACCAGGCGCGGGCCGCGCTCGCCCAGGGTCCGGGTGAACAGCTCGTCGCGTCGGCCAGGCACCGGAGCAGGCTACCGACCGCGGCGCGTCGCCTCGTCAGCGGCGACCCGAAGAACCGACCCGGCGCGATCGCCAACGGCAACGACGGCGTCGTCACGCGTCGTCGGCGTGCGGCACGATGGCGGCATGCCCGAGACAGCGTGGGAGTGGTACGAGCGCGTCGTCGCGAAGGCCGGCGCCGAGGGGTACGCCGAGCCGGGGTGGCCGGCCTTGCCGGCGTACCCCCTCGACCCCGGCGGGGCCGTGCGACCGCTGGAGCCACCCGGCGAGGAGCCGCTGCGCGGCGGAGTGGGCGGCACCGAGTGCCCCATGTGCGAGGCGAGCAGGGCAGCCGACTCACGCGACTACATCTACTGGCGTGACGACCTGCTGATGCTCGGCGTGCCGTTCCAGCCGTGGGCGCTCCCGCTGGTGACCTACCTGATGCCGCGCCGGCACGCCGACCTCGGTGACCTGACGACCGACGAGGCGCGCCGATCGGGCGAGGTGCTCACCCACCTCGAACGCGCGGCGCGCGACGTGCTGGACGTCCCGCGAGTGCAGGTCGTCCGCTACGGCGAAGGCCAGGAGCACCTGCACTGGTGGGTCTTCGCGCGCCCGACCGGCACCACCCAGCTGCGCGGCAGCTTCGTCGTCCAGTGGAACGCCGTCCTGCCCCCCGGCGACCCGGCCGCCCAGCGGGCCGACCTCGACCTCGTCGCCGCTCGCCTGGTCGAGCTCGTCGGTGGCCGAGCGCTCCCGGCCGGCCCGGCGGTCGAGTAGCCGGAGGTTTCGAGACGGGCCTGGGGGCCCTCCTCGACCACCGGCAGAACGCGGACCCGCAGGCCCGTGCGTACGGCCGCCCGCCAAGGCCCCTGATCCCTGACGGACGACCCCCGGGGCGGCGTAGGTGCCCCGGCGCACGAGTGGCCGTGGACCCCCCGGTTCCACGGCCACCTCTCGCGCACTCGCGCTCGTCCCCGCCCGGCCGGATCGTCCCCCGATCGGCCCGGTCGTTCGAGGACGGCATCAGCCTCTCCCGAACGGGACCACCCCAGCATCGGTAGTCCTACCTAAGTCCGATACGTACCTCTGCGCGCCCCGCACAGCGGACGAGTCCGGCGTCCGAGGCGTCCGCCGCGATAGGTTACGACCGTGCTGACCCCCTGTCTGGGGCGCGAGCGCGTCCACCTCCAGCTCGACGACGCGCTGTCGAGCGCGCGCTGGGTCAGCGTGGTCGGACCGCCGGGCAGTGGCAAGACCCTCCTGGTCCGCCATCTGGCGGCCCGCACCGAGCCCTCGACGTGGGTCAACGCGCAGGGACTGCGCTCCTCCGATGCCATCCTGGCGGCCTGCCTGCACGGAGTCGGCGCCGAGGCCGCGCCCGGCGACAGCACCGGCGGTGCCCTGGGCCGAGCACTCGACGGCACCGAGACGCTGCTGGTCGTCGACGGTGTCGACATCGATGCCGACGGTCTCGGCCCGGCCCTGCAGGAGCTGGTCGAGACGACGAGCGGGGCGCGGATCGCCGTCACGGCCCGCACCATGGCCGGCCAGCCCGGCGAGCGGGTGGTCCGGGTGGGCCCGCTGCCCGTGCCGAGCTCCCACGAGCCCTTGGCCGGTGCCGCCGTCGACCTGTTCCTGCACCGGGTGGAGGCCGCCGGCGGACACCCCGTCGACCTGGTCGCCCACGAGCGCGACGTACGCCGCCTGCTGACCGCGACCGGTGGGCTCCCCCTGCTCATCGAGCAGATGGCCGTGCAGATCGCCCTGGTCGGCCTCACCAACGTGGTGCCGACGGCCTCGCTCTCCGAAGCGGTCCAGGCGTCCTATGAGCTGCTGGACGAGGGGCAGCGCCGGTGCTTCCGGCGGCTGGCCCAGATGAGCACGCCGGTCAGCATCGACGTGCTGGCCGCCATCGTCGGGGTCGAGCGCGACGAGGCGGCCGGCCTTGCGGCCGGTCTGGCCAGACGCAGCCTGCTGGAGGTGCTGCCCGACGGCCACCTGAGCATGCTCTCGCCGATCCGCCGGCACGGCGCCTTCCTCACCGCCTCGACCGACGACGCGAGCGCGGCCGCGGAGGGCCTGATCCGGTGGGCCGACCAGATGGCCCCCGTCGACTTCAACTCCGGCGCCGCCGACGCGCCGTGGCTCACTGACCTGAAGGTGATGCGCGCCGCGATCAGCGCCGCCGTCGCCGAGCCGGCGACGCGCGACCTCGGCTACGGGCTGGCCAACCGCATCTTCTCCTCGCTCTACACCGCCATGCGCGCCCGCGAGGCCGTCGAGATCCTCGAGGAGGTCATCGTCAGCGGCGACGGCCCCGCCACGATCGGCGCCCAAGTCGCCCGCCGCGCGGGGATCGCTGCGTCGGAGGTGCGCGGCACCTACGAGGGCATGTGGCTCCTCGAGCGCTCCGACCAACACGCCGCGACCGCGCCGGACCCCGGGCTCGAGCTGGCCCGCAACGCCGCGATCCGCGCCGAGATGCACCTCGACGCCGGGGTGCTGGAGCAGTCCGAGAGCGAGGCCCGGCGCGCGATCGAGCTCGACCGGACCGGCCTGGTCGAGGCCGCCGCGCTGCGCACCCTGGTCGACATCCAGGTCTCGCGCGGCGAGTTCGCCGAGGCGGGCGAGACCGCACAGCGCATCAACTCGATGCCCTCTTCGTCCGTCGAGAGCTTCATCCCGCTCTCGGTGCGCACCCTGATGGCGCGGATCGCCCTGGAGCAGGGCCGTTCGGTCGAGGCCGCGTCGGCGGCACGGGCCGCCGTACGCGAGGCGGGGCAGCAAGCCGAGAGCCGGATGGCGCTCCTGGCCGAGGTCGTGCTCCGCCAGATCGAGCCCGACACCCGCGTCACCGATGTCGACCGCGAGAGCCTGCCCTGGGCGGTGCGCCTCCCCGTGCTCGCCCAGGACGCCCGTGACCACTTCCTGGTCGGCGACATCGCGCGGGCCGCCGGTCTCGCAGCCGACGTCGTCGTGCTCGCCGACAGCTGCCGACTAGGTCGCGACGCCGTCGACGGGCGACTCACGCTCGGTCACGCCCTGCTCGCCCAGGACGAGCCCGACCAGGCGGCGACGACCTTCCTCTACGCCCTCGAGCAGGCCGCGGCGATGCCGATGCCGCTCCGGGTCGCCGACGCCTTCGACGGCCTGGCGCTGGCCGCCGAGAGCCGCGGCAACCGACTGTGCCGCCAGCTCGCGGCGACCGCCCGGGCCCTGCGGGGGCCCCGGCACGCCGTGGCCTGGGGGTACGCCGCGCTCCACCGGGTCGAGCCCGCCCGTGCCGTACCCGACGGCTGGCTGGTCGACGGGCAGGCGACAGGCATCGCGATCGCCGGGGTGGCCGCAGCCTTCGCCTCGCATCACGACGACGCCGCCTCGCCGCTGGACCAGCTCACCAAGGCTGAGCGTCAGGTGGCCGAGCGCGTCGCCGACGGCCTGACCAGCCGGCAGATCGCTGAGGAGCTGTTCCTCTCGCCCCGCACCGTCGACGCGCATCTCTCCCACATCTACCGCAAGCTCGACATCGGCTCGCGGTCGAAGCTCGCGGCGATGGTGGTCGACCTGCGGAGCTAGGCCCGCCGTCGAGGGCGAACCGCCCTCGACGCCGGCGCCCGGTGGTTGAGGAGGTCGCGCAGCGACCGTCTCGACACCCTCCGGCCCTCAACGTTGCGTGTAGTCCCGGAAGCCGCGCTGGGTCTTGCGGCCGAGGTAGCCCGCGGTGACGAGGTGCTCCAGGAGCGGCGCGGGCGCGAAGCCCGGCTCGCGGAACTCCAGGTAGAGCTCGCGCTGGATGGCCAGGCTGACGTCGTTGCCGACCACGTCGAGGAGCTCGAAGGGTCCCATCGGGAGCGCGCAGCCCTGCTTCATGGCGGTGTCGATGTCGTCGGCGGTCGCGTAGTGGGCCTGGAGCATCTTCACGGCGTCGTTCAGGTAGGGGAAGAGCAGCGCGTTGACGATGAAGCCCGCCCGGTCGCCGCAGGAGACCGGGACCTTGTCGATCCGCTCGCACAGCGCCCGCGTCGTCTCGGCAACCTCGTCCGACGTCGCCACCGTCGAGACCACCTCCACCAGCTTCATCACCGGCGCGGGGTTGAAGAAGTGCATGCCCACGACGTCGTGGGGCCGGCTGGTGGCGGTGGCCAGGGAGATGACGGGGAGCGAGGATGTGGTCGTTGCCAGGATCGCGCCGGACCCTCCGTTTCCGTGCCGACAGATCTCGTCGAGGTTCTCGAACAGCGTGGTCTTCACCTTGAGGTCCTCGGCGATCGCCTCGACGACGAGGTCCACGCCGGCCAGGTCGTCGAGCGACGTGCTGCCGGTGAGGTGACCGAGGATGCCGTCCTTCTCCGTCTCCGCCAGCTTGCCCCGTTGGATCGCCTTGTCCAGCGAGCGCTCGATCGTGGCGCGCACGGCGTCGACCTTGTCGTCGGTGCGGCCGACGTACAGAACGTCGTAGCCACCCTTGGCGAACACCTCGACGATGCCGCTGGCCATCGTGCCGGTGCCGACCACGCCGACCGTGCGGATGTCGTGGCGCAGCTGCGCCTTGTCGGACTCCTTGGGCGTGCGGAAGTCCGCGACCACCTGATAGCTGTCGGGACCCGCGTAGGTGTAGAAGCCGTGACCCGACTTCCTGCCCAGCAGCCCCGCCGTCACCATCTGCTTGAGGATGGGCGCCGGTGCGTGCAGGCGGTCGCGGCCCTGCTTGTACATCGTGTCGAGGATCTCGTACGCCGTGTCGAGACCGATCAGGTCGAGCAGCGCCAGCGGGCCCATGGGGTAGCCGCAGCCGAACCGCATGGCCGCGTCGATGTCCTCACGAGAGGCGTACTTGGCCTCGAACATCGCGACGGCGTGGTTGAGGTAGCCGAAGAGCAAGGTGTTGGCGATGAACCCGGCCTTGTCGCCGCAGATGACGGGGTTCTTGCCGAGCCGGCCGACGAGCGTCTCGACGTCGGCGAGCACGCTCGGCTCGGTCACGACGGTGCGGACGATCTCGACGAGGTTCTGCACCGGTGCGGGGTTGAAGAAGTGCACCCCGATCACGCGGCCCGGGCGCGCGTTGGCCGTGCCGATCTCGGTCACCGACAGCGACGAGGTGTTGGTCGCCAAGATCGCGTCGGGCCGCACCACCTCGTCGAGGCGCCGGAAGAGGTCCTTCTTGATCTCGAGGGACTCGATGACCGCCTCGACGACCAGGTCGGCGTGCGCCAGGGCCTTCAGGTCGGTGCTGAACGTGATGTGGTCGAGGATGGTCTGCTGCTCGGCCTCGGTGATCTTGCCGCGGGCCACCGCCCGGCCGGTGGAGTGCTCGAGGTGCTCGCGCCCACGCTGGACGCCGGCCTCGTTCTGCTCCACCCCGATGACGGAGAAGCCGTTGCGCGCGAACACCTCCGCGATGCCGGCTCCCATGGTCCCGAGGCCGATGACGCCGATGGTCTCGAATGTGCGTGCGCTCTCGCTGGTGCTGCTCGTCATGGCGGGCATCATGTCACGCGGCCAGCGCCCCTCCCCCGCCCGCGTGAGGTACTTCACGAGCCCGGCGACGACTCCTCAGCTGGTCGCGGCCAACGGCGCGGGCGCCGGCCCGAGTGCTCTGCTCATGACGACGCGAGGGCCGTGCCGGTCCATGCCCCTGGCCTGCTCGTTGGCGCGCCTCTCCGCCTGGAACGGCGCCGGGTCGTTGACGACCTCGAAGCCTCGGGCGGCGTAGAAGGGGGCGTTCCACGGGACGTCGGCGTACGTCGTCAGCGACAGCTCGTCGTAGCCGGCCTCGCGCGCGGCCACGCAGGCGGCTTCGAGGAGGGCGGTGCCGATCCCCTGGCCCATCGTCGAGGGATGCACAGCGATCTGCTCGAGGTGGGCCGCCCCCTCGACGTGCACCACGTGGGCGAAGCCGACGGGCGGATCGCCGGCGACGAGCAGCGTGCCGGGCTCAGCAGCCCTCTCGGCTCCGTCGGCCGGCGGCTTCCAGTCGACGTCGCCGAACACGGAGGTGAACAGCTGGTCAGCGGCATCCTCGATGTCGGCCAGCAGCGGCAGGTCGTCGGCGCGCGCCAGCCGTACGTCCACGCCGCGGGCTCCCCCGAACTCCATGGTCCGAGCCTGCCGTCCGCCGCCCGCGGGGGCAACCCTCTTTCGTGCGGGTCTCTGCTCTCTCGCCGGTCTCGGGGGGCCCTGGCCCAGCACCAGGGTGCCGACGTCGCGATGCTGGCCCGGCGGCCGGTCTCGACCCTGCTTCCAGGTGCCGCACCGGCTCCTGACCGACAACGGGACCGCGCTCAACCAGACCAGGATCGGACGCCGCACCCAGCTGGTCGAACACCTCGAGGAACTCGGCTGCCGACCGGCCACCCGGCCCGCGACCCTCGCCGAACTGGCCGCCCTGATCGAGAAGTTCGACCGGATCTACAACCACGAGCGCAGCGGCCGCCCCTCGAGCTATCGACGCAACAAACCCCACGTGTCCACACTTACCAAGGCATCAACACTGTCCGGACGAACCCGAGACATCACACCGCGGTTTGTACGCACGTGCGTACAACGGAGATGACCCTCCGACCGACGGTCCTCGAGCGAGAGCAAGCCTCAGTCGGTGCCGAGCAGCCGCTGCATGGCGCCGAGCTCCTCGGTCCACGCGTCACGCGGCTGGCGCGCCCCGCACGAGCGGAGCAGGCGGGAGAAGTCGCTGGCCGCGCGGGCGATCCGCCGGCTGAGGGCATCGACCTCGTCGGGGCTCTGCACGGTCCCGAAGTCCTCGGTGGCGGCGTAGACGCCGGTGGGCGAGACGACCGCCTCGAGGTAGGAGAACATCGGCCGCAGGGCGTGCTCGAGCACCAGCGAGTGCCGCTCGGTGCCGCCCGTGGCCGCGATGAGCACGGGCATCCCACTCAGCGTCTCCTCGGGCAGCACGTCGAAGAAGGACTTGAAGAGCCCGCTGTAGGAGGCGTTGAACGACGGCGTCACGGCAATGAGCCCGTCGGCGTCGCGCAGGCGCGTCACGGCCTCCTCGAGCGCGCCGCCGGAGAACCCGGTGATCATCGCGTCCATGACCGAGTGGCCGAGGGGTCGCAGCTCGACGGTCTCGACGCGCGCGCCGACGCCCTCGTTCTGCAGGTCGGCGACGACGGCGGCCGCGAGCCGGTCGGCGAGCAGCCGGGTCGAGGACGGCTCGCGCAGACCACCGCTCACCACCACCAGCCTGGTCACGACGCCGCCTCCTCGAGGTCGGCGGGCTGGTCGGCTCTCTGGTCGGCGGCCTGCTTCGCCGCCACCAACGACGCGTGGGTGGGCGCGTCGGGGACGTCGGTCGGCCGGCCCTCGTCCATGCCCTTGCGGAGGTCGGGCAGGATCTCGCCGAGCAGGTCGAGCTGCTCGAGCACGGTCTTCAAGCGGCAACCCCGCGTGGTCGACGAGGAACAGCTGCCGCTGGTAGTCGCCGGCGTAGTCGCGGAAGGCCAGCGTGCGCTCGAGCACCTGCTGCGGGGAGCCCACGGTCAGCGGTGTCTGGGAGCTGAAGTCCTCGAGCGACGGGCCGTAGCCGTAGACGGGCGCGACGTCGAAGTAGGGGCGGAAGTCCCGGACAGCGTCCTGGCTGTTGCGCCGCATGAACACCTGCCCGCCCAGCCCGACGATCGCCTGGGCGGCCGTGCCGTGGCCGTAGTGCTCGAAGCGCTGGCGGTAGAACGCCACCATCCGCTCGGTGTGCGAGGCCGGCCAGAAGATGTGGTTCGCGAAGAACCCGTCACCGTGGTACGCCGCCAGCTCGGCGATCTCCGGGGTCCGGATCGAGCCGTGCCACACGAACGGCGGCACGTCGTCGAGCGGGCGCGGAGCGAGGGTGAACCCTTGCAGGGGCGTACGGAACCGGCCCTCCCAGTTGACGACGTCCTCGCGCCAGAGCCGCCGGAGCAGGTCGTACTTCTCCACCGTCAGCGGCACGGCCTCACGGATGTCCTCACCGAACCAGGGGTAGACCGGGCCGGTGTTGCCGCGACCGAGCATCAGGTCGACCCGGCCGTCGCTGAGGTGCTGGAGCACCGAGAAGTCCTCGGCGATCTTCACGGGGTCGTTGGTGGTGATCAGCGTCGTGGAGGTCGAGAGGATGAGCCGCTCGGTGCGCGCCGCGATGTTGCCCAGCAGGGTCGTCGGCGACGACGGCACGAACGGCGGGTTGTGGTGCTCACCGGTGGCGAAGACGTCAAGCCCGATCTCCTCGGCCTTCTCGGCCATCGCCACGGTGTTCTTGATGCGCTCGTGCTCCGTGGGTGCCCGGCCCGTCGTGGGGTCGGGGGTCACATCGCCGACGGTGAAGAGGCCGAACTGGACCGACGTCATGCCGCTACCTCCGTCTTCTCGTCGAGCCCGCCGTCGAGGCCCGGGGCGCCGAGCGCCCGAGCCAGGGCGAGCACCGGCCCGGCCTCGCGGCCGCGACCGGACCGCTCCAGCGTACGGGCGAGGAGCAGTGCGGCGTACGAGTTGACCGGGTCGTCCCGCAGGACGGCCCGCGTCGTCTCCTCGGCCCGGCGCAGCTGGGCGGAGTGGAAGTAGGCGCGGGCGAGCAGCAGGCGCGCGGCAGACATGCTGTGCAGCACGTCGGTCCCGGAGTCGGCGAGCAGCAGCTCGAGCTCGCGGGCGGCGCCGCGGTAGTCACGCGACTCGAACAGACTCTGCGCCCGGCGGAAGCGCTGGAAGTGGGCCATCTCGTCCTCTCAACCTTGTTGTGGTGTCTCACTATGAACAACATAGTGAGAGCGGATATTCCCGTGCGTCACCTCCGGCCGACACGACGTCACCTAGCGCGCTACTCTGAACTACATAGTGACTGACACCCGTAGGCCCACCGTCGGCCGCCGCAGCGCAGGCGCCGTCGACCTCGCCGTGTGCGAGCCGTTCGAGGCCGCGATGCTGCTGCTGAGCAGGCGCTGGGCCGGCGGCGTCGTACGGGCTCTCCTCGACGGTGCCGAGCGCTTCGGCGAGATCCGCGACCGGCTGCCCGGCATCACCGACGCCGTGCTCACCTCCCGCCTGCGCGAGCTGTGCGCCTGGGGCCTGGCCCGGCGCGTCGTGGGCGCTGACGGCGTGGTCCGCTACGAGCTGACCAGGGCCGGGCGCGACCTCGCCCCGGTGATCGAGGCGGTCGAGGCCTACGGCCGGCGGCACCGCACGCTGCTGCGCCGGCCTGCGCCCCGGTTGAGGAAGGACGCCCTGCGACCTGCGGCACCGCACGAGCCGCGTCCGGCCGGCGCGGCGCGTGCTCGGGCGGATCGACGCGCGCGTCGCGCAGGCGCGCGGCGACGTCGTCGGGGAAGGCCGCCGAGGAGCCGGCGGTGACGTGCACGCCGAGGATCTCCTCGGTCGCGCGTAGGCGACCCTCCGCCCACAGCTCGTGCCAGAGCCACGCGAGCTTGTCGGTGCAGCCGATCACCGACGACCGGACCTCCAGCTCGACGCCGGAGCGCACCTCGGCGAGGTACCGCACGTGCGCCTCGACGGTGTAGAGCGAGGAGTCGGTCGCCGCCTGGTACGCCGGCCCCATGCCCATCGCGTCCATCACCGCGTCCGTGGCGTGGCCCATGACCAGCACGTAGTAGGGCTCCGAGAGGTGGCCGTTGTAGTCGATCCAGGCCTCCTGGACCGGCTCGCGCCAGATGACCTGCGTCATGCGCGTCCGAGGGCGCGCAGCACCGCGATCACACCACTGTCCCGCTCGGCCACGAGCTCGTCGATGCTCCGGCCGGCGGCCTCCCGCTCGCACCCGTCCACGACCGCGTCGCGCAGCTCGGGGGTCAGCTCGGCTGCGACCAGGCGGGTCCACGGCGCCTGTAGCGAGGGCCCGAAGTGGTCGAGCATGTGCGCCATGCCGCCCTGCCCACCGGCGAGGTGGAAGGTCATCATCGGCCCGTGGATCGGCCAGCGCAGACCCGGACCGTCGGTGATGGACAGGTCGATCTGCTCGACCGTGGCCTCGCCGGCGGCGACCATGTGCAGCGCCTCGCGCCACAGCGCCTCCTGCAGGCGGTTGGCGATGAAGCCGGGCACCTCGTGCTCCATCGTGATCACCGACTTGCCCGCGTGGCGGAAGAAGTCGGAGGTCCAGGCCACCACCTCGGGATCGGTGAGCTTGCCGCCGACGACCTCGACGAGCGGGATCAGGTACGGCGGGTTGAAGGGGTGGCCGACCACGGTGCGCTCGGGCAGGGCACAGTCGGTCTGCATCTCGCTCATGCCGTAGCCCGACGTGGACGAGGAGATCACCACGCTCTCCGGTGTGGCGGCGTCGATGTCGGCGAGCAGCTGCCGCTTGAGGTCGAGGTCCTCCGGGGCGCTCTCCTGCACGAAGTCAGCCTGCGCACAGGCCGCGGCGAGGTCCGGCTCGAAGACCAGGTTGGCCCGGTCGGCTCCCTCGGCCAGGCCGAGCTCGGTGAGCGCCGGCCACGCGGCGTCCACCAGGTGGCGCAGCCGCTCCTCGGCGCCGGCGCCGGGGTCCCACGCCACCACGCGGTAGCCGCGGCCCAGGAAGTAGGCCACCCAGCCACCGCCGATGACGCCCGCGCCCACGCATACGACGGTGCGGACCTCCTCCGGCGCCAGCCGCATCCCCCTCGACATGGTCAGGACCGCGCCTTCAGCTGCAGGATCTCGCGGGCGTCGTCCGGGCTGGCGACCTTCGCGCCCATCGCCTCGACGATGGTGCGGGCCTGCTCGACCAGCTGCGCGTTGGTCGCCTTCACTCCCTTGCGCAGGTAGAGGTTGTCCTCGAGGCCGACGCGCACGTGGCCGCCCAGCAGGACCGACTGGGCGACCCAGGGCATCTGCATGGAGCCGAGCGCGAAGGACGCCCAGACCGCGCCCTCGGGCAGCTGGGCGACCATGGCGGCCAGCGTCAGGGGGTCGGCCGGGGCGCCGTACGGGATCCCCATGCAGAGCTGGAACATCGCGGGCGAGTCGATCAGCCCTTCGGCGACCAGCTGGTTGGCGAACCACAGGTGGCCGGTGTCGAAGATCTCCATCTCGACGCGTACGCCGAGCTCCTGGATCTTCTTGGCACCGTCGCGCAGCATGTCGGGGGTGCTGACGTAGACCAGGCTGCCCTCGCCGAAGTTGAGGCTGCCGCAGTCGAGCGTGCAGATGTCGGGCAGGAGCTCCTCGACGTGCTTGAGGCGCTCGACGCCGTTCACCAGGTCGGTCCCCTCGATGAAGCTGGTGGGACTCTGCGGGTCGAGCATCAGGTCGCCGCCCATGCCGGCGGTGGTGTTGACGACGACGTCGACGTCGGAGGCGCGGATCCGCTCGACCGCCTCGCGGTAGAAGGCGACCTCGCGCGAGCCCTTGCCCGTCTCGGGGTCGCGGACGTGCACGTGCACGATCGCCGCCCCTGCCCGCGCCGCCGCGATGCCGGCCTCGGCGATCTGCTCGGGTGTCACCGGCACGTGCTCCGAACGGGCCACGGTGTCGCCGGCTCCGGTCAGGGCGCAGGTGATGATGACGTTGCGGTTCACGGGCGTGCCTCTCTGTCGGTGGTGGATCTCTCGGGGGATGCGGGCGGGTCGGCAGTGTCGAGCAGGGCGTGCAGGCCGAGATAGCTGAGGTCGCGGTAGTGCCGGTCGGCCCAGGCGTCGTCGTAGGGCCACAGCGAGGTCTTGACGACCACCGCGCCCGTGCGACGGTCGAGCGCCGCGAACTGGCCGCGGCTCCCGTCGGCGGTCAGGCGGCTGCCGTGGCCGTCCAGGGGCCACCAGTGATAGCCGAACCCGGCGTGGGTCGTGATCGTGCTGGGCAGGCGGCCCGGCTCGAGGAAGGGGTACGCCGCCCTCGCCGCCGCCTCGGTCCAGGCCTCGTCGAGCAGACGACCCCTCGGCCCGGTCCCGTCGACGGCGAGCAAAGCGAGCCGGGCCCAGTCGCGGGCGGTGGCGGCCAGCGCTCCGCCGGCCAGGGCCACTCCGGAGCCGTCGACGCCGACGGCGGCGTCGGTGGTGCAGCCGAGGTCGGTCCACAACAGGGCGAGGTCGTCGGCGAAGGAACGCCCGGTCGCGCGCTCGCGCACCCAGTCGAGCACCTGGGAGTCCGCGGTGCAGTAGGCGAAGCGGGTGGCGGGCGCCACGCCGGCGCGCACCTCGGCGAGGAGCGCCCGCGAGTCGCCGCCGTCGGCGAAGCAGCCCACCAGGCGCGAGGCCAGGCTGTCGGGATCACGGTGGTCCTCCACCCACGCGACACCCGACGTCATCGTGAGCACGTCGACGACCCGCGCGGCGGCGTACCCGGTGCCGCGCAGCTCCGGCACGTGCGCGTCGACCCGGTCGGACAGGACCAGGTCACCGGCGCGCACCGCGCGGCCGACCAGGTGCGCCAGCGCCGACTTCGACATCGACGCACCAAGGAACCTCGTCGTCGGCCCCAGGCCGGCGGCGTACCACTCGTGGACGACCGTCGCGCCGTGCAGCACGAGCAAGCGAGGTCGTGTGCGTCTCGTCGCGCCAGCCGTCCAGGCTCCAGAGCGTCCCGGCGCCGGAGACCCGGACGTCCAGCGGCCGCAGGTCCGTCGACAGCTCGGCGGACCCGCGGCAGGCACCACCCGGTGCGACCACGCGGCGTCGTCCGGTGCGTCGATGAACACGAGTCCCGACAGGCGGGACCCTGCGATGCGGGTCGGCATGGTCGCCGCGCTCAGTGCCGTGCGAGCACGGCGCTAGTCGATCCTGGGACTGTTGGCCAGCAGGTTGCGGGTGTAGTCCTCGCGAGGGTTGTCCATCACCTCGACCACCGGCCCGGCCTCGACCACGCGACCGCCCTGCAGGATCTCCACGCGGGCGGCGATCGAGCGGACCAGGGCGAGGTTGTGGGTCACGAACAGCATGCTGATGCCGCGCGACTGCCGAAGCCCTTCCAGCAGCTCCACGATCGAGCCCTGCACCGACACGTCGAGCGCCGAGGTGATCTCGTCGCAGATCATCACGTCGGGCTCCGCCGCGAGCGCGCGGGCGATGGCGACGCGCTGCCGCTCTCCGCCGGAGAGCCGGCTGGCCTGGTAGCGCAGCATCCGCGGGCCGAGCGCGACCTGGTCCAGCAGCTCGACGGCGCGGTCGGTCGCCTCCTTGCCCGACGCGATGCCGAAGAGCTCCATCGGCCGCTTCACGATCTGCTCGATCGTCAACCGCGGGTTCAGCGAGAGGTAGGGGTTCTGGAAGATGTACTGCATGCGCTTGCGGTTGATGGCGTCGCGCTGGCGAGCACCCTTCGCGAGCTCGTCGCCCTCGAAGTTGACGATGCCCGTCCAGTCCTTGTGCAGGCCGCCGATCGACCGCGAGATCGTGGTCTTGCCGCTGCCGGACTCGCCCACCAGAGCGACCACCTCGGCCTTGGCGAGGTCGAAGGTGACGTCGTGCACCACGTGCTTCTGGCCGTAGAACACGTTGAGGCCCTCGACGGACAGGATGACCTCCCGAGCCTTGTCCGGGTCGGCGTCCGGCACGGTGCCGCGGGAGATGTCCCACGTGCCGATCTGCTCGGCGCGGATGCAGCGCACGTCGTGGTTCGCCGCGATCGGGTGCAGCTCGGGCACCGCCTGCTTGCAGGCGTCGATGACGAACGAGCACCGGTCGTGGAAGCGGCAACCGGAGGGCCGGGCACCCGGTGCCGGCGTACGTCCGGGGATGCCGGTGAGCGCACGCGCCTGGGACAGGTGCGGGATCGAGTCGAGCAGGGCCCGCGTGTAGGGGTGCGAGGGGTTCGCGAACATCTGGTCCCTGGGCCCCAGCTCCACGATCTGGCCGGCGTACATGACCGCGACCCGATCGGCGATGTTGGCGACGACGGCCAGGTCATGGGTGACGTAGAGGGCGCTGACCCCATGGGTCTTGCAGAGCGCAGCCATGGTCTGCAGCACCATCGCCTGCGTGGTGACGTCGAGACCGGTCGTCGGCTCGTCGAGCACGAGCACCTTGGGCTTGGGCAGGAACGCCATGGCGAGGGCCACGCGCTGCACCTGGCCGCCCGACAGCTGGTGGGCGTAGCGGCTGAGGAACTCGTTGTCGTTGGGCAGCCCCACCTCTGCGAGACCGTCGCGCGCGCCCTGCATCCGAGACTCGGCGGTGCCGATGCCGCGCAGCTCGAGCAGCTCGACGATCTGCTTCCCGATCCGGATGCTGGGGTTGAGCGCGGAGGCAGGGTCCTGTGGCACGTAGGCGATCTCCTCGCCGCGCACCTGACGCATCTCCCGCCAGTGCATCGACAGCACGTCGCGGTCCTCGAGGAGCACCTTGCCCGACGAGATGATGGCTCCCGCGCGCGAGTAGCCGAGCAGCGACGTGCCGACGGTCGTCTTCCCCGAGCCCGACTCGCCGACGAGGCCGACGACCTCGCCGGGCTTCAGCACCAGGTCGATGTCGTCGACGACGTCGACGTCCTTGCCGGTGAGCATCACGCCGAGGTCCTCGACGACGAGACCGCCCGAGGGGACCGTCTCCGGGGTGGAGGCCTGCGTTGCGGTCATCAGCTGTCCCCTCGCTGCGCGACCTGCGCGATGCCGTCGGCCATCAGGTTGGTGCCGATGCAGAAGATCGCGATGATCAGCACCGGCGCCAGGACCGCCCACGGCTGGGTGGCCAGCCCCAGGCGGTTCTCCTGGATCATCTGGCCCCAGTTGGCGGCGCCCGGGTCGGCGGAGAACCCGAGGAAGCCGAGGGAGCCCACCAGGCCGATCGAGTAGGTCAGCCGCAGCCCGGCCTCGGCCAGCAAGGGGCGCGTTCATGTTGGGCAGCACCTCGGCCATGATCACCCGGGTGCGCTTCTCACCGAGCGCCTCGGCCGCGATGACGAAGTCACGGGACACGATGCCGAGCGCGACGCCGCGCGCGAGCCGCGCGACGCGCGGGGCGTGCGAGACACCGACGAGAACGATCAGGATCCAGGCCGTCGGCTGCTCGATGGCGGTGAGCACGAGCAGGGCGAGCAGGATCTGCGGGAACGACAGGATCACGTCGTTGAAGCGCATGAGCACCTCGTCCCACCAGCCTCCGCCGTACGCCGCGACGACACCGATCGCGATCCCCAGCACCATGCCGAGAAGCGTGCCGAACAGCGCGATGATGAGGATCGACTGGCCGCCGTACATGACCCGGCTGAGCACGTCCGAGCCGAGGTAGTCGGTGCCGAGCAGCCCGTCCGAGCTGAAGGGCGGGCCGGCGACCTCGTTCTCCCCGTACGGGGCGAAGAAGGGCGCGATGATCACGAACAACACGATCAGCAGCGTGATCGTGAGGCCGACGACGAAGCGCTTCTGCTTCATCGCCTTCTGCAACGTCGAGGGCTCCGCCGGTTCGATCGCGGGCGGCTCCATCGCGGGTGGGGGCGTCACTGACTCTGTGCTCATGACGAGATCGCCGTCCTCGCGCGCGGGGTCAACAGGATGGAGAGAAGGTCCGCGATCAGGTTCACCACGACGTAGACACTGGCGATGATCATGCTCAACGCCTGGACCGTCGCGACGTCGTGGTTGCGCACGGCGTCGACGAGCTGGCGGCCGATCCCCGGGTAGGAGAACAGCGTCTCCACGACCACGACGCCGCCGGCGAGGAAGGCCAGCTGGAGCGCGATCACCTGGATGCCGGGCACGATCGCGTTGAGCAGCGCGTGCTTGCGCATCACGACCTTCTCAGGGATGCCCTTGAGGCGGGCCAGCTCGACGTAGTCGCTGTCGATCACCTCGAGCAGCGAGGCGCGCACGATCCGCGAGACGTACGGCGCGACCCACAGCACCAGGGTCAGGGTGGGGAGCACCATGCTCTTCGGGTCGTCCCACGGGTGGCCGCCCATCGGGGTGAGCGTGACCGCCGGGAGGACCGTGAAGACCGTGGTGGCGAACAGGGCGATGAGCAGCACGCCGATCACGAACTCGGGCAGGCCCGCCATCGCCAGCAGGATCGTCTGGATCACGGTGTCCGGACGCCTGCGGCGGTAGTGCACCGAGATCATCGCGATGGCGAACGCCAGCGGGATCATCACGGTCGCCGAGAGGAGGACGAGCACGGCGGAGTTGAGGACGCTGCCGGCGATCAGCTCGCTCACCGGGCCTCCGGTAGCCAGCGAGGTGCCCAGGTCACCCGTGAGCAGCCCCCCGAGCCAGTCGAAGTACTGCTCCACGAGCGACTTGTCGGTTCCCAGCAGCGCCTCCAGCTCGGCCACCCGGCCGGGGTTGGAGTTGTAGTCGCGGCCGAGGATCGCGCGGACCGGGTCACCGAGGGCGGCGGTCGCCAGGAAGGTGAGGATCGAGACGAGCCACAGGGTCAGGATGGCCAGCCCGATCCGGCGGGCGAGCCACACCGCCCAGGCCGCGGCGCCGTGCTGGCGCCGCGGTGGGGCGATCTCCTCGAACGGGTCCTGCAGGGCTGTCGACAGCTCGGTCATCGCGCGGTGCCTACTCCCGTCCCGCTCCGGGCCCTTACTGGACCGAGACGTTCTGGAACTTGTAGGACCCGAGCGGGAGATACTTGCTCGGCTCGAGACCCTGGACGCCGGTGCCGTAGCCGTCGACCTGCTGACGGAAGCCCCAGATGATCAGGCCGCCCTCGTTGTACTCGATCTCCTGCGCCTGCTGGAGCAGCTCCGTCCGCTTGGCCTCGTCGAGCTCCTTGGCCGCCGCGTTGACGAGGTCGCGGTGCTCGGCGTTGTCCCAGTGCGTCTCGTTGTACGTGCCGCCCTGTTCGGGCGGGAACGTGCCGACGACGGCCTGGGGGATGTAGTTGCGGGTGTTCCAGAAGTCCTGGGCGAACGGGTAGGACAGGTAGTCGTCGTCGTAGAACGGCGTCTTCTTGGTGACCTTGACCTCGACGCCGGCCTCCTTGGCCTGCTCGGCGAACAGGTTGGCCGCGGCCGGGGCCACCGAGCCGATGTCGTCACCGGTGAACAGCTCGACCTGCAGCCCCTCCTGCGCCGGCCTCGGCGAGCAGCGACTTGGCCTGGTCGATGTCCTGCTCGCGCTGGGGCAGGTCGCTGGCGTACGCCACGTCGAGCGGCGCGTACATGTCGTTGCCGAGCGAGCCGTAGCCGCTCAGCGTCTGGTCGATCATCTGCTGGCGGTCGACGATCAGGCGCATCGCCTGGCGCACCCGGACGTCGTCGAACGGCGCGACGTCCACGCGCATCGTGAACGGCACCCAGGCGCCGGTCTCGGAGACCAGCACGCCGCCACCGGCACCCTTGATGGTGTCGATGAGGTTGTAGGGCAGGTTGTCGACCGTCTGGATCTGGCCGGCCTGCAGGGCGTTGACCTTCGCGCTGTCGTCGCTGAAGTCCTGGATGACCAGCTCGTCGACGAAGGCGGCCGTGCCCCAGTAGTCGGCGTACTTCTTGAAGGTGCTGGTCTTGCCGGGCTCGAACGACTCGAACATGAACGCGCCGGTGCCGACCGGGTTGGCGATGTCGAAGTCGGTCGGGATGATCCCGAGGGTGTACTCCGCCAGCAGGGAGTCGAGGATGGCGTACGGCGTGTTCAGCGCCAGCTCGAGGGTGGTCTCGTCGACCACCTTGGTCGACTGGAAGTCGATGATCTGAGACAGCTGACCGCCAGCCGAGAGCGGGGCCTTCGGGTCGGCGACGCGCTGGATGCTGAACCACGCGTCCTCGGCGGTCACGGTCTTGCCGTTGTGGAAGGTGACGCCGGGGCGGATCTTGATCGTCCACGTGGTGGCGTCGCTCGAGCCCTCGATCGACTCGGCGATGGCCGGCTCGAGCTCGTAGTTGTTGTTCCAGAACAGCAGCGGCTCGAAGAGGTTGCTCACCCGCGCGATGTCGGGGTTGGTCACCGGGGCGTGCGGGTCGAGGGTGTCCTTGCTGCCACCGCCGGTGGCGCCGTGGATGAGCTGGCCGCCGGATCCCTGCTCACCACCACCACCACCGCCGCCGCCGTCGCCACCGTCGTCGCCACCGCAGGCGGCGAGCATGCTGCTGCCGAGGGTGGCGCCGGCAGCGAGGCCGGAGTACTTGAGGAGCTGGCGCCGAGAGAGCTCACGCGAGACGAGAATGCGAGGACGTTGGTTCACTTCGTGACTCCTCTGTTGCACTATCCGAACAAGGCTCTAGTGTCAGCGAACCTAGAACGGGTACGTTCCGAGGTCAATGACCTGGAAGGAACGGCTAGACAGGTGTCGACCCGGGTGCAGTCAGTCGAGCGGGCAGCGCTGCTCCTGCGCGCGGTGGCCGCCGCGTCGGGACCGGCCGGGTCGGCGTCCGCGCTCGCCGAGGCTGTCGGCCTGAACCGGACGACCACGTGGCGGATCCTCGGCACCCTCGAGGAGCAGCACCTGGTCTCCCACGATCGCGAGACGGGCTGGTACTCCCTCGGCTTCGGCCTGCTCGACCTCGCGGGCCAGGCGGGCGGTGCCTCGCTGGCCCAGGCGGCGCGGGCTGTCCTCCAGCGCGTGGCAGGAGAGACGGGTGAGACGGCGGCGCTGGCCGTCATGCGCGACGGCGGCCTGACCTATGTCGCCGAGGCCGGGGCCGGGTCGGTCGTCTCAGCCGGGTGGCACGGCCGGCAGGTGTCGATGCACGCGACGTCGACCGGCAAGGCGTACGTCGCCTTCTCGCCCGCCGACGAGCTCGCGACACTCGTCGGCGTGTCCGGGCGAGGCCGGTTGCCCAGGTACACCGACACCACGATCACCTCTCTCGCCAGGCTCGCCGACGAGCTGGCCCGGACCAGGGCGCAGGGGTACGGCGTGTGCCGCGGCGAGTTCGAGTCCTCCGCGTGGGGGGTGTCGGCGCCGGTCCTCGACGTGTCGGGACGGCCGCTCGCGATCGTGAGCATCTGGGGTCCGAGCGAGCGCCTCACCGAGGCCCGGTTCGAGGCCCTCGGTGCCATCGCGGTCGCGGCCGCTCGGGACATCGTCGGGCGGCAGGCCCCCTCCGCCTGAACACCTCCGGGTAGGTTGACTCCTCGTGCGGCTGGTCGTGGCGAGATGTCAGGTCGACTACGCGGGGCGGCTGACGGCGCATCTTCCGATGGCGACGCGGGTGCTGATGTTCAAGGCCGACGGGTCGGTCCTCGTCCACTCCGACGGCGGGTCGTACAAGCCCCTCAACTGGATGTCTCCACCGTGCACGCTGCGTGAGGGCACCACCGACGACGGCGCGGTCGAGTGGACGGTCACGTCGAAGGCTTCGTCGTCGGGCGACACCCTGCGGATCCTGATCGAGGACATCGTCCATGACTCCTCCCACGACCTCGGCATCGACCCGGGGCTGCAGAAGGACGGTGTCGAGAAGCATCTCCAGGAGCTGCTCGCCGAGCACCCCGCCACCCTGGCCGACGGGCTCACGCTCGTCCGCCGCGAGTTCCCCACCGCCATCGGCCCCGTCGACCTCCTGTGCCGCGACTCCGCCGGCCTCGCCGTCGCGATCGAGATCAAGCGCCGCGGAGAGATCGACGGTGTCGAGCAGCTGACCCGCTACCTCGAGCTGCTCAACCGCGACCCGCTGCTCTCCCCCGTCCGCGGCATCTTCGCCGCCCAGGAGATCAAGCCGCAGGCGCGCGTCCTCGCCACCGACCGCGGCATCGCCTGCGCGGTCGTCGACTACGACGCGCTACGCGGACTCGACGACCCGAGCCACCGGCTGTTCTAGCCCGACCAACTCCCGCGGTGCTGTGGCCGCTTAGGGCGCGGGCGGCGACCCCCTAAGCGGCAACAGCACCGCACCAGTCGGTGAGCTAGCTCAAGCCGACGACGTCTTCGGCGCAGCCCCACGAGAGCGTGACGCCCGAGCCGCCGTGCCCGTAGCAGTGCACGACGTCGCCCACACGCTCCACGCGGACCGTCGGCCGTGCCGGGCGCAGACCGACCTTGTGCCGCAGGACCCGCGCCTGGGCCACCGCCGGCACCAGCGCAGCGGCGCGCTCCAGGATCGCGGCCGCCGTGTCGGGCGACGGCGTACGGCTCCACTCACCGTGCTGCTCGGTGCCGCCGACGACGACCTCGTGCTTGCGCGGGATCACGTACGTCGGCCCGGCCGGCTCGAGCCACCAGTGCTCGAGGCCGAACTGCTCGACGACGACCACCTGACCCGCGACCGGCGTGACCGACGGGTCGTCGGCGAGGTGGCGTGCGCCGAGCCCGGTGCAGTTCACGACGACGTCGGCGTGCGACGGCAGGGCGGAGAGGTTGATCCGGGTGAGCGTGCCACCCAGCGCCTCGACGCGCGCGGTCAGCCAGCGCAGGTACGCCGGCATGTCGGCCACGGGCACCTCGTGCTCGGTCGTCGCGTCGTCGGAGACGATCGTGCCCGCCATCCGGCGGACACCCGCGCCCGCGTCGGCCTCGGCGAGCTCCTCCAGCACCGCCCGCGTGCGGTCGCTCCACCGCTTGACCAGGTCGGTCCGGCTCGGCGAGGTAGGGGAAGCACATGGCCGCGGCGATGACCGAGGTCGTCTCCAGGGGCAGGTCGCGGGCGACGATGTCGACTCGGTGCCCGGCCTCCATCAGCCGGATCGCGCAGGACAGTCCGACCACCCCGGCGCCGACCACGATCACCCTCGACATGAGCCGAGTCTGCCCGATGTGGTCGGGCTCCCAGGATCCAGGATCAGGCTCCGGCGATGCGCGGCGCGGTGGGGTCGGCGTCGGTGCCGCCCTGCTCGCGGGCGACGTACTCCTCGATGTCCTCGATGTCGTCGCGGTTGCGGGTGACCACGGCGAGCAGGTCGCTCATCGTCGCGATCTCCTCGACCTGCTCCTTGATGAACCACTGCATGAACTGCTCGGAGGCGAAGTCGCCTTCCTCGCGGGCGATGCGCAACAGGCCGTTGATCTGCTCGGTGACCCGCTTCTCCTGCGCCAGCGCGAGCTGGACGGGGGCGACGACGTCGTCGAACGCCGGCACGGGGGCCTCGACCCCGGGGATGACGACGTCGGTGTCGGTGTCGAGGAGGTACTGCACCATCATCATCGCGTGGTCGCGCTCCTCGAGCGCCTGCCCGTAGAAGAACGCCGCCATCCGCGGCATGGTCAGCGCGTCGTAGTAGACCGCGCACGCGAGGTACTGGTTGTGGGCAGCGAGCTCGTTGCCGATCTGGGTGTTCAGCTGGTCGGCGAAGCGGACAGCGACCACGGTGGCCTCCTGGGACTTAACGACGTCGGGGGTCAGGCGGCGATCGGCTGCTTGGACTTCTTGCCCTTCTTGTCCAGCGTGTCCAGCTTGACCTTCACCAGCTTGCGCTTCTTGACGCTATACCCCGCGGGCAGCGTGCCTTCCTTCAGCATCCGGATAGGGCAGCGCTTGCAGCGGTCCTTCGACACGCAGCACTTCGACTTGGGTCGCTTGGCCTTGCCCACGCGCGGAAGGGTATCAGCATCGATAAGGGTTGCCTAACCTAAGCAGTCCGGGCTAGGACGCGCAGCTTGGCACCTCGGTGAACCGCCAGCCGTCGGCGTCGATCTCGACCAGCAGCAGGTCACGCCCCCGGTCGGCGTGCGGACCGGTGTCCGTGACGACCAGCACGGTCTCGCCGCGGTGCAGGTCGGCCACCTCGGCGAGGTCGACTGCCGCGTCGGCCGGCTCTGCCGTGATGGTCCGGGCCGCGTGCTCCCGCTCCGCCAACCGGGCCAGCGCGTCCGCTCCGATCGAGGGCCGCGCGAGCAGGATCCGTGCCGCGCACTGCAGGTCGCTCATGAGATCGAGGCTAATCGGCTTGAGCGAGACCCGCGCCCCGGCAAGGCTGCATGGATGGACTCCCCTCCCTACGTCGTCGAGCCCGCCCGCGACGACGAGGTCTTCGCCCGCACCGACGAGACCGTCTGGTTCAACGAGGTCGGCACGGCTCCGCTCGCCGACCGCATCCGGTCCCTGGCGTTGGGTCGGTTCGCCGCCCTGGAGCAGGGGTCCGAGGAACCGCGCAGCGACGCGTCGTCGACCTACGCGGGCGTCTACGGCGTCCGCGCGATGACGCTGTCGGTGCCCGGTGTCGATGCCGAGGTACGCCGACTTCCTGCGGCCGGCCTGACCTGGGTCGGCGTGCACCCCGACCACCGGCGGCGCGGGGTCCTCAAGGTGATGATGCGTCATCACCTCGAGCAGGTGCACGACATGCCCGGTGTCCACCTCTCCGCCCTGCACGCGAGCGAGCCGTCGATCTACGGGCGGTTCGGCTACGGCCTCGCGGCGCTCGAGCTCTCGGTGGCGCTCGGGCGCGGGACCACCCTGACGGCGCCGTACCTCGACGCCGAGGCCGGCGCGCTGCGCACCGAGCTGGCGACGGCCACCGACGACGGCCTTCCCGTCCGTGCGCAGCGCTGCTGGGAGCGGGCCGCCGCACGCTCGGTCGGGATGATCACCGGCGACGACGAGTTCTACGTCCTGATCTGCACCGAGACCGTTGCCGAGCTCCGTGGCAAGGAGCCGATGCGGTTCCTGTTCGCCCGCCGCGGGGGCGAGGACGTCGGCCTGGCCGCCTTCCGTCGCGAGCACAAGTGGGAGAAGTCACGACCCGGTGGCGACCTGACCGTGCTGGCTCTCGCGGGCGAGCCCGCCACCAGGCTCGCCCTGCTGCGCCGGCTCCTCGACTTCGACCTGATCGGATCGGTGAAGGTCTGGGGTCTCGGCCTCGACGACCCCCTGCAGCACTGGGTCGCCGGCCCGCGTGGGCTCGCCGACACCGCCCTCTACGACAGCACGTGGGTGCGCCTGGTCGACCTGCCCGAGTCACTGGCCGCTCGGGGGTACGCCGCCTCCTGCGACCTCGTCCTCGACGTCGTCGACGACACCGCGCCATGGAACGCCGGCCGCTGGCGCCTGCACGTGGGCGACGCGGGCGAAGGCGAGGTCGAGCGCACGGAGGAGGAGCCGGACCTGCGGCTCTCGGCCCAGGCGCTCGGCGCGCTCTACCTCGGCGGCGTCTCCCCTGCCCTCCTGGCGGGCGCCGGCGTGCTGGAGGAGCTCCGCTCGGCCGCAGCGACCCGGCTCTGGCACGCCGTCCGCACCGACGCCCGGCCTGCCGCGTCCCTCGGCTTCTGATGACGCCCGAGCGGCCCGGTCCCGGCCAGGAGTCGGTCTGGGACTACCCGCGACCACCGCGGCTCGAGCCCAGCCGCGAGGTCGTCGAGATCGAGCTCGGCGGTCGGCTCGTCGCCCGGAGCACCGCGTCGTACCGCGTGCTGGAGACCTGCCACCCGCCGACCTACTACGTGCCCATGGAGGCCTTCGAGGCCGACGTGCTCCGGCCGGCCGCCGGTTCGAGCTTCTGCGAGTGGAAGGGCACGGCGTCGTACCTCGACCTCGTGACGGGCGATCGCATCGCCACGCGCGCCGCCTGGACCTACCCGGCTCCGAGCGCCGGTTTCGAGCCGATCGTCGGCCACGTCGCCGTCTACCCGGCACTCGTGGACGAGTGCCGGGTCGACGGCGAGGTGGTGCGCCCCCAGGCCGGCGGCTTCTACGGCGGCTGGATCACCGATCGGGTCACCGGACCGTTCAAGGGCGGGCCCGGCACCGCAGGCTGGTGAGGGACTCGGTCACTGGCTGGCGAGGTCGCGTGCCGCGCAGCCGATCAGCTCCATGCTGACGGTGAGCCGGTCGATGCTGATGTTGCGCTCGATGGTGTCCTCCGGGGAGTGGTACGGCGGCTCGAGCAGCGCCGGAGAGGCCTCGCCCCGCCAGGAGAAGTTCGCCGACGCGAGCCCGACCTCCTGGAAGGACTGGTGGTCGCTCGCGCCCCGCAGGGTGACCGGGGAGATCTGCGGCGCATAGCCGAGCCGCTCCGCCGCCGCCGCCACCGTCTCGGTGGTCGGGTTGGCCTGCCCGTCGAAGGACAGCAGCCAGTAGCGGGTGGCGGGGTCCCAGCTGGTGCCGACCATGTCGTTGTTGAAGTTGCCGCGGATCCGGGCCCGCTCGGCTGGTGACAGCTGTGCGACGTGGTAGCGAGACCCGATCAGGCCCTGCTCCTCCGAGCCCCACAACGCGAACCGCAGTCCCGCTCGCAGCGTGCCGACGCCCCCGAGGACCCGGGCCAGCTCGAGGGTGAGCGCCGTTCCGGAGCCGTCGTCGTTGGCGCCCGGTGCGCCGATGACCGAGTCGTAGTGCGCTCCGACGTAGACCAGCGGCGAGTCGGCACCCCGCACCGGCCGCTCGCCGATGACGTTGTGGCTGGTGAGGTTGCGGTGAGCGGTGGTGCCGACCGTGAGCGAGAGCGGGCGTACGGCGAGGTCCTCGCGGAGCAACCGCTTCTGCACCTGCGCGACTCCCACGACCGGGACCGAGGTGACGTTGGTCGGCGGCGGCGGGGTGCCACCGGCCGGTGTGGGCACCAGCCGCAGTGAGGCCGCCTGCGCCCGCCGCGGGAAGGCGAGGTCGGCCGGCAGCAGGACGACGGCGGCGGCACCGCGGCTCGCCGCATCGGTCACGAACGCCGCCCGCAGCTGCACCCTGGTGGCTGGGTCGGCGTCCTGGGCGTCGTCGGCAAGCACGATGGCGCCGGTGATCCGCGCCGGGTCGGTGCCCCAGGCCGGGGCGGTGGCGGCCCCGACGTCGACCACCGGGCCCGTCACGGAGAGGTCGAGGCCCCCGTCGGGGGAGGCTCCCGCCTGCCAGCAGATCTCGTCGGTCAGCTGGTCGTCGGGATCACCGAGGTCGGCCAGGAACTTGTCGGCAACGGGGAACGGCTCGAGCCGCACGTCGCAGCCGACCCGGTCGAGGTGCCGGGCGATGTACTGCGCGGCCGCGTACTCCGACGGTGTGCCGCCGATCCGCGGCCCGACGCCGACGGAGAGCTCGCGCAGGTGTCGCAGCGCCTCCGCGGGACGGATCCGCTTGAGGACCGCCTGGTCGCCGGCGCTCAGCGACGGGGCGCGCAGGGCGCCGGGCCGCTGGGTGTCGACGGCCCAGGCTGGTTGACCCGCGGCGACGACCGCGACGCTCCCGGCGGCGCCGGAGAGCAGCCGTCGGCGGCTGAGCCGTGCCGAGCCGACGAGGTGGGTGGGGGGCGAGGTGGGGGCGCCCTCGTGGGGCTGGACCCGAGACATGTCATCCATCCCGGGACGTTAACCAACGTTCATGAGAGCTGGCAACGCCCAACCGTTGGGGGCGAGCGGGGTCAGCGCTCCTTCTGTTGCAGCTGGGTCTGGGTCTCGGTGCCCTCGAATCCCACCGACCGGTAGATCCGGATCGCCAGGTAGTCGGGATCGGCGACCATCACCAGGGTGCGCAGGCCGCGCTCCTCGAGCCCGTACGCCGCCACCCGGTGCACCAACGTGCCGGCAAGCCCGCGACTGCGGTAGTCGGGATGGGTCTCGACGCTCTGGTAGCGGCCGAGCTCGCCGTCGACCTCCACCAACCCCATCACCGTGGCCAGGTCGTCGCCGACGAAGGCGCCCCACCAGCTGGCGTGCCCGGCCTCGCAGAGGGCGCGGTCGTGGGCGGCCTTGCGGGTCACGAAGACCCGGTGCTTGTCGGGCTCGTACTCCGTGTCGACGGCCATCGCGACCTCGATGCGCCGCGCCCAGTCGTCGTCGCTGGAGAGCTGCCGGTAGGTCGCGTCGTCGTTGGGCCGCGAGGGCGGGTGGACCGTGCTCGCCGTCATCACCGTCGACACCTCGAGCACCGGCCCGGCCTCCACGAGCGGGGCGAGCGCTGCCGCCTGGTCCTCGACCCCGTCGACGCCGAGGGCGCGGTGCTCGCTGTCCGGGAAGTCTGCGTCGAACGCATCGAGCAGGCCGGCGACGTCGTCTGCGGCGGGCGGCCGGTCCAGCAGGTAGAAGTTGCCCCAGTAGTACGTCGGGTTGGCCGGCGTGCGCACCACCAGCCGGTCGCCCCGGTCCTCGAGCTCGCTCCCCGCGAGCCGAAGGATCTCCAGGTCGGTCCGGTAGGCCAGCGAGCGCACGTCCATGCGCGCGAGGCTACGGCGCTCGCCGCTGGTTGAGGAAGGACGATGTCTCGCGCGCGCCGCCGAGCCGCTGCTCAAGGACGAAGTCCTGTCTCGAAACCCCTGCGGAGCTTTCGAGACGGCGCCGGGGGCGCCTTCTCAACCGGCGGAGAGCCCGTTCGCGCGGCGGATCACGTCGACGATCCCGCCCATGATCTCGGTGAGGCCGAAGTCCTTGGGCGTGTACACGGCGGCGACACCCAGCTCGACGAGCGCCCGCCCGTCGCTCTCGGGGATGATGCCGCCGACGACGACGGGGACGTCGTCGAGCCCGGCATCGCGGAGTCCGTCGAGCACGGCCGGCACCAGCTCCATGTGCGAGCCGCTGAGGATCGAGATCCCGACGCAGTGCACGTCCTCGGCGACAGCGGCCGCGACGATCTGCTCGGGGGTGAGGCGGATGCCCTGGTAGACCACCTCGAAGCCGGCGTCGCGTGCTCGCACGGCGACCTGCTCGGCGCCGTTGGAGTGCCCGTCGAGCCCCGGCTTGCCGACGAGCAGCCTCAGCCTGGTCCCGAGCTGGTCACCGGTGGCCCTGACCCGGTCGCGTACGCCGGCCAGCTCGGCGCCCGCCTCGGCGACGCCCACGGCACCGCTCACCCCCGTCGGCGCCCGGAACTCACCGAAGACCGCACGCAACGTCGCGGCCCACTCCCCGGTGGTCGCACCCGCGCGAGCGGCGGCCAACGTCGCGGCCATCAGGTTGGTGTCGGTCTTCGCGTCGGCCGCAAGCCGCGCCAGGGCGTCGTCGACGCTCCTCTGGTCGCGCTGCGCCTTCCACGCCTCCACGCTCGCGATCGCGGCCTGTTCGGCATGGGGGTCCGCGGCCTGGATCGCGGCGTCGAGGTCGGCGGTCAGGGGCGAGGGCTCGGTCGTCTCGAAGACGTTGACGCCGACGACCTTCTGCTCGCCCGACTCGATCCGCGCGCGACGGGCGGCATGGGCGGAGACCAGCTCCTGCTTCATGTAACCGGACTCGACGGCGGCGATCGCGCCCCCCAGCGCCTGCACCCGGTCGATCTCGGCCTTGGCTCCGGCGACGAGCTCGGCCACCTTCGCCTCGATGACGTGCGAGCCGTCGAAGATGTCGTCGTACTCCAGCAGGTCGGACTCGTAGGCCAGCACCTGCTGGAGCCGCAGCGACCACTGCTGGTCCCACGGCCGCGGCAGCCCGAGCGCCTCGTTCCACGCGGGCAGCTGCACGGCGCGGGCCCGGGCGTTCCTCGACAGCGTGACGCCGAGCATCTCGAGCACGATGCGCTGGACGTTGTTCTCCGGCTGGGCCTCGGTGAGCCCGAGCGAGTTGACCTGCACGCCGTAGCGGAACCGGCGCAGCTTCGGGTCCTCGACGGCGTACCTCTCGCGCGTGAGCTCGTCCCACAGCTCGACGAAGGCGCGCATCTTGCAGGTCTCCTCGACGAAGCGGACGCCGGCGTTGACGAAGAACGAGATCCGGCCCACCACCGCGGGGAAGTCCTCGTCGGACACCTGGCCCGACGCCTGCACCTGGTCGAGGACGGCGATCGCGGTGCACAGCGCGTAGGCAAGCTCCTGGGTCGGCGTCGCGCCGGCCTCCTGCAGGTGATAGCTGCAGATGTTGATCGGGTTCCACTTCGGGACCTCGTGGACGGTGTAGGCGATCACGTCCGCGATCAGGCGCAGCGAGTGCTCGGGCGGGAAGACATAGGTCCCACGCGAGAGGTACTCCTTGATGATGTCGTTCTGGGTCGTGCCCGACAGGCGGTGCGCGACCGCGGAGCGCTCCTCGACGCCGGCGTCGGCGCCCAGCCCGGCCTGCTCCTCGGCCACCACCTGGTACATCGCCAGCAACCACATGGCGGTGGCGTTGATGGTCATGGAGGTGTTCATCTCCGCGAGCGGGATGTCGTCGAACAGGGCTCGCATCTCGCCCAGGTGCGGCACGGGCACACCGACCTTGCCGACCTCGCCGCGGCTCAGCGCGTCGCCCGGGTCGTAGCCGGTCTGCGTCGGCAGGTCGAACGCCACCGACAGGCCGGTCTGGCCCTTGGCGAGGTTGCCGCGGTAGAGCGCGTTGGACGCCGTGGCCGTGGAGTGTCCGGCGTACGTGCGCATCACCCAGGGCTTGTCCTGGGGCTTGTCCTTCGGCGCAGACATGACCGGAGACTAGGCCGGGTTCCGGGTCGCGGTCATCGACCTGTGGGACATCCGACATCGCCTCTGCGGACAGCGCCGTGACGTGGGCTACATCGAGTCGCTGATCACGCTCATCACGTTGCCGGCAGGGTCGGTGAACCACGCGATCGTCGGGCCGAAGTCGCGGGCAACGCCCTTGCCGTCCTGACCGATGCCTTCGTAGCGGACGAACTCCACGCCCCGCGCCGTCAGCTCGTCGACGACCGTATCGACGTCTGCGGTCTGGAAGTTCAGCACCGTGTACGTCGCCGGAGCGTGGTCCTCGCCCTTGTCGTAGACGAACACCGTCTGCGACGCGGTCACCAGGCCGAACCCGAAGTCGGACTCGTCGCTGAGCGTCAGCCCCAGGACGTCGGTGTAGAACGCCTTCGCCTTCGTCAGGTCGTCGACCGAGAAGCCGCTGAAGGTCTCCAGGCCCGCCAGGCCGCTCATGCCTGCTCTCCCAGCTGGGCGCGCTCTGCGGCGCTGAGCTCGATGATCTGGACGGCGTTGCCGTCGGGGTCGGCCAGGGTGCCGAACAGGCTGCCGTCACGGTCCTCGACCTCGGCGATCCAGCGCGCGCCGTGCGCGTTCGCGCGCTTCTCGGCCGCGCGGACGTCGACGTCGAAGTTGATCAGGAAGCGGCCGGGCTCGGCGTTGCCGTCGCCGACGTCGTCGCGTGGGTCGAGGAACAGGTAGAAGCCGTCGTAGCCGAGGACGCGGTAGGGGTCCATCGCCTCGTCGGAGTCGGGCGGGAGCACCGCGGCGTACCACGCGTGCAGTCGCTCGAGATCGGTGGTTCCCAGCATCAGGGAGCTGACCGAGGGCATGTTCGTCTCCTTCCGCCGGGCAGCAGGAGGTGTCCCGGCTCTCGAGAAGGCAGACCGGGGGCACAGCCCCGACTCATCGGTCCGGAGGTTCTAGACGGGCCTGGCGGCCCTCCTCAGCCCCCGGGGCAGTGCCGGTGGTTGAGGAGGTCGCGCAGCGACCGTCTCGAAACCTCCGGACCTCGCCGGCTGCTCAGGCGGACGCGGCTGCCCGCTCGACGTCGACGGCGTGGGCGAGGCGCGAGATGTGCAGGAGGCGGCGGACGGCGGGGCCACAGCCGCGCAGCGTCAGGTGGTGCCCGGACTGGACGGCCCGACGGGTGGCCACGGCGAGCACGCGCAGCGCGGTGATGTCGACGTTGGTCACGTCACTGAGGTCGACCACGAGGTCGGTGTCGTGGCCCTCGAGGTGCTCGTAGATCGCGGTGCGGACCTCCCACGTGCTGCGCACGTCGAAGTCACCGCTCAGCACGAGCGTCTCTCCGTCGGTCGTGATGTCCACCCTGTGCCCCGTCCTGTGTCCCGGGGCCCTGAGACGCTCCGGGTGGCCGCCCTGTCTCGACGGCCTCGGTACTCACTATGACGCTCGTCACCTTCGTTCGGTTGCCTCCGCGGCGCAAGCAATTTCGGCGTGTCGCAAGTGACGGGTGTGACGAATGGGACAGACGTGGAGACCGCTGGCGCAGCTAGCCTGTCGGGCATGGTCAACCTCACCCGGATCTACACCCGCACCGGCGACGCCGGCCGCACCCGACTCGGCGACATGAGCGAGACCAGCAAGACCGACACCCGGCTGCTCGCCTACGCCGACGTCGACGAGGCCAACGCCCACCTCGGCCTGGCGATCGCCGAGGGCGACCTCGACAGCGACGTGGTCGAGGTGCTCACCCACGTGCAGAACGACCTCTTCGACGTCGGTGCCGACTTCTGCACGCCCGTCGTCCCCGACCCGGAGTTCCCGCCGCTGCGCGTGGAGCAGGAGTACGTCGACCGGCTCGAGGGCTGGTGCGACCACTACAACGCCGACCTGCCGAAGCTGCGGTCGTTCATCCTCAGCGGCGGCACGGTGGGGGCTGCTCACCTGCACGTCGCGCGCACCGTCGTACGTCGGGCCGAGCGCTCGGCCTGGGCTGCCTGGGACGACTACGAGGACACCATGAACGTGCTGGCGATCCACTACCTCAACCGACTCTCCGACCTGGTCTTCATCCTCGCCCGGCACGCCAACCGCGAGCGCGGCGACGTGCTCTGGGTGCCCGGCGGTGAGCGCGGCGCACCCCCTCGATGATGCCCGTCAATCTGGTGTAAGCAACTAGAGTCTGGGCCATGACCGCGACCGCGGCCGAGCGACGGCTGATCGAGCACGTCGACCGCATCGAGGCCGAGCAGCCCCCGATCGCCCTTGAGACGGTCGACTTCACCGTGCTGCGCCCCGACGCCGTCCGCGAGCGCTTCGGGCCGACCCTCGACTACCTCGCGCGGGTCGAGCTCGAGGTCGACCGCAACGTGCTCGAGCTCAACACGATGCTGGCCGACCCGCCCGAGATCGACGTCCGCTTCTACCGCGAGGTCTGGCACGCCCAGGAGATCCAGCACGGCGTGATCCTCGACAGGCTCCAGACGATCATCGGCCGGCCGCCCGCCTCGCCGGACACGGAGACGGTGTCGGCCAAGATGCGCATCCTCGGCGCCATCTCGCACTTCTCGCCGGTGCAGGACATCACCCGGATGCTCTACTACCTGACCGGCATGTCGACCGAGCGCTCGGCCGTGCTGGCCTACAACAAGCTGCACGCGGGCATGCGTGACCTCGACGAGATGGCGCTGGCCGAGACTGTCGTCGCGCCGATCCGCCGCCAGGAGCCACCGCACTACGCTTTCTACAAGCTCTCCGCGATCGGCCTGGCCGCGAAGCTGTCCCCGTGGCAGAAGTGGCTCGTCCGCCGTCTGAGGATGCTGAGCTGGGGGCCGGTCGGGGCCAACAACGCCCAGCAGAAGGCCGACTTCGGCGGGGTCCTGACGTCTCTGGGCATGCGCGACGAGCTCGACTCGTTCGGCGAGGAGATCAGCCGCGTCGAACGAGACCTGCTCTTCGAGCGCAAGCGCGGACTCGAGGTGCCGTCGTACGTCGTCGACGCCCTGCGCGAGGCAGTCGCGTTGTACGACGCCCGCGGCACCCGCCGCCTCCCGCGCGGCTGAGCTACCCCTTCTCGGCCCCCGCGTTCGCTCCTTGGGTGAAGAACCGCTGGAAGACGATGAAGACCGGCGCGGTGGGGATCGTCATGAGCAGGGCTGCGGCCATCGAGATCGGGGGGCGGAGGCGGCGCCGCAGTGAGTCGATGGGGGACCCGCCCCTCCGCCAACCTGCGGCCCGTAGGTTGCCCCTGCTGCAACCAAGCCACTCACGGTCGCAAGCGGATCTGACGCGGCCGCGTCACATCCGGCGCCACGTCCGCGGCGTTGTGATCGCAGCCGCGTCACAATACGGCGCCACGGCAGCGGCGTTGTGATCGCAGCCGCGCCACAATACGGCGCCACGGCAGCGACGTTGTGATCGCAGCCGCGTCACAATACGGCGCCACGGCAGCGACGTTGTGATCGTCCTCGCGTCACAACGTCACGTCCTTGGCACGGGATCTGCACGCACCCGCGTCACAACAGCCCAGCGTGGGGCACGGGATCTGCACGCACCCGCGTCACAACAGCCAGCGTGGGGCACGGGATCTGCACGCACCCGCGTCACAACAGCACAGCGAAAGGCACGGGATCTGCACGCACCCGCGTCACAACAGCACAGCGAGAGGCACGGGATCTGCACGCACCCGCGTCATGACCGGAATCCCGGCAGCGGCGCGCAACCCGCCTCACGCCCTCGCCCCTCTTGCTGCCTTCGGCGCCCCACGACGACGGCGCGCAACGGACGGCCAGTGAGCTAGTCGCGCGGAGGTCGCGTGGCCGGCACCGCCAGCGCCGACGGCACGAGCAGGAACGCGACCACCAGCAGTGAGCTCAGCGTGCCGACCTCGTCGGCGACGAAGCCGAGCAGCGGTGGGCCGCCCAGGAAGGCGGCGTACCCGATGGTCGACACCACGCTGACCCGGGCGGCTGCGCGCACCGGATCGTCGGCCGCGGCACTCATACCGACCGGGAAGCCCAGGGAGGCACCGAGGCCCCACAGGACAATGCCCACCAGGGCGCCGGCCGGGCCGCCGAAGACGATCAGGAAGATGCCGACGGCCGCCGCGGCCATCGTCGACCACAGCACCGCAGGGCGACCGAACCTGTCGAGCAGCTGCGGCCCGACCAGTCGACCCACGGTCATCGCGGTGACGAACAGCGCGAAGCCGCTCACGCCGACCCAGTGCTCGACGTCGTAGCCGTCCACGAGGGCGAGTGCCAGCCAGTCGTTGGCCGCGCCCTCGGTCAGCGCCAGCGCGAAGACCATCAGTCCGATCAGGAGGGTGCGCGGCTCCTGCCAGGCGCTCCAGGCCGACACGTGGCCACCCTCCGGCTCGGGCTCGACCGGGAGGAACGCCCGTGAGCCGAACCACACCAGGACCAACGCCAACCCCGCCGCAGCCGCCAGATGGGCCACCATCGGCACATCGAGCCAGATGAGCAGCGCCCCGATGCCGGCGCCGAGCACCGTGCCCAGGCTGAAGCCGGCGTGGAAGCGCGGCATGATCGTGCGCCCGAAGGTGCGCTCGACCGCCGCGCCCTCGACGTTCATCGCGACGTCCCAGGTGCCGGTGCCGACGCCGTAGGCGAACAGCCCGACGGCTGCGAGCGGTACCTCGCCGGCGCCGGCGCCCAGGGCGACCGTCACCAGGCCCAGCGCCGCCAGGGAGACTCCGGCCCGGACGACGCCCACTGTCCCGAAGCGGTTGATGAGCCCTCCGGTGGTGGGCAACGACAGCACCGACCCGGCCGCGAGCGCCAGCAGCAGCAGCCCGAGCTGACCGTTGCTCAGCCCCAGCTCCGAGCGCACCTGCGGGATCCGCGAGACCCAGGTCGCGAAACAGAGTCCGTTGAGGATGAACACGACCGCGACCGCGTCGCGGGCGGCCCTGGCGCCGGCCACGGCCCCTGACGCGGGGGCCGTCACAAGATCATCTGGGTGCCGGGCGGTGCCGCCTCGAGCCAGGACTGGAAGCCCATCAGCGACGACGGGCTCATCGCCAGCTCGACCTCACCCTCGGGCGTCGAGCAGATCACCACGACGTGGTCGCCGAACAACGACATCCGCTCGGAACCCTCCGGCTCGCGCTGGCCGGCGAAGGCCAGCTCGGCGCGCGTCCAGGACCGCTTCGGCCGCGGCCAGGCCGAGAAGATCCGGAACCACTCGAGCTGGTCGCCGGAGTAGCGCCCGATCCCGAGAAGCCAACCGCGCCCGGTCCCTGCGGACCGGACGCGATAGCTGAGCTCGAAGGTTCCGCCGTTGCGCGACAGGAGGCGACGGCGAGCGACCAGAGCGATGCCGTAGAGCAGGACCAGGACCAGGGCAGCCGCGACCGCGTCCACGACCCACTGCCACAGCGGCATCCGTCCCCTACACCCGCTCTCGCTACAAAAGTAGGCACACCCTAGAGGGCGACGTCGTTGAACTCGAAATCAGGAGCGGGTCAGGAAGCCTTCTCCGCCGCTCGGATCCTGGCCTCGGCCAGCCGGACGGCTTCCTGGGCCTCGTCCTGGTCCTCGCCCGCGGCCTTGGCACGCTCGAGGTCCTGGCGTGCCTTCTCCAGGTCGATGTCGTGAGACGCCTCGGCGTACTCCGCGAGCACCGAGACCCGGTTGTTGGCGACCGACAGGAAGCCCGCGCTCACGGCGGCCACCCAGGTCTCGCCCTCGGCGGTCTGCACGTCGACCACGCCGTCGATCAGCAGGGAGAGGAGCGGTGCGTGGTTCGGCAGGATGCCGACGTCCCCCTCGGTGGTACGGGCGATGACCATGGCGGCCTCGCCCGACCACACGAGGCGGTCGGCAGCGACCACCTCGACCTGAAGGTTCTGGTCGGCCATCTCAGAGGCTCTTCTGGATCTCAGCCCACTTGGCCTCGACGTCGTCCAGGCCACCGCACATGAAGAACGCCTGCTCGGCGACGTGGTCGTACTCGCCGTCGGCGATCTTGTTGAAGGCCTCGATCGTGTCGCCGATCGGCACCGTCGAACCCTCGATGCCGGTGAACTGCTTGGCGACGTAGGTGTTCTGCGACAGGAACCGCTGGATGCGACGGGCGCGGTGCACGATGACCTTGTCCTCCTCGGACAGCTCGTCGACACCGAGGATCGCGATGATGTCCTGCAGCTCCTTGTTGCGCTGGAGGATCTGCTTGGTCCGCACCGCGCAGTCGTAGTGGTCCTTGCCGATGTACTGCGCGTCGAGGATCCGCGAGGTCGAGGTCAGCGGGTCCACCGCCGGGTAGATGCCCAGCGACGCGATGTCGCGCGACAGCTCGGTGGTCGCGTCGAGGTGGGCGAACGTCGTCGCCGGCGCCGGGTCGGTGTAGTCGTCGGCGGGCACGTAGATCGCCTGCATGGAGGTGATCGAGTGGCCACGCGTCGAGGTGATCCGCTCCTGGAGCTGGCCCATCTCGTCGGCGAGGTTGGGCTGGTAGCCCACCGCGGACGGCATCCGGCCGAGCAGGGTGGAGACCTCCGAGCCCGCCTGGGTGAACCGGAAGATGTTGTCGATGAAGAGCAGCACGTCCTGCTGCTGCACGTCCCGGAAGTACTCCGCCATCGTCAGCGCCGACAGGGCGACCCGCAGGCGGGTGCCCGGCGGCTCGTCCATCTGGCCGAAGACCAGGGCGGTCTGGCCGATGACGCCGGCCTCGTCCATCTCGGCGATGAGGTCGTTGCCCTCACGGGTGCGCTCGCCGACCCCGGCGAACACCGACACACCACCGTGGTCCTTGGCGACGCGCGCGATCATCTCCTGGATCAGCACGGTCTTGCCCACGCCCGCGCCGCCGAACAGGCCGATCTTGCCGCCCTGGACGTACGGCGTCAGCAGGTCGATGACCTTGATGCCGGTCTCGAACATCTGGGTCTTCGACTCCAGCTGGTCGAACGCCGGCGCCTTGCGGTGGATGCCCCACCGCTCCTTGATGTCGAGGGTCTCGCCCTCCTTCAGGTTCAGGCAGTCACCGGTGGTGTTGAAGACCTTGCCGAGCGTCACGTTGCCGACCGGCACGCTGATCGAGGCGCCGGTGTCGGTCACCTGGGCGCCGCGCACAAGGCCGTCGGTGGGCTTCATCGAGATCGCGCGGACCATGCCGTCACCGATGTGCTGGGCGACCTCGAGGGTGATCTCGATGGTCTCGCCGCTGAGCTCGAACTTCACCTTCAGCGCGTTGTAGATCTCCGGCATCGAGTCGATCGGGAACTCGATGTCGACGACCGGCCCGGTGACCCGGGCGATCCGCCCGGTGGACCCGCCTCGGGTCTCCTGGGTCTCTTCCACGGTGGCAGTCATGTCTTCCTCAGCTCTACTCAATCGTTGGATGCGTTGGAGTCGGCGAGGGCGTTGACGCCACCGACGATCTCGCTGATCTCTTGGGTGATCCCGGCCTGACGGGCCTGGTTCGCGATGCGCTTGTACTTCTTGATGAGCTCTTCGGCGTTGTCCGTCGCGGACTTCATCGCCTTCTGACGCGCGGCCAGCTCGGAGGCGGCTCCCTGCAGCAGTGCGAAGAAGATCCGGCTCTGGACGTAGCGCGGGAGCAGCGAGTCGAGCACGTCGGCCGGCGACGGCTCGAACTCGTAGAGCGGCAGCAGGTCCGCCTCGTCCGGGCGCTCCTCCCCCTCGACGACCTCCAGGGGCAGCAGCCGCACAGCGGTCGGCTCCTGGGTCAGCATCGAGCGGAACCTCGTGTAGACCACGTGGACCTCGTCGACCGCCTCGGGGGCGCCCTCGATGGGCTCCTCCTCGCTGTTGCGGAAGGCCGAGATGAGGGTGTCGCCGATGTCGCGGGCGACGTCGTAGGTCGGCTGGTCGGAGAACCCGGTCCAGACCTGCTTCACCCGACGCTGACGGAAGCGGAAGTACGCCTCGCCCTTGCGGCCGGTCAGGTAGACGTCGACGTCCTTGCCCTCGCTCCGCAGCTTCTCGGTGAGGCGCTCGGCCTCCTTGAGCACGTTGGAGGAGTAGGCGCCGGCCAGGCCACGGTCGCTGGTCACGATGAGGAGTGCGGCGCGCTTGGGGTCCTCGGGCTCGGTGGTCAGCGGGTGGTCGACGTTGGAGTACGTCGCCACCGCCGACACGGCTCGGGTGAGCTCACGGGCGTAGGGCGCAGCGGCCTGGGCGCGCTGCTGCGCCTTGATGATCCGGGACGCGGCGATGAGCTCCATGGCGCGGGTGATCTTCTTGGTCGACTCGACCGTCTTGATCTTCGCGCGGTACTCACGCAGTGACGTCGCCATCAGCGCTCACCTCCGTCCAGGATTCGAGGGGCATCGAGCAACACGGGTCAGCCCCGCTTCTGCTTGACGATCTGCTCCTGCTCGAGCTCGTCGTCGGGAAGCGCCTCGTGCTCCTCCTTGCCGGCCTTGATGGCCTGGCCCGACGAGGTCTCGAACTGGTCGAGGAACTTGTCGTACGCCGCCGCGAGCTCGGTCTCGGTGGAGTCCTCGAACTTCTGCGACTCCCGGATGCCCGCGAGGATGCCCTCGTGGCCCCGGCGCAGGTAGTCGAGGAACTCCGACTCGAAGCGCAAGATGTCCTCGGTCGGCACCTTGTCCAGGCGCCCGGAGGTGCCGGTCCACAGCGAGACCGTCATCTCCTCGACCGGGTAGGGCGAGTACTGCGGCTGCTTGAGCAGTGCCATCAGGCGCTGACCGCGGTCGAGCTGCTGGCGCGAGGCCGCGTCGAGGTCGGAGGCGAACATCGCGAACGCCTCCATCGCGCGGAACTGTGCCAGGTCGACCTTCAGCGAGCCGGTGACGGCCTTCATCGCCTTGGTCATCGCGGCACCACCCACGCGGGAGACCGACACACCGACGTCGATCGCCGGGCGCTGGTTGGCCGCGAACAGGTCGGACTGCAGGAAGATCTGCCCGTCGGTGATCGAGATGACGTTGGTCGGGATGAACGCGGAGACGTCGTTCGCCTTGGTCTCCACGATCGGCAGGCCGGTCATCGAGCCGTGGCCCTTGTCGTCGGAGAGCTTCGCGCAACGCTCCAGCAGACGGGAGTGCAGGTAGAAGACGTCGCCCGGGTAGGCCTCGCGGCCCGGCGGGCGGCGCAGCAGGAGCGACACCGCGCGGTAGGCCTCGGCCTGCTTGGTCAGGTCGTCGAAGACGATCAGGACGTGCTTGCCGTCGTACATCCAGTGCTGGCCGATGGCCGAGCCGGTGTAGGGGGCGAGGTACTTGAAGCCGGCGGAGTCCGAGGCGGGCGAGGCGACGATGGTGGTGTACTCCAGCGCGCCGGCCTCCTCGAGGGCGCCCCGCACCGAGGCGATGGTCGAGCCCTTCTGGCCGATGGCGACGTAGATGCAGCGCACCTGCTTGTCGGGGTCGCCGGTCTCCCAGTTCTGCTTCTGGTTGATGATCGTGTCGATCGCGACGGTGGTCTTGCCGGTCGCGCGGTCGCCGATGATCAGCTGGCGCTGTCCGCGGCCGATCGGGGTGAGCGCGTCGATGGCCTTGATGCCGGTCGCCAGCGGCTCGTGGACCGACTTGCGGTCCATCACACCGGCCGCCTGGAGCTCCAGCGCGCGGCGCTCGGAGGTCTCGATCGCGCCGAGGCCGTCGATGGGCTCGCCGAGCGGGTCGACCACCCGGCCGAGGTAGGCGTCGCCCACGGGGACCGACAGGATCTCGCCGGTGCGGCGAACCGCCTGGCCCTCCTCGATCTTCTCGAAGTCACCGAGCACCACGACGCCGATCTCGCGGGTGTCGAGGTTCAGCGCGATGCCGAGGGTGCCGTCCTCGAACTCGAGCAGCTCGTTGGCCATGGCCGAGGGAAGGCCGCTGACGCGGGCGATGCCGTCGGCGGTCTCCGCGACCGTGCCGACCTCTTCGCGGCCCGCGGTCTCGGGCTTGTAGTCGGACACGAAGCGCTGAAGCGCGTCCCGGATCTCGTCCGGACGGATGGACAGCTCCGTCATTTCAGTTCCTTCTCTCGTCTGACTCTGCTCTGGAGATCGGTGGGGTGAAGCAGTGGTGGTGGCTAGCCGGCCAGCCGTCGACGCGCCTCGGCGAGGCGGTTGACGACCGAGCCGTCGATGACGTCGTCGCCGATCTCGACGCGGACGCCGCCGATCAGCTCGGGGTCGACCTGGATGTTGAGGTGCACCTCGCGGCCGTACTGCCGGGTCAGGGCCGCGCCGAGCCGGGCCTTCTCGGTCTCCGAGAGAGGTGCGGCGACCACCACGGTGGCCACCCGCTGCTGCCGCACCCGCGCGGCCACCCGCTGGTACGTCGCGAGGGCGACGGCAATCGTGCGGTAGGACCCGGCCAGCGACTGCTTGACCAGGGTGAGCGTCGACGCCAGGACCTTGCCGGCGAGCAGGCCGTCGACCAGCACGACCTTGTCGTCGACCGACCGCGACGGGTCGGCCAGGGCGTCGCGCAGCTCGGGGCTGCCCTGGACGAGCTCGGACACCGCGAAGAGCTCGTCGACCACGCGGTCGACGTTGTCGCCGGCCGAGTGCACGATCGAGACCTCGCTGAGGTGCTCGAGGACGTCGGCCAGGTCACGCGTGGCGGTCCACCGCTGGGCGACGCCCGTGAGCGCCAGGTCCAGAGCGACCGGGTCGACCTTCTCAGCGAAGAGCTCGCGCACCAGCTGCTGCTTGGCGGACCCGTCGATGGAGAGGTCGGTGAGGATCCGGCGCAGGCTCGCGGTCGAGCGCAGCACCACGGCGAGGCCGAACAGGTCGTCGCCGACCTGCGCCGCCTTCCGCGTTCCGACCTCGGCGATGGCGCCCTCGAGCTGCTGCTCCAGGTTCGCCAGTGCCTCGGTCGAGGGTCCTCGCATGATCATCGGCCGGCTCCGTCACCGTCCGCGCGAGCGGCCTCGAGGGTCTCGAGATCGGCCAGGAAGCGCTCGACGACCCGGTTGGACCGGGCGTCGTCCTCGAGGCTCTCCCCGACGATGCGGCCCGCCAACGACGTGGCCAGCGAGCCGACCTCGGCACGCAGCGAGGTGACCGCCTGCTGGCGCTCCGCCTCGATCTGCGCCTTGCCGTGCTCGGTGATGCGCGCCGCCTCGGTCTGCGCCTGCTCGCGCATCTCCGCGACGATCGCGGCCCCCTGCTCGCGCGCCTCCTCGCGGATGCGCGCCGCCTCGTGACGGGCCTCGCCGAGGCGCTTCTCGAGCTCGGCCAACCGGTCGTCGGCCTCCTTCTGCTTGCGCTCGGCCTCCGAGATGCCGCCCTCGATCGCGGCGGTGCGCTCGGCGTAGGTCTTCTCGAAGCTCGGCACGACGTACTTCTTCACGAGGAAGAACAAGATGCCGAAGACGACCAGCGAGAGCACGATCTCGATCGGGTGCGGGACGAGCGGGTTGAGACCACCCTCCGCCGCCGAGATCGCCGGCGACGCCGTGAGGTTCTGCACCATCAGGTGGGGCATGAGCAGGTCCTTCTCTCAGGTGCTCGGTCAGAGAACGAACGCGAGGGCGATACCGATGATGGCCAGCGCCTCGGCGAGCGCGAAGCCAAGGATCGCGATCGACTGGAGCCGGCTCTGGGCCTCGGGCTGACGGGCGACGCCGTTGATGTACGCGGCGAAGATCAGGCCGATGCCGACGCCCGGGCCGATGGCCGCCAGGCCGTAACCGACCATGTTCAGAGAGCCTTCCACGGCTTCTTCCTTTCGTTACTTTTCTTATCGACTCTCAGTGCTCGTCTGCGAGAGCACCGGAGATGTACATGGCGTTGAGCAGGGTGAAGACGTAGGCCTGCAGGAACTGCACCAGCAGCTCGAGGAACGCGACCGCGACGAAGAGGACCCAGGCCAGGATGCCGACCGGCTTGACCAGAGCGGCCCCGTGCACGAGGAGGTACTCGCCGCCGAGGGCGAAGAGGATCAGCAGCAGGTGGCCCGCGAACATGTTGGCGAACAGACGCAAGGCCAGCGTGACCGGGCGGACCAGGATGTTGGACATGAACTCCAGCGGCACCAGCAACAGCAGGATCGGGCCGGTGATGCCGGCCGGCACCGACTGCAGCTTGAAGTAGCCCACGAAGCCGTGCTTCTTGATGCCGACGGCGTTGTAGATGATCCAGCTCATCGCGGCGAGGCCGTAGACCATGCCGGAGCGACCCATGGTCGGGAACTGGAAGAAGGGGATCGTCGCCATCAGGTTGTTGACGAGGATGAAGAAGAAGAGCGTCAACAGGTAGGGGACGAACCGCATGAAGTCGTGGCTGCCGATGATGTCGCGGCCCATGGAGTTGCGCACGAAGCTGTACGCCGCCTCGCCGGTGAACTGCAGCCGGCCGGGCACGAGCGCGCGCTTCCTGGCGGCCATGAAGAGGAAGCCGAAGACGAAGACGGCGACCACGACCAGCTGGAGCATCGGCTTGGTGACGCCGAGCTCCCAGTGCTGTCCGGCGAACTCGAGCGTCCCGCTGCTGCCACCGATCGGAGGCAGGTCGAAGTCGGCCGGGCCGGGGGCGTGGAAGCCCTCCTCCTCGGCGGCGAGGATCCCGGTCTGGGGCATCGAGTGGGCCAGCGAGCTCACCGTGTCTCCTGCCTCATGTTCGTCGTGGACATGTCGAAACGCTTGAAGGTCATGTAGATCCCGAGCACGGCGCCGGTGAGGATCCCGACCGCGACCAGGAACCTCGTCCCCAGCCACGCGTCGAGACCGAAGCCGATGGCACCGTAGGTGAGGACGCCGGCGACCAGGTATCCGAACGCGTGCCACGGGTCGCCCTGCGGGCGGTCCTCGGCGGGCCGGGCACCGAGAGGGCCGGGCGGGGGAAGCGGTCGGGCCATGGCGTTCCGGACACTAGCAGTGGAGGACTTCATCGTTCACCCCCGCCCTCGACGGGTGGACCCGGCTGAAAGGTGCCCCCGTCGAGGGTCCGCTCGGGAAGGTCGTAGACCGGGATCCGGGCCCGCGTGGAGACGACGACCTGGGCGACGAGCCAGGCCAGCGTCGTGGCGATGACGGCCGCTCCGAGCCAGGTACGAGAGGCCTGGTCGTCGACCAGCGCAGAGCGCGAGATCGCCAGGAAGACCACGGCCAGCACCACGACCTCGAGCACGTAGGTGAGCAGGGCGACCAGCAGCGCGGCTGCGGGCATCACGCTCGCGACGAGGTTGACGAGGACCGTTCCGGAGAACAGCACGACCGCGGCGACGAAGCCGCCTACGAGCGCCGCGACGGCAGCGTCCCGACCGCTGACGACAGCAGCGAGGAGAGCCACGGCGACCACCACGAGGTCCACCGCGACCATGGTCACGACGAGCGTGCGCGTGCCGGTGACCCGGGGTGCCTGCTTCGTCGCGGTCGTCATGTCGGCGGCCCGATCTGTGGAGGTTGGTTGCCTGCAGATGGAGGTCTTGCTGCCCCTCGAAGGGTGCTCGTGAAAACTATCACAAGCGGTTCGGGTGGTGCCAAGTGGGTGGCTCACAGGCCGGGGAGCGGCTCCTCATGAGCGTCCTCGCGGCTCTCCTGGGCCTCGGAGGTCGCCGTCGTCAGTGCCGGCTTGTGCACGCGCGGGAGCAGGAAGGTGAGGCCGATCGTGACGGCGACCATCACGGCGAAGAAGCTCCACACGGTGCGACCGGAGTAGAGGCTGAGCACCACGATGCTCGAGCCGATCAGGCCCGACCACAGCCACATCACCAGCACCGCGCGGCGATGGGAGTGGCCGAACTCCAGCATCCGGTGATGGAGATGCTGCTTGTCCGGTGCGAACGGCGACTTGCCGCCCTTGGTACGCCGCAGGACCGCCATGATCAGGTCGGCGAGCGGGATCATCAGGATCGACAGCGGAAGCAGGATCGGCAGCAGCACCAGGCTGCCGCCCACGCCGCTGAGCTCGTCGGGGTTGAACTGTCCCGTCAGCGCGATCGTGGACGCCGCGAGCACCAGCCCCAGCAGCATCGAGCCCGAGTCGCCCATGAACAGGCGCGCCGGATGGAAGTTGTGGACCAGGAAGCCCGCACACACCCCGGCCAGGGCGGCGCTCAGGAGCGCACCCGTGGTGGCCAGGGTGACGTCGTTGCGCAGGGTCAGCAGGTAGCAGAAGGCGAAGAACGCCAGCGCCCCCATCGCCACCACACCCGCCGCGAGGCCGTCGAGGCCGTCGACGAAGTTCACCGCGTTGGCGGTCGCGACCACGATGAAGACGGTGAGCAGCCCGCCCTGGGCGAGGTTCAGGGAGATGATGCCGCCATCGGTGTTCGGCACCCAGGTGTACTGCACGCCGAGGTAGACCAGCAGGCCGGCCGCGAGGCACTGGCCACCGAACTTGGTCAGGGCGTCCAGGTCGAAGATGTCGTCGAGCACGCCGACGGCGCAGATGACGGCACCGGCCAGCAGGACGGCGCGGGCCTGCTCGAACACGTAGGGATCGGCCCCCGAGAGGAACGGCAGCTCGCGCGCGACGAGGTACGCCGCGACCAACCCGCCGAGCATCGCCAACCCGCCGAGGTACGGGATCGGCTCGTCGTGCACGTCGCGGTCGCGCACCGGGGCGACCGCGTTGGTGCGCAGCGCCAGCTCGCGCGCGACGACGGTCAGGAGGTACGCCGCCGCCGCGGCGACGAGGAAGACCAGGACGTACTCGCGCATCAGCCCTCGTCGAGGATGGTCGCGCCGGTGGGCTCGAGCACCTCGTTGAGCTGCTCCAGGCTCAGCGCGCCGATGCGCAGCACCCGGCCCTGCGGTCCGGTCACGTCGATGATCGTCGACGGGGCGCTGTCGGCACCCTGCGGTGACGGTCCGGCGTCGATGATCACCTCCACGGTCTCGCCGAGCATCTTCTCCGCCTGCTCGGCGTCGGTCGCGGCGGGCAGCCCGGTGAGGTTGGCCGAGGTGACGGCAAGCGGCCCGGTGCGCTCGAGCAGGTCGAGAGCGACCGGGTGGTCGGGCATCCGGATCGCGACGGTGCCGCGGGTGTCTCCGAGATCCCACTGCAGCGACGGCTGCTGCTTGCCGACGATCGTGAGCGGCCCCGGCCAGAAGTGCTCCATCAGGGTGCGCGCGTAGCCCGGCAGCGCGAGCGCGAGCGCGTCCGCAGTTGCGGCCTGGCTGATCAGCACCGGCGGCGGCATGTCGCGTCCGCGACCCTTGGCCTCGAGGAGGCCGGCGACCGCATCCGGGTCGAACGCGTCGGCTCCGACCCCGTAGACGGTGTCGGTCGGGAAGACGACCAGCTGCCCGCGGCGCACGGCGAGAGTGGCCGCCTCCAGAGCGGTCTCGCGTTCGTCGTCGGTGTCGGTGGGCAGACGCCTGGAACTCATAGTGGGCTCATAGTGCCAGCCGGGCCGTGGTCCAGCGCGGACGTCCAGCCAGGTCGCGGTGGTCGCGAACCTCCCGCCAACGACCGGTGGCGGCGAGCACCCCCGGTGCGGACTCGCCCTGCACGTCGGCGTGCTCGAAGCCCACCACTCCCCCGGGCTTCAGCAGATCCGCCGCACGCCGCTCCAGCGCACGGATCGCGTCAAGCCCGTCGAGGCCCGAGAAGAGCGCCAGGTGAGGATCGTGGTCCCGGGCCTCGGCAGCCACGGACTCCCACGCCTCGAGGGGCACGTAGGGCGGGTTGCAGACCACGACGTCGACGGTGCCGAGCAGGTCGTCGAACGCGGTCGCGAGGTCACCCTGGCGAAGGTCGACGCCGGTGCCGGCGAGGTTGCGCTCGGCCCAGCCGTAGGCCTCCGGATCGAGCTCGACGGCGTAGACGCGGGCTTCTGGCACCTCGTCGGCGAGCGACTTCGCGATGGCGCCGGACCCCGTGCAGAGGTCCACCACCTGGCAGGTGGTCGAGCCCGCCGAGACCACAGCACGCGCCTGCTCCACCGCCCAGCCCGCCAGCAGCTCGGTCTCGGGCCGCGGCACGAAGACCCCCGGGCCGACCGCCAGCTCGACGTGGCGGAAGGCCGCCGCACCCGTCAGGTGCTGGAGCGGCTCCCGTGCCGCGCGGCGGGCCACCAGGGCGTCGTACGCCGCAGCCTGCTCGCTCGTGAGCGCGTCGACGAGCCCGAGCCGGCCGCGGGTCGTGCCGAGGACATGGGCGAGCAGCTCGTCGGCGTCGAAGGCCGGCGAGGCGACGCTCGCCGCCTCGAGTCGCTGGACGGCCGCCGTCCGCGCCGAGCGCCGGTCGAGCGCGTCGCTCACTCCAGGGACTCCAGGCTCGCCGCCATGTCGGCCTCCACCGCGGAGTCGAGCACCGGCTGGAGGTCGCCGTCGAGCACCTGGTCGAGGTTGTAGGCCTTGTAGCCCGTGCGGTGGTCGGAGATGCGGTTCTCGGGGTAGTTGTAGGTGCGGATCCGCTCCGAGCGGTCGACGGTGCGCACCTGGCTCCGCCTGGCCACGCTGGCCTCGGCGTCGGCGGCGTCCTGGGCGGCGGCGAGCAGGCGGGCCCGCAGGATCCGCAGCGCCTGCTCCTTGTTCTGCAGCTGCGACTTCTCGTTCTGGCAGCTCACGACGATGCCGGTCGGCAGGTGGGTGATCCGGACGGCCGAGTCGGTGGTGTTGACGCTCTGTCCGCCGGGACCCGAGGACCGGAAGACGTCGACGCGCAGGTCGTTCTCGTCGACGGTCACGTCGACCTGCTCGGCCTCGGGCATCACCAGCACGCCCGCGGCCGAGGTGTGGACGCGGCCCTGGGACTCGGTGACCGGCACCCGCTGGACGCGGTGCACCCCGCCCTCGAACTTGAGCAGGCCGTACGGCGCCTCCCCCGGCGCAGGCGTGCCCTTCGCCTTCACGGCGAGGGTGACGCTCTTGTAGCCGCCGAGGTCGGACTCGGTGGCGTCGAGCACCTCGGTCCTCCAGCCGCGCCGCTCGGCGTAGCGGGTGTACATCCGCAGCAGGTCACCGGCGAAGAGCGCCGACTCCTCGCCGCCCTCCCCGGACTTGACCTCGAGCAGCGCGTCCTTGGCGTCCGTGGGATCGCGCGGCACCAGCTGGCGCTGCAGGCGCTCCTCGACGGCGGCGCGCCGCGTCGCCAGCTCGTCGGCCTCCGCGGCGAACGAGGCGTCCTCACCCGCGAGCTCGCGCGCCGCCGCGACGTCGTCACCGAGCTGCAGCCACTCGCGGTACGACGTCACGACGGCCGTCAGCTCGGCGTAGCGCTGGTTGAGCCGCTTCGCCAGCCGCTGGTCGGCATGCGTCTCCGGCTCGGCCAGCCGCCCCTCGAGGGCGGCGTGCTCGTCGACGAGCGCGTCGACTGCCTCGAACACGCTCGGCTCCTCTCGTCCCTGATGTGTCGGTGCGAGAGGGGGGCTACTTCTTCTCGGCAGCAGCCTTCTTGGCGTAGCGAGCCTCGAAGCGGGCCACGCGACCACCGGTGTCGAGGATCTTCTGCTTGCCGGTGTAGAACGGGTGGCACTGCGAGCACACGTCGGAGTGGATGACGCCCGAGGCGACGGTGCTGCGCGTGGTGAACTGGGCGCCGCAGGTGCAGGTCACCTGGGTCGTCACGTAGTCCGGGTGGATGTCCTTCTTCATGGGATTTCCTCTCCTGGTCGCCGGGTCGCCTCCCTGTGGGACGCGTGAACCGGAACCGACGGGCAATCTTGCCACTGCTTGGAACGCTGGGGCGAATCTGCGAATTCCTCGATCTCCTGGCGCACGTGACGGGCTGCGGGCGGTTGCGCGCCGATAGGCAGCCAAGCAGGGTGAGGTGGCTCGTGGTCGCCCGCCGCTGCCGACCCTCCGATAAGTGAGTGTGGCTTTCGTCGTACCTGGTACGACGGAACCGACACAAGTCGGTGAAACTCCCCGGCTGGCCGGGTAAAGGCTCACCCCGAGAAGGTCACTCCTCCCCGGGGGTGGTCTTCTGGACCTGCATCAGGAACTCGATGTTGGTCTGGGTCTTGTTCAACCGACCCAGCAACAGCTCGAGCGCCTGCTGGCCGTCCTGGCCCGACAGCACGCGCCGCAGCTTCCAGATGATGGCGAGCTCCTCCTGGCTCAGCAGCAGCTCCTCGCGCCGCGTGCCCGACTGGACGGCGTCGATGGCCGGGAACAGCCGCTTGTCGGCGAACTCGCGGCGCAGCCGGATCTCCATGTTGCCGGTGCCCTTGAACTCCTCGAAGATCACCTCGTCCATCTTCGAGCCGCTCTCGATGAGCGCCGTCGCGAGGATGGTCAGGGAGCCGCCGCCCTCGATGTTGCGCGCAGCCCCGAAGAACTTCTTGGGCGGGTAGAGCGCCGCCGAGTCGACGCCGCCGGAGAGGATCCGGCCCGAGGCCGGCGCAGCCAGGTTGTAGGCCCGTCCAAGCCGGGTGATGCCGTCGAGGAGCACCACGACGTCGTGTCCGAGCTCGACGAGCCGCTTGGCCCGCTCGATGGCGAGCTCGGCCACCGTCGTGTGGTCGACCGGCGGCCGGTCGAAGGTGGAGGAGATGACCTCGCCCTTGACCGATCGCTCGAAGTCGGTGACCTCCTCCGGTCGCTCGTCGACGAGGACCACCATGAGGTGGCACTCGGGGTTGTTCGTGGTGATCGAGTTGGCGATCGACTTCAAGATCATCGTCTTGCCGGCCTTGGCCGGCGAGACGATCAGGCCGCGCTGGCCCTTGCCGATCGGGGCAGCCAGGTCGATGACCCGGCCGATCAGGTTGTCGGGCCCCGTCTCGAGCCGCAGCCGCTGGTCGGGGTAGAGCGGGGTCAGCTTGGAGAACTCCACCCGGTTCTTGACGGCTTCGGGGTCGGCGCCGTTGACGGCGTCGACCCGGACCATCGGGTTGAACTTCTCCTTGCGCTCGCCCTCTCGGGGCTGGCGCACCATGCCGACGACCGCATCGCCCCGACGCAGCCCGAACTTCCGGACCAGCGACAGGGACAGATACACGTCGTCGGGGCCGGGCAGGTAGCCGCTGGTCCGCACGAAGGCGTAGTTGTCGAGGACGTCGAGGATGCCGGCGGCCGGCACCAGGACGTCGTCCTCGAGGATCTGGGTGTCGGGCTCTCCTCGGCTGCCGCTCTGCCGGCTGCTGCCGCCGGTCGTGGGTCGCTCACGCTCACCACGGCCACGACGGCGACGGTTGCGCCTGCTGCCGCCCCCCTGGTCGTCGTCGCTGCGGTCCCGCTGGTCGTTCGGGGTCTGCTGGTCGTCCTGCTTGCGGTCGTCCTGCTTGCGGTCGTCCTGCTTGCGGTCGTCCTGCTTGCGGTCGTCCTGCCTGCGGTCGTCCTGCTTGCGGTCGTCCTGCCTGCGGTCGTCCTGCCTGCGGTCGTCCTGCCTGCGGTCATCCTGTTTCTCGTCGGGGCCGGTCCGCTCCTGCCTGACGGCGGGCGGCTCCTGCCGCCTCTCGTCACGGGCCTGCTCGCGGCGCTCGGCTCGGCCCGAGGACGTGCCGCCCCCGTGACCACGTGGCTGGCTGGCGGGCTGGCTTGCGGGCTGGTCGTCCTTCTGGGCGTCCTTCTGGGCGTCCTTCTGGGCGTCCTTCTGGGCGCCCTTCTGGCCGCCCTTCTGGGCGCCCTTGATCGCCTCGATCAGCTGCGCCTTCTTCATCGACCCCGCACCAGAGATGCCCAGGCCGCCTGCCATCGACTTCAGGTCGGCGATCAGCATGGCGTTGAGTCCGCCGGCGCGCTTCTTCGCCGGCGCGCTTTCGGTCGAGTCGAGGGTTTCCGTCACGTGAGGTCCTTCCCACGTATCAGCGCCGTCCGGGCCGGGACCGGCCTACGGCGTCCTGGTGGAATCTGGGTGACCACTGCCTCGTGTCGGCGCGACTTGGATGTTGACTCGCGATGAGTGCGACATCGAGGTGGCGGTCGCACCGTGCGTGGCTTCCGCGGACGGTGCAGCACCGAGTGGTGCGTCGCCCACGTTAGCACCCGGACTCCGCGGATGTGGCATCGGTCGCAGAGTCACGCGAGGACGACGCCGCGTCGCTCGACCTCGAGGTGCGAGGCCGTCCAGCCGGCCGGGCACCGGTCGAGGAGAGCCTCGGCCGACCCGGGGGTGAGGACGGGCCCGTCGCAGAACGCCAGCACCGTGGGTCCGGCGCCGGAGACGATGGCGGGTACGCCGTCGGCGCGCAGCGCGGCCACGTGCGCGGCGGAGTCCGGCATCGCCGGGGCGCGGTAGTCCTGGTGGAGCAGGTCGCGGGTGGCCAGCAGCAGGTGCTCCGGGCGGCCGGCGAGCGCGGCGACCAGCAGGGCGGCCCGGCCGGCGTTGGCCGCGGCGTCGGCGTGCGGGACGGACTCGGGCAGCAGGCCCCGGGCGACGGTGGTCTGCAGCGGGGTCGGCGGCACGAACACCACGACGCTGACCCTCGGGTCGACGTCGGCCGGCACGGCGAAGAAGCGACCGTCCTCGTGCCCGCTGATCACGAGCCCGCCGTAGAACGCCGGCGCGACGTTGTCGGGATGCCCCTCGATCTCTGCTGCGAGGGAGAACAGCCGGTGGTCGTCGACGAGCAGGGTGCCTCCGGCGACCAGCGCCCGGGCCAGCGAGACCCCCGCGACGATCGCCGCCGACGAGGATCCGAGACCACGCCCGTGCGGGATGACGTTGCGACACGAGACGGTCAGGCCGGGCGGCCGCGCACCCAGGAGGTCGAACGCCGCCAGCATCGACCGGACGACGAGGTGGCTGCCATCGGTCGGCACCGTGCCCGCACCCTCGCCGCGGACCGAGACCGAGATCCCGTCGCCGTGCACCTCGGCATCGACCTCGTCGCGCAGTGCCAGGGCGAGCCCGAGCGAGTCGAAGCCGGGACCGAGGTTCGCCGAGGTCGCCGGGACGGTCACCCGCACTCGTCCTTCGACGAACGGCACGACGCCGCTACTTCAGGCCGGCGGCTCTGGCCGCCTGCTCGACGTCGGGCTCGACCACGTGGTCGACGAGGTCGCCTGCGCTCGCGAGAGCGGTCGCGGTGTCCTTGAGGCCATGACCGGTCACGGTGATGACCACCGTGGCGCCGGCGTACTCCTCCGGATTGCTCGCCACGTCGGCGAGCAACCCGGCGATCCCGGCTGCCGAAGCCGGCTCGACGAAGACGCCGTCGGCCCTCGCGAGCTGGGCCTGGGCGTCGAGGATCTGGGCGTCGGTGACGGCGACGAAGCGGCCACCGGACTCCTGCACGGCCGCCTCGGCGAGCTTCCACGACGCGGGGTTGCCGACCCTGATGGCGGTGGCCGCCGTCTCCGGGTCGGGGAACGGCTCCCCCGTCACCAGCGGCGCCGCGCCCTCGGCCTGGAAGCCGCGCATCCGAGGCCTCTTGGTCGCGCGGCCCAGGGCGACGTACTGCTCGTAGCCCAGCCAGTACGCCGAGATGTTGCCGGCGTTGCCGACCGGCAGCAGATGGAAGTCGGGGGCGTCACCGAGCGCGTCGACGACCTCGAACGACGCGGTCTTCTGGCCTTGGAGGCGCACCGGGTTGACCGAGTTGACCAGGGCGACCGGGTAGTCCCAGGCCAGTGCGCGGGCGAGCTGCAGGCAGTGGTCGAAGTTGCCGCGCACCATGATGATGCGTGCGCCGTGCACCACGGCCTGCGCCATCTTGCCGGCGGCGATCTTGCCCTCGGGGATCAGCACGAGCGGGAGGAGCCCGGCGCGAGCGGCGTACGCCGCCATCGAGGCCGACGTGTTGCCGGTCGACGCGCAGACGACGGCTTCGGCGCCCTCGTGCTTGGCGACACTGATCGCCGCGGTCATCCCACGGTCCTTGAAGGACCCGGTGGGGTTGTCTCCCTCGACCTTGAGGTGCACCTCACCGCCGGTGACCCGCGACAACCACGCCGACGGGACGAGCGGTGTGCCACCCTCACGCAGGGTGACGGGCACGAGGTCGTCGGGGACCAGGTCGAGGAGCTCGCGGTACTCCTCGATCACGCCACGCCACACCGTCCGGTGGTCGATCTCGTGGAGACCGCTCATTCGTCGTCTCCGCCCTCGACCCGCATGACCGAGGTGACCTCGCGGACGATGTCCATGCGGCGAAGCTGCTCGACCGTGGCCGCGAGCTGGGCGTCGGTGGCGCCGTGGGAGACGACGACGAGCTGGGCGTCGTCGCCCCGCCCCTCCTGTCGCACCGTCTGGATCGAGACGTCGTGGTCGGCGAACGCGAGCGCCACGGCCGCGAGCACGCCCGCGCGGTCGTCGACGTCGATGGCGACGTGGTACTTCGTGCGGGTCTTGCCCATCGGCAGCACCGCACGCGCGGCGTACGCGGACTCGCCCGCGCCCCTGGTGCCTGCCAGGCGGTTGCGCGCCACGGTGACGAGGTCACCGAGCACGGCACTCGCGGTCGGGGCGCCGCCCGCGCCCGGGCCGTAGAACATCAGCTGCCCGGCCGCCTCCGACTCGACGAAGACGGCGTTGAAGGCCTCGCGCACGCTGGCCAGCGGGTGCGTCCTCGGGATCATCGCCGGGTGCACCCGCACAGCGACGGCAGGCTCGTCGGTCGAGCCCGTCGAGACCAGCTCGGCGATCGCGAGCAGCTTGACCACCGAGCCCATGTCGGCGGCCGACCGGACGTCGGCGGCCGTGACCTCGGAGATGCCCTCGCGATGGACGTCGGCTGCGGTGACGCGGGTGTGGAAGGCGAGGCTCGCGAGGATCGCGGCCTTGGCGGCGGCGTCGAAGCCCTCGACGTCGGCGGTCGGGTCGGCCTCGGCGTAGCCCAGCTCCTGGGCCTCCTCCAGCGCCTCGGCGAAGCCGCTGCCGGCGGTGTCCATCTTGTCGAGGATGAAGTTGGTGGTGCCGTTGACGATGCCGATGACGCGGGTGACCCTGTCGCCGGCGAGGGACTCGCGCAGCGGCCGCAGGATCGGGATGGCGCCGGCGACGGCCGCCTCGTAGTAGAGGTCCCTGCCCTCGCCACCGGCGGCCTTGTCGGCGGCCTCGAACAGCGTGGGTCCGTCTTCGGCGAGGAGCGCCTTGTTGGCCGTGACGACGCTCGCGCCGCTCTCGAGGGCGGCCAGGATCAGCGAGCGTGCCGGCTCGATGCCGCCGATCACCTCGACGACGATGTCGACGTCGCCGCCGGTGACCAGGGCGTGGGCGTCGGTGGTCAGCAGCCCGTCGGGCACCTCGACCTCGCGCGCGGCGTCCAGGCGGCGTACGGCGACACCGACGAGCTCGACGCGGGCTCCCACCCGGGCCGCGAGGTCGTCGGCGTGCTGCAGCAGCAGTCGGACGACCTGCGAGCCGACGGAACCGCAGCCGAGGACGGCGACGCGGAGCGGGGCGGTCATGAGTGCACTCCCCTTTCGGTAGCCAGCAGGTCGGTGGCCAGCAGGTCGGCCTCAGTCTCCCTGCGCAGCAGCACCGTCGCGACCCCGTCCCGCACCGCGATCACCGGTGGTCGCAGGGCGTGGTTGTAGTTGGAGGCCATCGAGCGGCAGTAGGCGCCGGTGCCGGGAACGGCGACCAGGTCGCCCGGGCGCAGGTCGGCGGGCAGGAACTCGTCCTTCACCACGATGTCGCCGGCCTCGCAGTGCTTGCCGACGACGCGCGTCAGCATCGGTGCCGCGTCGCTGTGTCGCGAGGCCAGCGTGCAGGAGTAGTCGGCGTCGTAGAGCGCCGTGCGGATGTTGTCGCTCATCCCGCCGTCGACGGAGACGTAGGTCCGGCGCGCGTTGCCATCGAGCGCGACCTCCTTGACCGTGCCGACGGTGTAGAGGGTGCACATCGCCGGGCCGACGATCGCCCGACCGGGCTCGATCGAGAGCCGTGGCTGCGCGATGCCGAGCGCGCGGCACTCGTGCTCGACGATCTTCGTGAGCTCGGTGGCCAGCTGTGCGGCGTCGGACGGGTCGTCCTGGGTGGTGTAGGCGATGCCGAACCCACCGCCGAGGTCGAGCTCGGGGAGGGTGACGCCGAGCTCGTCGCTGACCCGGTGGTGGAGCGCCAGCACCCGCCGAGCCGCAACCTCGAAGCCCGAGGAGTCGAAGATCTGGCTGCCGATGTGGGAGTGCAGGCCCAGCAGCTCCAGGCCCTCCGCGGCGACCACACGGCGTACCGCCTCGGCGGCGTCGCCCGAGGTGATCGAGAAGCCGAACTTCTGGTCCTCGTGGGCGGTGGCGATGTATTCGTGCGTGTGCGCCTCGACGCCCGCCGTCACCCGCACCATGACGCGCGCCGTCGTTCCGGTGTCCCGGGTGATCTCGGCCAGCCGCTCGATCTCGGTGAAGGAGTCGACGATGATCCGGCCCACCCCGGTGACGACGGCCCGCCGCAGCTCGGGGAAGGACTTGTTGTTGCCGTGGTAGCCGATCCGAGCGGGGTCGAAGCCGGCCGCGAGCGCGACGGTGAGCTCTCCGGGTGAGCAGACGTCGAGGTTGAGGCCCTCCTCGGCGATCCAGCCGGCGACGGCGGTGCAGAGGAAGGCCTTGCCCGCGTAGAAGACGTCCCAGCCGGCACTGTCGGCGAACGCACTGCGAAATGCGCGGGCGCGCGAGCGGAAGTCGGCCTCGTCGAGGACGTACGCCGGGGTCATGTGCTCCGCGGCCAGGTCGGGCAGCCGCACCCCGCCGACGACCAGGTCGCCGCCGTCCTTGTGGGCCGTCAGCGACCACAGACTCGGGACCAGCTCGTTGGTGTCGGTGGGCTCGCGGAGCCAGGCGGGGCTCTTGAGGGCCCCGTCGGCATGCGCCCAGCCTGCCTCGTGGGACGGCACGGTCTGCTGGCCTGCCTACATCCGCTCGGGCGCGGTGACCCCGAGCAGCCCGAGGCCGTTGGCGAGCACCACGCGCGTCGCGTCGACCAGCAGCAGCCGGGCGCGGTGAAGGTCGGCCGGCTCCTCGTCGCCCATCGGCAGGACGCGGCAGGAGTCGTAGAACTTGTGGTAGGCCGACGCGGTGTCCTCGACGTAGCGCGCGATCCGGTGCGGCTCGCGCAGCTGCGCGGCCGATGCGACGACTCGCGGGTAGTCCGCCAACGCCCGCAGCAGCTCGCCCTCACGCTCGTGGGTCAGGAGGTGGGCGGTGGCCGGATCGCCGGCCAGCCCCAGGTCTGCCGCGTTGCGCAGGATCGAGGAGATCCGCGCGTGGGCGTACTGCACGTAGAAGACCGGGTTGTCACTCGTCGCCTTGGCCCAGAGGTCGACGTCGATGTCGAGGTTGACGTCCATCGAGAAGCGCACGAGCGCGTAACGCGCGGCGTCGATCCCGATCTCGTCGACCAGGTCGAGCAGCGTGACGATGTTGCCCGAGCGCTTGCCCATCCGCACCACGGTGCCGTTGCTGAGCAGGTTGACCATCTGGCCGATGATGATCTCGAGGTTGGTGCCGGGCTTGTCGCCGAACGCGGCGCACATGGCCATCATCCGGCCGACGTAGCCGTGGTGGTCGGCGCCGAGCAGGATCACGCAGCGGTCGAAGCCACGCTCCCGCTTGTCCAGGTAGTAGGCCAGGTCGCCCGAGAGGTACGCCGGCTTGCCGTTGGACCGGACGATCACCCGGTCCTTGTCGTCGCCGAACTGCTGCGTCGCCAGCCAGAGCGCGCCGTCCTGCTCGAAGGTGTTGCCGAGCTCGGTGAGCCGGTCGATCGCCTTCTCGACGGCTCCGCTCCTGTGCAGGTCGTTCTCGTGGAAGTAGACGTCGAACTCGACCCGGAAGTCGGCGAGCGTCCGCTTGATCTCCTCGAACATCAGGTCGACGCCGTACTCGCGGAACGCCTCCTGCGCCGCGGCGTCGTCCAGGTCCGCGACCTCCGGGTGCTGCTCCAGCACCGTCTCGGCCAGCTCGGTGACGTAGCTGCCCTGGTAGCCGTCCTCGGGCACCTCGCGGCCCCGCCCGCGCGCCAGCAGCGACGTCGCCAGCCGGTCGATCTGCGCGCCGTGGTCGTTGAAGTAGTACTCCCGGGTGACGTCGCTGCCCACGGCTTCGATGAGCCGGGCGATCGTGTCGCCGACCGCCGCCCACCGGGCACTGGCCAGCGTCACCGGGCCGGTCGGGTTGGCCGAGACGAACTCGACGTTCACCTTCTCCCCCGCGCCCGTCCGGGTGGTGCCGTAGGCCGTCCCGGCCGCCACGATGTCGGCTGCGACCTGCCCCTGCGCCCCGCTCTCGACGGTGATGTTGAGGAAGCCCGGGCCCGCGATGTCGACCTTGGCGATCCCGTCGGCGGTCTCCAGGCGCTTGGCGACCAGCTCGGCGAGCGCCCGTGGGTTGGTCCCTGCCTTCTTGGCCAGCTGCAGCGCGACGTTGGTCGCGTAGTCGCCGTGCTCCCGCTGGCGCGGACGCTCGACCACCACGTTCTCCGGCACGCCGCCCGAGAGGGCGACGGCACCGTCGTCCACCAGGTCTGCCAGGACCGCCACGATCGCGGCGGACAGCTGCTCAGGGGTCACCGGCCAAGCCTATCGGCGCGGCCGCGGCGGCTCCGCATCGGTTTGCGCGCCGAGATCGCCCGAGGAGACTCCTGGCGCGGCTCACCGGTTTCGTGGGCCGACGAGCCGACAGGTATGGTCGTCCCGTCCCAGAGCCCCCGTAGCTCAGGGGATAGAGCACCGCCCTCCGGAGGCGGGAGCGTAGGTTCGAATCCTACCGGGGGTACCCGCTGCACACTGGCTCTGACCTGGGCAAAGACGAATCCCGCGCACCCCCCTCGCCAACCGATCCATCGAGCGCACGCACGCACGCGCGACCGATCGGCGGTGCGCGTCCCGATCGACGCTCGACGACCCGGGAGAAGAAGGTTGCCCTCACCCACCGCGTGTGTACGCTGTGTACACGACTACTCGTGGAGGAGATGTGCCCCTGATGGCTACCGCCACCGTTCACTACGGGAGCGCCCGCGAGGCGCGAGAGCATTTCAAGGACCTTCTCGACGCTGCTGATGACGGCCGTCCGGCCACGGTCACCCGCGATGAGCGTCGGGTTGCCGCGGTCGACGCCGACCGACTGGTCTACTTCCTCACCCGCCTGCACCCCTCCGGGGTCCAGGCCGTCGCAGACGGCGACGGTTGGTCGATCTTCTTGCCCGGCGTTCCGGTTGCCGCAGATGGTGCCACCATCGAGGAAGCGGTGGAGGAGATGATCGACGCGCTGCGCGACTACGCCGAGGCCTGGACCGAGCGGCTTCGGCTGGCCCCGAACCACGAGGACAACTGGGGGCTGGTGCAGATCGTCACGCTGGCCACTCACGAGCAACTTCGCGACTGGCTGCTGGCCGCCTGACTCGCCGGTGACCGCGAAGCGGCCCCCGGCCACCCGGACCGACCACGAGACGTTCTGCACCACCGAGGGCTGGGTCGAGCGCACGCGCGCCAATGGCAAGCGGGGCTCCCACCACGTCAGCTACGAGTTGCCGTTGCCGCACGGACAGATCCTCTACACGAGGGTCAGCCATCCCGTGGACCGGACCGACTACGGACCAAGCATCTGGGGGCACATCCTGCGCGACCAGTTGCAGGTGAGTCCCGAGGAGTTCTGGGACTGCGTGGACAACCAAGTACGGCCGAACAGGGGACAGGCGCAACCGGTGGCCGAGGCCATCCCGCTGGGGATCATCCGAACCCTCATCCAGGAAGCGCACATCTCGGAGGTCGAGGTGCACTCCATGACGAAGACTGAGGCCATCGCCAGGCTCGCCGCGTTCTACACCACCGGAAGGTGACGACGCGAGCAGGATCAGCGGGCCGCGACCGCCTGCGCCGGCCGCCCCCCATCTCTAGCCCCTAGATTGACGAGATGGAGCTCACCGTCTGCCTGACCGACGAGGACCTGGAGGCGTGGCGTGCGGTCCGGATCGAGGTCGAGCCGGGCGACCGGTGCCCCAGCGTCGCGGAGCTGAGGGCGATGGAGTCCTCGAGCACGCTGAGGCTGCTGGCCGTCGCGGACGGCGTCGTGCTCGGCTCGGGCACGGCCGACCGGGCCGAGACCGCGGACGCCGCCTTCGTGGCTCCGCGGGTGCGGCCCGAGCATCGACGGTCCGGTGTCGGGTCGGCGCTGCTGGCCCGACTCGCCGAGCACTGCGCCGCGCTGCAGGTGCCGACGGTGGTCGCCGGCGTCGATGACGAGGGGTCCCTCGCGTTCGCGCGGCGGTTCGGCTTCGTCGAGGTCGACCGGGAGCTCGAGCAGCTGCGCGCCGTCGGCGACGAGCCGGCCCCGCCTGCCTTGCCGGACGACGTCGAGGTCGTGCTCCTCTCTGAGCAGCCGGAGCTGTGGGCCGGCTGCTTCGAGGTCTTCGGGCGTCAGGTGCTCGCCGACTTCGCACTGCACACCCCCCTCGACATCAGTGCCGAGCAGTGGATGACCGGGGGCTGGGTAGGCGACCCGATGTTCCTTGCTCTCCACGACGCCGAGGTGATCGGCTGCGCAGGGGTTCTCGTCGACACCGACCGGCCCGACCGTGGCGAGAACGCCCTCACCGCCGTACGCCGCGACTGGCGCGGCAAGGGCATCGCCTCGCACCTGAAGCGGCGCGCCCTTCACTGGGCAGCAACCAACGCCGTGCACGAGCTGTACACCTGGACCCAGGCCGGCAACACCTCGATGCTGCGTCTCAACGAGCACCTCGGCTACGTGCCTGGCCGGAGCAGCGCGACGCTGTCTCGGTCACTGCCGATCGAGGGGGTCGGCGCATGAGCCGCCCGTGCAAGATCGGCGTCCAGCTCCCGGAGGTGGAGCGGTTCGTGCCGTGGCCCGACTACCTCGACCTGGCCCGTCGCGTCGAGGACGCCGGTTTCGACTCGCTCTGGGTCGGCGACCACCTGCTCTACGACCTCCCCGACGGCAGCACGCGCGGGCCCTACGAGGCGTGGACGACGCTGGCGGCCGTCGCGACCGCCACGAGCCGGGTGGAGGTCGGCCCGCTCGTGGCGTCGACGAGCTTCCACGCGCCGGCGATGCTGGCCAAGCAGGCGGCGACGGTCGACGCGATCTCGGGCGGCCGGTTGATCGTCGGCCTGGGCGCGGGCTGGAACGAGCGGGAGTACGCCGCCTTCGGGTTCCCCTACGACCGCCGCGTGTCGCGCTTCGAGGAGGCGCTGGCCATCGTCGTGCCGTTGCTGCGTGAGGGTCGGACCACGTTCCACGGCGCCTTCTACGACGTCGACGACTGCGTGCTGGACCCGCGACCGGTCCGTGCCGGCGGGCCGCCCATCATGCTCGGGTCGACCTCGCCGAGGATGCTCAGCATCGGGCTGCCCGTCGTGGACTCCTGGAACGTGTGGTGGAGCATCTACGACAACTCCGTCGACCGTTTCGCGGAGATCGCGGCCCAGGTCGAGGCAGCCACCCCGGTCGGCAGGGCGGTCGAGGCGACCGCGGCCGTGCTGGTCACGATGCCGGGCGGGCGCGGCCGACTGATGGGCACGGCGTACGACGCCCGCGTCACGCTGGTGACGCCCGACGAGCTCGCCGACCACGTTCGCGGCCTCGCGGCGGCGGGCGCGCGCCATCTCCAGCTCGTCCTCGACCCCATCACTGCCGAGTCTGTCGACGACGTGAGCGGGGTGCTGCGCGACCTCGACCGCTGACTGCGTGTGCCGGTCACTCGAGGTCGGCGGCGAGCTGGTCGGCGGTGGCGGAGAGCGGCTCCCAGACGGCGACCAGGCCGGCGACGGTGAGCTCGCGGGTGGCGGCGGCGACGGTGAGGTTGCGGGTGACGAAGCCGTCGGAGGCGGAGGCGGTGGCGCGGTAGCCGTCGTTTCCTGGCTTGCGGCACGACGTGGCTTCGAGGAGGTCGTCGTCGCCCTGGTCGAGCTCGGTCACCGGCTCGCGGGGGCCGTCGCACGAGAAGAAGCCGGCCTCGCGCTCGGCCGCATCGCGGGCCGCGGCCGTCGAGTCCCAGACGTCCATGCCCGCGCCCCACGCGCCGATCTGACCGTCGTCGAGCACGACGTACACGTCCCAGGAGGCCGCGGACAGGTGGCCGTCGGCGGCGAGCTGACCGCGGAGGATCGACTCGCTGACGTCGAACGTGCCGCCGTCGAACTCGCCGTCCGCCGGAGGCGGCAGGCTCTCGAACGCAGCAGCGGCCTCGTCGACGGTGGGCGGCGCGCTGGGCTCCGGGTCCGAGCAGCCCGTCGCGAGCGACAGCGCAGCCACGAGGGGGATCAACCGAGGAGGTGCCTTCACGGAGTCGACCGTAGGGGACGACTCAGGGTTTGACCTTCAGCCTGCCTGCCGAGGCGGTGGCCGTGCCGATCGGGTTGGTGGCGCGGACCGTCACGGTGTACGTGCCGGGTGGCAGCCGCTTCTTGCCGACCTTCCCGGTCAGCTTGATGGTGGACGCACCAGCCGCCTGCGTCGTCTTGGGCAGCCGGGCGACGACCTTCTTGCCCGTCGCCTTGCTGGTCCCCCTGACCTTGACCACCACGCTTGCCGCGACGTTCAGCCGGAGCTTGAGCTTGGTCACCCGTGGCTTCACCCGTGAGCCGACGACGTGGATGACTCTCTTGGTCAGCTTCACCCCCGAGAACGCCGGCGCCAGCTGAGCCCGCGTCCGGCGCCACACCTCCTGGCGGGTCGACGATGACGACGGGGACCGGGACCTGGTGTCTGACCGACTCCGCCGCACCACAGACCGCGGCCTCCTCGTGGAAGTATTCGTCCGTGGTCACGAAGTAGGTCGAGCCGGCGGGCAAACCGCTCGGCACGCCGATGGCGTAGGAGCCGTTCGCCGTCGTGTCCGTGGTCGCACCGACCTGCACGGCACCTCCATCGCGGATGGTGAACGCCCTCACCCGCGTCGTCAGGCACGTCCCCGCCGGAGCCGCGGTCGGGCCCTGCACCCCGACCTGGCCCCTGATCTCGGCGTTGGCGTAGTGCGCCGTGACCGTCCGTGCCAACGTCGGGCAACCCGGGTGCTCGCCACCGGCGGACCCGGCCACGCCCGGACACTCGTCCACGTCATCGGCCACCTCGTCGCCATCTGTGTCGACCGGCATCGGCACCTCGACGATGGCGGACTCCGCGACATCGCAGATTCCCAGATTGTTCCTGTCCAGCTCACGCACCGCGACGATCTTGAACCGCGAGCCGGGGACCAGGTTCGTCCCCCACGCATACGTCCCGTCCGGCTCGGAGGTGAAGTCCACCGGGTCTCCCAACGTCTCGTCCGGGGCCACCTCGAACGCCCGCATCGCCGCCCGGTCAACGCACGCCGAGGAGCCCGGCGTGCTCACCACACCCGTGATCGTGCCGTCGGCGTACGACGCCGTCACCGTCCGCTCCAGCGTCGGACACCCCAGATCCTCCCCAGGTCCGTTCACGTCGGGACACCGGTCCACGTCGTCGTCCACCCCATCGCTGTCACCCGGCACCTCGAGGATCTGCGAGGCCGCAGCACCACAGATCCCCTTGCCCTCCACATCGAGGACACGTGGCGCCTCCACCACGAACCGAGCATCGACTGGCAGGGGCAGGTCCACCGAGTAGGTCCCGTCGGTTCCGGTCGTGGTCGTCACGCGATCACTCCCATCACCCGTCGACGGCACCCGGGACACCGAGACCGTCTGCTCCTGCTCGCACCCAACCGAGCTCGCGGCTCTCACGCTGCCCGGTGATCGTGCCGCCCTCATAGCGCGCTGTCACCGTCCGCTCCAGCGTGGGACACCCCGAGAACGCAGGATCGAGATCGGGGACACCCTCCAGGGCCGGACACTGGTCAAGGTCATCGACCACGTCATCGTTGTCCAGATCGATCTCGACAGTCGCCTCGGTCGTGGCCCTACTGCACCAACCCGCCGCGCGATCGAGGTAGGTCTCGGCCGACACGACGTAGACATCCTCATCGGCCATCTCCACCGCGATCTCGAACGCACCGGTCGTCTTGGCCGCCACCCCGTAGACCGGCACCCCGGTCTCAGCTGGTGTCACCGCGACCTGGTCGGCGAACCCACAGCCACCGGACTCCGAGTCCTCCAGCGTCAGGCGACCCGAGACGACTCCCCGGGCATAGCTGACGTCGATGAGCTCCCGCTCCACGAGCGGACACCCATCGTCCGAGGTCCCGTCACCCGCCACGTCATCACAGGCGTCCTCGTCGTCGTTCACGCCGTCGTTGTCCAGGTCGATCTCGACGATCGCTTCGGTACGGCCCGCGTCACACCATCCCGCGGCGGCATCGAGGTACCTGTCCGCGGTGAGGACATAGCCGTCCCCATCGGCCATGCTCACCGGGATCACGAACCGACCCGTCGTGGCATCGGCCTGACCATAGACGGGCATCCCGGTCCGATCAGGTGTCACCGCAATCCGGTTCTCCGCCGTGCACCCCCCGGCCTCCGAGCTCTTGATCGCCAGGTTGCCGAACACCACACCGTTGGCATAGTCGACCGAGAACTCCCGCTCGACGGTCGGACACCCATCGGCCGACGTCCCGTCGCCCTTCAGAGTCAGACACTCATCATCCGTGTCCACGACTCCATCACCGTCGCCGTCCGCCACGTCCATGGTGCGAAGTCCGGTCGCGGCCGCGCCACACCAACCCGCGCCCGGGTCGACATACTCCTGGGCGGTCAGCGTGTAGATGTCCCCGGCGCGCATCACGACGGGAATCGAGAACGACTCGGACCCGGCCGGGACCTCTCCGGTGATCAACCGCAGATTCGGCCACGTCCCAGTCAAGAGCCGGATGGAGTTCGCGGCCAGACACGAGCCAGGCGGCACCTTCGACTTGTCCGCCACCGTCAACGTGCCCGACAAGACGCCCTTGGCATACGTCGGCACCGAGAACACCCGCGCAACACCGGGACACCCGTTGCCATACGTCCCATCGGAAGGTCGCGCCACGCACGCGTCATCGCGATCACGCACCCCGTCACCGTCACCGTCCTTGACGACGTCGATGGCGACGGTGCTTCCCAGACATACCACCTTGCCTACCTGGTAGAGGCCGCTGACCTCCGCCTTGAGCTGGGTCTTGTCATCGAAAGCGCGGCCGAGATTCACCTGGAAGGCGCCATCACTCGCCGTGTCTGCGGAACCCACGAGACTTGGCCCAGTTGGCTGTAGCCAATAGACCAACACCCGCGACTGCCCCATGCAGGCACCATCGGAGGCACTCATCGCACCCGTGATAACGCCATCTTGATAGCTCGCCGATAGGTTCCTCTGCACCCGCGGACATCCGTTGTGGTCGTCTGCCGACGGACCAAACGCATCCGGGCAGCTGTCGGCGTCATTGGGAATGCCGTCCTTGTCGGCGTCCACTTTGCCCTCGACGGTGGTAAACGCGGAAGCACTCGCCTCGCAGACGGCGAGACCCTCGTTCTGAAGATTTCGGTCGAAATAGCCGTCGACACGAACGCCCACGCGCGTTCCTTCCGGAATATTCGATGCGTCGAGCGAAAATATCTTGTCAGTTCGCAACACGCCCCGGATCGTCATGGGTGACCCGTACGGCTCTCCCGTGGTGGCGTTCACGATCTGCACAGGCACCCTGTCCAGACACGAGACTCCGTCAGTCCCGCCGGGAACGTCGATCGACACCGTCCCCGAGACGACATTCTTCTTCCAGTCGAAGCCCGCGCTCACCACTTGGGTGAAGCGTGGGCAGCCAGCGTAGGCGCCGTCGCGTGGCCCCGCGCGGTTCGGGCACATGTCGAGGTTGTTCGGGATGGTGTCTTGATCCAGGTCCAGGCCCAGCTCACCCGAGACGGAGATGACCACACCCATGTTGGGAAAGCGCGTCCACGTTTCCTGAATGCTGTCGCCGGTCTGTGAGCAGGTTGGATAGCTGAAGAGCCCCCACTGCTGCTCCTGGCCCCCGTTCGACCCGATCACAAAACGCTCACCAGGCACGGACCCTGCGTAGAAGATCTCGACGACCATGTCGTCGGACCGATCGTAGGATCCGAAGTCGCTCGTGACCGTCACACTTTTTAGGGGGCCGTCGCTCGATGTGAGTGTCGCGGTCGCCCCGACGAACTCGGCCCGGCTCAGGTCGTCCCAGCTAAACAAATGGCGACCATCAGCAGGGAACCGATAGATGCGCGCGCGCACCTTCAGCGATGACATACCCGCAGGTAGCGTGATGCTCTGCACGCCAAACGTAATGCTCGTTGCGTTGAAGACCTCGCCCTCCGCCACGCTGTCGAGGGAGAACCGGCGAAACCAGGACGACGGCGTCTGAGAATCCCCATTACGGCAGATAGACGAGTTCGGAGTCGACTCGGGTCCGACTTGGGCGAACGTCGTGAAGGCCGCAGCCGCGGGAGGAGCCGGCGCGACGGCCACGAGGGCCAGTCCGCTCGCGATGAGGGCGACGATCATCGTCGTGACTCGCAGCAGCTGCCTCATGTTCTCTCCCCCGGACGACTGAACTGCACGATGACGAAGACGATGGTTCCTGTGCCACCCGAGAGGCCCTTCCACGCTAATCACCGACATCGCCGTCGAAACGGGACCTACATCCCCTCTTTGGCGGCGCCGCGGTGGCGCCCAGAGGGCTAGACATCGTCAGGCGAAGCCTGTCGGAAAGCAGGCGTGAGTCACGCGAGCTGACCTACCTTGTGCGGATGCAGGTCAGGTGGGTGCCCTACTCCGCCGGACTCCTGGCGACGGGCGCCCTGGCGATGCTGTGTGGCGCCATCCTCACGCCGACCGGCGACGCCGGGGAGTCGCTCATGGTCGTGGAGGAGAACGACGGGCGCTACCTGCTGGTCGCGCTGATGCTGCTGCTCGCGTCGTTCTGCCTGACGCTGGGTCTTCCGGCGGTGTACACCTTGCTGCGCGGTGAGGCTCCTCGGCTCGGCCTGGTGGCCGTGTGCGTCTTCGCGGCAGGGACCATCGCGATGTGCGGGTACGCCGTGCTGCTCCTCTTCTACCGCGCGCTGGTCCGCTCCGAGCTGCTCGTCGGGCCGATCGAGGGGATCACCGACGATGTCGGGATCGTGGTCTTCCTCGCGGTCTTCATCGGTGCGTTCTCCCTCGGCGAGCTGTTGCTGGCCGTCGCGCTGTGGCGGGTCCGCTCGGTGCCCCGCTGGGTGGCGATCGTGCTCGGCGCCCACGTGCTCACGCTGGTCGTCAACCAGTGGCTGCCCACCGGCGTGCAGAACCTCACCACCGTCCTCATCGCCATCGGGCTGTGCGGGGTCGCGGTGACGGCCAACGACCAGTGGTCGCAGCACGGAGACGTGGCCCGCGCGCGCCGTCCGGTCTGAGCGGTCGGGTCAGCGGCCGAGGTCGTCGACCACCTCGGCGCCGGGGAGCGCGGCGAGCAGCCGCCCCGGGAGCAGGAGCTTCGAGTGGCGTACGCCCGACCCGATGATCGCCGCGTCGATCGCCACGCAGCGGGCGTCGACGAGCAGCCGCCACTCGGCGGGCAGGCCGACCGGGGTGATGCCGCCGTACTGCATCCGCGTCTCGGTGGTCGCGCGGTCCATCGAGAGGAACGTCGCCTTGCGCACGTCGAGGGTCCTGCGGACCAGGTTGTTCACGTCGGCGCGGGTGTCGGCCCGCACCACGCACGCGGCGATGCGCTCCTCGCCCGAGCGGGAGCCGACGACGACGACGCAGTTGGCGCTGGCGTCGAGGGCGACGTCGTAGGCCTCCGTCATCGCGGCGGTGTCGGCCAGGGCCGGGTCGATCTCGACGACGGCGACCTGGTCGACCACCCCTGGGTCGCCGAGGGCCCAAGCGGTCAGCGCGGCCTGCACGGTCGGGCCGAGCAGCTCGGGGTGGTCCAGCGCGGGCAGGGAGGCAAGGGTTCCCATCCGGGGCAGCGTCACCTGCCCAGTCTGGGTCATCGTCGGGCCTGGGCCATGATGGGCCCGTGTCGGCGCCCCGGGTCATCGCGCCCCGGGTCATCGCGCACCGGGGTGCGAGCGGAGACCGCCCCGAGCACACGCGCAGCGCCTACGCACTCGCCGTGGAGCAGGGGGCTGACGGGCTGGAGGTCGACGTCGTGTCGACCAAGGACGGCGCCCTGGTCTGCCGGCACGAGCACCAGATCAGCGGCACCACCGACGTGGCGGAGCATCCTGCGCTGGCCGACCGACGCACGACCCGCACGGTGCCCGGTCGCGCGGAGGCGACCGGCTGGTTCGTGGAGGACCTCACCTACGACGAGCTGCGGTCGCTGCGGGCGCGCGAACGGATGCCGAAGACCCGGCCCGCGAGCGCGGCGTACGACGGCCGCGACCCCGTCCCCTCCTTCACCGACGTGCTCGAGCTGGTGGCGGACGCGCGTCGCCGCCGGCCGTTCAGCCTGTGGGTGGAGCTCAAGCATCCGGCGTACCTGGAGTCGCTCGGGCTCGACCTGGTCGAGCCGGTGCTGACAGCGCTGGCCGAGGCCGGGTTCGACGGGCCGGGCGCTGACGTGGTGCTCGAGAGCTTCGAGCCGACGGTGCTGGCGAGGTTGTCCAAGCGCACGGACCTGCCGCTGATGCAGCTGTTGGAGCTCGCCGACAAGCAGCCGGCGGACCTGGCGGCGCTCGGTGACCGACGTACCTTCGGCGACCTGGCCGGCCACGCTGCGCTCGACGAGATGGCGCCCCGCATCGCCATGCTCGGCGTCCACACCACCCACGTCTTCCCGGTCGACCCCGACGGCGCGACCGGCGCGCTCTCGTCGCTCGTCGACGACGCGCACGCGCGCGGGATGGGCGTGGCGGCGTTCACGCTGCGGCGGGAGAACCGGTTCCTGCCCCGCGACCTGCGCAGCGGCGAGGACCCCGCGGGCACGGGCGACCTGGCGCAGCAGGTGCGCGCGTTCGGTGCCGCCGGCGCCGACGCGCTGATCACCGACCACCCGGGCCTCGTGCGGGCCATGGTGTCCGGGTCGGACTGACCGCCTCAGGAGGCGGCGGGCACGTCCGCCTCCACCTCGGCCAGCCAGTCCTTCTTGACCTCACGCCACGACTCGTCGGTGAAGGTGCGTCGCCAGTAGGGCGAGACCGAGAGCCGCGCGCGGGGCATCCCGAGGTCGCCGAGCAGGTGGCGGCGGACGGCGCGGGTCTCGACGGCGTCGCCGTGGACGAAGGCCTGGACGTCGCCGGGGTGCAGCGCGAGCGCCTCGACGGCGGCGACGAGCGCGCGGTCCGCGGGGACCGCGAGCTCGGACCGGTGCAGCCAGGTGATGCTCAGCCGAGCAGGACTTTCCAGCGCGAGCTCGCCGGTGGGCCCGTCAACGAGACCCACCACGAGCGCGTGGGCACCCGCGGGCACCGCCTCCAGCGACGCGGCGATGGCCGGGAGCGCGCTCTCGTCGCCGACGAACAGGTGGGCGGGGATCTCCGGATCCGGCCGGTAGCCACCCGACGGACCCGCGAGCTGGAGGAGGTCACCGGGCTCCGCCTGCTGCGCCCAGCGGCCCGCCGTGCCGGACTCGCCGTGGACGACGAAGTCGACCCAGAGCTCGCGCCTGACCCCGTCCCAACGACGGACGGTGAAGCGACGCGGGACGGGCCACTGCTCGCGGGCCAGCGAGCGCGCCTGGGCAAGGTCGAACGGCACGGCGTACGGCGCCCCGTGCGGCACGAAGAGCAGGTTGACGTAGGCATCGGTCCACGACACCGACTCGAAGCCGTCGAGGCCCGGGCCGCCGAAGACGACCCGGACCAGGTCGGAGGACAGCCGCTCGGTGCGGAGGACGGTGCCATAGGTGGGGGTGCTCACCCCTATAAGTTAGGTCACCCTAACAAGTGCACGCCGCGCGGGGCCGACTCGGCGAACGAAACCTTCCGGACCCCCAGCCAACTCAGCAGCGCTCGATGGTCGCGTCGTCGCGGGCGTCGTCGCCGTAGCGACGGGCCGTGGCGACGTGCGGGAACACGACGCTGGCGGCGCCCACGGAGCCGATGTTGCCCTGGACGACGCAGCTGGTGATCTTCCCGGGCTCGACCTGCGCGACCGCCTGCGCCAGCTCGAAGAGCTCACCGGGCGAGGCGTTGGTGGACGTGTGCTCCAGCACCGCCATGACGCCGCGCTCCATGAAGCCGGCCTCGGCGGCGCGGGCGCGGATCTTGGCGTGGATGCCGCGCAGGGTGCGCTGCTGGTTGGCCGAGCGGTCGAAGTCGCCGCCGGCCAGGGTCTTGCGGATCCGCGAGAACGCCATGGCGCCGTACCCGTTGAGGTGGATCCGGCCCTGCTTGAAGCCGGTGACGTAGAGGTTCGAGTCGCTGAACGGGCGCGGGTTCTGCACCTCGATGCCGCCGATCGAGTCGACCATGTCCTCGAAGAACGGGAACCGCGTGACCATCACGTAGTCGGGCTGGACGCCGACGAGGTTGCCGACCGTCTGACCCAGCAGCCGCGGGCCGCCGAAGTAGAGCGCCGCGTTGATCCGCTCGCTGCCGTAGCCGGGGATGCCCACCCACGAGTCGCGCGGGATCCCGATCGCCGTGGCGGCGTGCGTCCGGGTGTTGATGCCGACCAGCTGGAGGGCGTCGCCCCGGGTCCGGTTCATGTCCTCGCCCGGCCTTGCGTCGGAGCCGACGGCGAGGATCCAGACCATCTCGCGCTGGGCGTCGAGCCCCGAGCCGTGCCGGATCCGCACCAAGGACACCTCGGTGGGCTTCACCGCGGAGTCGGGGACGACCAGAGCGGCCAGGCCGAGCACCAGCGCGAGGACGGCGATGCGGGACCAGCCCCGCAGGCGCGAGATGCGCCTCATGTCAGGCCCTCGCCTTCGCCACGTCATACCCGAAGACCTTCCACTTGCCGTCCTTCTTGGTCAGGAAGACGCGCCCGGTCACCGACACCTTCCGGTCGAAGCGCTGGTCGACTCCCGTGGTCACGAACGCCAGCTTCACCCGGGCGGTCGCCGCCCTGGCCGTGCGGCCGACGGCCAGCACGTCGACGGTGATCTCGCGCTTCTTCACCGTGAGCAGGTCGATGCGGTCGGCGATGTCGGCGTTGGACATCAGGTCCTTGTCGGCCGCAGCCGTCCGCGCCGCTCCCTGCGTGAAGCCGGGCCACGACGTCTCGTCGTAGGAGGAGGCGTCGCGCGGGTAGTCCCCAGCGACGTACGCCGCCTCCAGCCACTCGTCGACGACGTCGGCGACCCGGCGCACGACGTCCTTGCGGTCACCCTTGCCGATCCGGCCCGTGACGCTGCCGTTCCTGGCGACCGTGAAGACCGTCGCCACCTCCGGCTCGGCCTCGGTCGTGACGGTCGCCGACGGGGTCGAGCTGCCTCGGGACGAGGGCTCCGCACCGCCGTCGCCGGTGCAGCCGGCGAGCAGGCAACAGGCCAGGACGGCGCCCGCGAGGGCGACCGGGCGGGCGGCCGATCGGGGGGTCTGACGACGCATGGCACCACCATGCAGCACCGGCGCGTCCGGGCCCGGCATTGGGTCGCGAGTCCCGGTCCCGACCAGGAGGCTCCTGCGCGTGAAGGATGGCTCGGCACGTACTAGCCTTGGCCACGAGTTGACCATCCGCGTGCGCATTCCTGGAAGAGGCGAATCCACCCGTGGCGCAGTCCGCCAGCGACACCCAGAACGACAACGTCCCCTCCGCCGACCTCGGCGCCAACGAGTGGCTCGTGGAGGAGATGAGAGACCAGTACGACGCCGACCCCGGCAGCGTCGGCCCGGAGTGGAAGCGCTACTTCGAGAGCAATGGCTCGCCGGCCGCGACGAGCGCCACCGGCGGCACGACGGGCAACGGTGCGAGCCAGGCTTCCCCGACCGAGAAGACGCAGGCCGAGAAGACGCAGGCCGAGCCGAAGCAGGCCGAACCGAAGCAGGCCGAACCGAAGCAGGCCGAACCGAAGCAGGCCGAACCGAAGCAGGCCGAGCCGAAGCAGGCCGAGCCGAAGCACGCGGCCCCCCAGCAAGCGGCCCCCCAGCATTCGGCCGAGGCTCCCGCCGGCGCGAAGCCGGCCCCGAAGGCAACGCCGCGTCCGGCGGCCGCGGCGCAGGAGCCCGCCCGCGGCACGACCACACCGGTCGCCAAGGACGTGCCGGCCAGCGCGCCGACGACGGCGCGCGACGAGCCGACGTACACCGTGCTCCGCGGCGCGCCCGCCCGCACCGTGCAGAACATGGACGCCTCGCTGGAGGTGCCGACCGCGACCTCGGTGCGCTCGGTGCCCGTCAAGCTGCTCTGGGACAACCGCACCGTCATCAACAACCACCTCTCCCGCGCACGCGGTGGCAAGGTGTCGTTCACCCACGTGATCGGCTACGCGCTGGTCAAGGCCCTGCGCGCGATGCCGGAGATGAACGCCGGCTTCGACGTCGTCGAGGGCAAGCCGACGCTGATCCAGCCGGCCCACATCAACCTCGGCCTGGCCATCGACATGGCCAAGCCCGACGGGACCCGCCAGCTGCTCGTGCCCTCGATCAAGGCCGCCGAGACGATGGACTTCGCGGCGTTCTGGACCGCCTACGAAGGCATCGTCGTCAAGGCCCGCGGCAGCAAGCTGACGATCGAGGACTTCCAGGGCACGACGATCTCGCTGACCAACCCCGGCACGATCGGCACCAACCACTCGGTGCCGAGGTTGATGAAGGGACAGGGCGCCATCATCGGCGTCGGGGCGATGGAGTACCCACCCGAGTGGCAGGGCGCCTCGGAGGAGGTCATCTCCCGCAACGCCATCAGCAAGGTGATGACGCTGACGTCGACCTACGACCACCGCGTCATCCAGGGAGCGCAGTCCGGCGAGTTCCTGCGCCGTGTCCACGCGCTGCTCCTCGGCGAGGAGGGGTTCTACGACGAGATCTTCCGCGCGCTGAGGATCCCCTACGAGCCGATCCGCTGGGCCAACGACATCTCGCACAGCCACGACGACGAGATCAGCAAGCAGGCGCGGGTCCAGGAGCTCATCCACGCCTACCGGGTGCGCGGCCACCTGATGGCCGACACGGACCCGCTGGAGTACCGCCAGCGCAGCCACCCCGACCTCGAGGTCGAGTCGCACGGCCTGACCCTGTGGGACCTCGACCGCGAGTTCGCGACCGGGTCCTTCGGTGGCGAGCGCCGCTTCATGAAGATGCGCTCGATCCTCGGCATCCTGCGCGACTCCTACTGCCGCACCGTGGGCATCGAGTACATGCACATCATGGATCCCGAGCAGCGCCGCTGGATCCAGGAGCGTGTCGAGCGGCCGCACCAGAAGCCGCCGCGCGAGGAGCAGCTGCGGATCCTGCTGAAGCTCAACCAGGCCGAGGCCTTCGAGACGTTCCTCCAGACCAAGTTCGTCGGTCAGAAGCGGTTCTCGCTCGAGGGTGCCGAGACGACCATCCCGCTGGTCGACGAGATCTGCGAGGCCGCCGCCGAGGCCGAGCTCGACGAGGTCACCATCGGCATGGCCCACCGCGGCCGGCTCAACATGCTGGCCAACATCGTGGGCAAGAAGTACAGCCAGATCTTCCGCGAGTTCGAGGGCAACATCGACCCGCGCACGGTGCAGGGCTCGGGCGACGTGAAGTACCACCTCGGCGCCGAGGGCGAGTTCCTCTCGGGGCTCGGCGACACGATCAAGGTGTCGGTCGCGGCGAACCCCTCCCACCTCGAGGCGGTCGACCCGGTGCTCGAGGGCATCGCCCGGGCCAAGCAGGACATGCTCGACAAGGGCGCGGCGTACCCCGTCCTGCCGCTGCTGGTCCACGGTGACGCGGCGTTCGCCGGCCAGGGAGTCGTGGCGGAGACGCTCAACCTGTCGCAGCTGCGCGGCTACCGCACCGGCGGCACCATCCACGTCGTCGTCAACAACCAGGTCGGCTTCACCACCTCGCCGGGCGCCTCGCGCTCGTCGCTCTACTGCACCGACGTCGCCCGGATGGTGCAGGCGCCGATCTTCCACGTGAACGGCGACGACCCCGAGGCGTGCATCCGGGTGGCCCGGCTGGCCTTCGAGTACCGCCAGGCCTTCAACAAGGACGTCGTCATCGACCTGGTCTGCTACCGCCGCCGCGGGCACAACGAGGGTGACGACCCGTCGTACACCCAGCCACTGATGTACGACCTGATCGAGCAGAAGCGCTCGGTGCGCAAGCTCTACACCGAGTCGCTGATCGGTCGTGGCGACATCACCCTCGACGAGGCCGAGCAGGTGCTGAAGGACTACCAGCAGCAGCTCGAGCGGGTCTTCACCGAGGTACGTGAGGCCGACTCGCAGCCGTCCGAGTGGACCACCGTGCCCGACTACCCCGAGAAGCAGCCGGGCGCCGCGCAGACCTCGGTCACCCCCGAGGTCCTCAAGCGGATCTCGGATGCCTACATCACCCCGCCCGCGGGCTTCACCGTGCACCCGAAGGTGATGCCGCAGCTGCAGCGACGTGCCGCGGCGATCACCGACGGCCCGATCGACTGGGGCACCGGCGAGATCCTGGCGTTCGGCTCGCTGCTGATGGACGGCCGTCCGGTGCGGCTGGCCGGGCAGGACTCCCGGCGCGGCACCTTCGTGTCGCGGTTCGCCACGATCATCGACCGCGTCAACGCCGACGAGTGGACGCCGCTGTCGACGCTGACGGAGGACCAGGCGAAGTTCCACGTCTACGACTCGCTGCTCTCGGAGTACGCCGCCCTCGGCTTCGAGTACGGCTACTCCGTCGCGCGCCCCGACGCCCTGGTGCTGTGGGAGGCCCAGTTCGGCGACTTCGTCAACGGAGCGCAGACGGTCATCGACGAGTTCATCACCTCGGGCGAGACCAAGTGGCGCCAGCAGTCGGGTGTCGTGATGCTGCTCCCCCACGGCTACGAGGGCCAGGGGCCCGACCACTCCTCGGCGCGCATCGAGCGGTTCATGATGATGTGCGCGGACGAGGCGTTCGTGGTCGCCCAGCCGTCCACGCCGGCCTCGCACTTCCACCTGCTGCGGCGGCACTCGCTCGGTGAGGAGCACAAGCCGCTGATCGTCTTCACCCCGAAGTCGATGCTCAAGCGCAAGGAAGCCGCCTCGCAGCCGGAGGACTTCACGACCGGGAGCTTCCGGCCGTTGATCGCCGACGACCATGCCGACGTCGACGCCGTCGACACGCTGCTGCTCTGCTCGGGTCGCATCACCTGGGACCTGATGGTCGAGCGCACCAAGCACGAGGATGCCGCGCGCTTCGCGATCGCCCGGGTCGAGCAGCTCTACCCCGAGCCGATCGAGCTGCTGCTGGCCGAGGTCGCGAAGTACCCCAACCTCAAGCACATCCGCTGGGTCCAGGACGAGCCCCTGAACAACGGCGCCTGGCCGCACTACGCGTTGTACGTGTGGCCGCAGCTCGGTCGTTGGGTCGAGGGCGTCACCCGCGCCGCATCGTCGTCGCCGTCGGTCGGGACCCTCAAGCGGCACACCGAGGAGCAGAAGGACCTCCTCTCCCGGGCCTTCGCGCCGCTGCCCCGGGAAGTCTCCGAGGACTACTGAGCAGACCCGCCCACATGTACTTCACCGACCGCGGCATCGAGGAGCTCGAGCGCCGGCGCGGCGACGAGGAGGTCACCCTGGCCTGGCTCGCCGACCGGTTGCAGGAGTTCACCGACACCAACCCCGAGTTCGAGACCGCGGTCGAGCGCCTCGCCACCTGGCTGGCGCGGCTCGACGACCCCGAGGACTGAGTCCCGTGCCCTTCCCCTCCCCGCCCTGGACGTTGCAGGGCCAGGCGTGGGTCTCGTTGTTCTACGCGACGCCACCGGCAGCCCTGGACCGCGCCGGCGAAGGGCTCGGGGTGTACGCCGCGGCGTACACGTTGTTCGAGACGGGCAGCACGCTCCCGCACCGGACCCTGGTCGTGGCCCGCCGGGTGCGCGACGACAACGGGCGTGCCTACCGGGTCGTCGACGGCTGGACCGATGCCGCCGCTGCCGTCGAGGGCTACGGGTCGCTGTTCGGCTACCCCGTGCGCGAGGGGTCCCTCGACGTGGAGCTCGGCGGGCTGGGGCCGGTCGACCGATCCGAGTGGACGGCGGCCGCCGTCGCGAGCGCGCACTTCGCCGACACTGCCGGTGTCGCCCTGCGCACGTCGCTGAAGGTGGTCACCCGGCAGCCGCGTCCCGACGGCCCGGTCACGACCGCGACGTTGTCGGGCACCTCTCGGTCCATGCTCTGCCTGGCGGTGTGGAGTGTGCCCGCCGACGGGCCGCTCGGGTGGCTGGCCCGCAAGCAGCCGTTCGCCTCGTTCCGCCTGCGCGACGCGCGCCTCGAGCTCGGCTGAGCACTCGTACTGCTGCGCCCACGGCGTCGATGACGCAGGCTGGCGTGGTGCGCAAGCTCCTCCCCGCCATCGTGATGGCCTGCGAGCTGCTGAGCCTGCTGACCGGGCTCGCCGTCGGCTGGTTCAGCGTGTGGTTCCAGATCGGCGGTCGCGCCGACCGGGAGGACTACCTGGTCGCCGCGTCGGGCTACGGCGCCGGCGCCGTGGTGGTGCTCCTCGGCCTCCCGGCGCTCGCGCGGCTCGGCGTGCGCGGCTGGACCTTCGCCGTCGGTGCCGTCGGCGGAGTGCTGTGTGCGCTGCTCGCCCTTCGCTCAGCGGTGACGGGACTGGGGATGGAGCAGGTCGGCCTCACCATCAGCCCCTGGTACGACGGCGCCGGCGCGGTGCTCGCCTGCCCGTGGACCTGGCCGGTCGTCGTGCTCGGGCTGCTCGCGCTGCTCGGCCGCGGACCGAGTCGCGAGCGGGTCACTGCGCCCGCGGCACCACCGGACGCACGGTGACCTCGGGGATCGTGGCGTCCCGCGGCAGGTCGATGACCTGCATCACCGTGTCGGCCACGGTCTCGGGCGAGATCCACTTCGTCTGGTCGTAGGTCCGGCCCTCCTGCTCGTGCACCTTCTCCTGCATGGGCGTGGCGGTCCGGCTCAGGAAGACGCTGGTGACCCGGACACCGGTCTCGATCTCCTCGGTGCGCACGGCGTCGGCGAGGGCGCGCAGCCCGTACTTCGACGCGGCGTACGCCCCCCAGGTGGCGCTGGCGGAGAGGCCGGCCGAGGAGTTGGCGAAGACGATGGTGCCGCGCGTCGCCCGCAGGGCCGGGAGGCAGTGCCGGGTCAGCACCGCGGGGGCGACCAGGTTGACGTCGAGCTGCTCGCGCCACTGCTCCAGCGGCGCGTCGCCGACGCGGCCGAGATCGACGACGCCGGCGACCTGCAGGAGCGAGTCGAGCTCGTCGGGGAGGTCGGCCGCCTCGAGCGCGGCGTCGAGCGCGACGACGTCGGCGAGGTCGGCGACGATCCGGTCGCTGCCGGGGTACGCCGCCGCGAGCTCCTCGGCCCGCTGCTCGGACCTCGCGACGAGCACGAGGCTCTCGCCGCGCTCGTGCAGGCGCCGCGCGATCGCCGCGCCCACCCCGGACCCGGCGCCCGTCACCAGGTGGCGGCCCATCAGCGGGTCAGCACGATCTTGCCGAACACGTCGCCGTCGGCCATCGCGGCGAGGGCGTCGCGGGCCCGCTCCATGGGGAGCGTCCGGTCGATCACCGGGCGGACCCCGGTGGCGTCCATCATCGTCATCAGCGACGCCAGCTCCTGCCGGGTGCCCATGGTCGAGCCGATCACCTTGAGCTGGAGGAAGAAGATCCGGGTGAGGCCGGCGTCGTCGAGCTTCGGCCCGGAGGTCGTCCCGCTGGTGACGAGCGTCCCGCCGGGACGCAGCGAACGGATGGAGTGCAGCCAGGTCGCCCGCCCGACCGTCTCCATCACCGCGTCGACGGTGGTGGGCAGCCGCTGGCCGGTCTCGTAGACCTCGTGGGCTCCCAGCTCGAGCGCCTTGGCGCGCTTGGCCTCGTCGCGGCTGGTCGCCAGCACCTTGAGGCCAGCGGCGCGGGCCAGCGAGATCAGGGCGGTCGCCACGCCGCCGCCTGCGCCCTGCACCAGCACGGTGTCACCGGGCTTGCAGCCGCCCTGGACGAACAGCATCCGGTACGCCGTCAACCAGGCCGTCGGCAGGCAGGCGGCCTCCTCGAACGACAGCGACGCCGGCTTGGGCACCAGGTTGGCCCTCGGCACTGCGACCGTGTCGGCGAAGGTGCCCTGGAACCGCTCCGACAACAGCGAGCGGCCCGGGTCGAGGGTCTCGTCGCCCGTCCAGCCCGGCTGGCTGATGACGGCGTGGACGACGACCTCGTTGCCGTCCTCGTCGTAGCCCGCGGCGTCGCAGCCGAGGATCATCGGCAGCTGCTCGGCCTTCAGCCCCACCCCACGCAACGACCAGAGGTCGTGGTGGTTCAGCGCGGAGGCCTTGACCGTGACGGTGGTCCAGCCGTCGGGCACGTCCGGCTCGGGGCGCTCCCCCGCCGCCAGGCCGTCGAGCGGCGACTCGGTCGAGAAGGACTCGGCGTACACGGCGAACATGCTCGCCAACCTATCGACGGGCCTGCGGGCGCCTCCAGGCACGGGTGGTGAACCCCGCGGAGTCCCCGCTAGCGACGCGCCACGCCGTCGCGGCGCGCGGCCTCGGCCACGGCCGAGGACACGGCCGGGCCCACGCGCGGGTCGAACGGCGAGGGGACGATGCAGTCCTCGGCGAGGTCGTCGCCGACGAGGTCGGCCAGAGCGGCGGCCGCGGCCAGCTTCATGCCCTCGGTGATCGCGGTCGCGTGCACGTCGAAGGCGCCCCGGAAGATGCCGGGGAAGGCCAGCACGTTGTTGATCTGGTTCGGGAAGTCGGAGCGGCCGGTCGCGACCACGCGTGCGTGCCGGTTGGCCACGTCGGGATGGACCTCCGGGTTGGGGTTGGCGAGGCCGAAGATCACCGACTCGGAGGCCATGGTGGCGACGACCTCCTCGGCGACGGTGCCGCCCGAGACGCCGATGTAGACGTCGGCACCGGCGAGCACCTCGGCCAGTGAGCCGTGCCGGTCGAAGGTGTCGGCGGTCATCCGGGCGAGGGCGGCCTTGACGGGCGTGAGGTCGGCGCGTCGGGAGGTGAGCACCCCCTGGCGATCGGTGACGGCGAGGTCGCGGACGCCCGCGCCGAGCAGGATCTTGGCCACCGCAACACCGGCGGCACCGGCCCCCGAGATCACCACCCGGGTGGTGGCGGGATCGCGCCCGGTGAGCCGGAGCGCGTTGGTGAGCGCCGCGAGCGCGACGACGGCCGTGCCGTGCTGGTCGTCGTGGAAGACCGGGATGTCCAGCATCGCCTTGAGGCGGTCCTCGATCTCGAAGCAGCGCGGCGCCGAGATGTCCTCGAGATTGATGCCGCCGAAGCTCGGCGCGAGCCGGGCGACGGTCTCGATGATCTCCTCGGTGTCGGTGGTGGCCAGGCAGATCGGGACGGCGTCGACGCCGCCGAACTGCTTGAAGAGCACCGCCTTGCCCTCCATCACCGGCATCGCTGCGGCGGGGCCGATGTCGCCGAGGCCGAGCACGGCCGTGCCGTCGGTGACGACCGCGACGACGTTGGGCACCCAGGTGTAGTGCTGGGTCATGGTCGGGTCCTCGGCGATGGCGAGGCAGACCCTTGCCACGCCCGGGGTGTAGGCCATCGACAGCTCGTCGCGGCCGGTCAGCGCGACGGTGGAGACCGTCTCGAGCTTGCCGCCGGAGTGGAGGTCGAAGACCGGGTCGCCCGCGAACGGGTGCGCCGCACTCTCGGTCTCGGGATCCGCCACGACCGGTCAGTCTTCCACAGCGGGCGAGTCACAACCGACGTGGTTCAGGCCAGAGCCGGGCCTTCACCACCGCGACGACGTCGGTCTCGCGCACCGGCCCGCGGTGCCGGGAGTCGACCCCCGCCGTGGGGTTGTCGGAGACCAACCACCACGCCGGCGAGCCGTCGCGCGTCGTACGTCTCTCCGCGGCGCGCTTGACTGCCAGCGTGCCGTCCGGAAAGCGCGCCAGGACCAGCGATCCGGCGTTGACGGCGCCCCCGTGGACGACGAGCAGCCGGTCGCCCGGGCGCAGCTGCGGGAGCATCGAGTTGCCCGTGACGAGCGCCATCCCAAGGCGCCTGCCCAGGGGTGTAGTCGCGTCTCCCACGAGCGGTAGTGTCGCAAGGGAAGGCACTTATTCCACCGAGAGGACCACGATGCTGCGTCTCTTCGCCCCCACCGTCGAGGTGTCGGCCCACTGCGACCTGCCCTGCGGCGTCTACGACCCCGCCCAGGCCCGCATCGAGGCCGAGTCGATCAAGGCGATCATCGCCAAGGTCGCCGACAACGACGACCCCGACTTCCGCACTCGCGCCATCGTCATCAAGGAGCAGCGCTCCGAGCTGGTCAAGCACCACCTGTGGGTGCTGTGGACCGACTACTTCAAGCCCCCGCACTTCGAGAAGTACCCCCAGCTGCACACCCTGGTCAACGACGCCACCAAGCTCGCCGGCGCCGCCGGCACCAAGGGCGAGCTCGACGCCGGCAAGGCAGACGAGCTGCTCGCGAAGATCGACGAGATCGCCGAGATCTTCTGGGAGACCAAGAAGGCGTAGTGGCGCTCGCAGGTCCCTGACCTGCACCGTTAGGCATCGGAAGCCGCCTCAGTCCGAGCGAGTCCTTGAGAGGACTGAGCGCGGCGTCCATCACGTTCCGGGTCCGGTCCTCGTCGCCTGGCCACACGTGCGCGTAGGTCCGCAGCGTGATGACCGCGGACGCGTGCCCCAGGGACCCTCTGCACCTGCTTGACCGACGCCCCGCCCGCGATGAGCGCGGAGGCGAAGAAGTGCCGGAAGCAGTGGGCCGTGACCTCGACGCCGACGTCACTCGCTGCTGCGGCGATGAGTCGCTTCCACCGGCCGTAGCAGAGCGGGGCGCCCAGCTCGTCAGCGAACAGGGGACCAAGCGCGCCGGCCGCCGCCGCCCCCAACAGATGGACGGCGACGCCTCAACCGCCTCGAACCTTGGGCACAAGGCGCGGGAACTGGGGAGGCTCACGTTGGCGCGCTGGGTTCAAAGGTTTCTGGGCGCCCCCAGGGGTGTCGCCGAGTGCTAGCCCGACTTCGGGGCGTGGGTCTCGTAGACGCTGGTAGGGGCCGCTTCACTCACGCTCAGCCACCCTGCCGTGGAGAAGTGCAAGCGCTTCCCCTCGCCGTCAAACACGGTGAGCACGCCGCTCTGCGGATTGATCTCATACCGGGCGCCATCGCCCGAGTAGCGCGTAACGTCGCCGCTCTTGTAGGCCACCGAGAAGTCAGTCATGGCCGGAGTCTCGCACGAGGACTGGGACGACGGTGGGTGCCGTCTCGACGCCCGCTGAGCCCCACCCCACATGCCTCCCGCACCTACACGGCCGACGATCTCGCCACCTGGCCCCACGGGGGACCCCGATGCCGGGGTTCATCGCGCACCCCAAGGTGCTGCGCGTGGTCCTGCGCGCGAAGGGCGGCCCTGGAAGCGGTCTGGAAGGTCGAGTGCGACCTCGATGCGCCCGTGCTCGGTCAGGTTCCCGTACTCCTGGGCCAAGGCTCTGACGAGTTGACCTTGCCTGGCCTCCTGCGGGGCGTCATCGCGCAAGAGTGGGCAGGGTCGCTCCCGGCTCTGCGTCAGCCGGGGTATTCGTCGTCCGAGGCGTGAATGGCGGAAGGACGCCGAGTGGTCGCGGGTGACAGGTGCGCTAGGTTGCTCCGCAGTGGACTCCATCCCTAGTTGTTGGGATGGAGGCCCTGTCTGGCCCGAGCGGCCCAGACGGGACCGTCCCGCTGGCTCCGGAGCCGGTTAGGGGCGGTTTGCTGTTGCACGGACGTGTCGTGGCTGTTGAGATGAGCCGTTGGGTACCTGCCGCGTAGGTGGCACGGCGCGAAACCAGGAACCACCCCCGGCACCATCTCTGCCGGGGGCGGTTCTGCGTCTGGTCAGACGCGCTGAGCCTCGAGCTCGCGTACGCGACGCGACCTCGATGAGCTTGACTGCCTTGGCCTCGGCCTCGTCTGCTGTGCAGAACAGGTGGCTGTCGCCGCTCGCGTCGAGCTGGGCGGGTCTGGTGGGCTCGCTCTCGAATGGGGAACCCGACATCGCGTCATAGATGCCCCGGCCAGGCGTCTCTCCAGCAAGGCCGGTTCCGCGCGAGCCCCCCGATCGGTGCGGACGGGCCTCAAGACACAGAACCGCTCCGGCACTCCACCCGCCGGGGCGGTTCGTCTGTGTTCAGCCGCCAGACCAGGCCGCCCCGACCCGGACGGGGAGTTCGGCGCGGGGCGGCGGTCTCTGCGCTGACAGATTCAGGCGACCGTCACGTCGGTCGCCGGGAGGGCCATGACCCATCGTGGGTACATCGGCGTGCACGCATCTGCGTGGCTCCCCGACGTCCGACTATCGGTGAGCCGTGCACCGCCCCCTCCGGCGTCCGGCGTACGCCGCGGCTGTCATTCCCAGGTAGGTCGCGGGCGGCCTAAGTTCGATTCTTTCGGCGCCAACGGTGACGCCGAAAGTCGAAGGAGGGCGACGGTGAGAGCCAAGGGAATCGTCTCGGTCCTGGCAGGGCTGGGCATCGCGACGGCTGGGCTGGTCTACGTGCCGGCGGCACAGGCGGAGCCGCAGGGCTGCAACAGCAGGACGAACAACTCGGTGAGCAAGCTGCTCACCTGCGTGACGCTCGACGGCGTCCTCGAGCACGAGGAGGCGTTCCAGGAGATCGCTGACGAGAACGGCGGCAACAGAGCCTCCGGTCAGCCCGGGTACGACGCGTCGCTGGACTACGTCGAGCAGCGGATGGAGCGCGCGGGCTACGTCGTGAGCCGACAGGAGTTCGGCTTCTTCAACTTCGAGGACCTCGGCGGCTCGGTGCTCGAGCAGACCGCGCCCGGCTCCGTCGCCTATGTCGAGGGCGTCGACTTCGCGGCGACCACACAGTCGGCCCCCGGCGAGACCACGGCGGCCGTCACGGCAGTGGACCTGGCGCTCGGGCTGGGCAACACCTCGACCAGCGGGTGCGAGGCGACTGACTTCGCGACGTTCCCGGCCGGCAACATCGCGCTGATCCAGCGCGGCACGTGCACCTTCGCCCAGAAGGGAAACAACGCCGATGCTGCCGGCGCCAGCGGCATCATCTTCTTCAACCAGGGCAACACCATCGCGCCCGACCGCAACAACATCCCCGCGGTCACGCTGGGCAACGACTACCTCGGCGACACCCCGGCACTGAGCACGACCTACGCGCGCGGGGCAGAGTTCGCCGCCATCGTCGGACTGATGATGCACCTCGACGCGAACGTGACGCGCGAGCCCGCCACCACCGAGAACCTCATCGCCGAGTCGCGCGGTGGCGACGCGCACAACGTCGTCATGGCCGGCGCCCACCTCGACTCGGTGGCGGCGGGTCCCGGCATCAACGACAACGGGTCGGGCTCCAGCGCCCTGATCGAGGTGGCCGAGCAGATGGCCAAGCTCAAGCTGCCCAACAAGCTGCGGTTCGCGTGGTGGGGCGCCGAGGAAGCCAGCCTGGTCGGGTCGAACTTCTATGTCGCGAACAGCACGGACGACGAGCTCGCCGACATCGAGATGTACCTCAACTTCGACATGGTCGCCTCGCCGAACTACGGCCTGTTCATCTATGACGGCGACGGCTCCGGTTTCGGGCTGGTCGGGCCCGACGGCTCCGACGAGATCGAGGGGCTGTTCGAGGAGTACTACGCCGACCGTGACATCCCCTCCGAGCCGACGGCCTTCAGCGGGCGGTCCGACTACCAGGCCTTCATCCTCAACGGGGTCCCGGCCGGTGGCCTGTTCACGGGCGCCGAGGTCGAGAAGACGGCGGCGCAGGTGGTGAAGTGGGGCGGCACGGCCGGCGTGGCGTACGACCCCTGCTACCACTCGGCCTGCGACACGATCGACAACCTCAGCCACGACGCACTCGACATCAACTCCGACGCCATCGCGTACGTCGTGTACCTCTACGCCTCCGGCAAGCGGGTGATCAACGCCGGCGGCTAGGCAGACACGCCTGAGTCGAGGGTCAGGTGCCTTCGTCCGCGCCGCGGCCTCCCGTCACCGGTGACGGGAGGTCGCGGTCCGGGCAGCCGGCGTCAGTCCGTCGTGTCGACGACCTTCGCGTTGGCGGCCGCCCGCTGGACCGCGGCGATGCCCTTCTTGGCGATGGCCCTGCTGGGATAGGACTCACCCGTCGCGACGATCTCACCGTTGCGGGACTTGAGCCGGAACCTGAACTCGCCCTTCCTGTCCTTGTAGATCTCGAACGTGCCTGCCATGGGTGCCTCCCCGTGCTGGTTGGTAGACCTGAGGATCTACCTCCCCGTCAGAGGCGTCCAGGGTCCCCTGGTGTAGGGGACCTGGAACCGGCGCGTCGGCACGGGTGCGCGCGTGTGAGGGCAGCCCGGATTAGGGTGCTGGTCATCCCCTGGAAGCTCGGCAGAAGGACACGTGATGAGCGAGGAGTCTGCTCAGGAGTCACCCACCGCGGCCGCGGAACGCCCGGAGCTGGGCCGCCCCGAGGTGGAGCTCCGGATGCCCGCCGACAGCGCCTACGTCTCGGTGCTGCGGACCACCACCGCCGGGTTGGCCGCCCGGCTCGACTTCACCATCGACGACATCGAGGACCTGCGGATCGCGGTCGGTGAGGCGAGCGCGTTGGTGCTGCCCGAGGCCGATTCGGGGTCCGACCTCGTCTGCCGCTTCCACATGGCGCCCGGCCGGCTGACGGTGACCGTGACCGTGACCGCGTCCGCGCCCCCCCACGTCGACTACGACAGCTTCGGCTGGCAGGTCCTCACGACGCTGGCGACCGACGCGGCCCTGGAGTCCGAGCCTGGTGAGTTCACGGTCCGGGTGACGATGGTGTCCGACCTGGCAGGTGACCTGGGCTAGTGGTCGTCGAGACCATGGGGGACGACGGGGACACCGCAGCGCAGGTGCCCCGCGGGCTCGAGCAGACCCGCCGTCGCAGCGCCGAGCTCTTCGTCGAGCTCAACGGCGCTCAGAGCGACGGCGCTCGGCAGACGCCCCGCGACGCGCTGGTGCACCTGCACCTCCCGCTCGTCGAGCACTGCGCCCGACGCTTCCGCAACCGCGGCGAGCCCTTCGAGGATCTCGTGCAGGTCGGCACGATCGGCCTGCTGAAGTCCATCGACCGCTTCGACTCCGACCGCGGCGTCGAGTTCTCGACGTACGCGACGCCCACGATCATCGGGGAGATCAAGCGCTACTTCCGTGACAAGGGCTGGGCGATCCGGGTCCCCCGGCGGCTCCAGGAGCTGCGCATGCAGATCGGCTCCGCCACCGCCGAGCTCTCGCAGTCGCTCGGCCGCTCCCCCACCCCGCGCGAGCTCGCCGAGGCGATCGGCTGCAGCGTCGAGGAGATCATCGAGGGTCTCGAGTCGAGCAATGCCTACTCCACGCTCTCGTTGGACGCCTCCGACGACACCGACGAGGGCGGCGGTGCGCCGATGCTCGACGCGATCGGCATCGACGACGTCAACCTCGAGCACGTCGAGATCCGAGAGTCCATCAAGCCGCTGCTCGACCAGCTCGACGCCCGCGAGAAGCGCATCCTCCTGCTGCGCTTCTTCAAGAACATGACCCAGTCGCAGATCGCCGCCGAGATCGGCGTCTCGCAGATGCACGTCTCGCGGCTGCTCACCCGCACGCTCGAGGACCTGCGCACCTCTCTGCAGGACGAGGGGTAGCGCCGGAGGTGTCGAGACGGTCGGTGCGCGACCTCCTCAACCACCGGCAGAGTGCTCGTCGCCGACCAGCGCCCGCGTGCTTGCGGGGTGGAGCACGCCCGCCACGACCACGAGAGCCACCACGCCCAGGGCGAGCGCAACGACCGTCGTCTGGCCGCCCCGGAAACCCCACGCCACTCCCAGCTGGATCAGCTGGGCGAGCACGACCGGCCCGCGTGCCCAGGCACGCATCCGCCACAGCCCCCAGGCGCAGAGGAGCAGCCCGGCGCCGTACGCCAGGAAGAAGACCGCCGTGGTCGCGCCCATCGTCACCCGGCCCGACGAGATCGCCAGCGCCTCCAGCACGGCGTACCCGACCATCAGCAGGCCCTCCACCGCGACCAGCGCGGCCGCCACCACCAACGGGGCAGGCGGTGGCGACATGGCACGAGGGTAGGCCGCGGGTAGGACGGGGGTGTCCGGGGTACGGACGACCTGGATCCCGTGTGACCACGGTTACCCGAAGTCAAGAGGCGTAAGGGGTTGTGTCGGGCTCTGCTTCTTGACAACCTTGCAGAGGCGCTCGTGAAGCGGTTCACACGGGTGTCCGCAGGCGTGCCTGCACGCAGTCGACGAAAGTGAGTTCCCGAAAGCCATGGATTGGCGCCACCGCTCGGCGTGCCTCGACGAGGACCCTGAGCTGTTCTTCCCGATCGGCAACACCGGTCCGGCCATCCTCCAGATCGAGGAGGCCAAGCAGGTGTGCCGGCGCTGCGACGTGCGCGAGCAGTGTCTGCAGTGGGCTCTCGAGGCCGGGCAGGATCACGGCGTCTGGGGTGGTCTCAGCGAGGACGAGCGCCGCGCCCTGAAGCGTCGCAACGCCCGCAACCGGGTGCGCACCTCGGCCTGACCCATGACCGTCGAACGTCCAGGTCCCGACGCGGACCCGGCGCTCCACGAGGCCGTGCAGATCGCTCTCGCAGGCCGGTCCCGGGCCATCGTCGCGCGTGACGCCGACGCGCTGCGCGACCTGCTGCACCCCCTGTTCAGCTACACGAACGCGTCCGGCTCGGTGCTCGACCGCGAGGGCTACCTCGACCTGACCGTGCGAGGACCGTTGCGCTGGCACGACCAGCGGGTCGACGTCGGCTCCGTCACCCGCGCCGGCGAGGTCGTCGTGGTGACCGGTCTCGTCGAGGACGAGGTCCAGGTCGAGGGCGACGTGCACGTGTGGACGTTCGCCACGACGCAGGTGTACGTCGAGGAGTCCGGGCGGCTGCTCTACCTGGCCGGACACACCGGTCCCACCGCCTGAGGCTCGCTCAGCCTGGATCCACCGAATCCCGGCTGTCAATCGCGCAGGAGCGGGATGTCGACCGCGGCGCGGGTGCCTCGACCGGCCGGACCGGGACCGATGTCGAACTGGCCACCCAGCTCGGACTCGACCAGGGTCCGCACGATCGAGAGGCCCAGGGTGGTCGAGACGTCCGCGTCGAAGTCGGGGGGCAGGCCGGCGCCGTCGTCGTCGACGGTGACGTGCAGGCGGCCGACGCTCCGGCGGGCGCTGAGCGCGATCTCGGCGTCGCGGCCGTCGGGGTAGCCGTGCTCGACGGCATTCTGGAGGACCTCGGTGAGCACCATGGCCAGGGCGTTGGCCGCCTCGGACGCGAGCCGACCGAAGGTGCCCACCCGGTGCACCCGGGCTCGCGCGCCCACCACGCTGACCTCGGCCACCATCGCCCCCAGGCGGTCGGCGATCTCGTCGAAGTCGACGTACTCCTCGGCGGACTGGCTCAGCGTCTCGTGGACGATCGCGATCGTGCCGACCCGACGCACCGCCTCCTCGAGCGCCGAGCGGGCGGCGGGCTCCTCGATCCGTCGGGCCTGGAGACGCAGCAAGGCGGCGACGGTCTGCAGGTTGTTCTTCACCCGGTGATGGATCTCGCGGATCGTGGCGTCCTTGGTGACCAGCTCGCGGTCGCGGCGCCGCAGATCGGTCACGTCGCGGACCAGCACGACGGCGCCGAGGTGCTCGGCGTCCCGGCGCAGCGGAATGGAGCGGATGATCAGGGCGACCTGGGCGGCGCCGATCTCGGCGTCGCGGTGGCCGCGGCCGCTGAGCACCGCGCTCAGGGTCTCCTCGTCGGGCCGCCGCAGCGGCGGGACCAGACCGCGGGTCACCTCGGCCAGCGACCGGCCGTCGAGGTCGCCGCTGAGCCCGAGCCGGCGGTAGACCGAGAGTGCGTTCGGACTGGCGTAGGCCACCAGGCCTTCCGCGTCGAGCCGGAGGAAGCCGTCGCCGACGCGGGGCGAGTCGGCGTGGTCGCTGCGCTGGCCGGGCGAGGGGAACGAACCCTCCGAGATCATCCGCGTCAGGTCGGCAGCGGTCTGGAGGTAGGAGAGCTCGAGCCGGCTCGGCGTGCGGATGCCCATCAGGTTGGTGTTGCGCGCCACGACGGCGATGACCCGCTCGCGTCGTCGGACCGGGATGGCCTCGACCCGGACGGGCACGTCGTCACGCCACTCCGGGTCGCCCTCGCGCGCGAGCCGGCCCTGGGCGTACGCCGAGTCGAGCAACGGCCGGCGGCCGGCCGGCACGAAGGTGCCGACCACGTCGTCGACGTACGCCGTGGGACCGGTCGTGGGCCGCATCTGGCCGCCCGCCCAGAAGCCCCGGCCCTCCCGGTCGGGCAGCCAGAGCACGAGGTCGGCGAACGAGAGGTCGGCGATGATCTGCCAGTCGGCCTGGAGCAGATGCAGCCACGCGACGTCCTCGTCGTCGAGGTCGGTGTGCACCCGCACGAGCTCGGTCAGGGACGGCACGTCTGTCAGGGTAGGGGGCCCAGGTCCCCCGGGCGGCTGGCAGGATAGGGCCCATGGTCTCGGGGTCGTACTGGCAGCAGGTCCAGGACGAGGACCTCCGTGTGCCGACGGATCGCCGCCTCGACGACCTGACGGCCGAGCTGACCACGATGCTCGGCGCCACCGATCCCACCCTGCGCGACTCGGTGGCCTACCCGATCCTCGCGACCTGGATCGAGCGCGGCGTGTACGACGACCTGCTCGCCGGGCTCGGCGACGGGATGGCCGCCGGCCTGCAGATCGGGCTGGGCGAGAGCGGCACCGACAGCGTCTTCCGGCGCAGCTTCTCGGCGCTGGTGCTCGCCGAGTGCATCAACCGCGACAACCAGGCGGCCCTGGTGGCACCGCTCAAGCTGCTGGAGTGGGGCGACCGCGTGACGGCGTGGTTCGTGCGCGAGCGCGACACCCGTGGGTTCGTCGAGGGCAAGGGGTGGGCGCACACCGTCGCGCACGGGGCCGATGCCCTGACCTGCCTGGCGCGGTCCCCGCACTTCTGGATGCACGAGCTGACGGTGCTCCTCGACGTGATCGCCGACCGGCTGCTGCTGCCCGCCGACGCGGTCTACACCGCGGGTGAGCCCGACCGGCTGGCGGCGGCCACGATGGCGATCCTGCGCCGCAACCTGGTGCCCCTGGGTGTGGTCGAGCCCTGGGTCGCCCGCCTGAGCGCCACGGCGGCGGCGGTTCCACCGTCGTCCGCGTCGGCCGACCCCTACCTGCGGCGTGGCAACCCCGAGGCGTTCCTGCGGGCACTGCACCTCCAGCTGTTGTTGTCACCCGAGCCGCCCGAGATCCGCTCCGACCTGCTGCTGGTGCTGGGCGACGCGCTGCGGGCCGCCAACCCGGCGTACCTCGGGCGCGGGTGACGGTCCTCCCTGCGGCTCACCCGGACCGAACCCGTGGGTAACATCTCGGTATGACCCAGGAGGCTGGCACTTCCGAGAAGATTGAGGGCCACGCGGGCGAGCTCGCCGTCGCCGTGGCGCGCGCGCACGGCGTCGAGACGATGTTCACGCTGTCCGGCGCCCACGTCTTCCCGATGTACGACGGTGCCGTCAAGGCCGAGCCCCCGATGCGGCTGCTCGACGTCCGCCACGAGCAGACCGCGGCGTTCGCGGCCGAGGCGACCGGCAAGCTCACCCGCGTGCCCGGTCTCGCCGTGCTCACCGCTGGACCGGGCGTGACCAACGGGGTCAGCGCCATCGCGCAGGCACAGTTCGCCGGGTCGCCCATGGTCGTGGTCGGTGGGCGGGCGCCGCAGAACCGCTGGGGAAGCGGCAGCCTCCAGGAGCTCGACCAGCCGCCGATCCTCGCGCCGATCAGCAAGCTGGCGCGCACCATCCCCACGGCGAACGACGTGGTGGCCGGCTTCGAGCAGGCCTTCACCGCAGCCGCTGCCGCGCACCGGGGGCCGGCGTTCGTCGACGTCCCGATGGACGAGTTCTTCAACCAGGGCGTGGGCAGGCTCTCCCTCGCCGGCAGCGTCGACCGCACGCCCGACGCCGACGCGATCGACCGCGTCGCCGCGCTCCTCGGCGCCGCCCGGCGTCCCGTGCTCATCCTCGGCACCGACGTCTGGGCCGACCGAGCCGAGGCTGCGGCGCTCCGGCTCGTCGAGACGCTGGACATCCCGGCGATCACCAACGGGATGGGGCGTGGCGTCGTCCCCGGCGGGCATCCGCTGCTGGTCACCAAGGCCCGCGGGCAGGCGCTGGGCGGAGCCGACCTCGTCGTGGTGGTCGGGACGCCGCTCGACTTCCGGCTGGGCTACGGCGTGTTCGGCGGCAAGGACGGGGCAGCGCCGGCGCAGGTGGTCCACCTGGCCGACTCCGCCGACCAGGTCTCCACGCACGCCGAGCTGGCGGCGTCGGCGTACGGCGACCTGAGCGCCGTGCTCGACGGGCTGCTCGCCGCTGTCGACCGGCTCGACCGCCGCCCCGAGTGGTCGGCCTGGACCGAGGACCTCCGAGCCGGGGTCGCCGCCGCTGTCGAGCGCGACGCCGCGCTGCTGCAGGCCGAGGCCGACCCGATCCACCCCGCGCGCATCTACGGCGAGCTCGTTCCGCGCCTGGCCGACGACGCGGTGGTGATCGGCGACGGCGGCGACTTCGTCTCCTTCGCGGGCAAGTTCGTCGAGCCGAAGCGTCCCGGAGGCTGGCTCGACCCCGGCCCCTACGGCTGCCTCGGCGCCGGGCTCGGCGCCGCGATCGCCGCCCGCCTGGCCCGCCCCTCCGCCCAGGTGACGCTGCTGCTCGGCGATGGTGCGGCCGGCTTCTCGCTGATGGACGTCGACACGCTCGTGCGCCACCGGCTGCCGGTCGTGATGGTGATGGGCAACAACGCGGCGTGGGGGCTGGAGAAGGGCCCGATGCAGATGCTCTACGGCTACGACGTCGTCGCCGACCTCTCGCCCGCCACGTCCTACGACGGTGTCGTGCGCGCGCTCGGAGGCGGCGGGGAGACCGTGACCGACCCTCGGCAGATCGGGCCGGCGCTCGACCGCGCCTATGCGTCCGGCGTGCCCTACCTGGTCAACATCGTGACCGACGTGTCGGCGGCCTACCCGCGCAGCACCTTCGGGATCTGAGCCGTCGTCGCCCATGGCCGTGGAGATCCGCCTGGCTCGGCCCGACGAGCTCACGGACGTCGGCGAGCTCACCGTCGCGGCGTACGCGCCGTTCACGCTGGGTCCTCGCGACCCCTACGTGGCGACCCTGCGCGACGCGGCGGGCCGCGCCGAGCGCGCAGACCTCTGGGTGGCTGTCGAGGACGGCGTCCTGGTCGGCACCGTCACCGACCCGCCCCCCGGGTCGACGTACCGTGAGATCGGGGGCGCCGACGACGGCGAGTTCCGGATGCTCGCGGTCGCGCCCTCCGCGCAGGGCCGCGGCGTCGGCCGGGCGATGGTGGAGTTCCTGCTCGGCCGCTATCGCGAGCGTGGCTACCGTGGCGTGGTGCTGTCCACCCTGGCCGAGATGTCCGCCGCGCACCGGGTCTACGAGCAGCTGGGCTTCCGGCGCACGCCGGAGCTGGACTGGTCTCCCCTGCCCGGCGTCTCGCTCATCTCGTTCCGCCTCGACCTGGTCGGCTCGGAGGACACGTGAGCGAGCTGACCGCCACCCTGCGCTTCACGGTGACCGATGCGGACACCGCGGCGGCCGTCGGCTCGGGAGACCTGCCGGTGCTCGGCACCCCGCGGCTGCTGGCCTGGTGCGAGGCCGCGACCTGCGCTGCGATCGAGTCCTCACTGCCCGCTGGTGGCACGAGCGTCGGCACCCGGATCGAGCTCGAGCACAAGGCAGCCTCGGCGGTCGGCCGCGAGGTGGAGGTCAGTGCCGCTGCGTCGTACGTCGACGGGCGTCTGCACCGCTTCACCGTCGCCGCCCGGCACGTCGTCGACGGCTCCCCCGCCGAGGTGGTCGCCACCGGCGAGGTCACCAGAGTGGTCGTCGACGCCGATCGTTTCCTCGGGCGGCTCTAGAAACACGTTGAGTTGGCCCAAATGGTTGTTTCATTTGGCTGGAATGGCGACCATTCCGGCCAGCTCGAACAACCATTTGGGCCAACTCAACAGAACAACTCAGGCGTTGGGGCGCTTGCCGTGGTTGGCGGCCTTCTTCTTGCGACCGCGGCGCTTGCGTCCGGTCTTGCTCATGGTGACCTCCTCACCCACTGACAGAGGGGGACGAACCCCTGGAACACCCGCAGATCGTCTCAGACGCCGGTGCCGGAGGCCGAATCCGCCTCACTGGGAGCGAGCCGCTGGACCGACACCTGGGTCACCGAGTGCCGGATCGAGTAGAGGACCTTCGCCTTCAGCTCCTCCGGAGCCCGCTCGGCGCACGACCGGGCAACCAGGGACTTGATCGCCTTCTGCACGTCGTAGGCGTCGTGGCACGGGCCGCAGCCGTCGAGGTGCAGCCGCACCTCCACGACGTCGTCCTCGGCCAGCTCGTTGTCGAGGTAGTAGACGATCTGCTCGAGGAACGCGGTGCACTCGGTGTGGCTCACGAACCCGCTCCTTCCGGTACACGGACCAGGTCATGGGCCCGTACGTGGTCCGAGAGCAGCTCACGAAGCTGGCGACGTCCGCGGTGGAGACGCGACATCACGGTGCCGATCGGCGTGCCCATGATCTCGGCGATCTCCTTGTAGGGGAATCCCTCGACGTCGGCGAGGTAGACCGCGAGCCGGAACTCCTCGGGCAGCCGCTGGAGCGCGTCCTTGACCTGCGAGTCGGGCAGGTGCTCGAGCGCCTCCATCTCGGCCGACTTCAGCCCGCTCGAGGTGTGCGACTCGGCGCGGGCGAGCTGCCAGTCCTCGACGTCCTCCGACATCGACTGCTGCGGCTGGCGCTGCTTCTTGCGGTAGGTGTTGATGAAGGTGTTGGTCAGGATCCGGTAGAGCCACGCCTTCAGGTTCGTGCCCGGCCGGAACTGGTGGAAGGAGCCGTAGGCCTTCGCGAACGTCTCCTGGACCAGGTCCTCCGCGTCGCTCGGGTTGCGGGTCATCCGCATGGCGGCGGAGTAGAGCTGGTCGAGGTAGGGCAGCGCGTCGCGCTCGAAGCGGAGCGTGCGCTCCGCCTCTGTCTCGGTCTCGAGGTCGACGGGCTCGGGCGCCTCGTCGAGGTCGTCGAGCTCGGCGAGGATGGCGTCGGTGGCGGGCGTACCTGGGTCGGTCATCGCCTTCCAGACTAGTCCGCTGCCGGTGGTGCCCGCGGTAGTAGCACCGGGGTGGGTCATCAGGGCCAGCACATGAGGTGGAACAGCGGTCGACGCTCAGGGATTCCCGACGAGGTCGCTGATCCAGGCGGCCACCGCCGCGACCACCGTCGTGTGGACGTCGACGATGGTGAGCCCGGACGACTTCGCCACCTTGAGCCCGTGGTCGGCCCACGGGACCACCTCGAGCCGGACGTCGACCAGCTCGGGGAACTCCTCGGGCCGGCCCATCGCGTCGCGCTCACCCTGGACGAGCAGCGTGGGGACGCCGGCCGCGGCCAGCTCGTCGAGGCGCGAGCGCTCCGGACGACCGGGCGGATGCAGCGGGAAGGAGATCGCGAGGCACCCGACCGCACCCAGGTCGCGCGCGCACCGCGCCGCCGAGCGCGCCCCGGCCGAGCGACCGCCGACGACCAGCGGACCCGCCGCAGCGAGTGCGGCCGACGCCGCCCGTAGCCCGACGTCGAGGGTCGGCGGCGCGGACGCGATCTTCCGGCCCGCGACCCGCCAGGGCTGGTCGAAGCCGGCCACGGTGACGCCCCTGCCCGGCAGCTGTGCCATCAGGGCCGCGAGGTCGTGCGACTCGATCCCGTTGCCGGCGCCGTGGCTGAGCAGGAGGGTGGCCACGGCGTCGGGCGCCTCGGCCACGACGAGCCGGCCGTCGCCGTACGGCGTCGGGACCTTGGTCTCGAGGCGGCCCTGGCGGGCCTGCTCAACCACTCGCCGGATCTCAGACATCCAGGCCGTCGGGCAGCTCGTCCAGCGGCAGCGGGTCGAGCAGCTCGGGGCCGTTGTTGCGCACGTTGTTGACCAGGGTCGCGACGGGGAAGGCGTCGAGCTGCCCAGGGGCGGCGGGCGTGAGCAGGCCGAGGAGGTCCTCGGTGGGCACCTTGCGGCCGGGGTGCGGGTCGAGCCAGTCGCCCCAGCGCTCCCGGTCGACCATGAGCGGCATCCGGTCGTGGATGTGGCCGACGGCGTCCTCGGCCTGGGTGGTGAGGACGGTGCAGGTCCAGCGGAAGCGGTCGGGGTCGTCGTCGTCGCGGGTGGGGTCGCGCCAGATCTCGTAGAGCCCGGCCATCGCGAGGACGCCGCCGTCCTTGGGGGTGATGAAGAACGGCTGCTTCAGCGGCTTGCCGGCCTTGGTCTTCTGCTCCGTGGGATACCACTCGAAGTAGCCGTCGGCCGGGAGCAGGCACCGGCGGCTGGAGAACGCCCGGCGGAAGGCCGGCTTCTCGGCCACGGTCTCCATCCGGGCGTTGATCATCCGGTTGCCGATCGTGGGGTCCTTGGCCCACGACGGGATGAGCCCCCACCGCAGCACCCGGAGCTGGCGTACGGCGTCGACGGGCTCGTCCCTCGGCGCCTCGTCATCGGGTTTCGGCGCCCGCTCGACGACGGCGTAGACCTCCTTGGTCGGTGCGACGTTGTAGTCGGGCTCGAGAGGAGCCGTGACGCGCGAGTCGGAGATCTCGAACTCCTCGACGAGATCCTCGGGACGTCGGCTGGAGGCGTAGCGACCGCACATGCGCTCAGCCTACGAGGGCGCGGGGACAGCCTGCTGAGACGGCAGGAGCCCCGCCCCACGGTGGGGGGCGGGGCTCCTGACAACCGCCGGGGAGCGGGAAACCGGGTGCTGCCTAAGGTCGGGCGAGCTCGTCGAGCAGCTGGGCCGCGCCGAGGTCGGTGGGCGGCAGTCCCTCGATCCAGACGCGGGCGAGATGGCCGTGCAGGTCGAGGGTGTCGACCATGCGGCGCAGCAGGGCCGCGCGCTGGCCGAGACGCTCGTCGCGGCGGGCCAGCACCACGATGCGGTTGCCCCCGATGCCGGCGACGGTCTCGGCGCCAGCGAACACGGTGCGGGCGGCCTCGCCGAGCCGCGAGAGCCGCAGCGAGCGGGTCAGCGGGTCGGTCATGTCGTCCGACACCCCGAAGAGATCGGTGGGCAGGTCGGCGACGACCAGCGCGTAGGCGTGTCGGACCCGGCCGAACTCCGGCCCCTGGCCGCGGTAGAGGTCCGCCAGCCTGCTGCGCAGGTGCGCCAGGCTGGCCAGCCCCGTCATCGGGTCGGCGCAGGAGATCTGGTGCAGGTAGCCCAGCGTGGACTCGCTCCACGCCTGCGAGAGCGACAGCACGTCGTCGTACGACGGGTCGTAGCCGCGCACCCGCTGGTACGTCACGCGGAGGGCCTCGAGGCCCTCGTGGAGGGAGACGCCGTCGCGGGCCAGGTCGCGACCGACCACCGCGCACGCCTCACTGGAGCACGATCCCGAAGCAAGAGCCTCCCCTACCGCTTCAAAACGCGCCGGTAGCCCCATGACCACCGGAGACCCCAAGCCCATCGCGTCCTCAGCCGGCTCTGCTCTTGCCCCGGGATCGTCCGTGAGGGTTCTCTTCGTCGTGAAGATCCCCACGTGCTCCAACCCCCTTGGTCCGGTGCCCGGCGTCAGACGACCGGGCTTCGAGGATGGGACGCAGGCGGCGGGCCGCCATGACGCGACTTCCGGAAGGAAATTTCAGCGATCTCTGACCGCGGTCGCTCCGCCCGGCGGGCGACGTCGACGATTTCCCGACGCTGCTCCTTGTTTCACGCCTACGATTGGCGTCATCATCGTCCCCCCGGAGCGTCATACCTGACATGAGCTCGACACTGCCCCGCGTCGAGGGCCCCGCCGACGCCGAGTTGATCTCGGCCGTCCGGGGTGGGGACGTGTCTGCCTACGGCGATCTCTTCGAGCGCCACGTGGGCGCGGCGCGCCGGCTCGCCCGTCAGCTGGTCTCCCCGTCCGACGCCGACGACCTGGTCTCGGCCGCCTTCGCGAAGGTGCTCGCGGTGCTCCAGCGCGGCGGAGGCCCTGACGTCGCGTTCCGGGCCTACCTGCTCACCTCCGTCCGCCGGCTGCACGTCGACCAGATCCGCGCCGGGAAGCGCGTGCAGACCACCGACGACATCACTGCCTTCGACCCGGGCGAGCCGTTCCGCGACACCGCCGTCGAGGGCTTCGAGAGCGGCGCCGCGGCCCGCGCCTTCGCGTCGCTTCCCGAGCGGTGGCAGCTCGTGCTCTGGCACACCGAGGTCGAGGGCCACAAGCCGGCCGACATCGCACCGATGCTGGGGATGAGCGCCAACTCGGTCGCCGCGCTCGCCTACCGCGCCCGCGAGGGTCTGCGCCAGGCCTTCTTGACCATGCACGCCGGCGACCTCGACGAGGACGGCTGCCGGTTCACCCACCAGAACCTCGGCCCGTACGTCCGCGGAGGCACCTCGCGTCGAGACTCCAACGCCGTCCGCGAGCACCTCGGCGAGTGCCGCAAGTGCATGGCGATCTACCTCGAGCTGACCGAGGTGAACTCCAACCTCGCCGGCATCCTCGGCCCGATCGTGCTCGGCGGAGCCGCAGCGGCGTACGTCGCCGCCGGTGACGTCGCCGTGAAGGCGGGTGGCCTCGTCTTCGGGCTCGGCCGCGTGCGCGACTTCGTGACCAGCCAGGCCAGCGGCGCCGCCATCGCCGGCGTAACGGCCACCGCCGTGCTCGGTGGCTCGGCGGCCTTCCTGCTCTTCCGCCCCGACACCACGGCGCTGGTGACGGCCGATCCGGACCGGCCGGGCATCGTCGCACCGTCGGAGGCCGGCATCGCAGCGGCGCCGTCGGGCGGCACGGGTGGCTCGGACGGCTCGGGCGGCTCGGGGACCGACGGCGGTGGCGACGGCGTGCCGGGTGACCCGGGCACCGACGCGCCGGACCCTGGCGACCCGGGAGCTGTCCCACCCACTGGCTCGCCGACCGGGTCGCCGACGTCGGACCCGACGACCGATCCGACGGGCGACCCGACCGATGACCCGACCGATGACCCGACCGATGACCCGACCAATGAGCCGACCGATGACCCGACCGGCGAACCCACCGGCGGCCCCACGTCCGGCCCGACCACGGACCCGACCACGGACCCGACCGTCGGACCCACTGAGCTGGCCCCCGTACCGACCGACCCGACCACGGACCCGACTGTCGGACCGACCGAGCTGACCGCCGGACCGACCGACCCGACCACGGACCCGACTGTCGGACCGACCGAGCTGACCGCCGGACCGACCGACCCGACCACCGGACCCACCGACCCGACCACCGGACCCACCGACCCGACCACCGGACCCACCGACCCGACCACCGGACCCACCGACCCGACCACCGGACCCACCGACCCGACCACCGGACCGACCGACCCGACCACCGGACCGACCGACCCTCCGGGAGGCCGGGACGCCTCGGTCGACGCACAGGCATGGGGTAGCGGCGACAGCTACACGGTCTCGGTGTCGCTCCGACAGCTCCTGCCAGGCCAGGCCTCGAACCTCCTCGTCGACGCTGACGACCTCGACCAGCTCACCAGCTTCGACGAGCGTTGCGAGGTAGGACCGGGCGGCGGCGTCTGCACGTTGTCGCGAGGCGCGGCGGAGAACCTGTTCTTCACGGCCTCCCCCGACGACGGCGAGGTCGGCTCGCTGACCTTCACGATCGTGCCCACCTGGGTCGACCCGAACCTCTCCAACAACAACGACCGGGTGCTCATCGGGGCCGGCGCATCCGACGAGGTGCCCGCCGCCCAGTCGATGGCGGTCGGGCTCCTCGCGGCCAACCTGACCCTGCTGGCCGCTCGAGCGACCCGCTCGCGACTCCGGTCATCTCGGCCCAGGCAGCGCGCGAGGCGCCGTTCCTGAGAGGCTGAGCGGGTGACCGTTGCCCGCGACCGGGTCGTGACTGACCCCTGGCCGGCTCCGCGCGCGCGTGGACCGGTGCTGGCGACGGTCTCGCTGCCGGGCAGCAAGTCGCTGACCAACCGCGCCCTGGTGCTCGCTGCACTGGCCGACGGGCCCTCCGTCGTACGCCGCGCACTGCGCTCGCGCGACACCGCCCTGATGGCCGGTGCGCTCGCCTCGATCGGCACCGCGGTGGACAGCCGACAGGACGACTGGCTCGTGGTGCCCGGCCCGCTGGCAGGAGACGTCGACCTGGACTGCGGGCTGGCCGGCACGGTCCTGCGGTTCCTGGCTCCGGTGGCCGGGCTGGTCAGCGGAGCGGTCACCTTCGACGGCGACCCGCACCTGCGCGCCCGCCCGATCGGCGAGATGCTCGTCGCGCTGCGCGCGCTTGGAGTGGAGGTCGACGGCGACGGCGTCCCGTTCACGGTGCGCGGGACCGGGGCCGTGCGCGGGGGCCGGGTCGTCATCGACGCGTCGGCGTCCTCGCAGTTCGTCTCGGGGCTGCTGCTGGCCGGCGCGCGGTTCGATCAGGGGCTCGACCTGCGACACGACGGCAAGCCGGTGCCCTCCCTCCCCCACGTCGAGATGACCGTGGCCATGTTGCGCGAGCGAGGGGTCGAGGTCGACGACACCGACGCCGATCGCTGGGTCGTCGCTCCAGGGCCGGTGCGCGCCGTTGACGCCGTCATCGAGCCGGACCTGTCCAACGCAGCGCCCTTCCTCGCCCTCGCAGCAGTGTCGGGCGGCTCGGTCACGGTCCGCGACTGGCCCGAGCACACGACGCAGGCAGGTGACCTGCTCCGCGAGATCCTGACGGCGATGGGGTGTCGGGTCGAGCGGACACCCGACGGCCTCACCGTCCACGGCACCGAGGGCCTGCGCGGCGTCGACCTCGACCTGCACGACGCCGGCGAGCTCGCGCCCGCGGTGGCCGCGCTGTGCGCCCTCGCCGACTCTCCCTCCCACCTGCGCGGCATCGCCCATGTCCGTGGCCACGAGACCGACCGGCTCGCGGCCCTGGCAGGCGAGCTCGGTCGGCTCGGCGCCGACGTGACCGAGCACGACGACGGCCTGAGCTTCCGCCCGGCCCCCCTGCACGGCGGGGTATTCCGCACCTACGCCGACCACCGGATGGCACACGCGGGCGTGATCCTCGGCGCAGCCGTCGACGGCGTGCTCGTCGAGAACGTCGGCACCACCGCCAAGACCTTCACCGACTTCGCGCCGTTCTGGGCCGGGTTGCTGGAGAGCTGACGGCATGAGCGGCCGCTACTACGAGCACGACCAGGAGCACTACGAGAGGCCGCGTCGACACACCCGGCCGCGCACCAAGGAGCGCCCGACGTACGACGACGCCGAGGACGGCGTCGTCATCACCGTCGACCGCGGCCGCTTCACCCTGCGCGTCCACGGCCGGACGGTGATGGCGATGAAGTCCCGGCCCCTCGGGCGCAAGGGCGTCGTCGTCGGCGACCGGGTGCGCGTCGTCGGTGACACCAGCGGCGTCGACGGGTCACTCGCGCGCATCGTGGAGGTCGCCCCCCGCGAGACGGTGCTGCGGCGCACGGCGGACGACGACGACCCCGTCGAGCGGATCATCGTGGCCAACGCCAGCCAGCTCGTCGTGGTCACGGCGCTGGCCGACCCGGAGCCACGGCCGCGCCTGATCGACCGCGCCCTCGTGGCGGCGTACGACGCCAGGATGCAGCCGGTGCTGTGCCTCACGAAGGCAGACCTGGCCGACCCCGAGACGCTGCTCGTGACCTATCGCTCGCTGGGCGTCCCGTGGCTGGTGACGCAGAAGGGCGGCGACCTCGCGGAGCTGCGGGCCCGGTTGTCCGGACGCACCAGCGTGCTGATCGGGCACAGCGGCGTGGGCAAGTCGACACTGGTCAATGCGCTCGTGCCGGACGCCAACCGCGACGTCGGGCACGTCAACGCCGTGACCGGTCGGGGCCGCCACACCTCGACCTCCGCGTGGATGCTCGCGCTGCCCGGGGATGACGGTTTCATCATCGACACGCCGGGCATCCGGTCGTTCGGGCTCGCCCACGTCGAGCCCGAGCACCTCATCGAGGCGTTCCCGGATCTCGACGAGATGACCGAGGACTGTCCCCGCGGCTGCACCCACGGCGGTGACGAGCCAGAGTGCGGCCTCGACGAGGCGGTCACCCGCGGCGACGCAGATCCCGAGCGGGTCGAGTCGTTCCGCCGACTCCTCGCCGCGCGGTACGACGCCTCGTCGCTCTGAGCCGAGCAGACGCAACTTCACCGCCGAGCAGACGCAACTTCACCGCCGAGCAGACGCAACTTCACCGCTCGGCAGGCGCAAGTTGCGCCCGGTCGGCGGTCAAGTTGCGCCCGGTCGGCGGTCAAGTTGCGCCCGGTCGGCGGTCAAGTTGCGCCCGGTCGGCGGTCAAGTTGCGCCCGGTCGGCGGCCAAGTTGCGCCCGGTCGGCGGTCAAGTTGCGCCCGGTCGGCGGTCAAGTTGCGCCCGGTCGGCTCAGAGGCCCCAGACGGCGCGCGAGCCGGAGTCGCCGGCGAGGAAGACGGCGACGCCGACGGCGACGGCGCCGAGGACGAGCAGACCCATCACGACGATCTCGACGACCCCGGTCGTCGCAGCCCGCTCGCCGCGTCCCGACTTCAGCGCGCTCGGGCCACCGAGGCGCCAGGCGCCCAGACCGACGACGACCGTGAAGCCCAGGAGGATGTTACGGAGCAGCTTGCCGCGCTCCTGGTGGGTCTGCACCTCCGGCAGGGCGTCGAGACCGCGGGTCTCGGCGAGGTTCTCACCACTGAGCGCAGCCACGACCGCGGCACCGACCGCGATCAGGGTCACGACGACCAGCGGCCAGCGCAGCGCCCATCGCCACTGCGGGCGCACGGCGAACAGGAGCCCTCCGAGGGCGGCCAGCGGCGCGAAGACCACCACGGCGTGCACGACCAGGGGGTGGAGAGGCAACCCGTTGAGCTCCATGCCTGAAAGGTACGGGCTGCGGATGTGAATAGATTGTGCGCATGGCACTCCGCCCGGGATCCGGGTCACCCGACTACACCGACGACCTGCGCCTGGCGCACGTGCTGGCCGACGACGCTGACTCGCTGACCGGGGCCCGGTTCAAGGCGCTCGACCTGCACGTGATGAGCAAGCCCGACCTCACCCCTGTCACCGAGGCCGACCTGGCCGTCGAGGAGAGCCTGCGGCGCACGCTCTCGCGGGTCCGCTCCCGCGACGCCGTGCTCGGCGAGGAGCACGGCTCGACCGGGCACTCGCAGCGTCGCTGGGTCATCGACCCGATCGACGGCACGAAGAACTTCGTGCGGGGCGTCCCGGTGTGGGCGACCCTGATCGCCCTGGTCGTGGACGACGTGGTGGTGCTGGGGGTGGTGTCGGCGCCACAGCTCAATCGCCGGTGGTGGGCCTCGAAGGGCAACGGCGCCTGGACCGGTCGCTCGCTGCTCAAGGCGACCCAGTGCCAGGTCTCCGACGTACGCCGGCTCGAGGACGCCTCGCTGTCCTACTCCAGCCTCCACGGCTGGGACGAGCGCGGCCGGCTCGAGGACTTCTTGTCGTTGACCCGGCGGGTCTGGCGCTCCCGCGCCTACAGCGACTTCTGGTCCTACATGCTCGTGGCCGAGGGCGCCGTCGACATCGCGGCCGAGCCCGAGCTCAAGCTCTACGACATGGCCGCGCTCGACATCGTCGTCTCCGAGGCAGGCGGCCGCTTCAGCGCCCTCGACGGCACCGACGGTCCGTTCGGCGGCAACGCGCTGGCGACCAACGGCCACCTGCACGAGGCGGCGCTGGCCTTCCTCGGCACCCCCGCCAACGACGACGACGACCCCGACGCGCGGCAGCCCGGGCCCGGCTCGGTGAGTGACCTGCACGCGCGCCGACCCCGCCCTGCCGGGACCGTCGACGACGCCTAGCGGGCCGCGTCGGCCCGAGGGGCACGCGGGCGTGAGGGAGCCCGTCCCCGGTGGGTCTGGCCACCCGGATATCGTTGTCGATAGCGTGGGGTGCCCGACCGGACAGGAGCGGTGCATGCGGATCAACGAGGTGCTCAAGGGCAAGCCGAGCGAGGGTGTCGTGACCATCGCCCCCGACGCTTCGGTGCGCGAGCTGGTGTCCCTGCTGGCCCAGCACAACGTGGGTGCGCTGATCGTGAGCACGGACGGCTCGTCCGTCGAGGGAATCGTCAGCGAGCGCGACGTGGTCCGCAGGCTGCACTCCGACGACGGCGTCCTGGAGGGTCCGGTGAGCGCGATCATGACGGCGCAGGTCCGCTCCTGCGCGCCCGATGCCACGGTCGACAGCCTGATGGTGATGATGACCGAGCACCGGATCCGCCACGTTCCCGTCGTCACCGACGGCAGGCTCATCGGCATCATCAGCATCGGCGACGTGGTCAAGAGCCGGATGGCCGAGCTGGAGTTCGAGCGCGACCAGCTCGACAGCTACGTGCACCAGACCTGACAGACGGGTTTCGCCGATGGCCGCCGTCGCGAGCGTCGCCAGGCGGGTGCGATCGCTCATCCGGGGTCCCCGCGAATCGGAGCGCAGCGAGTGATTCGTTGGGGTGGTGGCTTGGCGCCGGCGCGAAGGCAGGCTGGGTGCCCGTCGAGCGTCGGCAACGCAGCCAGCGTGCCTGCCTGGGGGCGCGCAGCAGGCGGGGATCGGCGGATCCGGTCTGACAGACTGGGCGGATGGACAAGCCTGAAATCGACTTTCCCGACTTCGACCCGCCCGCCGACCTGGTGATCACCGACCTCGTCGAGGGCGAGGGCGCGGAGGCCACGGCCGGGTCGACGGTGCAGGTCCACTACGTGGGTGTCGCGCACTCGACCGGTGAGGAGTTCGACGCGTCGTACAACCGGGGCGCCCCGCTGGCCTTCCGGCTGGGAGTCGGCCAGGTGATCCAGGGCTGGGACACGGGCGTGCAGGGCATGAAGGTCGGCGGCCGGCGCAAGCTCGTCATCCCGCCCCACCTCGGCTACGGCGACCGCGGCGCGGGCGGTGCCATCGCTCCCGGGGAGACCCTGATCTTCGTGTGCGACCTGGTCGCGGTGAGCTGAGCCGCCTCCACACGGGCAGGCCCACCAGTCACACCAGCACCGCTAGCACCACACACCTCAGGCGTCATCAGCTTTCATCGTTTCGTAGGTAAAAGTCTGCGGTAACTCCTCGCACGCGAGGGGTCTGCCCTACAGTCGACAACGAACCGAGCATTCGCACCGACCCCCCCTAGGTGACTGATGACCCCCCACTCGTGTGACCTGTCTTCGGCGTCCGCCGACACCGGAACACCCACGACGGCACCCTCGCCCCACCGCCTCCGGCGGGCCGGCATCCTCGCGCTCGCGGTGGCGACAGCGCTCACCTTCGCCTCGCCCCTGCTGGCCAACGCCAAGCCCAGGCACGACGAGGTGCCGCAGCACGTCAAGAAGGCCAGCCCCGGCAACGACAAGCTGAAGGGCACCACGAGGGGCGAGGTCATCGACGCCAAGGCCGGCAACGACACCGTGTCGTCGTACGGCGGCGCCGACGTGGTCAAGGGTCAGATCGGCGACGACATCGTGTACGGCGGCCCCGGCAGCGACCTGCTGCTCCTGCACGCCGGCAACGACGCCGGCTTCGGCGGTCCCCACGACGACAAGCTCGTGGGGGGCGACGGCAACGACGCGATGTACGGCGAGGACGGCAACGACACGATCGTCGGCATGCTCGGCGACGACCTGCTCGACGGCGGCCTCGGCAACGACTCTCTCCAGGGGATGGACGGCAACGACCGCGTGGTCGGCGGAGAGGGCGACGACCACGTCCAGGGCGGGCTCGGCGACGACTGGGTCGACGCGGGGCCGGGCAACGACGAGCTCGACGGGGGCGACGGCATCGACGTGCTGATCGACGGGCTGGGCGACGACCAGTTCACCGGTGACGCCGGCGCCGACACCATCTTCGTGGGTCCGGGCGTCGACGAGGTCTACGGCGAGGAGGACGACGACGTCATCTACGTCCTCAACGACGCTCAGCGCGACGACCTCTACTGCCAGGGCGGCAACGACACGCTGGTCTTCGTGGGCACCCTCGACCCGCTCGACGTGATCCACACCGTGGCCACCGGTGGCTGCGAGACGCTCGTGTACGACGCGCCGATCCCGGCGAACTGGCCCTACTGACCAAGCTCCTCGCGCGCGCGGCGCCGGTGGAGCTCGTCCTGGAGTCAACCGACCCGCGCGCTCCGACCGCCGACCGTCACGATGTCCCCCCTGACCAGCTGGCGGCCCCGGCGGGTCTCGACGGCGCCGTTCACCAGCACGCCCGCCGCGGACACCAGCGCCTTCGCGTCGGAACCCTGGTCGACCAGGTCGGCGAGCTTGAGGAACTGACCCAGCCGGATGGTGCCCTCACGTGTGGGCACCTCGACCGGGTCGACGGCGTCGTCCTCGGTCACGGGAGCAGCACCGTGAACGTGTGGATCAGCACGCCGACGAGACCGCCCACGATCGTCCCGTTGATGCGGATGAACTGCAGGTCGCGCCCGACGTGCAGCTCGATGCGCCGCGAGGCCTCCTTGCCGTCCCAGCGCTCGATCGTGTGCGTGATGACGGTCGTGATCTCGGCGCCGTAGCGCTCGACCGCGAACACGGCGACGTCGGCGCCGACGTGGTCGAGCCGCTCGCGCAGCCCGGGGTCCTCGCGCAGCCGGTCGCCGAACGACGAGATCTCGGTCTGCAGTCGCGCCCGGACCGCTCCGGTGGGGTCCTGCAGGGAGCCGAGCAGGGCGTGCCGGAACGCCTTCCACAGCGACACCGACGACGACAGGACGGCCGGGTGGTCGAGCAGCCGCTCCTTGAGCCGCTCGGTCCGCTCGCGCGTCTCGGGGTCGACGAGCAGGTCGCGCGCGAGCTGGGCCAGCATCGAGTCCAGGGCGCCGCGCGCGTGGTGCTGCGGGTCGGAGCGGATGTCCTCCACCCAGCGCACGACCTCCAGGTGGATGCGGTTCGTGACCGCCTCGTTGACCCGAGGCGGGGCCCACCAGGGCGCCCGCTCCGACAGCATGTCGGTGAACGCCACGCGGTTGACGCGCAGCCAGCCGTGCAGCTCGTCGAGGGCCAGGTCGACCAGCCCGTGGTGCAGGTCGTCAGCGACCATCTCTGCCAGCAGTCCGCCCAGCAGGGGCGAGATGGGCTCCTCGCGGAAGCGCGGGACCAGCGCCGTACGGACGAGGTCCTCGACATGGTCGTCGCGCACCTTGCCCAGGCCCAGGGCCGCGACCTCGGCGACCTCGTCGACCACGCGGCGTACGTGTCCGGGGTCCTCCAGCCACTGGCCGATCCGCAGTGAGATGGTGGCGGCCGCGATGCGCTCGCGGATCACCCCTTCCTGCAGGAAGTTCTCGCCGACGAACTCCTCGAGGCCGCGACCGAGGTCGTCCTTGCGCTTCGGGATCAGCGCCGTGTGCGGGATCGGGATGCCGAGGGGATGCTTGAAGAGCGCGGTGACGGCGAACCAGTCGGCGATGGCGCCCACCATCGACGCCTCGGCGCCGGCGTTGACGAACCCGAGCCAGCCGTCCTGGCCCCGGGTGGCGACGTAGACCACCGCGGCGAGGACGAGGAGCCCGACCGCCACCGTCCGCATCTGGCGCAGGCCCCGCCGCCGCGCCTCGTCGGCGGCCGGATCGGGGGTGATCATCGAGATCGCCGGTGGGGTGGTGCTCGTCGCGCTCATCGCGACCGATTGTCCACCACGGGTGTCTGATCGTGGTCCAGGTGGCCGGGGGGCCGGTCGATCGCGTGATCGCCGGAGAGCAGGGTGGGCGTGATGCCCGGGACGACGCTGGCCGTCACCCGCGACCCCACCGGGTGCCGTACGGCGTGCGGCTGCCACGAGCGCACGCTGCGGCCCGACGCGAGGCGGACCGTGTGCAGGACGAACGCTCCGTGGTACTCGACGGCGGTGACCACGCCCTCCCCCGACCCGCCGGACTCTGCCGCGGGCACCTCGAGGGACCGCAGCGCCACCTCGTGCGGACGCAGGACCACCTCCACGTCGGTGTCGACGCCGCCCCACCCGGGCAAGGTCGAGACGATGCCGATCTCGCAGGTGAGCAGCGCGTCGTGGACGTGGGCGGGCAGGAAGTCGGCGTCGCCCATGAACGACGCCACGAACCTCGTCGCCGGCTGCTCGAACACGCCCTGCGGCGTGTCCTCCTGCTCGACCCGCCCCGCTCGCATGACGACCACCCGGTCACCGACCGAGAGCGCCTCGGTCTGGTCGTGGGTGACGAGGACCGCGGTGGTCCTGGTCTCGCGCAGCACCCCGACCAGCTCGGCGCGCACCTGGGCGCGCAGCGTCTCGTCGAGCGAGGAGAACGGCTCGTCGAGGAGGACGACGGTCGGCCCGGGCGCCAGCGCCCGCGCCAGGGCGACCCGCTGCTGCTCCCCGCCGCTCAGCTCGTGGGGATAGCGCGCCGCGAGGTCTCCGAGCCGGACCAAGGCCAGCACCTCGGCGACCCGCGCGCCGCGCTCCGACCGAGAGAGCCGGTCGAGCCCGAAGCCGACGTTGCGGGCCACCGTCAGGTGTGGGAACAGCGCGTGGTCCTGGAAGACCAGCCCGACCCGGCGCCGCTCCGGCGCGACGAAGCGCCGTGGCCCCGCCACCTCGGTCCCCGCGAGCAGGATCGATCCGCTGTCGGGGCGCTCCAGACCGGCGAGCAGCCGCAGCACCGTCGACTTGCCGCAGCCCGAGGGGCCGATCAGCGTGACCAGCTCACCGGGCAGCACCCGGAGGTCGACACCGTCGGCGGCCACGGTGCGGCCGTAGGTCTTGCTCACGCCGCTGAGCGCGACCGCAGGTGTCTCCACGCTCGTCGGCCCGCTCACGGGCCCACTCGCTCATCGGCGGCGCGAACCTGCCGGAACAGCAGCACGACGGGGATCAGCGCGAGCAGCACGATCAGGAGGGCCGGCAGCGCCGCCAGGCTCCAGAAGTTCTCGGCTGCCAGCTGGTAGACCCACACCGACACCGTGGTGAACCCGAACGGCCGGAGGAGCAGCACGATCGGGAGCTCCTTGACGGCATCGACCGCGACGAGCACGAGGGCCACGGCGACACCGGGTCGGATCAGCGGCAGGTGCACGCGGGTGAGCACCTGCCGCGGGGTGGCCCCGAGCGCGAGGGCCGACTGCGTCATGGTCGGTGACACCTTGGCGTACGACGCGTCGACGGCCTGGTAGGCCGGGCCCAGGAAGCGCACGGCATAGGCATACAGGATGCCCACCACCGAGCCGGTCACCAGCAGGCCCGTGCCGCCCCGGACCCCCAGCGTCTCGAGGAGGTCGTCGGCGGCCGCGAACAGCAGCAGCGTGCCGATGCCGATCACGGCGCCGGGGACGGCGTACCCGAAGGTCGTCAGGGCGGCGAACCCCCGCACGACGCGGCCGCCACCGAGCTTGACCGCGTGCCCGACCAGCACCGCGAGGGCGCAGCAGGTGAGGGCGGCGATCGCGGCCACGACGACGGAGTTGGTGAGGTACTCGCCGAAGCGACGGTCGACGGAGGCGAGACCGTCGGTGGCGAGTCCCTGGACCGCCCAGCCGGCGAGCCGACCGACGGGCACGAAGAACCCGGCCGCGAGGGTGAGCAGGCAGGCGGCGGGCGCCAACGCGGCCCGCCAGCCGTGCAGCCGGATCAGGGGGCTCACCGGGCCGCGACCCGGCTGGGTGAATCGGGCCCGGCCCCGCATCAGCCGCTCGCCCGCCAGCACCGCGACGGCGAACAGCAGCACGAGCGTGCTCAGCTGCACCGCGGAGGCGAAGTCGTAGGTGCCCTTCCAGACCGAGTACACGCCGACCGACACGGTCCGGACGCCGAAGTACTGCACCGTGGCGAAGTCGGTGAGCACCTCCATCATCACCAGCGCGAGACCGGCGGCCAGCGACGGGCGAGCAAGCGGCAGCAGCACCCGGAAGAACGTCCGCCGACGCCCCGCCCCGAGCGTGCGGGCGGCGTCCCGCGTCCGCGAGCCCTGCTCCACGAACGCCGCCCGGGCGAGCAGGTAGACGTAGGGGTAGAGCGTCAGCGACATCACCACGATGCAGCCCGCGAGCGTGCGCACCGACACCCCCGCACCGTCGCCGATCAGCGCCCGAACGGCCTGCTGCACCGGCCCCGCCTCGTCGAAGGTCGAGAGGAACACGAAGCCGAGGATGTAGGCCGGCATCGCCAGGGGCAGCACCAGCAGCCACACGAAGGTGTCGCGGCCCGGGAACGTGTACGTCGTGACGAGCCAGCCCAGTCCGGCGCCGATCACCAGCGTGCCGATCCCGACACCCAGCATCAGCAGCAACGTCGTGACGACCATCTCGCCGAGCCCACGCGGCCACGCGGGCAGGGAGCTCGTGGTGACGTCGACCAGCACCGCCAGCACCGGCGCAGCCACGAGCAACGCCACGACCACGACCGCCAGCGACCAGCCCGGGCGGCCGCGTGTCGGGGCCCGGCGGCTGCGAGGTCCCGCTGGGGCGACCGGCGCGGGGGTCGCGAGCTGGGTCATCGGATCAGCTCAGCGTGCCAGCGTCATTCGTAGCCGAGCTCGGCGAGCAGGTCGACCGCCGCGGCGTTGTTCTCGCCGTACGCCTGGGCGTCCAGCTCCATCGGGGTGAACTCGCCGAACGACGCGACGACCTCGTCGGGCTCGACGTCGGGGTTGACGGGGTACTCGTGGTTGCCGCCGATGAAGTCGTGCTGGCCGTCGGTGGCCAGCCACTCGATCAGCTCCTGGGCGTCGGCCTTGTTGTCGCTCGTGCCCACCACGCCGGCGCCGGACAGGTTGACGTGCGTGCCCGCGCCCTCCTGGGAGGCCCAGTAGAGCTCCACGTCGAGGTCCGGGTCGTCCTCGAGCTCACGGGCCACGTAGTAGTGGTTCACGATCGCGACGTCGCAGGTGCCGGCGTCGACGGCCTCGATGAGCAGGATGTCGTTGCTCATGATCTCGACGTCGTTGTCGAGCCAGCCCTGCACGATCTCGCGCGTGCGCTCCTCGCCGTAGAGCGCGATCAACGACGCGACGAGCGACTGGGTGTAGGCCTCGCTGGAGTCGCGCATGCACAGGCGCCCGCTCCACGTCGGGTCGGTCAGGCCGGCGTACGTCTCGTCGGCATCGAACTCGCTCGGGTCGACGGCGTCAGGGTTGTAGAGGACGGTGCGCGCCCGCACGGCGAGCCCCGACCAGCGGCCCTCGGGGTCGCGGTAGGTGTCGGGCACGGCCCCCTCGAGGGTCGGGCTGTCGACCGTCTCGATGATCCCCTGGTCGGCGGCGTTCCACAGGTTGCCGGCGTCGACGGTCATGTAGATGTCGGCGGGGCTGTCGTCGCCCTCGGCCTTGATGCGCTCCAGCAGCACGGCGTCGTCGTCGAAGATGAACTCGACGCTCTTGCCGGTCTGCTCCTCGAACTCCTTGAAGGCGTCCTCCACGTCGTAGTGACGTGCCGAGTAGACCTGCAGGTCGGCCGGCTGGTCGAACACGCCGCAGCCGGCGAGCGCGGCGACCGACGCGACGGTCAGCCCGGTCGCGGTGAGCAGGGAAGTACGCCGCATGGACGAGGTCCTCCTGGGACGGGCACCCATCGGTGCAGGGGAAGCAGTTGGGGCAAGGTGAGGCTAGCCTAACCCGCTGCGCGGCGCGGTCGCGCGGCGTACCTGCGTGGAAGGATGTGGCCCATGTCGTCCACGTCGTCCGCGTCCGCCCAGGCGGGCACCGTCGTCACGTTCGGGACCTTCGACGTCTTCCACGTGGGCCACCTGCGGGTCATCGAGCGCGCCGCCGCCCTCGGCGATCGTCTCGTCGTGGGCGTCTCCGCCGACGCGCTCAACCTGCGCAAGAAGGGCCGCGAGCCAGTGTTCAGCCAGGCCGAGCGGATGGAGATCGTCGGCGCGCTGAAGGTCGTCGACGACGTGTTCGTGGAGGAGAGCCTCGAGCTCAAGCGCCACTACCTCCTGGAGCACGCCGCGGACGTCCTGGTCATGGGGGATGACTGGAAGGGCCGCTTCGACGAGTTCGGCGACATCTGCGAGGTCGTCTACCTCCCCCGGACCCCGGCCATCTCGACGACCGCCCTGATCGAGAAGATCTCCGGCACCTGACGAAGCCCGTTCCGATGGGGGTGACGTGGGAGACACGCCCTAGGCTGGCCGGCGTGCCACGCCCACCCCGCCCCGTCGCCGTCCTGGTCGCGGTCCTGACGACGGCGGCACTCGTGGTCCTGGCGCTGCCGGCCGACGCTCGCGACCGCCGACCGGCCGCGCCTGCCGCCGCCGTACCGCGCGTCGTGTCCGCGGCCCAGGAGGCCTTGGTCGGCCGCGGCGCCAGCGGTGCCTCGCTGGCCCTGGCCGACCTGCGCGTCGCCTACCCGGACCTCTCCCCCGCTGCCCGCGCGGCGGCGGCCCCCCTGCTGGCCCGACCCACCGACGGCGGCGCCGACCCGCAGCAGTTCGGCTGGTCGGTCGCCGAGGCGACGCCCGTGTGCAGCGTCAGCTTCTGCGTGCACTACGTCGCCTCGACCGACGACGCACCCCCGATGGCCGACGCCGACGCCAACGGCGTCCCCGACCAGGTCACCACGACCCTCGACACGCTCGAGTCCGTGCTCGACTTCCACACCCGCGTCCTCGGCTACCGCCCGCCCGCGACCGACGGCACCCGCGGGGGCAGCGCGCAGTTCGACGTCTACCTCTCGCAGCTGGCACGTGACGGGCTGTACGGCTTCTGCGCGCCCGAGCAGAAGGTGCCCGGCCAGCGGTTCCTGTACTCCGGCTACTGCGTGGTCGACAACGACTTCGTCGAGTTCCCGCGCGGCCCGCTGCCGAGCCTGCAGGTGACGGCGGCCCACGAGTTCTTCCACGCGATCCAGTTCGCCTACGACGCCACCGAGGACCGCTGGTTCATGGAGGCCACGGCCACCTGGGCCGAGGAGCGCTACGCCGACGACATCGACGACAACCGGCAGTACCTCAAGCACGGGCAGCTCGGCCGGCCGCGCCACCCGCTCGACGAGTTCGACGCCTTCGGGCAGGGGCACTACGGCAACTGGGTCTTCTTCGAGCGGCTCTCCCAGCGCTACGGCGTCGAGGCCGTCCACCAGGTGTGGGACCAGGCCGACGCGACGAAGGGTGCACCGGACCTCTACTCCACCAGCGCCGTCGCCAAGGTGCTGCGCCGGCAGGGCACGACCTTCGCGGAGTTCTACGGACGGTTCGCGGCCGGCAACCAGCTGCCCGCGCAGTTCTACGAGGAGGGCTCCGCCTACCGGACGGCACCCGTCGAACGCACGGTCCGGCTCCGCCCGGGGCTGCGGAGCGTCACCGAACGCCGCCGCCTCGACCACCTCACCAGCGCCTCCTACCGCTTCGAGCCGGCGGGCTCCTTGCAAGGACGCTGGCGGCTGCGCCTGGAGGTGACCGGACCCCCGGAGGCCGCCGGCACCGCCGCGACGTTGGTGGTCGAGTCGAGGAACGGCGCCGCCAAGCTGGTCGACGTACGTCTGAGCGCGCGCGGTGCCGGCGCGCGGAACGTGATCGTCGACAAGGACGTCCGCGCCGTCACCCTGGTGCTGACCAACGGCTCCACCCGCTTCAAGCCATGCTGGCGCGGCACGTCGTACTCCTGCCAGGGCGAGCCCCGCGACGACGACGAGGCGTTCGCGTTCACCGCCTCGCTCTCGCGGTGAACCTTCCACCGTTTAGGCTCGGCAGAGCCTGACGGAGCCTCCGCGGGCACCGCCCCGACGCCCGACTCGGACAGAAGGACGCCCATGCGACGCACCCTCACCGCACTCCTGCCTGCGCTCGCCGTCGTGGTGGCGGCCGTCGGCGCTCAGCCTGCCTCCGCCGGCTCCCAGGATGGTCGCGACCCCGCCGTCGCGCAGCGTGCCGCAGCGCAGCACGCCCTCGACGTGGCCCGGCGCGTGCTCGACGGTCGCGCGGCGCCGCGCGACCCGTCGGCGACGGTGGCCCTGCGCGACCTGTGGGCGTCGCTGCCTGCGCTGTCCGCCGCGGCCCGGGCCCGCGCCGAGGGGATGCTGGCCCGGCCGACCGACGGCCCGGCCGACCCGTTCGGCTTCGGCTACACCGCGCCGTCGGCCAAGAAGTGCACCAGGGATGTCTGCGTGCACTGGGTCCGGAGCACCGCCGACGCGCCGCCCAGCAAGGCCTGGGTCAAGCGCACGCTCAAGGAGATGCAGCGCGTCTACGAGCTGACGACCGGCCCGTACGGCTACCGCAAGCCGCTCAAGGACGGCAACCGGGGCGGGAACAAGAAGTTCGACGTCTATCTCAAGGACATCGGCCCGTTCGGTCTCTACGGCTACTGCGCGGCCGAGACGCGGGTGCAGCGCTTCCTGGCCACGGGCTACTGCGTGCTCGACAACGACTTCTCGCGCACCCAGTTCCCCTCCTCTCCTCGCAAGAGCCTCAAGGTCACCGCTGCCCACGAGTTCTTCCACGCCGTGCAGTACGCCTACGACGCCGAGGACGACCGCTGGCTGATGGAGGCGACGGCGACCTGGATGGAGGAGCGGCTCGCCGACAACGCCAACGACAACCGGCAGTACCTGCCCTACGGCCAGGCGAAGGACCCGAGCCAGCCGCTCGACTCCGCCGGCGGCGGAGCGCTGAACCAGTACGGCAACTGGGCCTTCTTCGAGTTCCTCTCCCAGCGGTTCGGCCGCGACGTCGTCCGGCAGATCTGGAACCGGATGGCCGCCGACAAGAAGTCGCCCGACGACTACTCCACGCGCGCGGTGGTGAAGGTGCTCAAGAAGAAGGGCGGCTTCGCGAAGGTCTACACCGAGTTCGCCGCGGGCAACACCATCCCGGGCCGGACCTACCCCGAAGGCGGCCGGTGGCCGAGCGCCCTGATCGGCGCGAGCGCGACACTCAGCAAGGCCACCCGCTCGATCACGCCGTACACCGTCACCCTGAACCACCTGACCTCGCACAACGTCGTGCTGCGGCCCGACTCCTCGCTACGCAAGAAGTCCTGGCGGTTGAAGGTGAGGATCGACGGCCCGAAGCGGCGCACCGCGCCCGCGGCGTACCTGCTCGTCGACAGGCGCAAGGGCAAGGACGAGAAGCGCTACGTGAAGCTCAGCCGCTCGGGCAAGGCCACGGTCAAGGTCGACGTCAGCGCTCGCTTGGTGAAGAAGGTGACCGTCACGATGGTCAACGCCTCAGCCCGGTTCTCGTGCTTCCGACAGACCACCTGGTCCTGCCAGGGCAACCCGCGCGACGATGCCCAGGCGTTCACCCTGACGGCGGTCGTCCGCAAGTAGGGACCGACCTGGTCGTAGGGTCGGGGCATGGAAGGCGCGAGCGAGCGGCCGCGGCGCGGGCGCCCCGGCTACGACCAGGCGACTGTGCTGCGTCATGCCATCGCGCTGTTCAACCAGCAGGGCTACGACGGCACCAGCATGGGCGATCTCGCGCGTGCGCTCGGGTTCACCAAGTCCGCGATCTACCACCACGTCCCGAGCAAGCAGCACCTGCTCACCGAGGCGTTGGACGAGGCTCTCGACGAGCTGACCGCCATCGTGACGACGGCGACCGAGGAGGCCCCGCACGACGACGGCGGCGCCGACGACGGCTCCGGCGACGGCTCCGGCGACGGCTCTGGCGACGGTGCCGGCGGCCGGACGGCGTACGACCGGCTGCGTGAGGTCGTCGAGCAGAGCGTCCGCGTGCTGGTCGCCCACCAGCCGGCCGTGACGCTGCTGCTGCGGGTGCGGGGCAACAGCGAGCCCGAGCTGGAGGCGTTGCGTCGTCGCCGCGAGCTGGACTCCCGGCTCGCGACGCTCGTGCAGGCAGCGGTCGACGAGGGCGCCCTGCGCCACGACCTCTCCCCCGAACTGGTCAGCCGACTCCTCTTCGGCATGGTCAACTCGCTGGTCGAGTGGTACCGACCCGACGGCACGGTGTCGGCCGACGACCTCAGCCACGCCATCGCGACGCTCGCCTTCGACGGCCTGCACGCCTGACGCCGAGCGGACGCAACTTCACCGCCGAGCGGGCGCAGTTGAACCGCCGAGCGGGCGCAGTTGAACCGCGCAAACGGTGAGTTGCGCCTGCTCGACGGTGAAGCTGCGCCTGCTCGGCGGTGAAGCTGCGCCTGCTCGGCGGTGAAGCTGCGCCTGCTCGGCGGTGAAGTTGCGCCTGCTCGGCGTCAGTCGCGGGCGAGGCGCTCCTGGGCCATGGTCTTGGCGTGGGCGGCGAACTCCGGGCTGTCGCCGGCCACGTCGTTGAAGTCCCAGACGGTCATGGTGAGCAGCCGCATCGGTGTGATGGCGACGACGTTGGCGGTGCGCTTGCCCCGCTCGATCACACCGATCTCGCCGAAGCTGGCACCCGGGCCGAGGGTGTCGACGTGCTTGTCGTCGATCGTGACCGCGGCGAGCCCCTCGCGGACCACGAAGTAGTGGTAGGCGAAGTCGCCCTGACGGGCCAGCGGCGTGCCGATCACGACGTCGACCTCCTTGAGCCGGCCGGCCGCCTTCTCCCGGACGTCGGCGGACAGGTTGGCGAAGAGCGGGATCAGCTGCAGGTCGTCGGCGTTCACACGGTCAGCGTGGTAGCCCGGCGGGCGCTCGTCAACGGGGGACGCTCGGCTCGGTCGCCGGGGCGGCGGGCGACTCGGCCGGTGCCGCGTCCTCGGTCACGATCGACGGGCGCGCGTCGGCGGCGCGGCCCAGTCCGGCGTACGCACGGGCGATCCGGCTGACGAACTGGTAGACCCCGTCCTCCTCGGGCGCGAGCGGCCCGGGGATCGCGTGCGGGCTGGACAGACCCCGCTGCACGGACTCGCAGGCGGCCCAGTCCTGGCGGTTGGTGAGGTCCCAGAAGTCGACGGCGTACGACGGGTCGAAGCCCTCGCGCTCGGCGACGGCCTTCGGGAAGGCCCACGAGCACTCGACGTGGGTGCGGCCCGCGGAGAGCGGGCGCAGCGTGTGGGTCATGACGTAGTCGGGGTGCAGGCTGATCAGCAGGTTGGGGAAGGCGACGAGGTACATCACCGTGCGCTGCTCGACGTCGGAGAGCCCCTCGATCAGGTGGCCGCCGCTGGCCCCGTCGAACGACATCGTCGCCGCGTGGTCCATCAGGTCCATCCAACCGCCCATCCACTCGCCGTCGGGCTCGAGGTTCTCACCGCTCTGCGGCGGGCTGACCCGGCACAGCTCGGGGTGGATCGAGGAGCAGTGGTAGCACTCCTGGTAGTTCTCGACGATCGTCTTCCAGTTCGTCTCGAGCTCATAGGAGTGGGTGTCGACGGTGACGAGGTTCTCGGGCCGGTACGGCGCCACGATCGCGTCGAGCCCGGCCACGTGGTCGGCGAAGGGCCCCGCCTCGCCGCTCGGGTCGACGAAGAGCCACCCGTGCCAGTTGACCGAGCTCAGCTCGACGAGTCCGAACTGGCTGGTGTCGAAGTCCTCGACCTTGCGGAAGTCGCCGGGCGCGACCCGCAGTGACCCGTCGAGCTTGTAGGTCCACGCGTGGTAGGGACACACGATGTTGCGGCGGTTGACCGTGGTGCCGCAGGCGACCAGCTCGTGGCCGCGATGGCGGCACACGTTGGCGAAGACGCGCAGCTCGTCGTCCTCGCCCCGGACCACCAGCGCGCTGCCGGCGCCGGTCTCGACGGCGTGCTGCGTTCCGGACTCGCCGAAGCTCTCGGCGCGCCCGAGGCAGACCCAGCCGGCGAAGATGTTGGCCTGCTCCCAGGCGAAGACGCTCTCGTCGACGTACGCCAGGCGCGGCAGCATGCGGGACCTGCCGAACTCGGCGTAGGACGCCGCGACCTCCTCCTGCGGGAGGGGGGCCAGTGTTCCGCGGAGTTGATTGAACATGCAGTCAATCCTACTTCTCGAGGGTGGGGTCGGTCTAGGGCCATCATCTCGCGAGTCGGCGCTACGTCGAGCCAGCACGACGTCGAGTCGGCGCTACGTCGAGTTGCGACGACGACGAAGCGCCGCCTCGCGCTCCACAGGTCGACGAAGCGCCGCCTCGCGCTCCCCACAGGTCGACGAAGCGCCGCCTCGCGCTCCCCACAGGTCGACGAAGCGCCGCCTCGCGCTCCGCTCAGGTCTCGCCGGCGAAGCCGCCGAGGCCGGCCTCGCGCTGGCCGGCGCGACGCTCGAGGTAGCGGTAGAGCAGGAAGCCCAGGGCGATGGCCAGCATCGCGGCCACGAGCATGAGGGTCGCGAGGGCGTTCAGCGCAGGCGTCGGCGCGGCGCGGGCGGTGTTGTAGATCTTCACCGACGTCGGCTCGCTGGCCGCGTCGCCGGAGAGGTAGCGCACGATCACGAAGTCGTCGATGACGTCGGCGAAGACGAGCACGGCGCTGGCCACGATCGCCGGGACCAGCATGGGGAGGATGATGCGACGCTGCGCCGACAAGGGTGAGGCGCCGAGGTCCATCGCCGCCTCCTCCAGCTGCGACCCGATGGTCGCCAGCCGTGCGCGCACCAGGATGGCCGGATAGGACAGCTGGAACGTGACCAGGCCGAGCACCTGCGCGGTGGTGCCGAGGGTGAACGGCAGGGCCAGGTTGGTGATCACCAGCAGGAGGGCGACCGCGAGGAGGGTCTCGGGCAGCACGAACGACAGCAGCAGCATCGAGTTGGCGCCGTCCGGGATCCGGCCGTGCCAGCGGTGGAGGCCGATCGCCAGGGCCACGCCGAGCGGGACGCAGACCAGCGTGGTCAGGACGCCCAGTCGCAGCGTCTGGACCAGCGCGGTCTGGAGCGTGTCGTCGTGCCAGACCGAGCGGATCGGGTCGCCGTAGTACCACCGCATCGAGAAGCCCTGCCAGCTCGTCCGCGAGCGGCCGTCGTTGAAGGAGAACAGGGCGGCGATGAGAACGGGGAGCAGTGACCACACCAGGTAGCCGATGGTCACCGCCGCCAGCAGCCGCGGCTTGCGCCACGGGTCGCGCCACCATCGCACCGGGCCCAGCGGCTTGCGTGGAGCGACCGTCGTGGTCATCCGAGGGCTCCGTCGGAGCGCTGGACCGACCGCACGTAGTAGATCATCGGCAGCAGCGACACGAGCAGCACGAGCAGCACGAACGCGCCCGCCTGTCCGGTCTGCCCGGGCGTCAGGACGGTGTTGTTGATCAGGTTGCCGACCATCGACGTGCTCGGAGAACCCGACAGCAGGTCGCTGGTGAAGTAGTCGCCCAGCATCGGCAGGCAGGTCAGCAGCACGCTCGCGATCACGATCGGCCGCGACATCGGCCACGTCACCCGCCAGAACGCCGAGAAGCGGCTCGCGCCCAGGTCGCGCGCGCTCTCGACGAGATCCATGGGCAGCCGGTCGAGGCCGGCGTACAACGGGATGATCATGTAGGGCACGTAGCCGTAGACGAGGCCCAGGATCACCACCCCGCCATGACCCGAGAGCCACTCGGTGTCGCCAGGGAGGATCCCGCCGAGCGAGATGACCTGGTTGACCAGGCCGTCGTTGGCCAGCAGGTTGACCCAGGCCAGCATCCGCATCATGTAGCTGATCCAGAACGGCGCGATGAGCAGCGTGAGCAGCAGTCCCTTCCACCGGCCGGCGAGACGGGCGACGTAGTAGGCGATGGGGAAGGCGATCACCAGGCAGAGCACGCTCGCGGTGAGTACGTAGACCGCGGTGCGCAGCAGGGCGGGACCGAAGAACCCGTCCTCGCCGACGATGTGGGTGAGGACGTAGATCGGCTGGTCGGAGGACCAGAGGATCGGGTTCCAGACCGGGATGACGGTGCGGAAGACGGGGTCGACCCCACCGAAGACGACGGCCAGGACGACGTAGAGGGGCGCCACGAAGAACAGCGCCAGCCAGACCATCCCCGGCAGGGCGAGCAGAGGCCCGAGCAAGCCCGTGCGGCCCTCTTTGCGCGCGCGCTGCCTCTGGTCCGGCGGTCCGGGCGTCTCCTGGGTCGCCGGCAACGGCGCAGCCGTCACGCGCCCGCCTTGAACTGCTGCCAGACCTGGTGCCAGGCGGCGTCGTTCTCGACCGTCAGCTCGAGCAGGCGGTACGCGACGTCGAACCACTCCTCGCGGACGGCGGCGGTCGCGAGGTTCTCCGGCAGGTAGCCGTCGGCGACGAGCCGCTCGGTGTCCAGCACCTTCTGGGGCGGCTGGTAGCCGATGTAGCCGAAGTTCTTCACCGAGTTCTTCTCGTCGAGCATGTGCTCGAGGAACAGGTGGGCGAGGACGGGGTTGTTCCCGCCGCTGAGCACCATCATCAGGTCGTTGTCGACCAGCCCCATCCCGTCGTCGGGGAACCAGTAGCGCAGGATGTCGACGGACTGGCCCTTGGGCAGGTAGTACTGCGCGTTGACGACGTCGCCGGACCACATCTGGCTGATCCCGAGCTGGCCCGCGGGCAGGTCGTTGTACATCGAGACCGTCACCCGGGGCTTGACCGCCTGGCTCAGCGCGGTCAGGTTCTCCTGGATGACGGCCAGGTCGTCGGGGTCGTCGGTGTTCACGTCGGTGATGCCGGCCCGGAGACCTACCATCGCCATCGCGGTGTGCCAGTCGTCGATGATCCCGACCTTGCCGGCGTACGCCGGGTCCCACAGCGCGTCGTAGGGGTTGTCGAGGCCGGCGATGTCGTCGGTCACCTGGTCGTTTCGCCAGCCCACCCCGGTCGTGTAGACGCTGTAGGGCACCGAGTAGCGCGCCTCGCCGTCGTACCACGGGCTCTGGAAGGAGTCCCAGACGTTGCCGAGATTGCCGACGTAGCTGTGGTTGATCGGCCGCACGAGCTTGGCCGTCACGAGCCGGCCGATCTGGTCATAGCTCGGGAAGTAGAGGTCGTAGGGAACCGCCTCGGTGCGGATCTTGGTGATCGCCTCGTCGGTGTCGTTGAAGGTCGAGATCTTCACCTCGACGCCGTACTGCTCCTCGAACGACTTCACCACGCCCGGTCCGATGTAGTCGGCGTAGTTGTAGAGCAGCAACGGCCCGGCCTCGGGCGGGAGCCCGTCGGCGATCGGCTGGTTGTCATCGGCGATGTCCCAGGTGACCGGGTTGTCGGGCGAGGCGATCTCGAGCGCGCCGCCGCCACCGGTGCTGCCGCCGCTGGTGGTCGGCGCGTCAGCGCAGGCCGCGAGCAGGGCGTTGAGGGTCGGCACCGAGATGCCGAGGAGCGCCGCGTTGCGCAGCAAGGTGCGTCGGTCGACGCCGCGTGCCGGCCAGGTCGCCGGCATGCCTCGACCTCGACGGGGCCGTGGTCCCTGACGAGCAGCCAATCCGTGCCTCCCCAAAGATCCAGTACAGCTTTCGGGTGTTGTCGGGCATGATCACCGTCACATAAACTGAATACTCAGTCAATCGGTCTCGACCAGCTCGACGACCGATTTCGAAGAAAGGCTATTCCCGTGACCTCCACCGTGGCGGTCGACCAGTCCTCAACCGACGTCGACGCCCTCATCGAGTCCGAGTCCCAGATCTTCGTCCAACGCCAGCCGCGCAGCACCGAGCTGATCGCCGAGGCCCGCTCCGTGCTGGCCGGCGGCGCGACCTCCAACTGGCAGATCGCCCAGCCCCAGGCCGTGTGGATGAGCCACGGCGACGGCTCCCACGTGTGGGACGTCGACGGCACCGAGTACGTCGACATGCACGGCGGCTACGGCGCCTCGATCGCGGGCCACAACCACCCGGCCCTCGTCGCGGCGGTCTCCGAACGCGTCCGCCGAGGCACCCACTTCGCCCAGCCGACCGAGGACGCCATCTGGGTCGGCGAGGAGCTGGCCCGCCGCTTCGGCCTCCCCCAGTGGCGTTTCGCCAACTCCGGCACCGAGGCCACGATGGACGCGATCCACCTGATGCGCTCCATCACCGGCCGCGACCTCGTCATCAAGGTCGAGGGCTGCTACCACGGGCACCACGACTCGGTGCAGGTCTCGGTCCTGCCCGAGCCCGAGGAGGTCGGCCCCGCCGACGCGCCGTACAACGTGCCCGGCAACAGCGGCATCCCCCAGGCCGTCGTCGACCTGATCGTCGTCGTGCCCTTCAACGACCTCGGCGCCGTCGAGCGCGCGCTCGATGCGCACCCCGGTCGCATCGCCGGCATGATCCTCGAGCCGGTGATGATGAACGCCGGCATCATCCCGCCCGACGACGGCTATCTCGCGGGCCTGAAGGACCTGCTCCACGCGCACGACGCGTACCTCACCTTCGACGAGGTGAAGACGGGCTTCACCACCGGACCCGCCGGCGCCACCGGTCGCTACGGCGTCACGCCCGACCTGGTCTGCCTGGCGAAGGCGCTCGGCGGCGGCATCCCGGTCGCCGCGATCGGCGGCACCGCCGAGATCATGGAGCTGATCGCCGACGGCCGCTACGAGCAGGTCGGCACGTTCAACGGCAACCCGCTCGCGATGGCCGCGGCCCGCGCCAACCTCAGCGCGATCCTCGACGACGCCGGCTACGCCCACCTCGACGCCCTCGCCGCCCAGGCGCGCGCCGGCTTCGAGGCCCACATCGCCGCCAACGGGCTGCCCTGGCGGGTCGTCAGCGTCGGGGCCAAGGGCTGCGTCTGCTTCACCGCCGAGCCGGTGCGCAACTACCGCGACTTCCTCACCGTCGACGACCGTTGGGGGCAGCTGCACTGGCTCCTGCAGCACAATGGCGGGGTGTTCCTCCCACCGTGGGGCAAGGTCGAGCAGTGGCTGCTGTCGGTGCAGCACACCGAGGCCGACGTCGACCGCCTGATCGCCAACTTCGGCAAGCTGGCCGTCGTGGCCGGCGCCGAGCTCGACACCCTCCCGTCCGGGACCGGCGGAGCCGCCTGATGGCGTCTCCCGTCGGCGGGGCCCTGCGCCTGGTCTCGCTGACCAAGTCGTTCGGCGACGTCGTCGCCGTCGACGGGATCGACCTCGACCTCCCGGCGGGCGAGTTCTGCTCGCTGCTGGGGGCGTCGGGGTGCGGCAAGACCACCACGCTGCGGATGATCGCCGGCTTCGAGCGGCCCGACTCGGGCCAGATCCTGCTCGACGGCCGCGACATGGCGCCGGACGCGCCGCACGTCCGACCCGTCAACACCGTCTTCCAGAACTACGCGCTCTTCCCCCTGATGACGGTCTTCGACAACGTCGCCTTCGGGCTGCGCTACCAGGACTGCACCAAGGACGACGTACGCCGCCGCGTCGGTGTCGCCCTCGAGCTGGCCCGCATCACCGAGCTCGGCAAGCGCCGCCCGGCCCAGCTCTCCGGCGGCCAGCAGCAACGGGTGGCCCTGGCTCGCGCGCTGGTGCTGAACCCACGCGTGCTGCTTCTCGACGAGCCCCTCGGTGCCCTCGACGCCCAGCTGCGCAAGCACCTCCAGCTGCAGCTGCGCCAGCTGCAGCGCGAGCTCGGCATCACCTTCGTCTACGTCACCCACGACCAGGAAGAGGCGCTCACGATGAGCGACCGCATCGCGGTGATCGCGGACGGCAAGGTCGAGCAGGTCGGGTCGCCGGAGGAGATCTACGCGCGACCCGCCACGGCGTACGTCGCCGGCTTCCTCGGCTCGGCCAACATCTTCGACGCCGACGTCACGGAGGTCTCCGGCTCGACGGCGACCTGCACCGCGCTGGGAGCCCGCGTGCACGCGGACGCGACCGGCGACGTGCCTCGCGGCGCGGCCGCCATTGTCGTGCGGCCCGAGCGGATCGCGATCGACCTCGAGACCGCGCGCGAGCCGGCCGGCCACAACCGGGTCACGGGCACCGTGCGCGACGTCGTCTACCTCGGCGCGGCCACCCAGGTGCGGGTCCAGGTGGGCGACGACGTCCTCCTCGTCCAGGTCGCCAACCAGGCCGGACCACGGTCGTTCGCGGCGACGCCGGGTGAGCGGGTCGCCTGCTGGTTCTCCCCCGCCTCGGTGCAGATCCTGCGTCGTAGCGACGCGGTCGTCCCCCAGCTCGACGAGGAGGTCGAGCTCAGCCGCTGACTGTTGTGGGTGGCGGCGGGGCCCGCGGCCCTCCTCAACCAGCGGGTGGTTTCGAGACCGGCCTGGCGGCCCTCCTCAACCAGCGGGTGGTTTCGAGACCGGCCTGGCGGCCCTCCTCAACCAGCGGTAGTAGCCGCCGCTGGTTGAGGAGGCGCGCCAGCGCCGTCTCGAAACCAGCTGCGGAGACCACGTCAACGAGTCTTGGCGCGGCGCTGGCCGGCGGGGAGGCCGAGCCGCTGCTCGGCGTACTCCATCGCGATGTCGTAGGCGACGTCGGAGGTGATCTCGGTGTCGCCGAGGGCCACCTGGGTGGACAGCGCGTCGAGCAGGATCGTGAAGGTCAGAGCGAAGCCCCGGGCGTCGTGGCCGGCGGTGACGTCTCCGGCCTCGATGCCGTCGCGCACGACCCGCTCGACCAGCTCGCGCCAGCGGCGGTCGAGGTCCTCGCGGGCCTCGCGGACCTCGGGGTGCCGCAGGGCGGTCGCCCACAGGTCGAGCCAGAGGCCCCACGAGCCACTGACCTCGCCGGGGAGCTCCGGGACGCACGACCACTCGGCGAGCATCTCGAGGCGGGTGCGGAAGTCGCCGACGTCGGCGAGCAGCCCCGTGGCGGCCTCGTAGTAGGCCTCCTCGGAGAACCGGAGCGCGTCGACGAGCAGCCGGTCACGGGTGCCGAAGTAGTAGATGACCAGTCCGGAGCTGGTGCCGGCGCGCTTGGCGACGTCGGCGATGCGGGTCTCGCCGAAGCCACGCTCGGAGATCAGCTCGGCCGCGGCCTGGAGCATCGCACGGCGTCGAGCCTCGTTGCCCTCGGTCGCGGGCGCGGCTTCGGCCATGGCGTCGTACCTCCCGGATCGTGCTCGAGGCCGGTGCGCCTCTTGCGGCGAGGTTATCACCTCGTTAGATTGAACAGTCAGTCAAACGTGCGGGACCGGAAGGGTGCTCGATGACCAACTCCTACGACGCCATCGTCGTCGGTGGCGGCCACAACGGCCTCGTGTCGGCGGCCTACCTCGCCAGGGCCGGTCTGCGCACCGTCGTCCTCGAGGCCCGCCAGGCGCTCGGCGGCGCCGCCACGACCGAACAGCCGTGGCCTGATGCCCCCCACCTGTCCGTCACGCGGTTGTCCTACGTGATGAGCCTGATGCCGCGGACGATCGTCAACGACCTCGACCTCGAGCGCCACGGCTACAAGGTGCACCCGATGGGGCCCTACTACCAGGCCTTCCCCGAGGGCGGCTCGCTGACGATCTACGAGGACGACGAGGCGCGCACCTACGACGAGATCGCGCGCTGGTCGAAGAAGGACGCCGAGGCGTGGCCGAAGTGGAACACCTGGCTGGCCGGCATCGCCGACGTCATGGGCCCGCTGCTGACCCGGGTGCCGCCGACGATCGGCTCCCACTCCCCCGGCGACCTCGCCGACCTGGCCAGGCTGGTGTGGAAGAACCGCGACGTCGACACCCGCAAGGTCGCCGACATCACCCGGCTGATGAGCATGAGCATCGCCGACCTGCTCGACGACTGGTTCGAGTCGTCCCAGGTCAAGGGCGCGCTCGCGGTCAACGGCGTGATCGGCACCTGGGCAGGGCCCTTCGCGCCGGGCACGGCGTACGTCATGGCCCACCACTCCATCGGCGATGTGGGTGACGGAGCGGGCCTCGGCAGCTGGGGCTACCCGGAGGGCGGCATGGGTGCGGTCTCGGCGGCGATCGCCCGATCGGCACGCGAGCTCGGCGCGGAGATCCGCACCAGCGTCCGCGTCGAGAGCGTGACGACCAGCAACGGTCACGCGACCGGCGTCGTCCTCGTCGGCGGCGAGGAGCTCAGGGCGCCGCTGGTCGTGACGAGCCTGCACCCCAAGACCGCGTTCCTCGAGCAGCTGCCCCGCACCGAGCTGCCCGAGGACTTCGTGACCGACATCGAGCGGTGGAACACCCGCTCCGGCGTGGTCAAGATCAACCTCGCGATCGCCGAGCTGCCCAGCTTCACCGCCGACCCCAGTGACGGCATCGCCGAGCACCACACGGGATCGGTCGAGATGTCGCCGACGATGGAGTTCATCGAGCGCGCGTTCCAAGATGCCCGCGAGGGCCGGGCCGCGCTGCTGCCGTTCAGCGACGGCGTCATCCCGACCACGCTCGACAAGACGCTCAACCCCGACGGGACGCACATCTTCTCGATGTTCACCCAGTACGTCCCACACGACTGGAGCGAGGAGCCGCACACCGAGGAGCTGGAGGCGTACGCTGACCGGCTGATCGACCTCTACGACGAGGTGGCGCCCGGCTTCAAGGGCTCGGTGCTGCACCGGGACATCGTCGGACCGCACGAGATGGAGCAGGAGTACGGCTTGATCGGCGGCAACATCTTCCACGGCGAGCTCACGCCGGAGCAGCTCTTCCACATGCGGCCCGCGCCCGGGTACGCCGACTACCGGACCCCGATCGCCGGCCTCTACAACGCGAGCTCGGCGACCCACGGTGGCGGCGGCGTCTGCGGCATCCCCGGCTGGCAGGCCGCCCGTGCGGCGCTGGCCGACAGGCGGACCCGGCGGGAGCGGCTGCGGTCCCTCGTGGGACGCAGGTCTTGAGCGAGGAGCTCCCCGGGAGCAGCGCCGTCACGGCCATGCTCGAGGCGAGAACCGTGGCCGTGGTCGGCGCCAGCAGCCGGCCCGGCAGCCTCGGTCAGCGGATGGTCGGAGAGGTGCTCCGGTCGCCCGGCGCCCAGAAGGTGTGGCTGGTCAACCCCGGCTACAGCGAGGTCGCCGGGCGACCGTGCCTGCCCGACCTGCACGCCGTCGACGAGGCTCCCGACCTGGTGCTCCTCGGCGTCGGCGACCAGCGGCTCGTCGGGCAGCTGACTGCGGCTGCCGAGGTCGGCGCCCGTGGCGCGGTCGTCTTCGGGAGTGCCCACGCCGACGGCGTACGCGAGGAGCTGCTCGCGCATCGCCCGCGACGCCGGGATGGCTCTGTGCGGAGCCGGCTGCATGGGCTTTTGGAACGTGCGCCACGGGCTGCGCGCCATGGGCTACACCGAACGCGCCGACCTGCCGGTCGGACCGGTGTCCGTGGTCACCCACTCCGGGTCGGTGTTCTCGACCCTGCTGCGCACCCGGCTGCGGCTGGGGTTCGATCTGGCCGTGTCGTCCGGCCAGGAGCTGGTCACGACGACCGCCGACTATGTCGAGCACATCGTGACGCACACCGACACCCGGGTCCTCGGACTCGTGCTCGAGACCGTGCGTGACGGGGCGCGGCTGCGCGCCGGGCTGCGCGCGGCGCGGGCGGCCGGCATCGAGGTCGTCCTGCTGCCCGTCGGCGGCTCCCCGCTGGGCTCGTCGCTGGTGGCCGCCCACTCGGGCGCCGTGGCCGGCGAGTCCGGCTCCTGGGAGGCGCTCGCCGACGACGTCGCAGCCCACCTGGTCGGCGACCTCGCCGAGCTCGGCGACACGCTCGCGGTCCTGTCCTCCACGCGCCGGCCGAGCGCCGGCCGCGGCCTCGCGACGGTGCACGACTCCGGCGCGGAGCGCAGCCTGGTGGCCGACCTCGCGGACTCCCTCGGCGTGCCGTTCGCGCCTCTCTCGGCCGCGACGCGGGCGGCCCTGGCCGCCCGGCTCGACGAGGGCCTCGAACCCGGCAACCCCCTCGACGTGTGGGGCGGCGGCGCCGACACCCGCGCGCTGTTCGGCGACTGTCTCGCCACCATCGCCGCCGATCCGGCCGTCGGCGTCACCGCGCTGGCGGTCGACCTGGTGCCGGAGTACGACGGCGACATCTCCTACCCGGACGCCGTCGAGGACGTCGTGACCACCACCGACGCGCCGGTGGTCGTGCTCACCGGCCTGCCCGGCGCCGTCGACGACGCCGCCGCCGAACGGCTCCGGCTCCTCGGCGTGCCGGTGCTGGAGGGCTTCCGCTCCGGGCTGCTGGCACTCCGCCACCTGCTCGACAGCGCCTCCCGACCCGCGCCCGACGAGCTCGACCTCGCCGTCGACGTGGCGCGGCAGGCCCGCTGGCGGGACCGGCTGCGCGACCCCCGATCGCTGTCCACCCATGAGCTCGGCAGCCTGCTCGCCGACTACGGCATCCCCACCCCCGAGGTGCGAGACGCCTCGTCCCTCGCCGAGGTGATCGCCGCCGGCGACGACGTCGGCTGGCCGATCGTCCTCAAGACCGCCGCTCCGGGCATCGAGCACCGCTCCGATGTCGGTGGGGTCGTCGTCGGGATCGCCGACGAGTACGTCGCCCCGGCGGCGTACTCCGACCTCGCGGCGCGGCTCGGCCCCGACGTGACCGTCCACCAGCAGGTGCCCGCCGGCGTCGAGATCTCCGTCGGCATCGTGCGCGACGGCGCGCTCGGCCCGATGGTCGTGGTCGCCGCCGGGGGCGTCCTGGTCGAGCTGCTCGTCGACCGCGTGGTCGGCCTGCCGCCGCTGACCAACGCGGGGGCCCATCGGCTGCTGGACCGGCTGCGGCTACGGCCGCTCCTCGACGGGTGGCGCGGCGGCCCGCCGGCCGACGTCGCCGCGCTCGCCAAGGTGGTCGCCGCGGTCTCCCGGCTGGCCCACGAGCTGGCCGACGAGATCGGCGCACTCGACCTGAACCCCGTCGTCGTCACCCCCCGGGGCGCCGTCGCCGTGGACGCCCTCGTCGTGGCCGGCAGGCCGCACGTACCCGACGCACCAGCTGACCAGGAGGACACCGCATGGACGGCCTGAGCGTGACCGACCTCGAGATCCGGCGGCGGGCGCGGGAGTTCGTCGACACGTTGATCCCCTACGAGGTCGAGACCGAGCTGGCCGGCGGCGTACTCGCGCCCGAGCTCGTCAAGGAGCATCACGCGGAGGCCTTGCGGCGTGGTCTCTACGCGACCAACATGCCGCCGTCGGTCGGCGGCCCCGGCTTCACGGCTCTGCAACAGGTGCTGGTGCAGGAGCAGGTCGGCCGCGTCACCAACGGCCTCGCGTGGTGTCTGCACACCCCGCCGCAGTGGTGGGTCGAGGTCGCCAGCGAGGAGCAGCTCGAGCGGTGGCTGCGGCCGGCCGTGCGCGGCGAGCGGCACGAGTGCTACGCGATCACGGAGGAGCTGGCCGGCAGCGACGTCAGCGCCCTCGCGGCGACGGCGCGCCGCGAGGGGGACGTCTACGTCGTCAACGGGGTGAAGTGGCACGTCACGTCCTACAACGTGGCCGACTACTGCTTCGTGCAGGCCGTGCTCTCCGACGGGCCGAACGCCGGCGAGCACGTGCTGTTGGTCGTCGACCTGCCGTCACCCGGCATCGAGGTGGTGCGCACGCCGGCGTACACCCACCACATCGCCGACGAGCACCCGATCGTGTCGTTCACCGACGTCCGGATCCCGGCGACGCAGCTGATCGGCGGCGAGGGCGAGGGGATGACCTTCGCGCACGAGTGGTTCCGCTTCGAGCGGGTCATGGTCGCGGCCCGCTGCGTCGGCGCGTCCGCGCGGCTCGTGGAGGAGATGACGGCGTTCGCCGGCTCGCGCATCGTGAGCGGCAAGCCTCTCGGCGAGCACCAGCTGGTCACCGGCATGCTGGCGGACTCCGCGACCGAGCTGTTCGCGGCCCGCGCGGCGCTGTACGAGGTGGCCCGCGCCATCGACGGCGGAGTCGACCGCAAGGTGCTGCATGCACGCGCTTCGATGGTGAAGCTGCTCTGCTCCGAGACCGCCGGCCGGATCGCCGACCGCGCCGTGCAGGTCTTCGGCGGCCGTGGCTACATGCGCGAGAACGTCGCCGAACGAATGTTCCGCGAGCTGCGCGTCGAGCGCATCTGGGAGGGCGCCTCCGAGCTCCAGCGCGTCATCGTCGGGCAACAGCTCCTCAAGCGCGGCCCCGCCGCCGTCCTCGGCGACTCCTGAGACTGCTCGGTCCGCGCGGTTCTGGCGGTCTTGCGTCATATCCCGACGCCACCCACCGCCCGTTGTGACCGGCCACGCGTCACAACCCGACCCCACCCACGCCGGGTTCTGACCGGCCACGCGTCACAACCCCACCCCACCCACGCCGGGTTCTGACCGGCCACGCGTCACAACCCCACCCCACCCACGCCGGGTTCTGACCGGCCACGCGTCACAACCCCACCCCACCCACGCCGGGTTCTGACCGGCCACGCGTCACAACCCCACCCCACCCACGCCGGGTTCTGACCGGCCACGCGTCACAACCCGCCGCACCGCCACCCACCCCCCACGCCGGGTTCTGACCGGCCACGCGTCACAACCCGACACGTGGCCCGACCGCCAAGCGGACCTGACAGGGAGGCGTGCGCAGTCAGGCGTCGAAGTCGACGGTGACGGCCTCGGAGACGGCGTACGACTGGCAGGTGAGGACGAACCCCGCGGCCACCTCGGCGGCCTCGAGGGCGTAGTTGCGGCGCATGTCGACCTCGCCGTCGGTGACCCTGGCGCGGCAGGTGCCGCACACGCCGCCCTTGCAGGCGAACGGCAGGTCGGAGCGCGCGGCCTGGGCGGCATCGAGGATCGACTGGTTGCGCGGCATCGGCGCGGTGGCCGACAGCCCGTCGAGCACGACGGTCACCTCGCTGGTCTCTCCCTCGATCGCCGGATCCTCGCGGTGCAGCTCGGGAGGCGGTTCGTCGACGTAGAACAGCTCGAAGTGGATCCGGTCAGACGCGATGCCGAGATCGCCGAGGACGGCGCGCGCATCGTTGATCATCGCGAACGGACCGCACAGCCAGACGTGGTCGATCGTCTCGGCGGGGGCGAGCAGGTCGACGAGGCGTCGGATCCGGTCGGCGTCGAGTCGACCGGAGAACAGCTCGACGTCGCGCGGCTCGCGGCTGAGCACGTGCACCAGCTGGAGCCGCGGGCCGAAGCGGTTCTTCAGGTCGCCGAGGTCCTCGGCGAACATCACCGAGCCGGTGGTCCGGTTGCCGTAGAGCAGCGTCACGTGCGCATCGGGATGCCGCAGCACGGTGCCCGCGACCGAGATCATCGGCGTGATGCCGGAGCCCGCGGCGATGCAGAGGTGCCGTCCGCCCATCGTCTCGTCTGCGGAGAAAGTGCCGGTCGGCGTCCCGACGTCGACGCGGTCTCCGGGCCGCACCTCCTCGACGAACCACCGTGAGAACGTGCCATCCGGGATCGCCCGTACGCCGATGCGGGGACGGGCACCGGCCGGGGCGCAGATGGAGTACGACCGCCGCTGCTCGACCCCGTCGATGATCCGGCGGACCGTCAGTGACTGACCGGCGCGGAAGGCATAGACGTCGGCGAGGTCGGGGGGCACGTCGAACGTGACCGCGACGGCGTCGTCGGTGAGCCGCTCGACGTCGGCCACCACGAGCTCGTGGAAGACCGGCGTCGCTCGCGGCGGCGCGACGGGAGCGAGCGTCATCAGATCTCCTTGACGTGCTCGAACGGCTCGAGGCAGGCCGTGCAGCGATAGAGCGCCTTGCACGCGGTCGCGCCGAACTCCGAGGTGAGCTCGACCTCGGCCGAGGCACACCGAGGGCAGGCGATCGCGCGCCGGGTCGGCAGCAGGTTGAGCGCGACCGGTCCACCGACCGCGGCTGGACCGGGCGCGGAGATGCCGTGCTCGACCAGCTTGCGCCGGCCCTCGGCGCTGATCCAGTCACTCGACCAGGCCGGCGCCAGCTCGACGCGTACCCGCACCTCGGCGTACCCCGCCTCTCCGAGCCGGCGCACCAGGTCGTCGCGCATGGTCGCCATCGCGGGGCAGCCGGAGTACGTCGGCGTGATGGCCACCTCCACCCTGCCCCCACGCTCGTCGACTGACCGCAGCACGCCGAGATCCTCGAGCGTGAGCATGGGCATCTCGGGGTCGGTAACGGTGCGCGCAACGTCGTACGCGCGACTCGTCGTGCTCGTCGTGACCGTCGTGCTCGTCACCAGCGACCCTCCGGGTGTGCCCGGGCCACGACCTGCATCTCGGCGAGCAGCCGGCTCAGCTCCTCGGTGTGCAGCCCGTCGCGTCCGGTGCGGCCCTGGACACCGGCAAGCGCACCGCGCTCGGGCCGGTCGACGCCGCTGGTGGTGAGGACCTGCTCGATCACCACGTCGACCTCGTCGACGACCGTCGACGGGTCGACGCCGACGCCGGCCCCGGCGAGCCGCGACTCGACGGGGTGTGTAGCGAGCAGCTCGGGGTAGAGGGGCCACAGCCCGTCGAGGGCGGCGAGCAGCCGACGCCGCGACTCGTCGGTGCCCTGCGCGAGGGTCAGGAACCAGCGTCCGGCGTAGTCGCGGTGGTAGGCCAGCTCCTTCACGCCCTTGGCCGCGACGGCGGCGAGCACGTGGTCGCGGCTGTGCGTCAGCTGCTGGAACACCGCCAGCCGCGCTGTCGCGAACAGCAGGACCCGGGTGATCACCTCGGCGAAGTCGCCGTCGGCGACCTCGGCCATCCGCACGTTGCGGAAGCCGCCGGCCTCGCGGAAGAACGCCAGCCTGTCCTCGTCCGGCACCGGCGACGACGCCGCCAGCACCGGGACGCACGACGGGTCGGCGGCAGCCGCGCGGGCCAACAGCAGCCGCGCCTGACCCAGCAGGTCGAGCGCGATGTTGGCCAGAGCGATGTCGTCCTCGAGGTCGGGGGCGCGGCTGCACCACTCCGAGAGCCGGTGCGAGAGGACGAGAGCGTCGTCGCCGAGCATCAGGCAGTACGCCGCGAGGTCGGCCCCGTCGACACCCTCGGGGAGCGTCGTGTCGACGCCGGCCAGGGGGTCCTCGAAGTCGGTCCCGAAGGCCCAGTGCGACGGGTCGCCACCGAGCAGGCCGTCGTAGACGCTGCCATGGGCCTCGTTGGGGTCAGGAGTGGAGTGGGACATGTCGTCTCTCGGCCTACATGTGGGGGACGTTGTCGGGGATCTCGTAGAAGGTCGGGTGCCGGTACACCTTGTCGCCGCTGGGGTCGAACAGCGGGTCCTTCTCATCCGGGCTCGACGCCGTGATCGCATCGGCGCGGACGACCCAGATGCTCACGCCCTCGTTGCGGCGGGTGTAGACGTCGCGCGCGTGCCGGACGGCCATCGCGTCGTCGGCAGCGTGCAGGGACCCGACGTGCACGTGGTTGAGGCCGCGCTTGCCGCGCACGAACACCTCGTAGAGCGGCCACTCGCGCTCGGCGTTCATGCCTCGCCTCCCCCGGTGGTTGAGGAAGGACTGCCGGTGGTTGAGGAAGGACTGCCGGTGGTTGAGGAAGCCCCCCCGGTGGTTGAGGAAGCCCCCCCGGTGGTTGAGGAAGGCGCGCTAGCGCCTGTCTCGAAACCTCCGGCAGCGGTCCGCTCGGCGAACGCGGTAGCCGCATCCCGCACCCACGCGCCGTCCTCATGGGCGGCCCGACGGTGCGCGATGCGCTGGGCGCTGCACGGCCCGTTGCCCTTGACCACCTGCATGAACTCGTCCCAGTCGGGCTGTCCGAAGTCGTGGTGGCCGCGCTCGGCGTTCCATCGCAGGTCCGGGTCGGGCAGGGTCACCCCGAGCGCCTCGGCCTGCGGCATGGTCATGTCCACGAACCGCTGGCGGAGGTCGTCGTTGGTGTTGCGCTTGATGCCCCACGCCATCGACTGGGCGGTGTTGGGCGAGTCGGCGTCGGGCGGGCCGAACATCATCAGCGACGGCCACCAGAAGCGGTCGACCGACTCCTGCACCATCGCCCGCTGCTCGTCGGTGCCGCGCATCATCGTCATGAGGAGCTCGTAGCCCTGCCGCTGGTGGAAGGACTCCTCCTTGCAGATCCGGATCATCGCCCGTCCGTAGGGCCCGAACGACGTGCGGCACAGCGGCACCTGGTTGCAGATGGCGGCGCCGTCGACGAGCCAGCCGATGGTGCCGACGTCGGCGTACGACAAGGTCGGGTAGTTGAAGATCGAGGAGTACTTCTGCCTTCCCTCGATGAGCATCCGGGTCAGCTCGCCGCGGGAGACGCCGAGGGTCTCGCAGGCGGAGTAGAGGTAGAGCCCGTGGCCGGCCTCGTCCTGCACCTTCGCCAGCAGGATCGCCTTGCGGCGCAGCGACGGCGCGCGGCTGATCCAGTTGCCCTCGGGCTGCATGCCGATGATCTCGGAGTGGGCGTGCTGGGCGATCTGGCGTACGAGGGTCTTGCGATAGCCCTCCGGCATCCAGTCGCGCGGCTCGATCCGGTCGCCGGCTTCGACGGTGGCCTCGAAGTCGGCCTCCAGGATCGACTCCTTCACGGCCTCGCTCGTCATCGCTGCCCCTCCTTCGAACCCGGTCTCCGCACCCTGCCACACGCTCAATTACTGACCGATCGGTCTGGAATAAGTGTGACACGAGGCGCGGGTACCGGCAAACGGCGCGGGAAGCTGCGCCCGGCGCCTGACCCGCCTCGCCGATCCCTCTGGCGCGGTGCCAGCCGAGAGGCGATGCTGGCCCCAGCCGACAGAAGGAGAACTCATGCTGTTCCACATCGAGCAGGTGCACGGCCCCGAGGACTGCCCCTACGGCCATGGCGGGTCCCGCTCACTGCACGACGCGTCGGTGAGCGGCGTCGAGGTCAAGGCGATCTACGGCGCCTTCATGGAGCACACCGTCTACATCGTCGTCGAGGCCGACGACATCGACCGGCTCAACCAGTTCCTCCTACCGGGCATGAAGGTGTGCACGACGAGCATCACGCCGGTCAGCGACCACGCGCTCCCGACCTTCGACGGGTGAGCCTGGCCGCCCGGCACAGGGCACCCAGGGCTTTCCTGACCGATCGGTAGGCTCGGGTGCGTCCCGATCGAGAAGGAGATCGCACGTGTCCGCCCTGCTCCAGAGCTACGCCGCCGGCCGGTGGTTCACCGCAACCGATGAGGGAACCCCTCTGCTCGATGCCGCCACGGGTGAGGAGGTCGCGCGGATCAGCGCCAAGGGGCTCGACCTGGGCGAGATGACGACGTACGCCCGCCAGGTCGGCGGTCCTGCCCTGCGCAGGCTGACCTTCCACGAGCGCGCCATGATCCTCAAGGAGCTCGGCAAGCACCTGACCGCCCTGAAGGATGAGTTCCACGCCCTCTCGTTGCGCACCGGCGCCACCGCCCGCGACGGGATGGTCGACATCGAGGGCGGCATCGGCACCGTCTTCGGCGTCGCCAGCAAGGGCACCCGTGAGCTGCCGAACGACACGGTGTTCCTCGACGGCGGGCTGGAGCGGCTCGGCCGGGAGGGCACCTTCGTGGGTCAGCACGTGTGGACGTCGCGGCCGGGTGTCGCGGTGCAGATCAACGCGTTCAACTTCCCGGTCTGGGGGATGCTGGAAAAGCTCGCACCGGCGTTCATCGCCGGCGTGCCGAGCATCGTCAAGCCGGCCAGCCAGACGGCGTACCTCACCGAGCTCGTCGTCCGCCGCATCATCGAGTCGGGCCTGCTGCCCGAGGGCACCCTGCAGCTGCTGGCAGGCTCAGCGGGCGGCCTGCTCGACGAGCTGACCGTCCAGGACTCCGTGGCGTTCACCGGTTCGGCCCACACCGCCGGCCTGCTGCGCACCCACACCAACGTGCTGCACGGCGGCGTCCGGCTCGACGTCGAGGCCGACTCGCTCAACTGCTCCGTGCTCGGTCCCGATGTCTCGGCCGACGACCCCGAGCTCGACCTCTTCGTCAAGGCCGTCGTCGCCGAGATGACCGTCAAGGCCGGGCAGAAGTGCACCGCGATCCGCCGCGCGATCGTGCCCGCCGCGATGGCCGACACCGTCGTCGAGGCGATCACCACACGGCTCGCGTCGATGCCGGTCGGCAACCCCGCTCACCCCGACACCCGCGTCGGCGCGCTCGCCTCCCTCGACCAGCGCGAGGAGGTGCGCAAGGCGATCCAGTCGCTGCGCGCGTCCGCAGAGATCGTCTACGGCGACCCCGATCGCGTCGAGGTCCTCGACGGAGACGCCGAGCGCGGCGCCTTCCTCTCCCCCGTCCTCCTGCGCGCCGCCAAGGGGGCGGTCGAGCCCCACGACGTCGAGCCGTTCGGCCCGGTCAGCACGGTGCTGACCTACGACTCCGTCGACGAGGCCGTCGCGCTCGCCGCGCGCGGCAGGGGCAGCCTGGTCGCCTCCGTCGTCACCCACGACCCGGCCGTGGCGCGCGAGATCGTGCTGGGCCTGGCGCCATGGCACGGCCGCATCCTGGTGCTCGACCGCGACGACGCGAAGGAGTCGACCGGGCACGGATCTCCCCTCCCGATGCTCGTGCACGGCGGACCCGGCCGCGCCGGTGGCGGCGAGGAGCTCGGCGGCGTGCGCGGCATCGTGCACCACATGCAGCGCACCGCCCTCCAGGCCTCTCCAGACCTGATGACCGCCATCACCGGCCGCTGGACCACGGGGTCGCAGCGCCGCGTCGAGGACGTGCACCCCTTCCGCAAGAGCCTGGCCGAGCTGCGCGTCGGCGACACCATCGCGTCGGCGTCGCGGCGGGTGACGATCGAGGACATCGACCACTTCGCGGAGTTCACCGGCGACACCTTCTACGCCCACACCGATCCCGAGGCGGCCGCCGCCAACCCGCTCTTCGGCGGCATCGTCGCGCACGGCTACCTCGTCGTGTCGCTCGCCGCCGGCCTGTTCGTCGATCCCGACCCGGGCCCGGTGCTCGCCAACTTCGGCGTCGACCACCTGCGCTTCCTCACTCCCGTCAAGGTCGACGACGAGATCGCGGTGCAGCTCACCGTCAAGCAGATCACCCCGCGCAGCAACGCCGACTACGGCGAGGTGCGCTGGGACGCCACCGTCACGAACGCTGAGGGCGAGCCGGTGGCGACGTACGACGTGCTGACGCTGGTCGCGAAGGCCTGGCCGCCGGCCTGACTCACCTCAGAGGCGTCAGGCGGAACCAGCGATAGCCGTAGCCGTCGAGCGCGAGCGTCGTGCGGCCGTGGGCGTCGAGCTCCTCTGACCCGGGCGACAGCACGTCCTCCAGGAGGTAGCCCTGGACGTCCGCCCCAGCGTCCGGCAGCGGCACCGTCAGGTCGACGGCGACCGGCGCGGATCCGAAGTTGTGCACGGCCACCACCGTCGTGCCGTTCCACGTGCAGGAGTGCGCCAGCACCTGGCGCGACGGCTGCGGCAGTGCCTCGAACTCGCCCCAGCCGAGCTCGGGGCACTCGCGGTAGGTGCGGATCAACAGCTGCAGGAACGACCACAGCGAGTCGGGGTCGCGCTTCTGGTCGAGGACGTTGACGTGGTCGGGCCCGTAGCCGTCGGGCACCATCCGCTGGATGAGCCGCCCGGGCGTCGCGTCGGAGAAGCCGCCGGTGCGACCGGCCTCCCACTGCATCGGGGAGCGCACCGCCATCCGGCCCTCGGCCGCGAGGTCCTCGCCCATCCCGATCTCCTCGCCGTAGTAGAGCGTCGGCGTGCCGGGCAGGGAGAAGAGCAGGCTGTACGCCATCCGGATGCGCCGCGGATCCCCTCCGAGCATCGGCGGCACCCGACGCTTGAGCCCGCGACCGTAGACCTGCATCTCCGGCTCCGGCCCGAACGCCGCGAAGACCTCCTGGCGCTCGGCGTCGCTGAGCTTGTCCAGCGTGAGCTCGTCGTGGTTGCGCAGGAACGTCGCCCACTGGGCATCGGGGTGGATCGCGCCGCGTCCCTTGAGCGCCTTGGTGAGGGGCCGGGCGTCCTCGCGGGCCAGGGACAGGTAGACCGACTGCATGGTGATGAAGTCGAACTGCATCTGCAGCTCGTCGCCGGCCGATCCACCGAAGTAGCGCCGCTGCTCCGCGCGAGGCAGGTTGACCTCGCCCAGCAGCACCCCGTTGCCGCGCCGCCGGCCGAGGAAGGCACGCAGGGCCTTGAGGTACTCGTGCGGATCGCCGGGTACGTCGTCGCCGGCTGTCTCGATGTCCTCCACCAGGAACGGCACGGCGTCCACGCGGAAGCCGGCGAGCCCGACCTGCAGCCAGAAGCCGATCGACTTCGCGATCTCGTCGCGCACCGCCGGGTTGGCGAAGTTGAGGTCCGGCTGGTGGGAGTAGAAGTGGTGGAGGTACCACTCACCGGTCGCCTCGTCCTTGGTCCAGATCGCGTCCTCCTTGTCGGGGAAGACGACCTGGTCGGAGGTGTCGGGCGGCGGGTCGGCGCGCCAGACGTAGTAGTCGCGGTAGCGGTTGGTCGTGCTGCGTCGCGCCGCCTTGAACCACGGGTGCTTGTCGGAGGTGTGGTTGACGACGAGGTCGGCGATCACGCGGATGCCGCGGTCGTCGGCCGTCCGGATCAGCTCGACGAGGTCGCCATGGGTGCCGAGCCGCCTGTCGACGCCGAAGAGATCGGTGACGTCGTACCCGTCGTCGCGGTCGGGCGTCGGGTAGAACGGCATCAGCCACAGGCAGGTGATGCCCAGCTCGGCGAGGTAGTCGACCCTGCTGGTCAGCCCGGCGAAGTCGCCGATCCCGTCGCCGTCGGAGTCCTGGAACGTCTCGACGTCCACGCAGTAGACCACCGCGTCCTTCCACCAGACGTCGCTGGTGTTGGCCATCCGGCTCATCGCTGTCCTCCTGTCAGGCCGGGGAGCACGTGCTCGCCGAACGCGTCGATGAAGGCCGCCTGGTCCTGACCGACGTGGTGGAGGTAGATGTCGTCGAAGCCGAGGTCGGCGTACTCCTCGATCCAGCCGCGGTGCTCCTCGAGGTCCGCCGACACCCGCACAGGCGTGCGTACGGCGTCCGGCCGGACCTGCGCGGCGAGGGCATCGAAGGCCTCGACGGTCGCGGTGTCCCAGGGCACTGGTGGCCCGAACGCGTTGGCCGCCCACTGGTCGTGGGCGATCGCCAGCGCCTCGGCGTCGGTCGGGGCCCAGGAGAGATGGAGCTGGAGCGACACAGCGCCCCGGCCGCCGGCCCCACGGTAGGCGTCGATCACCTTGCGGAGTGTCTCGGCCGGCTGGTTGACGGTGACGAGACCGTCGGCCCAGGCGGCGACGCGGGCAGCGCTCTCGGCCGAGACCGCCGGGCCGATGAGCAGCGGCACCGGGTCCGCGCGCTCCCACACCTTCGCCCGGTCGACCGTGACGAGGCCGTGGTGGGTGACCTCCTCGCCGGCAAGCAGAGCGCGGATCACCGTGACGCACTCTTCGAGACGGCGCGTGCGCGTCTCCTTGTCGGGCCAGGCCTGGCCGGTGATGTGCTCGTTGGACGCCTCGCCGCTGCCGAGCGCTACCCAGAAGCGGCCGGGGAACATCACGCCCAGGGTGGCGATCTTCTGGGCCTGCAGGGCCGGGTGGTAGCGCGCGCCCGGTGCACTGACGCAGCCGAGCTCGAGCCCGGTCGTGGCGAGCGCGGCGCCGAGCCACGACCACGTGTAGCCGCTGTGACCCTGGCTGGTGGTCCACGGCGAGAAGTGGTCGGAGCACATCGCCATCTCGAACCCCGCCTCCTCCGCGTGCTGGACGTCGGCGAGCAGTCGGCGTGGGTCGATCTGCTCGTGCGAGGCGTGGAATCCGATCCGGGTCATCCCCTCACCCAACTCCGACCACGGCCGGCGGCACCACACCCCAGGGAGCGGGACCACTAGGTTGCCCGAGTGGCCGACCGACGTCCCTTCCTCGCGGCGCTGGCCACGGCGGTCGTCTCGACCGGCCTCCTCGCGCTCGCCATCGGGCTCGACCGGCTCGGCCCGGACGTCGGGCGCGGTGCGCAGTTCTGCGAGGCCGCTCGCGACGGCTGGCTCAAGCAGCCGGCCAACGCGCTGAGCAACCTCGGCTTCGTCGTCGCCGGGCTGGTGATCGGCTGGCAGGCGCCTCGGCAGACCGCTGCGCTATGCCGGGCTGGCCACGGCGTACGCCTGCGTCGTCGTGCTCCTCGGACCCGCCAGCGCCGCCATGCACGCGACGCAGTCGGCGCTCGGCGGCCGCCTCGACATGACGTCGATGTATCTCGTCTCGTCCTTCGCCGCCGCCTACGCCCTGACCCGCTGGTGGCGGCGCGAGCGGGTCTTCTTCTGGCAGGTCTTCCTGCTGCTCGTCGCCGCGTGCGAGCTCGTCGGCCTCTCCGAGCGGGTCGTGCCGGTCTTCCAGTCGTGGGGCAACGTGATCTTCGGGGCGCTGCTCGTCGTCGCCATCACCGTCGAGGTGATGCTGTGGCGTCGCGGTTCGGCCCACCCCGAGGAGGGCCGGACGCGCCTGGCGTACGGCGCCGGCGCGGTCGCCTCGATCGGGCTCGCCTTCGCGATCTGGAACGCCTCCCAGCACGGCCTGTGCGACCCCGACTCGCTCGTGCAGGGGCACGCCGTCTGGCACCTGCTCTGCGCCCTCTCGGCGTACCTGCTCTTCCGGCTCTGGGCGAGCGAGACCGCGGGGCCACCGACTAGCGCGGTGCTGTTGCCGCATAGCACCCCGCCGGCCACCCCCTAACCGACCACAGCACCGCACCAGTCGGTCACCACGCGCCGACCTCACACCCCGAGGGCGAGGAACGCCGCCGCGGTGGCGGCGCGGGTGGGGTCGTCGGCGGCGGCCGAGCGGGCCGAGTGCAGCGCTGTCGCGAGATCGGCGCCGTCGTCCAGAGCCGCGTGGACGTCGACCATCACGTCGACCGTCGCCTCGTCGTTGACGACGGCGACGCTGGCGACGACGCCGGCGGTGCCGATCGCGAGCAGCGCCGACACCAGGCCCAGCAGCTCGCCCGCGCCGACCGGGGCCAGCACGCCGGAGTCGCAGGCCGACAGCACGACCCGGTGCGGCGCCCGGTCGAGGCGCTCGAAGTCGTGGACGGCGAGCGGGCCGTCGGCGAGGTCGAGGGAGGAGAAGAGCGGCGAGTCGGCGCGGAAGTGGCCGTGGGCGGCGATGTGCGCGATCCCGGCCCCGTCGAGCGCTCCCATCGCGTCGTCGACCGTCGCGGCGCCGTCGCGCAGCACGATCGCGTCAGCGTGCCGGGGCGCGACCACCGAGATCTCGGCACCTCCCGTGGTCAGGCCGGGCCCCGACACGAACACCCGCCGGTCCGACACCGACGCGCGCTCCCGGGCGCGCAGCCAGAGCGCCGCAGAGGGCACCACAGAATGGGGTACGTCGGCGAGCGCCGGCAACAGCCCCCACGGCGCCCCGTGCAACCGGCTGGTCGGCGACACCACGACCGGGGCCGGCAGCCGCCGAGCGGCCGGACCGAGCAGCGCGCGCTCGAGCCGCGCGCCCGCCTCGGCCAGCCTGGCCGGACGCCCGCGAGCCGCTTGACGCAACGCGAACGCCGTCGCGACCACCGCCCGGTCAGCCGCGTCCACCGGGCCGACCTCGTGGCGACGTACCCGCCCACCCGAGACCACCAACGCGTGCAGCGTCCCGCCGATCTCGACCAGCTCGACGAACGATCCCCGCCCCACCTCCGTGACCAGGCCGCCGACATCGAAGTGGTGCGCGGCAAAGGCTCCGGTCCCGGCCGTCTGATGGAGCCGTGAGCGCAGCGCGCCCTCCAACCGGCGCTGCTCGGTCTCGAGCTGACCGACGTCGTCACCGTCCTCGCGCGCCGCCCTCAGCCGCCGTTCGTTGTCCCGAAGCGCAGCGAGCGGCGCGGCGAGGGCGTCGGGACCCGGTCGCACGCGCGGCTGCGACAGTGAGGTCGCCCTCCAGCGCTCGCTCCACGCCAGCAGCCGTCGGGGGGACCCGTCGGCGGCCGTTCGCAGCGCGAGCTCGGCGAGCTCCGCACCGTGTCGACTCGCGAGGGCCCGCAGCTCGGAGCTGCCGAGCGTCGCGCGGTGGCGGTCCAGCTCGTCGAACCCCCGCCGGCAGGCCAGGAGCACGTCGCGCCGGTCGCCCGCCAGGTCCCTCGCCAGGCCGCGACCGAGCCAGCCAGTGGCGCGGACGAGGGCGCCACGCCGATCCCGGTACGTCGCTGCGCGGTTCCAGGCCCGGATCGCAGCGTCGTCGGAGACCCCTGCGGCGAGGTGGCCGGCGAGGAGCCAGGCGACGACGGCCTCGTCGGAGCGCTCCTTCTCCAGCGCGAGCGCCACCCGCTCGGCGGCGCCCTCCGCGCGCCGCCGATTGGTGCCTGTCACCCCGCGGGCACGGAGGAGGACGAGCTCGGCGTGCGCCGACCACCAGTCCCGGCCGGCACGCCGGAAGGCCGTGAGCGCGGTCTGCGCGTGACCGGCGGCCCGTCCGGCATCGTGGCCGGCCAGGAGACCCTCCGCCAGCCGAAGCTCGAGCTCCGCCCGCTGGGCCGGAAGTGCCGGGGGCATCGTGAGGCGGCGTTCGACCACCGACACCGCCTCGTCGGCGAGCCCGGCCGCCAGCAGCGCCGTCGAGCGGTCCATCGCGAGAGGGTTGGCGTCGAGGCCGAGCTCGGCGAAGAGACCGTCGGCCTCGTCGTAGAGGGCCAGCGCGCTCGGGAGGTCGCCGCGCGTGTAGGCGACGAGGCCCTGGTTGTGGACGGTCAGCACCGCCTCGGCGGTGTCCCCCTCCGCCATGAACAGCGCTCGCGCGGCATCGACCTCCCGCGTGGCCCCGGCCACGTCGCCGACCGCGAGCGACAGCAGACCCAGCATGTTGCGGGTCCGTCCTTCCCAGACCGGGTCGGGGTCGACCGCGATCAGGTCGAGCGCACGTCGCAGGTCGACGACAGCCTCCTCATGCCGGCCGAGGACCCAGCCGAGCACGATGCCACGGCGGGCCCAGACCTTGGCTGCCAGACCGGCGTCACCGACGTCCGCGGCCGCTCTGGCGAGCTCTCGCAGGCCGTCCTTGGTGCGTCCGGCGACCACCAGCGTGACGCCGAGCGTCGCGCGTACGTCGGCCTCGCGATCGATGTCGCCGGACTGCCGCGCGAGGCGGAGGGCGCGGCGGAGCGAGGCGAGCCCACGATCGGTCTCACCGCCATCACGCTGCACGACGCCGAGCGCGTGGTGCGCGACCGAGGCCCACCACGGCCCGTCGTTCGCGCTCAGGATCTCCTCCGCGCGGATCTGGGCGGCCCCGGCGTTCGAGAGCGCCAGGTCGAGCAGCGCGGCGGCGTCCGCCGGGGACCGCTCACCGCTCATGGAATCCTCCCGGGGGCTCTTCCTCGAATCGTGGTGCGCGACTAGTTTCGTCGATACGTGCACATGCCCCTCGGGGGGAAGGAGCGGGCCATGGTGATCGACGAGTCTTCCAGCCGGGACGATCGGGCGAGGATCCGCACCCAGGTCGAGCTGATCGCGCGGGCCAACCAGGGACGGGTGGGGTGGGACTCCGAGCAGCCCGAGGAGTTCACCTATCTGTTCGACCCCGACGCCATCCTCGTCCGGCAGGGCTTCGAGGACCAGGTGCGTGAGGCTCTGCAGCGGTCCGACCGGTTCGACGGCGAGCTCGCCGACGCGGAGTACCTCGAGCGAGAGCTCGCCGCCGACGAGCGCCTCGGCCTGGTCCGCCAGCCACTGCCCGGGCGCCGCGATGGCGACCCGCGCCGCGTCCCGCTCGCCCTCGACCTCCTCGACGAGGCCTTCGGCCTGGTCGACGACAAGGCACCCGAGGACGGGTACCCCTACAGCCCCGACCACTGGCTGCACGTCGCTCCTGGAAGCACCAAGCTCTGCCCGGAGAGCGAGCCGCAGGAGACCGGGCTACACCACCCGTGGCCGCCTCTGGCCGGCGACGCCTCGCTCGGGAAGGACGTGCGCGTCAGTGTCGTCGACAGCGGTTGGCATCCCCCGGCGGCCGGCTACACACGCACTCCCTGGCTCGCCTCTGGTGTCGACGGCGACGACGAGAACAACGGACCTCAGCTGCGCCAGTACGCCGGCCACGGCACGTTCATCGCCGGCGTCGTCAAGTGCATCGCGCCCGCGACCGACGTGCGGGTCGAGGGGTTCCTCGTCAACGGGGGCGCCCTGCTCGAGTCGGAGATGGTGATCCAGCTGCGTCAGACGCTCCGACACCACAAGCCGCAGGTGATCAACCTGTCGGCGGGCGCGACCACGCGCAGGGACCGCCCACTGTTCTGCTTCGAGCGCTTCTGGGAGCAGGACCTCGCCCCGCTCAAGGACACCTGCCTCCTCGTCGCTGCCGCCGGCAACGACGGCTCGTCACACCCGTTCTGGCCGGCCGCCTTCCCCTGGGCGCTGGGTGTCGGGTCCCTCGACCGATCCGGCGACGTGTCGTCGTTCTCCAACTACGGCGACTCGGCCGACGTCTACGCACTCGGGCGCAACATCATCAACGCCTACCCGAAGGGCACCTACGTGTGCCGGGAGGCCCCGGACACCGGTGACGTCCGCCGCTTCCGCAACGGCCTCGCTCGGTGGAGCGGTACGTCGTTCGCGGCGCCGGTCGTGGTGGGGCTCATCGCCGCTCGCCTCACCGCTGGAGGCTCGGTCCACCAAGCCAGGGACGACGTCCTGGCTGGTGCCTCACCCGTCACCGACCCGGCCGGTGTCGCCGCCTCGGCCCTGGTCGGGCCCTACTCCTGAGCCTGTCGCGCTCAGAGCACGATCCACTCGGTGACGAGGCGCCCCCCGGCGTCCGCCCGCACCGCGAACCGCACGAGTCCGTGGTCCTCACCGGTCAGGGTGAAGAAACCGGACTCGTCGATGGTCGTCGACCGGGTCCGGCCGTCGACGTGCTCGAAGACCACCTCGCCGGCGCCGTCGCCGTCGAGCTGCCCCTCGATCCTCCGGTCGGCGAGCTCGACCTCGAGGGTGAGCCCGCCGCCGGAGAAGGCCAGCGTCCTGGCCTCGGCCTCACCGCGGACGGCAGCAACCCCGTCCGCGGCCGAGTCGTGGACCAGAGCCAGCAACTCCTCGTCCACGGTTCGCCATGTGTACGCCGCGCGAGCGGCCTCGCGCCACTCGGGCGGGATCGCCTGGGGCGCGGCCAGCGCCTTGCCCAGGATGTCCTCGATCTCGAGGTTCTGCGCCTCTGAGCTCGGTGCCGTCGAGTTCTGGGTCCGGTCGTCATCGTGAGCCACGGCGACCGCCTCCTTCCGGGTCGGCGTCGGCGGTCGTGGTCGCGGACCACTCCCGGAACGCGCGGGTGTTGCGCAGCTGGACCAGCGCCCGGGCCCGGGTGGGGCCGATGCTGCCGATGGGGATCCCGAGGGTGCGGCTGATCTCGTCATAGGACGTCGGCGGGTCGGCGACGAGCAGCTCGAGCAGCCGGCGCCGGTCGGTGGGCAGCTCGGCCAGGGCCTCGCGCATCGCGGTGTCGCGCTCCTCGTCGAGGAGCACCCGGTCGAGCTCGTCGTCGTCGATGCCCTCGAGTGCCGAGGCGGCGGGGTCGAGCGCGATGGTGCGACCGGCGGCGGCGGCGGCCCGCAGCGCCTCGCGGCGGGCGGTGGTGGCCAGCCAGCCGGCCAGCGCGTCGGGCTCGCGGATCGCACCGAGGTGCTCGACCAGGCGCAGCCACACGGTCTGGTTGACGTCGGCGGCGTCCGCCGCCGAGAGCCGCACCCGCGACACGACCGCGCGCACGAGCGGCAGGAACTGCTCGACCAGGGCGTCCCACGCGGCGGCGTCGCCTTCGCGGGCGGCCTGCACGAGACCACCCACCGGCGCGGGGTGGTCCATGGGGGGCCTCCAGCTCGGTCGCACGGCCACCAGCGTGCGGTTCGGGTAGGGCTCCACGACCTGACAGAGCACCACCGTGCGGTGGTGATACGTCGCGATCGGGAAACTTTCGTGCCCCGGCGGCAGGCCAACCGTTTCATCCGCGAGCAACGCGGACAAGCAACGGGGCTAGCTCGGCGTGGCCGCCCGCTCCCCCAGCAGCCGGAGCAGCAGGGCCGGGTCGGTCGGCCAGGCGCCCAGCAGCGTCTCGCGCGGGATGCTCCGCGCGGCGTACCGCAGCAGCAGCACGACCGCCACCACGTCGTCCAGCGGCCCGATCACGGGCAGGAACTCCGGCAGCAGGTCGATCGGCGAGACGACCCACAGCACGGCCACCAGCAGCGCCACCTTCGCCCGGCGGGGTACGTCGGGGTGGGCACGCAGCCGCCGCGCCGCCGTCACGCAGGACGGCAGGAACTCCGCCACCTGCCGGAGCAGCCCCGGCGGCAGCCGGTGCGCGAGGAGCATCATCACCAGGCACGAGACGACCCAGAGCGCCACGAGCGCCCCGCCGACCACCAGGAGCCTCGTCACGCCACCACGCTACGACGCGGCGCGCGGAGAGGAGTATGTCGAATCCCCCAAGATGTGCGTGCCGTGCTGGTGTCGGGCTGGCCCGACCTCGACTGTCGGGCTGGCAGGATCGTGCCGGAGGCGCCAGGTACCTAGCGTCGTACCCATGACGGAGACCCTGTTCGTGAGCGACTACCCGACTACCGCCCGATCGGCACCGGCGGACCCGCCGCGCGGGCTGCAGCGCGTGCTGCTCGACAGCGGCTACGCGCTCTCGGCCTTTCCCATCAGCCTGGCCGGCTTCATCCTGAGCGTCACCCTGCTCTCCGTCGGGGTGAGTCTGCTGATCATCGTCGGCGGCGTGCTGCTGCTGACGCTCTGCGTCAACGTCGCGCGCGGCTTCGCCCGCCTCGAGCGCTACCGGATCCGGACGATGCTGGGCCGCGAGGTGGCGACCCCGCGCTACCTGTGCGCCCGGTCGGACGCAGGCTTCTGGAAGCGGATGCTCACCCCGCTGCGCGACCCGCAGTCCTGGCTCGACGTCGTCTGGTCGATCCTGGGGTTCGTCACCGGTCTCGCGGCGTTCGTGCTCGCCCTGGTCTGGTGGGCGGGAGCCGCGGGCGGCCTGACCTACTGGTTCTGGCAGCGCTTCATCCCGTTCAGCGACGACGACACGGGCCTCGCCGAGCTGCTCGGGCTCGGTGACGGACGGGTGGCGGAGAGCATGCTCAACCTCACCGTCGGGGTGGCCCTGCTGGTGACGCTGCCGTGGGTGGTCCGCTTCGCGGCCGTCCTGCACTCGAGCCTGGCGATCGCCCTGCTGAGCAGCCGCGCCGAGCTCCAGGAGGAGGTGGCCCGCGTCGAGGTCGGCCGCGACGCCGCCCGCCAGGCCGAGGCCGAGTCGCTCAGGCGACTCGAGCGCGACATCCACGACGGACCTCAGCAGCGCCTGGTCCGCCTGACCATGGACCTCGGCCGGGCCAAGCGTCAGCTCGAGCAGGATCCGGAGCAGGCGGTCTCGACCATCGACGGGGCCCTCGAGCAGGCCCGCGAGACGGTGGCCGAGCTGCGCGCGCTCTCGCGCGGCATCGCCCCGCCGCTCTTGGTCGACCGCGGCCTGGCGGCGGCGCTGGCCGAGATGCTCAACCACAGCGTCGTACCGGTCGCCAGCGACATCGACGTGCCGACGGCGCTGCCACCGCACGTCGAGACGGCGGTCTACTTCGTGGTCGCCGAGGCCATCACCAACCTCGCCAAGCACTCCGGGGCGTCGACCGCGAAGGTCGCCGTCAAGGTCGGCCGCGATGCGGTGCTGGTGCGGGTCGAGGACAACGGCGTCGGCGGCGCGCACCCCGCGAAGGGCCACGGACTCGCCGGCCTGCAGCAGCGGCTGGCCGCGGTCGACGGCACCCTCGAGGTGGTCTCGCCCGCCGGCGGACCGACCGTGCTGAGCGCGCGCATCCCGCTGGCGGCCGGAGCCCGGGGACTCGCATGAGGGTCGTGGTCGCCGACGACTCGATGCTCCTGCGCGAGGGGTTGCAGCTGCTGCTCGTCGAGGCCGGCCACGACGTGGTCGGCTCGGTCGGCGACGGTCCCGGGTTCGTCGCGGCGATGCTCGACCAGCGTCCCGACCTCGGCATCGTCGACGTCCGGATGCCTCCGAGCCACACCGACGAGGGGCTCCGGGCCGCCGTCGACGTACGCCGTGCCTGGCCCGACGCGCGGATCATGGTGCTCTCGCAGTACGTCGAGGTCTCCTACGCCGACGACCTCCTCGCCACCGGCGACGGCGGGGTGGGCTACCTGCTCAAGGACCGGGTCAGCGACCTCGACACCTTCCTCGGCGCCGTCTCGTCCGTCGCTGCCGGAGGCACCGCGCTCGACCCCCTCGTGGTCCGCCAGCTGATGGGGCGCCACCGTGATCCGGTCGCCGACCTCACCGAGCGCGAGCGCGAGGTCCTGTCGCTGATGGCCGCCGGCCGCTCCAACGCGGCCATCGCCTCGGCCATGTCGGTCTCGCTCGCCGCGGTGGAGAAGCACACCCAGCGGATCTTCGCCAAGCTCGGGCTCTCACCCGACGACGACACCGCCCATCGCCGGGTCGCCGCCGTCCTGCGCTTCCTCCAGCACGGCTGAGCCTGATCCCGCTGAGCCTCAGCCCTTCCGCGAGCTCCGTCGTGTCCGTAGTACCCGACCGCACGGGATCTCGGCCCACACCCGGGTCCCCTTGGCCGGTGGGCTGTCGACCTGCAGACGGCCCCCGAGGGCGCTGAGCCGGTCGGCGAGACCGGTCAGTCCGCCGGCGCCGAGCTGCGCAGCTCCGCCGACGCCATTGTCCGCGACGACGACGCGCAGTCGCCGCAGGTTCCGCTCGAGGGCGATCGAGACCGAGTCCGCCCGGGAGTGCTTGAGCACGTTCGTGGTCGCCTCGGTGACGACGAAGTAGGCGGCACTCTCCACGGCGCTGGGCAGGTCGTCGGACGTGCCGGACAGCGTCAGGGACGCGCGGATCGGCAGGGAGCTCACGAAGTGCTCGGCCGCGGTGAAGAGACCTCGCTCGACCAGGGTCACCGGCATCACGCCGGCGGCCAGGCGGCGCAGCTCCGCGACGCTGGCGGCCAGCTCCGCCCGCAGCTGTGAGACCCCTTCGACGACGGACTGGCTCGCGGTCGGGTCGCGCTCGATCTGTTGGGCTCCGAGGCCCATCAGCACGAGCCGGTTCTGGAGGCCGTCGTGCAGGTCCCGGGCGATCCGGCGACGCTCGGTCTCGTTGCACTCCACGAGGCGGGCCATCGGCTCGCGCACCGACGACCGCGCGGTGTCGAGCTCCGCGGCCAGTCGCGCGTGGTCGGCCTCGAGGGCCACCAGCTGCGCCGCCGCCACCACGCGGGCCCGGTCGGTGAGCCGCGCCGCGTCGTACGAGATGACGCCGATCACGTCGCCTGCCAGCACCACCTCGACGAGTCCGCGCCCCGCCTCGCCCGGCTCGAGCGAGGGGTGCTCGTCCGCCTGGCGGAACCACACGCGCAGTGTCGGGTCTCCGAGGGCGCTCGAGAGAGCTTGGCCGACCTCAGGGCGCGTCGGAGCCGCCGACAGCTCGATCGTGTCGACAGGCATCATCCCGCCCATCGGGTGACCCCCCATTCGTCGTACGCCGGTGGTGCGCGCCCTGAGGGTACGAACCCCGCAACCCCGCGGCTACGACCCCAGCGCACCATTCGCTGGGACACCTTGTGCACCACGCACAGTGCGCTCGCGTTGCCCCCGGGGGCTGCCACAGGCGTCAGAGCCCTGGTTTCTCCCCGTTTCAAAGGACGAGCCGGGTTCGCACTGTCATCCTCGAAGGATGGGTTCGCGGTATGAGCACGAAGCCAAGGCGCTCGACGCGCCGTCGGCTGCGCCTGCCCACCGCGGCCCGCGTCCGAGCCGGCGCAGCCTGAGCCGACGCGGCCTTCTCCTCGGCGGTGGCCTGGCCGGCGTCGCGGCGGTCGGGCTCGGCGCCAGCAGGGCGAACATCGGGTTCCCGTTCGGTGACGGGCAGCCCGCGCCGGCGGCAGCCGTGCTGGGCTGCGACGCGGGCGACGTCTCCGCGACCGAGCGGGCGTTGTCGATCAGCAACTGGCCGGCCTACATCGACCCGCGCAAGAAGCCCGGGTCGACCATGAACCTCTACCAGCAGAGCACCGGGGTCGACGTCGACTACAACATCGACGTCTACGACAACAACGAGTACTACGACCTGGTCCGCGAGCGCTTGGAGACGTGCCGGCCGATCGATCGCGACCTGATGATGCTGACCGACTGGATGGCCTCCCGCATGGTCTGGTCGGGCTGGGTCCAGGAGATCGACGCGGCGCGCGTGCCCAACCTCCACGCCAACCTGATCCCGGCCCTGCGCAACGCTGCGTGGGACCCCACGCTCTCCTACCACGCTCCGTGGCAGACCGGCCTGACCGGCATCGCCTACAACGCGGCCCTGGTCCCCGAGGTCGGCAGCTTCACCGAGCTGCTCACCCGTGCGGATCTGAAGGGCAACGTCACCCTGCTCTCGGAGATGAACGACACGATGGGGTTCATGCTGAAGATGAACGGCGCCGACCCGGAGGACTTCACCACCCAGGAGTGGGGCGTCGCGATGGAGCAGCTGCGCGGGGTCACGGCGTCGGGTCACGTCCGCGAGTTCACCGGGAACGAGTACAAGAAGGCCCTGGTCCGCGGTGAGATCCTCGCCTGCGAGGCCTGGTCCGGCGACGTGATCCAAGCGCAGTTCTACAACCCGAACATCAGGTTCGTGGTGCCCGAGGAGGGCCTCGCCGTCTGGAGCGACAACATGCTGATCCCCAACGGCGCCACGCACAAGGCCAACGCAGAGCTCTGGATCAACCACTTCTACGACCCCGCGGTCGCCGCGAAGCTGGCGTCCTGGGTCAACTACATCTGTCCCGTCGAGGGGGCCCGCGAGGAGATGGAGAAGATCGACCCGTCGCTGGTCGACAACCCGTTGATCTTCCCCGACGAGAAGATGCTCGAGGGAGCGTTCGCCTTCCAGTCGCTCGACGACCGCCTGCAGCTGGCGTACGGCGGCGACTGGGCCGAGCTCACGAGCGCCTGAGCGGCAGCCGCGATCCACCGGCCCTGCCCGAGAGGCAACAGGTGCCCTTGCACCAGCGGGGTGGGGACCTGTGTCCCCTGCCTTTGGCGGGTTGTGGTGGGAAACTTCGCTAATGAACGAGGTCAGCCCGCTGACCGCTGCCCTCGGGGACGCAGCGACCAGCCACGGTCCGAACGGGGACCATCCCCGTCAGACCCAACCCCGTCACCTCTCCGGTCCCGGGTCGGCCATGCGGGTCGTGATCGCTGAGGACGAGCCGCTGATGCGCCACGGACTCGTCGCCCTCCTGACGGGCGCCGGCCTCGAGGTCGTCGCGACCGCCGGTGACGGCGACGAGCTGGTGCGCGCGACCACGACCCATCGTCCCGACCTGGTCGTCACCGATGTCCGCATGCCTCCCGACAACCGCGACGCGGGGCTGCGGGCCGCCCTGTGGATCCGCAACGAGCTGCCCGGCATCGCCGTGATGGTCCTCTCCCACCATGTCCAGCGCGCCTACATGACCGAGCTGCTCCGCGGCGAGGCCGCGGGCGTCGGCTATCTGCTCAAGCAGCGCGTCATGGACGCCGAAGGGTTCTTCCGCGACCTGAACACCGTCGCTGCCGGCGGCACGGTGCTCGACCCGGAGGTGGTCAGCCTGCTGGTGAACCGGGCGCGGACGCGGTCCACCGGCACGCTCACCGACCGCCAGGAGGACGTACTCAGCCTGATGGCGCGCGGTCTGAGCAACGCCGCCATCGCTCGCAACCTGAACCTCCAGGAGCGCTCGGTCATCCGGCACGTGTCGCACATCTACGCCCAGCTCGGTCTCAGCGACACCCCTGACGTGCACCGCAGGGTCCAGGCGGTCGTCCACCACCTGTGGTCCTGACCGCCCTGCCCGGCACAAGCGCCCCCACCTCGACAGAACAGAACCGCCCTGGCGCGCAGATTGCGGCGCCAGGGCGGTCCACGTCGTAGGTCGGCGAGACCACATCCCCCCAGAGGGTCTCGCACGCTCCCCCTACTTCGTACCCCAGATGATGCCACCCTTCAGCGGCCCGCGGACCCATGTCCGCGGATCTGTGGAGAGTGACCGGTCACACACCTCGCTGCCTCGCTGGTTGGGGAGGGCCGCGGCGGACTAAAGCGGTGGTCGCAAACCGGATGGATTGTCGGCGGGGGTGGCCCAGTTGAGGGTTGCCGGCGCAGCAGCTGCAGGGCGATCTCGATGGCCGGCACACGCTCCTGAGACCCGTCGTGCAGGTCGCGCTCGGGCCGGGCCCGGGCCTCGTTGTCGCGGTCACGATCCGCGCGCCGCTAGCGCGAGGCGGCACTGCGGGCACATCAGCCTCCTGGCCATGTGGTGGGGCGACAGCGACGAGCGCCGTCCATGGGAGGGTTGTCGAAACCAGCGCGCTCCACGCCCACGCGTGGTGAGCACAGCCCGAGGAGAAGGCATGGACCTGTTCGACCTGGATGAGACCCAGCACCTTCGTCGCGAGGAGGCTGCCGCCCGGCTCCACGCCCTTGCCGACGCGCTTGCTCGCAACAACTCTGTCGAGTTCAACCAGGCAGGTCGTCGCATCACGGTGCGCGTACCCGACGAGGTCGACCTGAAGATCGAGGTCGAGCTCGGAGAGGACGGGAACGAGCTGGAGGTCGAGCTCACCTGGTGACACCAGGCTGCGGGCCGTCTACCGAGCCCGGGTCAGCTGACGAGCGCAGCCAGGTAGTAGCAGGCGACCTCCGGCGTCCCGCCGTACCCCTGAGGCAGGTACGGCGCCGGGCCGGTGATCTCCAGCGGCGTCCACACGCCCTCGTCCTCCAGCCGATCGACCACGGCCTGGCACTCGCGTGCGTGCCAGAGGTCATCGCGCTGCGTCACGACCACGACTCCCCGCGGCCTGGCAACCCTCGCGAACTCCCGCCACGCCGCCTCGACCTCCGGGAGGTAGGTCATCACCCCGACGCAGACGACTGCGTCGACGCTGTCCTCCTCCAGGGCGAGTCGCCGCTGGAGGTCTGCGCGCTCGAGCGAGTCATACACTCCGCGCTGCCGGGCGATCTCGAGAGACGCGTCCGAGATGTCGAGCCCGAGGATCTGCCCCGCGAATCCTCGTGCACGAAGCGCTCGCCCGACCAGTCCGGTGCCGCATCCCACGTCGAGCACCGAGCCCGCCGAGGGGTGCCGGGTGACGACGGTCTCGGCCACGACCTCGGGGGCCTGGTACGACCAGGAGGCCAAGTCGTCGTCGTAGCTCTGCGCCCAGGCGTCGTACCGGTCGGCGACCTCCCGCGGGTCACTCGTGCCCTGCTGCAGCCAGTCGCCGATCGGGTCACCTTCGCGAACCATCGCTGCAGCGTCTCACGGGACCGCCCACCTACCGCGACCTCGGCGCCGCGGACGCCATGGGAGCGGCGGATTGAACCAGCGACCTCTGGGGCGTTGACCCAAACTTGCCTGCACATCTGCGGACTTGCTCCGGAGAAGGCCGCAGACCCAGGCGACTAGCACCTGAGGACTAGGGCCTGAGGACTGGGGCCTTCAGCTCAGCGGCGGACTTCTTCCTCTTGGTCTCGATCGCGATCAGTTCGGCCAGCTCCTCCGTTGCGACGCGGCGCCGGGTCTTTGATGCGCTCGTGGAGGACCCAAGACAGACACGTCGGAACAAGCGGGTCGCGCTTCTCGGCGAGGCTGTTGCGTCACCCTCGCCGCGGCCGGCCCCGGGGACGCGACCGGGGTCAAGGGTGACTCGGAGCGAACTCGGCGTCGCTCGGGCCCTCTGGCTCCCGCGATCGCGGCTACCTCGGTAGGCCAGGGTGCGCGCGGCCGGCCGGGCCAGGGTTTCGATGGGCTGCTTGCTCGTGCCCGGGGCCCGTTACCTCATCGAACGATCGTGATCGCCTCCGACAGCGTCGTGACGGTGGACGAGCCCGGATAGGAGATCGCGACCTTGAGCACCGTCGTGCCGAGGGGGTTCTTCCCGAGCTTCCAGTTGAAGACGAGCTGATCCATCTTGGGGTCGTACCGCAGGCACTTTCCGGTCACGGCCTGCGCACCCGTCGCGGAGAACGTCACCCGGCAGTTTGCTGCCAGGGCTGCCGCCGCGGCGTCTCCGAGCCGGAAGCCGTCGAGGTCGCCCAGCGCTACCTTGATCGGGACCGTCATTCCCGCCTGCCATTTCGACATCGGCACGGGCGAGAAGAAGCCCAGGATCCGGTACTCGACCACGATGGTGAGCGACCCCGCTCCGACGTTGCCGGCGTTGTCCGTCGCCGTACAGTCGATCGTCTGTACGCCAGTGAGGCTCGTGTCGACGGCTTCGCAGCTCGAGCTCGCGAGGCCGGAGGTCGGATCGCTCGCGTTCGGCACGGCCTCGACGCCGGTCTGCCCGACGACGACGCTCGTCACGTTGAGCGACGGGCTGAGGGTCGGCGCCGTCGCATCGACCTTGAACGCCGCCGATGCCACCGTGGCCTCGGCGTTGCCGTCGGTGTCGATGCTCGCGGCGTAGAGGGCGTGGGTGCCATCGGCCCCGTTGCCAAGCAGCGAGCATGAGCCGGCCGGCAGGTCAGCGAACGACGCCGGTGTCGACGCCGGGTCGAGCGCGCACCGCGTCTCCGCGACGGCCCCATCGGGGTCGGACGCCCCGAAGGCGAACAGCACCGTGCTCACATACCAGCCGTTGTTCCCGTTCGGGCTCGCAGGATCCAGCTCGATGGACGTGGTCGGTCCGATGCGGGCAGCCTCGTACGCCCCGATGTCGGGTCCGGCCCCCTGCGGCCGCGCGACACCGCGCTGGTCGTCCAGTGGCGAGGTCGTCGGGTCAGCGGCGTCGATCGCGGCGCTGGTTTGTCCGACGGCCATGGTCGGGGTCCGACCCGGCGCGTTCATCTGGAGCGGGCCGAGCCCGGGATCGTCCGAGCTGAACACACCGGGACAGGCCGGGTCGGCCAGTTGGTTCGAGGTGCTGTCGGTGATGACGTTCCGCGCCGAGCCCGTGGTGGTCACCCCGTTGCGGGTGTAGCACTCCGAGACGCCGTTGCCGGCCACGATCGAGTTGCGCAGCTCGAGGCTGGCCTCCTCGTTGCCCTCGGGGTCGTAGACGACGATCGCGCCACCGCCGCCACCGGTCACCGTGATGGCCTCGTTGCGCGCGATGGTCGAACTCTCGATCGAGAGGTCTCCGCCAACGGTGAAGACTGCACCGCCGGCGCCTCGGCCGTCGCGTGAGTCGCCGCCGCCGTTCAGACCGCGGATGGCCGAGTTGAAGGCAAAGGTGCTGTTGCTGATGGTGACGTCCGAGAGGTAGCCGAAGACCGCACCACCCAGGCCGGCGCCGCCGCCGCCTCCATCGGTCAACCCATCGCCGCCGTCGCCGGCGAACGTCCCACCCTGGCCGCGTCCGCCGAAGCATCCCCAGCCGGCCGCGCCGCCGCCGCCACCGAAGCCGCCATCGCCGCCGTTGCCTCCGCCACCGGCGCCGAAGCCACCGGTGCCACCGCTGCCCTCATCCCCACCGCCGCCACCGCCACCGCCGTACATGCCGGTGCCACCCTCGCCGCCACAGAAGAGGTCGAAGATCGGCACGAAGTCAGTGCCGCCACCGCCACCGCCGCCGGCACAGGTTGCATCCTCCCCGTCGTCGGAGCCGGGAGCCTCCAAGGTCAGGCCGTGGCCGCCCTCACCGCCGCACGGCAGGCCCGGCGGACCGCTGCTACCGTCGGTGACTCGACCGCCACCCCCACCGCCGACGTTTCCCGAGCCGGGTGCGCCATCGCCGCGGGCGCCGCCACCACCGCCGCCATTCGTGCCGCCGTCGCCGAACAGGCCGCCACCGCCGCCACCGTCGGCCGAGTTCAGGAAGCTGCCGTTCCCACCCGTAGCCGAGTTGCCCTCGAAGGTGCTCCACTGGACGCGCAGATCGCCAAGATCGACGTAGATCGCGCCGCCGGCGCCCATCCCACCACCGCCACCATCCGCGCCGTTGCCACCACTGATGTCGAAGTTCTTGACGTGGACCTCGCGAAGGTCGAGATCGCCCCCGAACCCGACGACGAACGCGCGCGTCAACTGGCCCGCCCCGCTCCGCTGGAGCCGCGCCCCACGCCCCTCGATGATCATCTCGGAGGTGATGATCGGGGTCACCGACGGGCCAACGTAGTTTGCGTAGTCGCTGATCGAGTTAGTGAAGTTGAAGACTGACAGCGGCGGCAGCTCGATGATGTCCGCGCCGCTTCCGGCCACGCACCCGGTCTCGAGCACCGGGGTCGGATCCAACGGCGTTGCCGGGTCCGGGGCCAGGTTGTCGTCCAAGTTCGCCGAGTAGATCGCCTCCTGCAACGAGCAGTCGGCGTCGCCGTTGATCTCCTGGTCTGTGGTCGTCACGACGATCGTGTCAGCGGCGCGCGCCGGGGATGCGGCCGCCGCCCAGCCGCCGGACGTCACCAGCGCAGCCACCACCAGCGCCACGTAGGGGCGCCTCGCCCCGCGTTCATCAATCCTCATCGTGTTGTCCTCCCGTGCTGGTGTCTGGCTCGAATCCGGCAGCGCCCACGATGCGTTCGACCGGCAACCTGGGCCGCGGTGCATGCGCGCCACGACGGAGTTGCTGCCTGGATCAAGACATGACCAGCAGGTGAGGTTCAGCGGACGCGCTGTGGTCCAGACCAGGGGGCGAATGTCCGGATGAAGCGGAACTGTCCGACTCGCCCTGGTTCGTGCTGGCCCGCGTCCTGTTCTTCGCGACGAAGCCGCCCGGTGAGGGAACGGGGCTCGGCCTCCGATCTCCAGGAAACATCGTGGTGAACAGGCACCACGGCGAGGTCACGTCGAGTCGGCTCCCGGTCGAACGCGGGTTCGCCTGTCGGTTGCCTGTGCACGGCACGCCGACCGACGAGCCCCGGCAGGACTGAACCATGTCCAAGCCCGTCATCCCCCTAGCGGCCGCCTGCCGGCGCTCCCCACCTCCAGTGGTGACTCCCGCCGACGGTGCCGCGCGCCACGTACACGGTCTGGGTCAAGGCCGCGCAGTGAGGCTCGACAGTCCTTGGGGCGAGGACAGCAGCCCTCAGACCAGGAGCGCCCCGCCGTCGATCGGCGCGCGCGTTCCGAGCCGACCTGAAGGTGCAGAATGCTCAACGGCACCGCGACCGCAACAAGCTCGCTGCCTGCCAGGGGCGTACCGTGGGGACATGGAGCCGTTCAGGCTTCCTTCTCAGAGAGATAGCCCCATGAGCGACAAGTCGCCGCGGCAGAGCATGTCCAAGAAGTCCGGCAAGTCCATCAAGGAGAAGCGCACCGAGAAGCGCGCCAAAGGGGCCGAGGAGACGTTCTCCGACAAGTTCCATCCAAAGAAGAAGTGACGCTCCTGGAGCAGCGTGCGATCACGTGCCTTCGAGGAGCACAAGTCACTCTTCGGTTGGACCTCGAGGCGGCGCCACCCCGGATGTGACCACGAGTGCCCGGTGACGGCCGGGAAGCGGTGCGTGGCTGGAGGCAGCTCCTTCCCGAAGGCCTCCTCATACTTCGCGATGAGGCTGAGGGCGGCGAACCTCATCAGGAGGCCGCCGCCGAGGTGCTGCTCAAGGGCTCGCTCGTCATCCGTGGGGATCTGCTGTCGCACGCTCCCTCGGCACAGCAGGACGTCGCGTTCTCTGCCCTACTGCTCGGAAACTCCGAACTCACAACGAAGGACCGGCATTGCCTTCGACGTGGGTCACGGGGACGTCGGAGACGCCAGCGATGCGGTGCGGCAGATCAACCTCTCCGCTGGCCTCGATCCCGGACCGCCACAACCGGGCGAGCTCATGCGCCAGCCGGCCCTCGGCAAGCACCCTGGCGATCCGGTGCGCGTCGGGGATGAGCCGATCGATCGGGGGTAATCCCACTGTTGAGTGCCTTCGCTGCCAGTGACCGGCACCAGGAATGGGAACGCGCGGGAGCCAGCGCCGACGAGTTCCTCCAACTTGGCGGTGAGCTGGTCGCCCTCGGCGAGTTCGCCGAAAGGGTCGCGAGGAGCCGATTTGTACGGCGCTGACCGGCGTCCGAGTCCACGATGCGCCTGCAGGGAAGGCTGGCGATCGCGAGACAGCGACGTCCTCGCAACGGCCGTGGGTTCCGATTTCGACATGACCCGCTGGCGGGCGATTCGCTCGAGTCGGCGTCGCCCGGCCCCACGCTGCTGAGTTTGGTGGGTGTCGCATGCCGCCCAACCGACGGCCACCATCGGCCTCCTCGCATGGCGGGCGATGGGTAGAGGGGTACAGTCGCAGGTACCGACAACGTGGAAACGCAGCGTCGTGGAAGTGGCCCGGTCGCACGCTGACCCGTCCGGAAACGGGCCCCGGACACACCTGAGGCGATCCGACGTGGATCGCCTCAGTTCATTGCGTAGGCGCATCATCGCCCCTGGCCCTCTCCCGGACCGAGATCCGCACCTGGACCCAGCTCGACCATGTCAACGACCTCACTGCGGATGCGGGCACCGCTCCCGGACCTCCGCCAACGGGAGACTGACCGCAGTCCCTCCAGACGGAGGCCGCGGGGACCCTAGTCCTGTGGCCGGTTGGCGCATCCGCTCATCGGGACAGCAAGCAGGACCGGACGAATCGGCGGCACTGCACTGGCGGCGGTGTGACGCGTCTGGGCAAACAACAGAAGATTCCAGGGAGAACCGCCGCACGCCTTGTCGGCGGCCGGCCGCGCTGTGTCGCTCGTCCCCGACACCCAAGTTGCGAGCTGGCTCGGGCTGGCGGGGCGTAGCCTGACTGAGGTACCGCGGCCGGTGTCGGGTGCGGTGTGGAGGACTGATGGTCACGAGCGCTCGCGATGACCGAGATGTGTTCCGGCTCGCGCCGAGCATGGACGAGGCCGTGTTGCAGACGGTGGCGGATCGACTGGAGTTTCGTGCTACCGACGCCGGCTATGTCGCCATGTCTCAGGCGTACTTCGAACGCCTGCCGTTGTCGCCGCCGTGCCGGGTTCTTGCAGTTGGGTGCGGCACCGGAGTGGAGGTCCGTGCCCTGAGGCGAAGGGTCGGTCCAGAGGTCGCACTCGTGGGCATCGATCACAGCGATGCCCTGGTGGCGCGCGCTCGTCAGCAAACGGCAGACGAGGGCCTGTCGGAGAACGTCGCGTACATCACCGGCGATGCCCACGACCTGCCCTACGCCGACGCTGAGTTCGACGTGGTGACTCTGCACACGCTCATCAGTCACGTGGAGGATCCGCTCAGGGTGCTCGCCGAGGCACGTCGCGTCCTTCGCCCCGGAGGCACCACCGCCATCTTTGACGGCGACTACGCCTCGTTGACGTTCGCCCATCCAGACCCGGTCACTGCTGTCACGGTCGAGGAGAAGCTCAAGCAGGTCATGGTCGCGAACCCCCGGGTGATGCGTGACCTTCCGCGGCTGCTCCAAGAAGCCGATCTCGACCTGGTTGCCGCCGACGGAGCCGTGTACTCCGACATCGGCACCGGCAGCTTCTGGGCGAACGCGGCCGAAGCGTACGCGGCGCTGCTGGGCCGTTCGGGTCTACTACCGGTGGAGTTCGTGGAGGCCTGGAGAGCCGAACAGGCGGACGCCAACGCGCGAAAAGCATTCTTCGGTGCATCGGTCTACTACACCTATCTGGCCCGCCGGCCGAAGGGATGAAGCGGCACTCGAGCGTCCGCCCCGGCTGCACATGGCTTACGGTCGGCGACGCGGGACTCTCGGACCTGGCACGGCGTCTGCGTCTGCCGCCAGCTACTGACACCCGGTCCCGCGGCAACGCCCTCGCGGCCGGCGGATCGGCCTCCATCCGTATGAAGCCGTTCGGTTAAGGAGCCTGCCCTTTGTGTGCTGGCGGATCCCCTTCCCGCGCTCCGTGGCTTACCAAGCTCAACGGTCGCGGCGGGAAGCGACGATAATCGCGGCAGCAAGAAACACCGATCCGACGACGCTCAGCACAGCGGTGATCACGACCGAATTGTCACCAACCAAAGCCTGCAGGATCGCTTGCCCGACTGCGGAGATCAAGAAGACAACCGCGATGATGACCAACACGGCCGGTTCCTGCAGCCGGGCGCGAAGGGTCGTAGACACACGCACTACAGTCGAGTCGTTCACCGGACCCCCTTTCCTGAGACGTCGGGCGCGACCCTCGATGGGTCCCTGTTCTTCCACTTCACACGCTAGACGCGTACTCGCCCGCCCCGTAGAGCCAAAGGACCCGAGGTGGTGGTCTCTGGGTTCGGGTCGCAGGTGCACACGTCGAGATACGACGCCAAGGCGCGGCCCGGCGAGCCTTGCGGGCCTTCAGGCGAAAGTCCGTATGGGCGGCGATGGTTGTGCCGTGTGGATTCACACCGTTCCCGGCACTCCCCGGTCCTGGGGGGACACACAAAGCGCAGACTTGGCTCCGGGTCGAGGTGCCTTCGTCAGACACTCGCGCCGGTTCGTGGTCGATCGCGCTAAGCCCTACCGCGCGGATCGCGGTGCGACAGTGCGTTTCGCGGTGGGGACCATAGGTTGCCGTGTGCGAGGCGGCTGGCAACGTCCGATCGTGACCCTCTCCGACGACCGGGGCACTGAGCGTCCTGACGACACTGGTCTGGACCGGTTGGGAACTGGACCCCTCCGAATGCCGCACTCATCGCGTGTTGATGAGTGAGGCTTTCGAATCGGAGGGACGCATGGACACGCTGCATGACCGCTTGGCGGAGTTGGCTGATGACGCACCAACGGGAGGTGCGCCCGCGGCCGAGCTATGGGCACGCGGCAAACGCGCCCATCGCCTCCGGGCCGCGGCACTCGCGGCCACCGTGCTGGTGGTGGGCGCCGTCGGCACAGGCATCGGCGCACGCCTCGCCAATGGCGATGGCAACCGCTCCGACCTTGAGCCGGCGGGGGCCGTTGGCATCACGCTGCCGATCGAATACCCCGTTGGGGAGGAACTGCCGGACCTCGGGGACACCCCCGGACCGCTGGCGGCGATCTGGTTGGTTCCTCGGGTGGGCGTCGACGCGCCTGAAGCCGTGGGCCTGGTCGCGGAAACCGGGACGTTCGGGACGCTCCCGCTCGACGTGTCCTACATCACTCAGGGGGATCCTTACGTGGACCCCGAGCTGTCGCCCGACGGCCGCATGATCGCCTATGACTCCCCGACGGGAGAGCTGACCGTCCACGATCTGGTGAGCGGCGAGAACTACTACTGGCCCACGCTCGCATTCGAGAACCGCGCTGGGCACACCTGGATCGATGCCACCCACCTCCTCGGCCACACTACGGCAGGGGGCGACTCGGACGGATGGGTGTGGGAGCCGGGCACGGCGCCGAGGATGGTCAACCCCTGGACGTACGCAGGGACGTCCTACCTGGGGCCGTACGCAGGGAGGGACCTGCTGGTCATCGATGAGGGAGGCGGTCCCCGGTCGTGTTCGTCGCCGGCCCTCAACGCGACCCTCGGGACCGACTACCAAGGCGACGACGAACTATTCGATGTGCCGGTCTTGTGCGACGTCTTGGGCGTCATCGGATCCGAGATCCTGCTGGGCCATTGGAACTCCGATCGCTTGCCTGGTGGCTGGGACGACCCGAATGACGGCAACGGGACAGTGGTCGCCCTGGACATCCACGGTGTCGCGCCACCATCGGTGCCGAACGACATGAACGGAAGGGAGAACTGCCTCACCGACACCTCAAGAATCTGCCCTGACCTTCCGTTCGAAGACCAGGCCCTGCGTCGCGAGATCGCTACCGCAGGTGCGCCTGAGTGGGTCAGGTTCGCTACCGATCTGATCGGAGAGGCGCTCGACGCAGATGGCGGTGCGCCATGACCGGGTACGCCGACTTCGAGGAGTTCGTGGTCGCGCGGAGAGGTGCGCTGCTGCGTACGGCGTACCTGCTCACCGGTGACCATCACGACGCCGAGGACCTGGTGCAGTCAGCGCTGGTCAAGGTGGTGCCGAAGTGGGCACGGATCAAGGACCACCCGGAGGGGTACGTCCGGCAGGTGCTCGCGCGTGAGTCCGTGAACCGGTGGCGCAATCGCCGCTGGCGAGAGGCGACCACCGACGTGGTCCCGGAGGCGATGCATCACGACTGCACAGACCGCATCGCGCTGCTCGAGGACCTGCGCAGGCTCTCGCCGCGGCAGCGCGCGGTGCTGGTGTTGCGCTACTTCGACGACCTCACCGAGGCCGACACAGCTGCGGCTCTCGGCATCTCCGTGGGAACCGTCAAGTCGCATGCCCGCGACGCGCTGGCGCGCCTGCGCAACCAGCAGCCGGGCGAGGAGCAGCCAGCGGGCCAAGACGTGAAACCCCAGACTGCGTGATGCTCACGGTGGACGTGACGCACTGATCAAGCGCTCGCTCATCGGTGCGAGTTCAGGCGGTCGGCGCGCGGTCCCCTGCTGCTCGGATCTGCCGATGACAGGCCGGTCGGGGAACCGCCTTACGTCCGAAGTTCAGCGACCGCCCACGGGTGGTGGTCGTCGTACCCGCGAAGAGGTGAAGGCGCAGCAGATCGGGGCAGGCCCGGCGAAGGTGCTCGGCTAGTTCTCCACACCTTGGCCTGGGCTGGGCACGCGCGGCTGGTTCGTCGAAGGCCTGGCCGAGCGGCACTGACATGCAAGCATGGAGTCGGAGTCCCGCCCAGACTCTTTCGACGCAAGGAGGCCGCGCTCGATGACCGAACCACCGAACGAAGCGAGCGTTCCCCCGAGCGCTGTGCTGCCGTGGTACGTCTACGACCGGCACGCGAACCTGCTGCGAGTAGCCGGCAGCCTTCCTGAGGCCGAGGAGTGGGCGTTCGCGCACTGGGACGTCGTCGAAGTCGCAGATCGCGAAGAGGTTGCAGCGAACGACTACTACTATCTGCTGTTCGCGAAGAAGCCCGATGCGGGTGACTTCCACGCCCGCGACTTCCAGGCCCGCATCGTGCGGCAGGACCGGGTCGTTGCACTCGGTAGGGACCCGGAAGCCACGCCACTCCACCCTGGGAAGGACTAGCAGCAAAACCCCTTCTAGTACGGCGTCGTCGGCGTAGATCCTCACCGTAGTGCCGTTCGGCGCCCCGGCACCTTCGCGGATAAGCACCAGGAGAGCGACGGCGCACGCCTGTCGGAGGGCCACCCTTCAGTACCCGCTTCGAGCAGAAGCGCGCGCTCATGCCTGGGAGGTGCGCCCTGGCTCGAGCACTACAACACTCGTCGCCGCCACAGCGCACTCGGAGGTCTCCCGCCCATCAGCCGGCTGCTACCAACCTGATGGCTCGGTACAGCTAGCCGGCACAGCTTCGCGCCTGGGCTCGGCAGAACGGGTGGGACGTCGGCGTCCGTGGCCGGCTCCACGGCGAGGTCCTCGTCGCCTGCTCTACCGCTCACCCGCAGAACGATTGATGGGCGGAGACGTGCCGGCGACTCGGTACTTCGAGCAGCACAGACGGCCGTCTGACTCACGTGTTCGAGCGCGCATCGCGGCAGAAGCGGACGTTGGGACCGCCGCTTCCTAGGTGCTTGTCAGTGGGACAGATGAGTGCGGATGCCGTGTACGCCGGCCACGGCACGCACAGCTTCCTCGATCTGGGTGGCAGCCTCGGAGGATTCGATGTCGCCGTGCAGGATCGCGATGCCGTTCTCGACAGTCACGTTGATGCGGGAGTTGTGAAGCTGCTTCTCGAGCGGGCCGATGGTGGACCGGATCCGGTCGGCCAAGACCGAGTCGTCCACCTTTGTGCTGGGGTGTCTCCGCGTCGCTCGATAGGCCAGGCCCTTGGCGTGGTTCACGGCGCGATGCAGGTATGGGCTGACGTCCTTGGGGAGAGACTTCGAGCGCGTGGCCAGCCAGACGCCGATGGCGGTCACCGACGCACCTGCTGCCCACGTTCTCTTGCGCATCCGGCTCACTCTCGTCGACTCCAAGTCTACGTCGCCGTGTGCTCGTTGCCCGCCCACGACGTGTGCGCGGATCGCGGCTACAGATCCGGACGCATAGCCGGCACGAAGGTGCAAGTCAGAGAGCGCTCTCGCGCACTCGCGTCGGCAAGTGCTGTCGCTACTCCGGCATGTCGTTCCAGATGTCCACTGCGCAGCGCCATTGACCCTGGTCAGCTCGATGCCACACGGTCACCGCGCGGCCGCGACTTGTCACGGGTTGGCCATCCGGTCCGTCCATGGCGACCTCGTTGGTGCTCAGCAGGTAGGCCATGGTCCCGTCAAGCGACACGTGGGCATCCGTCGAGGACCAGTTGATCCGGAAGCCCGGGATCGTCCGGGTCCCCTCCACATATGCGCGCAGGGCTTCCCTGCCGATCAGGCTGGGCATCCCCGCAGGGATGACGACGGCGTCGTCTGTCCAATACGACAAGATCTCATCGACGTCGCCGGCCTCCGACGCGAGCTTCGCCCACTGGGCGTCTCGTGCGAGAAGCCGTTCCCGTTCGCCTTCCACGTCCATGCCGCGATCCTCCGCTCACATCCTCGACGAGCATATGTCCAACCGAACGACACAACCACCCGAGTGAGCTCCACCGGCGTTACGGCCCTGTCCCTTGCCCGAGGTATGGGAGCTCGACTGCGGCCATCCGACCACGAGCGGACGAATCGATGCCTGCACCCGCGACTAGATGTACGTCGTATGCGCGGATTGCGGCATGTGAGTGCGTTGCAGCACCCCCTGGCTCGCGGCGAGCCGACCCTGGCCGCCGGGTCGGTCTGTTGGAGGCTTGGTGAATGGATGCGTACTTGGTCACTGGGAACCTCGGGTCGGGGAAGACGGCCATGGTCGGCGAGTCTCGACCGACGACCGAGGGCACATCCGCCCAGCCGCCCTTCTTAGGGGCGGCCTCGACCGCTGGTTCACCTGGCGCTCGCGCTTACCCGGCGCTCAGTAGGTCAAGTTGCCCTTCGCGACGATCTTGACGTAGAACGCATCGGGTGCCTCGTTCTCCTCGCAGCCGAAGCCCTCTCCGACCACCTTGTAAGTGCCTTTGCCCTGCACGTTGGCGTAAGCCCCGCTGCCCCCGGTCGTCTTCCAGGTGCCCTTCTCGGTGAAGGTGAACAGGCAGGTGACCGGGTCGAAGGTCTCGGTGTCACTGCCCTTCTCCGGCTTGTGCTTGATGAGCACGTTGCCGTCGGGGAACTTGAACTTGTCGGTGAGGTCGCCGGTCACCTTGTCGATGCCCTGGGCGTGGATCGCACCGGTGGCGGCGATGATCGGGTCGTGGTTCGGCTGGGTCTGGATGGCGACGAACTTGATCGTGCTGGCCTCGCTGCCGGACGCACCGACCGGTGGGATGCTCAGCATGGCTCCGGCCAGGACGACGGCGGCGAGTGCGTGGATGCGCGTGGACATGGGTTCCCCCTTGGTTGGCGAACTGAAGAATCCCCATACTGCATGTTTGAGGCAGTCCTGGGCAGTCCCAGGCAGTCCTAGGCGGTCCTGGCAGACGTCTCACCTCGGGGTCGGCAATGTCCTCGCCGGGGTGCGATCGTGCCGAGATAGATCCTCCGGTTCGCCTCGGTCAGTCCAGCCAGCGTGAAACGGAGTCCGCCACCCGTGCGCGGGCGCGCTGCGCCCCTCGGGCCCAGGTCGCGCGCACTGAGAGGCCAACGACCCGGTTGAACACTGGACACCCGCATGACCGCTCATCGGCAGATGCGGATACTCAGCCGGAGCGGATAGGCGGCGGAAGGACGCACCTCCTGGCGGGGCCGCGCCCTTGTCAAGAGTCGTGCGATCCACTAACTCGTTGGGACCTGGGCTGGCGGGAACCGTAGGGTTCGGCGCGTGGAGTTGATCTCGCCGCGAAAGGCCAAGGCAGGCGACAAGGTCGCCGTGTTGTCTACGTCGTTCGCGGCGCCCGCGGTCGCCCCGGCCGTCCATGAGCAAGCAATGGACCGGCTCAGTGCCGTCACGGGGTTGGTACCCGTGGAGTTCCCGACCACGCGGAAGCTCGATGCGTCCCCTCGCGAACGTGCGGCCGACCTGAACGCGGCGTTCGCCGATCCGGAGATCCGCGCCGTGCTTGCCACCATCGGTGGGGAGGACCAGATCACCGTCGTCCCGCACCTCGATGCCAGTCTCATCGCTGCTGACCCGAAGCCATTCTTGGGTTACAGCGACAACACCAATCTGCTCAACTGGCTCTGGACGAACGGTGTCGCGGGCTACTACGGCGGATCGACGCAGGTACAGATCGGGCCTGGTCCCCGCGTCGACCCCATCCACGAACTCTCGTTGCGCGCCGCCCTCTTGACGGGCGATCGGGTGGAGCTCACCGAGCCGGGCGAGTCGGAAGACGTTGGTCACGACTGGAATGACCCACGAGCGCTGATCGAGTTCGGGGAGCGCGAGCCAACCGAACCCTGGGCTTGGTCGGGGCCAGCGCGAACAGTCACCGGCCGGACCTGGGGCGGCTGCATTGAAGTCGTGCAGTGGATTCTGACGGCTGGCCGGTTTCCGACGGATCCTGCTGTTCTCGAAGGCGGAGTGCTGATCCTTGAGTCCTCCGAGGACCTCATCCCCGCTCGAGAGTTCGGCCGGATCACCAGATCGCTTGGAGAGCGCGGACTCTTGGCTGTTGTGGATGCCGTCGTCGTCGCGCGGCCTCCGACATCGGACTTCACGGTCCGGCCAACCGCCGAACAGAGGCGGGCAAGGCGCGAGGAGCAGCGCGACACGGTGATGGAAATCGTTCACTCGTACAACGCCGATGCGGTCGTTGTTGTCGGTCCGCCTTTCGGCCACACCCGGCCACAATGGATCGTGCCGTATGGCGGCTTCATGACGATCGATGGTGCTAGCCGACGGCTGTTTGCGGACTACAGCTGAACGTCGACCCTCCAGTCGGTGAGAGCACGTTTCTGCCGCAAGGCGAGAACGAGAGGCGTCCCGCAGGCGGCTATCTAGACTCAGCCGGCACGCGCGGATCGCGGCTGACCGGACGAGCGCTCGCGGCGGAAGCGCACCGCCGAAACCTCCCGGGTGCGGGCGAAAGCGAGCCCGCCTGCCGTCTTACCTCTCGAATCTTGACACCCCCTGCCACCTCGCTAGGTTCGATTGAGGTAGCGAGGACAACCTCGCCAGCGCCGAAAGAGGGAGATCACCCATGCGACGACTTGCCGTCCTGGCCCTGCTGGTGCCCCTGCTGATGCTGGTCCAGGTCGGACCGGCTACGGCCGCGGTGTCCTGCCACCACATCAACGCGACGGGCGCGGGCCAGGGAGCTCCTCCGCTGGCGGGTGACCCCCCGGGCCTGATTCGGACCGTCGCCCAGATCCGTGGCGGGGGCCTGTTGCAGGGAACGACAGAAGCTGCCTTTCAGGTAACCGGCCCCACGCCGACCGGGATCGCGTTCGCCGGCGTGATCACGTTCACCACAAACCGGGGGACGCTCTCGGTCGACCTCGACGGCACGCTCGACCTGACGACCGGCTACTTCGGGGCGTCGGGAGAGGTGAGTGGGGCCAGCGGCAAACTCGACGGAGCGACCGGCACGCTCACCCTTGCGGGAGTACAGGACCTGCTCGACCCAGCAGGCAGCTTCATCGAGACGGTGTCCGGCGAGGTCTGCGTCGACCTCGGCGGGAACTTATGAGGTAGCCCCAGGCGCCGGGCGGCACTGATGAACGGCGTTCACGCCAGGGCGCTCGTGCGCGAGAGCCTGACGGGGGATCGGGAGCCGGCCCTCGTTGGTTTCCGCGGCGGTGGGGGTGGCTCCTGCGGCCACGAGAGGGAGAGGGATGGGGTCTCGGCCCGGCCCGGGGCCGCTGGTGCTGGTGTTGTTCACGGCAGCGATCCGGATCGACCTGCGCAGGTTGGGGACCGAGTCCGGGAGCCCGACAGTGCGCATTCGCCCACGGCCGCTGGCGGCAAAGTGACGCGTGTGCCGTCGAGGCGAAAACGACACCACTGACTCGCCGCCCCGTGGGCTCGAGGCAGCACGGGACTGGAGTCGGTAGGTGGTGCCAGGATGGCCGAGTGGCGTCGTACTCGCACATGGTTGCCCTCGGCTTCGGGAAGTTCGCTCGAGCGGATCGCATCTTCGCCCTTGAGCGAATCACCGGCGACGAACGGGGCGATGGCCGCCGCACCCGAGTCTGGATCGAGGGAGTGGCCGACCCGTTGATCGCCTCGCGGACCGAGGCCACCATTCTTCGCGACATGGGCCAGGAGTCCGCCATCGCTGGGCCCGAACTCGACGAGGCGCTAGATCTGGCCGCCCGTCTCGCGGCCGCGGCCGAGGAGGGTCGGATGGACCTGGGCGACCTTGGTCGTCGGGCGCGACGCCTTCTGGCCTCGACGACCGCACCCGCAACGGACGTGGAATGACTGGACGGTAGTCGCTCGCGGCGAAGTGGCGGCGCATCGCGGCACGAGCGGACGCCTGGAGCGGGCTCCGGCCCGAGTGACGCGTCGAGATGACCACGTGGAGCCCCCGCTCGCGGCGCCTGGACAGGAAGGCCCTCCTACGGAAGCGGTGGGATGCTGCATGCATGGGTACTCACCCCGAGTTCTCGGTCACGTGGGCCGAAGCGCTCGGCTGGCGGATGGAGCGGCACCTCCTCGATCCGGTCGGGTCCGACTCAGCAGCTGACGTCGTACGCCGGCTCGGTGCGGTCCTGTCGATGGACGAGTCGCTGGCCGAGCTGGCGGTACGGACCCGGCGTACGGCGTCGCGACCCGGCGAACTCGCGCAGGCACTGGCCGACGGAGATGTGATCAACGCCTTCGCGTTCCGCGGCGCGATGCACTACCTCTCACCCGAGGAGGGTGGCATCTACCTCGCGCTCAAGGCAGCGGGCCGGCAGTGGGAGCTGCCGAGCTGGGTCGAGTACTACCGGCTGCGGGCGACGGACTGGCCCGACTTCCGCGCCGCCGTCCGCGACGCACTGCGGGACGGCCCGCTGACGATCGCCGAGCTGGGTGAGGCACTGACGAAGCATCGCGCCTACCGGCACCTGAAGCCCGTCTTCGACGAAGGCGCGGGCACGCTGATCAAGCCGCTCACCTGGCAAGGGGACATGAGCCTCGGGCCACCCCGAGACGGACAGCGCACCTTCCAGCGCCTCGACGACAACCCGAGGTGGGGCGGCATTCCCGATCTCGAGGACGCCGGACCACGCGCGATCACGGCATACCTCCGAACGTACGGGCCAGCGACGTTCGACCATGTCCACCACTGGCTGGGCACCAACCTGAGCGCGGGCCGCAAGCGGCTCGATCGCTGGCTTTCCAACCTGTCCGACCGCCTGGTCGCGGTCGACGTCGAGGGCACGACGGCCTACGTCATGGCAGAAGACGCCGAGTCCCTCACCGCCGCACGTCCCTCGAACGCCGTGCGGTTTCTCCCCGGGCATGACCAATGGGTGATGGGACCAGGCACGAAGGACAGCCACATCACCCCACCGGCCCGCCGCGAGGCCATGACCCGCAAGGCGAACCCGGTGATCGTCGGCGGCGTCGTGCGCGGGACCTGGAGGTTGACGAGGAACGAAATCACTGTCACCCGGCTGGACGAGATGCAGAGACCCCAGAAGGCGGTCGAGGAAGAGGCGCAGAGACTGGCTGCCCTCCTGGGCGACGGCCTGCGGCTGACTCTGGGGACCTGAGAACCGAACGCCACCCGTCCCAACGCAAGTCGCTCGCACATCGACTATGAGAGTGCGTCCGGCTCGCGGCGGAGTGACGCACCTTGATGAGCGTGCACGCGCCGAGCGTGTCGACGATCGCTCACGGCGATCCGACCGGGCAGCCCAGCGGGGATACTCGATCCCGTGGAAGTTCAACTGCGCGACTACCGGATCCAGCCCGGATCGATGGATGCCTGGATCGCGAGCTGGAAGAGCGGCGTCGTCCCAGTGCGTCAGGAGTTCGGATTCCAGGTCCTCGGTGCCTGGGTTGATCGGGAGCACGAGCGGTTCATCTGGCTGATTGGCTATTCCGGAGCTGATGGCTTCGACGCCGCCGACGACCGGTACTACGCCTCGGAGCGACGCTCATCGCTGCGACCCGAGCCCTCGGAGCTCATCGAAGAGGCAAGGAAGGTCATGGTCGATCCGGTGCTCTGACTCGCGGGTGCCGTCCACGCGATCGGGCATGCTGGGGGCCTGACCGACCGAGACGAATTCCGAGGTGGGTCGAGAGCGATCTGTACGACGCGGAACTCGCACTGCACAATGGCGACTCTGCTCCGCGGCGATCGCTCTGGTCCCACAACGAGCCTGTCAGCGTCCTGGGTGCTTGGCGCAACGCCAACGGCCAGCAGGCGATCGACGAGCTGTTCACGGCGCTTGGCCACAGCTTCTCCGGCTGCACGTCTCTTGGCCTTCGATCTGACTGCCCCGGTAGCGGTACCGAGTGATCGGTATGTTCTCGGGGTTGAACAGATCGATCCCGTCCGCACTGATGGTGTGCCACCGGCCGGTGGGGTCGGTGAGCCAGCGATGGGCGTCCTTCCACTTCCAGCGTTGGAAACCGCTACCGCAAGTCAAGCCTGGTGGTGGGCGGTCCATGTGCTGGCGCCTACCCTGGGCTGGTCCTACTCGGCGCAGCTGACCGGACCGTCGAAGTGACCCGGGGTCGACGGGAACGCCTTGCCCGAGCCGTGCGACTTGATGTCCGCCATGTAGACGAACGCCAGCTCCCGGAACGCCGAGCTCCCGGCGGTGGAGGAGTCGTCGGGGTCCCTGCCTGCGCCGGCGCCGTAGGCCAGCTTCGTCAGCCACGACTCCATGGACGGGCTCAGCTGGCGGACGTCGTTGTACCCGCCGTACGCGGCGTTGCAGTGGGTGTACAGGTTGTACGCACCCGACCAGTCGAGCAGCCGGTCACCCTGGTTGGGTCCGTTCTGAGCGACATTGCCCTGCAGGATGTCGCGGTCCCAGCCTCCGTAGAGCCAGTCTGTCCCGTGGTGGTGCTGGTTGTTGGCTGCCGTGCCGTCGTTCTTGTCGGTCATCTCGAACCACGCACACGGGTCCAGGGTGGTCCCGCCCGGGGTGGTCTGCGGCCACGGCTGCAGCGTGCATCCGGTGCCCGGCGTGTAGGTACCGCGGGGGTTCCAGTCGAGCAGGTCCGCGCCCAGCGCGCCCTGGATGGAGGGGCCGTCGAGGGCGCCTGTGCCGCCGAAGACATGATCCACCCACTTGTCGAGCTCGCCGCGCTCGTAGAGCGACGGCTCTGCGGGAGGCAGGGTGCACGACGTGTCGCCCTCCGCCGGGTCGCAGCCCTTGCCGCCCCACAGCACGTCGGCACCGTCGCCGCCAAAGACCTCGTCCCCGCCACTATCTCCGTTGGCCAGGTCGTCACCGAAGCCGGCATGGATCGAGTCGCGGTCCGGGCCGCCCCGGATCCGGTCCCGTCCCCCTTCCCGCAGACCTGGATGGGCCACGGGGTTGGCGTCGCTGCCGGCCCACTGGTCCGCGTCTGTGTCGGCCAGCAGGTCCGTGCGGCGATCCAGGGTGCCGAGCGGAAGGCCGTAATAAGTCTCCGCCGGAACCTGGGTCATGGTGAAGATGAACGACAGGTTGTCCGACTCGTCCACGAACTCGCCCAGGACACCACCGCGGTCACCGAGGATCGCGTCCTCGCCATCGCCACCCCACAGGTCGTCGTTGCCGAGCTCGCCGAAGAGGTCGTCGTTCCCGTTCTCGCCGTAGAGGTCGTCGTCATCGTCCTGCCCCCACATCCGGTCGTCGCCGTTGTCGCCGAACAGGAGGTCCTGCCCGGAGGCGTGCAGCGGCTCGCAGGTGGCCTGCAGCGTCGTGCAGAACCGGGTCGTGCCGTTGTCGCCGGGGGCCTGGTCGTCACGCGTGCGAACCTTGAATGCACCCGCCGGCGCCGGTGCCGTCTCGGGGTACCGGCTGAGGTCGAGCTTCTCGGACGCCGAGCCTGGCGTGCCGAGTACGACGCGCAGCAGCGTGCCGTTGTCACCGAGCTCGACATCGGCCTCGTCGTTGCCCTCGATGTCGTCGTCCCCGTCACGGAACCGCTGCCGCGACGAGCCACCGATCAGGTCGTCCTGCCCGTCCGAGCCGTCGCCCTCCAACAGGGCGGCGGGGGTGTTGTTCGTGCCCGGCCAGCTGTCGACCGGAGCCGTGCCCAGCGTGAAGCCTGGGTTGTCCACCGGCGCCGTCAGGGGCAGGTCGCCCCTGATCGAGTCGTCGCCGCCGTTGCCCTCGGCGTAGTCGTCGCCTGGGCCACCCGTCTGCCGGTCGTTGCCGTCCTGGCCCCACATCACATCCGTGCCGGGCCCGCCCGACATCCAGTCGCCGCCGAACAGCGCGGCCGCCGGTAGGTCGACACCGTTGAGCAGGTCGTAGAGCACGGCCTGACGCTGCTCCACAACCGTGTCACCCGTGCTGCCGATCCTGGTGAACGCGCGGGTGCTCGTGGTGTCGGGCCCACGCAGGAACGCGCCGTTGTCACCGAGTGCGGCGTCGTCGCCCGGACCACCCCAGAACACGTCCGCGACGTCGGGCTGTCCGGTGGACGCCGCCGTACCGACACCGGGTTCAGTTCCACCGGCGGGGGTTGACGAGCCACCGACCAGGTCGTCGGCATCCTCGTTGCCCTCCAGCCAGTCGATGCCGGGGCCACCCTCGACGTAGTCCCCTGACGCGTTGCCGCGCAGCCGGTCCGGCCCACCCTGACCGAGGATCACGTCCTGGTCGCCGTCACCGAACACCAGGTCTCCGGCCGACGTACCGGCCTGAGGCGAGCCGCCCAGGTCGAGCAGCAACACGCCGTGGCCCAGCGCGAACCCACGCCCCTTCACGACCGGCGACGTGTGGTCGCCGAGCGTCAGCTGCGCGTTGTCAGCCAGGACCAGGTCCGTGCCGGCAGCGCCGTTGATGGTGTCCGTGCCGTCGGGTCGGCCAGTGCCCGGGCTGGCCTCCTCGGCGCTTCCTCCGATGATCTCGTCCTCGCCAGCGTTGCCGTTGATGGTGTCGTTGTCGTTGTTGCCTTGGAGGTGGTCGTTCCCGTCGTTGCCGAAGACGAAGTCCCCGGCGAGGCCGCCCATGGCCACGTCGTCAGCGTCGCCACCGGAGATGGTGTCGACGTCACCGGCGTTCGCGTCGGTGCCGGCGAGGTCGTAGGCGAAGACGCCACCCGCGCCAGGCGTCGGCGGACGCACTCCAGGTCCGACGGTGCGGTCACCGTTGTCGCCGATCAGCTGGTCCACGTGCGCGCCGCCGTACAGGTGGTCGTGGCCGATGTCCGTGGCGCCCGCCTTGCGGGTTCCGCCGAGCACCAGGTCCATGCCCGCGTCACCGAACACGTCGTCGGCACCGTTGTTGCCTTCGACGATGTCCTCGGCGTCGCCGCCGTACATGCCGTCGTCGCCGTCGTTTCCGAACACCTTGTCGTTGCCGGTCCCGCCGAACCCAGTGTCCTTGTCCGAGCCGCCGAAGAGGAAGTCGATCGCGTCGCCGCCCTCGAGCTTGTCCTGGCCGGACTGCCCGCAGGCCTGGTCGGCGTCGCCGAACGTGGTCGCCCAGTCGTTCGCACCACCGGCGAGCACGACGTCCGTGCCCGGACCGCCGAGGATCCGGTCCGGTCCGGGAGACTCACCTGCGAAGAGGGACTCGCCGGGCGGCGTGGACTCGGGGTCGGTGCCGAGGACGCACTCCTGATCGGTGTGGTACCGGTCGCCGTACATCGTGGCCGGCCCGCGGCCGCCGACGAGGTGGTCACGGCCGTCGCCGCCACCGAGCAGCTTCGCGCTCGGTGTCGTGGCGGGCGGGAGGGGGAGCAGCACCGCGCTCCAGGTCGGGCCGAAGCCGTCGTCGACGTTCGGGATGGTGTCGTTGTCGCCGTCGTTGAGCGGCTGGACGTCCGCCGGCTCCGCGATCACCCAGTCGTTGCCCGGGCCACCGAACAGCTTGTCGGTGCCGAGGCCGCCCACGACGACGTCGTCGTGGCCCCCGGCGCGGACAGAGAGGGTCTCCCCCGGACGGGAGCGGCCGACGATCCGGTCGATGTCGTTCGAGCCGTAGACGAAGTCCTCACCGGTTCCGCTGTCCACGGTGTTCAAGGCGAGGGGATCGCTGCCCGACTCCTGGTCGGAGCTGCCCTGGCCGTCCTCGCTGGTCTTCGTCGCGAACACGCCGGTGTAGATCTCGTCGTCGCCCGAAGCGGTGGTGATCCGGTCGCTTCCGGCGCCACCCACCACGACCACGCCCTGCGAGCGCAGCGGCGAGACCGCCGGGGTGTTCGCGTCGACCCGTGGGTCGTCCGACGCCACACCGATGGTGTCGCTGGCGCCGCCACCCCAGATGGTTGTGTCGCCTCGGCCGACCGCGATCTGGTCGGTGCCGCCGGAGGTGATGGCGAAGACCGACGTGGGGTGACTCACCGTCGAGGGGTCGGGCACCGGTGTGCCGCCCAGGTACGGCGTGGTGCCGAAGGTGAGCCCGCCGTCGCCGGACACCCAGTCGTTCGCACCGCCAGCGGTGATCTTGTCGTTGCCGGTGCCACCGGCCACCACTGCCGCGGGTCCGTTGAAGGCGTCCTGTGTCGTGATCTCGTCGTTGCCGCCACCGGCGGAGATGAAGGTCGGTCCGGTGCCGGCGTGGATCTTGTCGCCGACGTCCTCGATGTTGCCGTCGGCGCCGAAGATGTAGGACGCCTTGGTGAACGGGGAACTGTCCCCGCCCTCGGCGTCCTCACCGGGATCGCCGTCACCGATGAGGGTGACGTCGAGTGTGCCGCCGTACCCGCGCCCGTCGACGAGGACGCCGGTGTAGTTGGCGTTCAGGTAGGTCTTGTTGAACCCGAACGCTTGCACCGAGAAGCCCTTGAACGCCGGGGCGCCGGTCTCGGGGTAGTTGTGGAGCTGGGTCACCAGGACCTTCTCGGTCTTGCCGTCCGCGGGCCAGTCCGGGCCGCGCTTCGACGCCAGGGCTCCGACGTGGACGACCAGGGTGGAGCCCAGGTCACCGGCGAGGATGGGGTCCGGCGGCGTGCAGTCGGGTTTGACCGAGAAGTCGAGCAGGGTGATCTCGGCGAGGGTGAAGTCGAACGAGACGCTGAACGGGCTGATGCCGAGGGTCACGTAGACCTTCAGGAACAGGCCCAGCTCGCCGTCCATGTTGAACAGGCACAACGGGTTGCGCACCGCAGCCTGGAGGAACTCCGAGAACCGGAACTTGCCGTCGTTCGTCGGGTCGGCCCAGGTCAGGGAGATCGTCAGGAACACGCCACCTTGGACACCGACCTTGATCGCGACCAGGTTGAGCTCTGCACCGGCCCCGAGTCGACCGGTGAACGTGACCACCGGAAGCGGCTTCCCGGACTCGTCGGTGGTGACGAGGTAGAGGCTGTCGAGGATCTGCAGGTCGGGTTTGCCGATCTCGACGGCCTTGCGCAGCCCGTAGGTGTCGAACCCGGCCACGACCTGCGCCTCGACGCTTGCGCTGCCGGAGATCGTCATCATCACCGGCGGCGGAGCGTAGACGGGACCGAAGGACTGGTTGTAGTCGAACCCGATCCGCAGCTTCCCGCTGTCGAACCGCACCAGCTCGACGTCCTGTCCCATGATCAGGCCGAAGAGCGACTGCGGCTTGTCGAGCACGGGGAAGGTCAAGCCGGCGCCGCTGCCCTTGGTGGCGAAGAAGCCGCTGGCACCGGCTTCGGTCTCGACCTCGTCCTTGAGGTCGCCGCCACCGGGCGCGGTGAGGTTCGGCACCAGCGTCGAGAACGCGTCGGGCGTGTTCTCCACATTCTTCGCTGCGGAGGAGTCGACGTCGAAGGCGCCCAGCGGGATGTAGCTGCCTCCGTCGGGCAGGTCCTGGATCAGCTTGATCACCGCGAGCAGCCGCTTGACCAGCGTGACATCCGGGCCGTCCGCGAGGGTGTTCCACGCCTCGGCGATGCTGAGCAACGTGACCGGGTCACCACCGACGGCCTGCGAGAGCTCGGAGAGCACCGGGATCTCGGCGTACAGCACGTCGATGATCGGCTGCAACGGCGAGGTGAACCGCTGGATCTCCGACAGGATCGGCTGGAGCACGCTGCCGAAGAACTGGCCGACGTCCAGCTGCAGCTGGTCGAAGTCGACATTCAGGTCGCCGACGGACAGCCCGCCCTGGCCGATGAGGACGGCGTTGAAGTTCCAGGTGAGGTTGAACCGGCCGACGAGTCCGGGGAGCGCAGGGTCGATGCCGGCGTCGAACCTCCAGTGGATGTTGACGCCTCCGTCGAGGCGCGCGTCGAGCACCTGGGTGAACGAGAGCAGGTCGGCAGCGGTGATCCGCGCGTTGCCGGTCGCGCAGCCCGTCCAGCAGGCCGGCGCGCCCTTGGCGTGCAGGTCCACGGTGAAGGTGGCGGTCAGCACGTCAGGCGCGGCCGGGTCCGAGACAGGCTCGGCGGACTTGTCGTCGTTCTGCGCCCACTGGGCATCCTGGATGCCCACCTTGAGGAACGCCAACCTGGCCTGCATCGCGGAGGGCGTGTCGATCGAGGCGCCGACCTGCAGCTCGGGCCGGTCTTCGTCGTTGGTGCGGACGTAGAAGCCGTCATCGGTGTCGACGCCGAACCGCAGGTGGATGCGGAACCCGAGCCTGGCGGCGATCGTCTTGCCCGGCAGTGCCTTCAAGGACAGTCCCGGCAGTCCCAGGTCGAGCGGTGCGGCGGCCGTGAGGCACCCCTGGACGCCCGCGGGCACAGGGGTGTCCTGGCAGCCCACGGACGGGTTGCCGCGCTGGACGGTCAGGCCCAGCTCAAGACCGGTGATCTGGTCGGGGGTCGCGCCACCGGCACACGCGACGCCAGCACAGATGGCGGTCACGGTCGGAGTGGCGTCGCCGAGCAGGGTCCCGAGCTGTGTCTGCAGCGCCTGCTGGAACTGGGTCTGCATGTCGCTGGCGTCGGTGAAGCTGGCGCTCGCCAGGGGCCCGACAGCCGCCTTGAGTTTGGTGCGGACGTCGGCCACGAAGGCCTGGCCGCGCTGCAGGTCCTGGCCCACCAGCGGCACGTTGCCGTTGCCACTAGCCATCGCCAGGCCCTGCTCGATCAGCTTGAGGTAGCCGTCGATGCCGCCGTCGAGGAGCTTCAGGTCCAGGATGGCTGCGAGCAGCGCGCCGGGGAGGTCCGGCGGGGTCTCGAGCCGTGGGCTCGAGGTGTTGTCGTTCCTGTCGATGTTCGCCGCGGTGAGGTCGAACGCGTCGGCGATCTGCTCCGCCGCCGTGGCTCCGTCGGCGTCACGGGGCATCCTGACGACAGCCGCCTGGGCCGGGTCGCCGGCGTTGACGGCTCCCAGCGCCTGCCCGTTCACGTAGATCGGCATCCGGGCACACAGGGACATCGGGTCGGTCGACGTGACTCCTGCGCACGTCGCCGTGGAGTGGGCGTCGTCACCGTTGAACGTCAGCGCCAGCCCGTCCACGTAGTCGTCCAGCGGAACCGTGTCACCGCTTCCGGTGGGTCCGGTGAAGGCCAGCTGGTAGCGGGCCTGGGCGACCATCTGGTCCTCGTTGCTGTTCGGCTTGCCCACGGACAGGTTGAGCGGCCCGAGGGTGGCCGACAGCGACCCGGCGGCATCCGCAGCGAGGTTCAGCGTCGCTCCCGACGTCCGGGTCACGAGGAGATCGCTGGGGTCGCTCGGCAGAGCGAGGTTGTCGCCGAGGGGCATGGCCAGCCCGAACCGCAGCGAGCCGTCCACGCCGAGGCTGGCCTCCCCCTTGCCGCTGAGACCCACCAGGTCCTTGCCGGCGAGCTCGAACGTGAGCGGGGTCGAGGTCGACACGTCGCGCGCCCACGCCAGCTGGATGACCACGTGCGGCGTACCGCCGATGTCCTGGGTCGTGAACGAGATGGGCGAGCTGGATCCAAGGCGGGAGTTGATCATCGCCAGCAGGTCCTGCAAGTAGTCAGGCGGGGTTGCGGCGATCTGGTCGGCCAGGTCCTCCAGCTCGCTGCGGAAGGCGTACGACGTTCCATCTGCGGGAAGCTGCCCCCACGAATCGGCGAGGATGAGCTTGTCGCCGTCGACGCGGTAGACGGCCTTGACGTCGGTGCCGACACGAACCGACCGGCCCTGATAGCTCAGCGAGAACGCCTTGCCCTGGTGGGTGATGGTGCCGTGGGAGATCCCGTCGATGGTCTCGTTCCCGTAGGTGACACCCGTTCCCTGGCCGGACTCGCCGGCCGCGACGAGTTCCTGCAGCGACTTGCCGACGACGGGGACCTCCGTCTCCATCGCGGTCTTGACCGGGCCAGAGGTGGGCGCGAGGGCGCTCGTCTGGTCCGCGAGTAGCCGGATGCCGGCGACGATCTGTCCGAGCAGCGCCTTGGGGTTGTCGGTGTCCAGGTTGAAGTCGGCGAGCGCGTCGAACCCGCTCGTGGTGACCGAGGGCGGCGTGGCGTCGCCGATGTTCGCGTCAACGACCTGCGCGGTCAGGCTCGGCAGGCCGCTGGCACCGGGGACCGACGCGGTGAGCGCGGCGTGAACCTGGGCGCCTCCGGTGATGGACACGAGGTCGCCCGGGCCGTCGTTGGGGTCGTCGGGGTCGTCCCGCAGCCTCCGGAACGCCTCGGGCAGGGAAATCTCGCCGACGTCCAGGAGGGAGACCTTGAGCATGTCGCCGGCGTCCTTGGGTTCGCTCGTGCAGCCGGCGGTGTCCGTGACGGCGCAGACCTTCAGAGTTCCGCCGAGGTGCACCTTCACGAAGCCGACCCCGGCGTTGACGTCGACGGCCGTGCTGATCGGGAGTGAGGCGGTGGCCAGGTCGTAACCGGTGCCGATCATGAAGCGCTCGGCCGGAAGAGGCTGCTCGGTGACCAGGACCGAGGTCCCGTCGATGTTCGTCTGCTCGAAGGGACAGTCGGGGTCGCAAGCGGTGCCGGTGACCGGCTGGCGAAGGTCGAGCACGAGCTTGAGCTGGGCGGAGTACCGCGGCACCACCGACGCCTGGGGCACGACAGCGTTGGCCTTGGTGAGGCCGCCCTCGTCCTCGAAGAGGTCTCCGAGCTCCACGTTGCCGGTCATGGAGTCGCTGCCCTGGATCCGGTACGGCGAGCCGGGTGCGGGCATGCCGCCGGAGGCCCAGCCGAGCTGCGGGTCGGGCGCGGACGCGTTGGTGACCAGCGTGATCTCGGTGGCGGTGTTGCTGGCGATGTAGCCCATGGACGTGCCGGCCTGCACCACCCGACCCGCGAGGGCGTTCGGGGTGAACGCGGCGCTGGGGTCGATGAGCTTGTTCTTGGTGTACGTGACGCCGGTGCCCGTGCTCGTGAGATCCCCCGACGTGTCCGAGACAGCACTGCCTGTGGTGTCGTCACGGCTCAGCCCCACGGTGAACCTGAACTTCTGGTTCACCTCGTCGTACGACGTGCTGGACACGGTGAGGTCCGCCCCTGCCGGCAGTCCCGTCTGCTGCTCGAGCCTGGTGAGCATCTGCTGGAGCGACGCGAACGTGGGCAGGCCGGCGACGCTGTCACCCGCCGAAGGCGGCTGGGTGTTGTCGGACAGCCACTCCTGAAGGTGCTCGGAGAGATCGACCACGTCGGCCGCGGACCCGCGCAGGAACGGCAGGTCAAAGTTGCCGGGTGTCCGTTGCAACGCACCGACGAGGTTGACGAGCTGGTCCATCCCGGACACCAGGTCCCGGGCGGACATGTTCTGGAACGCCTGGATCTGTTGGAGGACGGTGCTGTCAACCGTGAGCTGTGGCTCACCGGTAGCGAGGTCGGGCCACGAGAGCCCGATGGTGGCCGTGATCGGGTCCTCCGTGAATCCGGTGAGCGGCTCGGCGGTGACCGTGAAGGTGCCGCTGGCCGTGTTGGCGCCACCCTGACCTAGGGGCATCGTGAAGCCGAACAAGCCGTCGACGGCACCTTCTGCGGCAAGCTCACCCTGGCCGCCACCGGGCTCGGCGAACGCCAGGCGCCCGTCACCGTTCGGGTCCGTCATCGCTCCGGTGATCCGGGCCGCGTAGGTGAGCGACCCCGCGACGTTGACGCCCAGGATGCCGATGGCCGAGTCCAGGTCCGCGTCCGACTTGAGCGTGGCTCCGGCGTCGACCTGGAAGGACGGCGAGTCGGCGTCCTTGCGCAGGTAGAAGTCGGAGTCCTCCTCGAGCACGAACTCGAGATGCGTCGTGAACGCCAACGTCACCCGTGCACCGCCGGCCATCCGCAGCTCGAGGCGCGGGTCGGTGTCGGCGAGCACCAGGTTCGAGTCGACCTGCTTGCTGATGGTGGCGTCGATGGTCAGCACCGTGTCCGTCCCGGACGCCGACACGTCACTGTGCAGCGTCACCTTGCGGTCGCCGCTCACGCTCTGGTCCGAGACGTTCTTCTCGAGGTCGTTCAGGGTCACGGCGCCACTGCCGACCACGTCCTCGATCCCGTCCTCGAACAAGGTGGCGAGGTCCAGACCTGCCGGACTGGACGGCGCGAGCTCGAGCAGCGGAAGCGCCGCGGAGAGCAGCTCCTGACTAACCAGTCCCTCGGTCAGATCGCCGAACAGCGCGAGGCCGTCCAGGATCTCGGTCACCTCAGGTTCGACGGCATGACCCTGCGCGGGCGGCGCGAGGATCACCTGGGTCACCGGCGACGCGGCCAGGACCGTGGCGACAACAACGGACAGTAGACGAGCGCGCTTGATCACGTGAGACCCCCATGAGCGGCAGCGAGCGCTGCCCGACGGGGTCCGAGTCGGCCTCCGGATAAAGGGGGGTCACACCCGGGCCATGTGGAAAATATTCCCGCCCCCGCCGGGTGCGCAACGCCGGTCTAGCCCGGTCCCGCGTAGCCCACTGTCCTGCGCACTGGTGACCCAGAACCGACGCCTCAGGGTCAGCGGAGATGTTCCGCGACCCGGGACGCCATGGTGGCGGCCGGGCTCGAAGCCATCCGGTGTCCGAAGCGCATGATCTCCGACGCGATCTACCGACGGCTTCTCGCCGACGCTGTGTCAACAAGACGTGCGGATCCCGGAGGGCACTGCGGGGCGTCAATGAAATCCAGCGCGATACTTCGGACCAGCCACTTCCCGGACTCGCGCAGGAGACGCTACGCCCGACCGGTTGACAACAGAAGGGAGCCGAAATGACGCGCCCATCAGGGGCTCGGTAAGACCTAGTTGCGACCCAACCATCGCGGCACATTGGCACGGTAGGCCTCGACGTCGGGCTCCAAAGTTGTCGAGCTGCGGCAAGGCGCTTCGAAGCCGGTTCACGAAGACGCCGTCGGCCAGCGTCCGCATTCCCGGCGCCTGCGACGCTAGGTCGAATCGCCCCCTTCGCCATCGGCGTCCAGGAGTTTGGTCAGCAGACTTCGCAGCTGCTGGTGGCCGCGCTCGCCGAGGCGGTGGGTCAGCTGCTGCTCGATGCCGTCGATGGTGGCGATGCCGGCGGCAATGCAAGCGTGTCCCTTCCGGGTCAAGGTGATCAGCTTGGCCCGTCGGTCGGTCGGGTCCGGACGGCGAACGACATATTCGAGCTGCTCGAGCTCGTCGACCAGCTCGCCCATCGCTTGCGGCGACATGTTCGCCCGGCGGGCGAGCTCGGTGAGCCGGGATCCCTCGGGGTCGATCTGGGCAAAGACGGCGGAGTGGGCAGGCTTTTGTGGGAAGCCGGCGCCCACCACGCCGTCGACGATACGAAAACCCAGCAGGCTGTACGCGCGGCCGAGCAGGCTGACGGTATTGACGGTCTGCGGAGGCTGTGCCACATTGTCAGGGTAGCCTGAATATCAGGCAACCTTGAGGATCGGGCCTCACATGCGGATGGAGTCGGGCCCATGACGAGTGCCATCGGGGTGAACGACCCGGCATTCAATCTCGATGAGACGTTGCTCCCTGCGTCCGTGGGTGGGCTCGGCCTCGTCGGACATACGGCAACAGCGCTCGTTCTCGCGCTCCGCATCACACCTACGCGGGACGTCCTGTGACGTCGCGCCCGACGAAGGGGAATCACGCAATGTTCGTACGTCGCATCTCCACCATCGCTATCGGCATGGCGGCCGCGGTGGCGCTTGGTCTCGGACCCGCCGGCGCGCACTTCTGCTACGTGAACAACATGACACCGCAGGGCATGGCCGGGGCCAGCAATTCCAACGGCTTCGCGTCCTTCCACGACATCGCGTTCGAGTTCACCGGCTTGTGCGACGCGGGCATCCAGGTGCTCGCTGACGCTGCGGGGATCTCGGTCGACACCCCGATCAACTTGCACGCTGTGATGGCGAGTGGGGCGGAGCTCCAGGGCAAGGACGCTCGCGGAATCAGTCACCTCGACTTCGACGCAATCGACGCCGCGTTCCCGGACGCAGCCGCTGCCTGCACCTGACCAACGGATCGGTGCGCGGCGCCCCGCCCATTGCCACGTGCGGAGGGCGCATCCGTCTTCGGGAGCAAGCCGCACCCGCGCCGCCACCTTGCCGGTCTCCGCCAGCGTCCGGCGCATCGCGAGCTTCCTCGCCTAGCCTCGGCGCGCCCATCGGTCGCCGCCGAAGCACGCACCACTCTGGAGGCATCGACGGCGGTCGCTCCCGGGCAGCGACCAGGGTGTTGCGTTGACCGCCTGAGCCCGCAGGCTGGATCGTGCGTATCCGCACGCGGCGCGGCCCAGCTCGACCAGCGTCTTCACGGGCGAATGGACGAACCCGCGTCAGGGCGGTTGCCCTGGTCTGAGTGAGAACCTCTCGGGCCTGTCGCAGAGGAGGGAGCGAGTGCTGCAACGGCGGCTGCCACTGACTCGCAGGACGTCGGAGACCGCCTGGGTGCAACGGCCGCGCACCAGCATGGGATCTCGGGGCTCGCGACACTTCTGGCCGACCGCTTGGCACAGTGGTGCACCAGCCTGCACGCAGGGGAGCGGCCCGATCTGACCGCGAATCACGAGGTCGTGGTCGGAGCGCACGCACGTGGACCACGTGTTCGATCTGCCTCTCGGCAGTGACTGTTGCACCTGTGGCCCGGGCTCTGGGGCTACGTCGACAGGCGTGCGGCCTCATGTCCCGCTCCCGTGGGCGTATCGCGTCCTCTTGCCCGTCGTCACGAACGGGGCATACGTTGTCGGCCATGGAGCTGCTCCCGTCGGCCCACGTCGACACCTTCTGCCGTGACCACCTCCCGCCGGCCGAGCAGTGGCCCGAGTTGAACTTCGACCTGCCCGAGCTCCAGTACCCGGAACGCCTGAACTGCGCCACCGCCCTGCTCGACGACGTCGCCGCGAGGCACGGGGCGGACCGGCCGTGCCTGCGCCAGCCCGGCCTCCCGACGTGGTCATACGCCGAGCTGGTGGCGGCGGCGAATCGGGTCGCGCGGGTCCTCGTCGAGGACCTCGGGATCGTGCCCGGGAACCGCGTGCTCCTGCGCGGCCCCAACAACCAGTGGCTGTCCGCCGCCTGGTTCGGCGTGCTCAAGGCTGGGGCAGTCCTGGTCACCACGATGCCGCTGTTGCGCACCGGCGAGCTGCAGACCATCCACCAGATCGCGCACCTGGACGCGGCGCTGGTCGACCACCGGTTCATCGACGCGGTCGAGCCGCTGGGTGTCCCCACGCTTGCCTACGGCGACGACAGCTGGGCCGAGCGGGTGGTGGCGAAGGACCCGACCTTCGACGACGTCGCGACCTCGAGCGACGACGTCTGCATGCTCGCGTTCACCTCCGGCACCACCGGCCGGCCCAAGGCGACGATGCACTTCCACCGCGACGTGATGTCGATCTGCGATACGTTCTCGCGGCACGTCTTGCAGCCATCGGCCAACGACGTCTTCACCGGGACGCCGCCGTACGCGTTCACCTTCGGCCTCGGCGGCGTCCTGCTGTTCCCGCTCCACGCGGGCGCGTCGACGCTCTTGCTCGAGAAGGTGACGCCCGTCGAGCTCGCCGACCTGATCGAGGAGCACGGCGTGACGATCTGCTTCACCGCACCGACGGCCTACAAGGCGATGCTCGCGGCGGGGAAGACCGTCTCGTCGCTGACGAAGGCGGTGTCGGCGGGCGAGCACCTGCCGATAGCGACGTGGGAGGCGTTCCGCGAGGCGACGGGCGTCGAGATCATCGACGGCATCGGCGCCACCGAGATGCTGCACATCTTCATCTCTGCCTCAGGAGCCGACATCCGTCCCGGCTCGACCGGGCGCGCCGTGCCCGGGTACGCCGCGACGATCCTCGGCCCCGACGGCACCGAGCTGCCTCCGGGCCAGCCGGGCCGGCTCGCCGTCAGGGGCCCCACCGGGTGTCGCTACCTCGACGACCCCCGCCAGGCGGCGTACGTGCACGACGGCTGGAACCTGACCGGAGACACGTTCTCGCGCGACGACGATCACTACTTCTGGTACCAAGCTCGCAGCGACGACATGATCATCAGCGCGGGCTACAACATCGCGGCCCCGGAGGTCGAGGAGGCGCTGCTCAAGCATGCGCTGGTCGCGGAGTGCGCCGTGGTCGGCATCCCCGACGAGGCGCGGGGTCACATCGTGAAGGCGTACGTCGTGAGCGCCGGCGAGGTGACCGGCGAGGAGCTGAAGGACTTCGTCAAGGCCGAGATCGCGCCCTACAAGTGCCCGCGTGAGATCGAGTTCGTGGCCGAGCTGCCCAAGACGGCGACCGGGAAGCTGCAGCGCTTCCGGCTCCGCGATCGGTCGTCGGTCGAGCCCGCCGACGCCCCTGCCGCTGCCGCTGATGGCTGACCAGTCCCCGCGTCATCTGATCCTGTCGCTGTTCGGGCTGTACGCGCGCGACGGGGCGAACTGGTTGTCCGTGCGCTCCCTGATCGCGCTGATGACGGACCTCGACGTCGACGAGTCCGCGACCCGGTCGTCGGTGTCGCGGCTGAAGAAGCGCGGGGTGCTGGAGCCGGCGAAGGCCGACGGTCAGGCGGGCTACCGGTTGTCGGCGTCCGCGGTAGCGGTGCTTCGCGAGGGGGACGCGCGCATCTGGTCGCGGCCCCGGGCATCGGTCGGTGACGGGTGGCTGATAGTGGTCTTCTCGGTCCCCGAGGCCGAGCGCGGCAAGCGGCACGAGCTGCGGTCTCTGCTCACCCGGCTGGGGTTCGGTACCGCGGCCCCCGGCGTCTGGATCGCGCCTGGCACGGCGTACGACGAGACGCTGGCCGCGCTCGACCGCGCCGAGCTCACGTCGTACACCGAGCTGTTCCGCGGCGCCTACCTCGGCTCCGGCCCGGCCGACCTACGCGTCGGCGAGTGGTGGGACCTGCCGGCGATCGCCGCGCTCTACGACGAGTTCGTCGCCGACCACAGCTCCCTGACCCGGCCGAGCTCCCCGGACCCGGCCCGGGCGTTCACAACGTACGTCCCGATGCTGACCGCCTGGCGGCGTCTCCCCTACCTCGACCCCGGCATCCCGCTCGAGCTGCTCCCAGCCGGCTGGCCCGGCGTGCACGCCGGGGATCTGTTCGCCAAGCTCGACGGGGGCCTCCGTGAACCGGCAGCGACGCACGCGTACGCACGGTTGGAGGTGTGAGGAGGCGCCCGCCACTGTTGCGCCGACTACAGAACAGCGAACCCCTGGATCTCCACCAGCGCCTCGGCGTCCCAGAGCCGCGGCACTCCGACGCCGGCCATGGCCGGGTAGTCGGTGCCGACCAGTCGTTTCCAGACCGCACCGATGTCGCGCGCGTGGGCGCGGTAGTCGTCCATGTCGACGATGTAGACCGTCAGCGCCGCGAGGCCGTCGGGGAAGCCGCCGGCCTCACGCAGGGCGGTGAGCACGTTGGCCAGCGCCTGCTCGAACTGCGCGACCACGCCACCCGGGACGATGGCGCCGTGGGCATCCATCCCGGTCTGCCCGGCGAGGTGGATCGTCGTGCCACGGGCGACGACGGCGTGGGAGAAGCCGGAGGGCTTCGCCAGGGACGGCGGGTTGACGCGGACCAGATCGGCCATCAGCTCTGCACGCTCCCACCGTCGACGTTGATGCCCTGGCCGTTGATGGCGGCGTTGTCGACGCACAGCATCACGGTCGCCGCTACCTCTTCGACCGTCACCAGCCGGCCGATGGGCTGCATGTTAGCCAGGATCTCCCGGGCCTGGTCCGCAGAACGGCCGGT
>CAVRPU010000011.1:0-75628 GCA_963723195.1 uncultured Actinomycetota bacterium
GCCGAGACGGCAGCCGCGCTGAAGCCCGTGCTGAAGGCTGGAGACTGTGACCACCAAGGCCGACATCGTCTGGGACATCGCGATGCAGTTGGGTGCGGAGCCGCCGAAGATGTCGACGGGCAGACAGAGCCGCGAGAGATCTTCGAGCTGGTCAATCGACACGCCTGGGCCTTGGCATCGAGCCGGCTGACGAAGCCGGAGATGGCGCGCCAGATCGTGGAGGCGCGGGTGACCGTGGAACACCGACTACGAGTCCAGATGGGGGACAGTCACCAAGCGCGGGCCTGCGGCGGTCTCGAGGCCGTCCAGCACTTCGTCGCGTGACGGTCCTGATCAGCCGGCGGCGCGGCGATACCGTCGAGATGAGCGACGTCGCCTGACGATGACCTCGCGGCTCGAATCACGATAGCGCTCGATGGCCTCGTCGGGCTGACGCCGACTGCTCGACAGCTAGCGCGAGGCCCGGCGCGCGACGTCGCACCGCTTCCAGCGTACGGAAGCACGTGCTCGCGGAAGACGTGGTAGGCGGCGCCAACGTTCACGCCGTTGCCCATCTGCTTATAGGTCGCAGCGTCGGGCTGGTCGCCGAAGTCGAACCACTCTGGGAGGCCCTGCAGTCGGGCAGCCTCGCGAGGGGAAATTCGGCGGAGGCGGTCGCCGAGGATGCTCGTTTGAGTGATCGCCACCAGCGCTGGAACGTAGGTCGCCTGCTTAACGCGCAGGCCGGACGGGCGCAGGTGCATCACGGTGTCCGTCAGAGAAGTGGCGTCCTGCGCCTGCCATTCGAACTTCCTTCGGGATGCACGGGAAGTCGCGGAGGTAGTTCCATCGGGAGAGCCAGGCCTCGAGCAGCTCCTCGATGCTCGGTGTAGAACGCTGCGTTCTTGCGAAGGAACGCGGCCTTCCAGTCCGCGGTGCCGACCGGGACCACCAGGTCGTCCTCGTGGATGAACGCGTCGACCCACACGGGGAAGCCGGGCAGCTTCTCGACGCCCGCAGATCGGAGCGTGACCACGAAGTCGTTCCACGCCTCGACCCAGGTCGTCTCCGCCGGACCAAGATTCAGCCGCAGACTGTTGCCGAAGCTAGGGTCCGGCTGTACGGGCAGATGCTCAACCAGGTCCCACTCGGACGGGGACCAACCGTCAACTGGAAGGTGGGGGACCGACGGCTCGACATCGATGTGGGAGCTGCGCGTCCCGACGTACGTCGCCATGATGAAGACACGCTCGCGAACCTGGGGCCGTCCGCCCCGCTCGGGCGGAAGCAGATGCGGCGAGAACACGATCGGCCGAGACGACACCTGGTAGCCGAGCTCGCGGAGCGAGCGGACAATCACTTCCCACTCGTGCTTGTGCCGCGGGCCCGTAGATGTTGCGGACGTTCTCCAGCAGAACGACCGTCGGCCGCCGCACCTCGAGGATCCGGAGGATGTTCCAGAAGAGCGTTCCGCGTGCCTCGTCCATGCCGCGCTGGAAGCCGACTTCGAAAACGGCTGGCACGGAAAGCCGGCAGCCAAGGACGTCGTGCTTTGGCACCCGCATCTGCGTCTCGGTGTCGTCGACGATGTCGCCGTGAGCCTGGATCTCCCAGTTCCGCTCATAGACCGCCGCGGCCTCGGCGTCCTTCTCGACGGCGTAGACGCACTCGCCACCGAGGGCCCCGAGAGCAGCGTGGAACCCGCCAACGCCTGCGAACAGGTCGACGAACGTGAACGGCGCGGAGCTCGAGCTCATGTTCGTCAGCTCAGCTGAGATTTGAGCTTTTTGCGCGCGTACTCGCATGGTGTTTTCCGTCCGTTGCCCCGATCCCGGCGTGCGACTCACGAACGTCGCCGAACCTCGGATGGTAGAGCCACCACCGACGGACTGCGCAGCCGCCGCCTGGAGAATGGGGCGCGAGGCGGGCAATTTCCGCGAATCCGCTGACAGCCGACGACCTCTTCCTGGACGATTGACGCGTGGCGTACTGGACCCTTGGAGTGACGACGAGATCGGCGTGACCGTCGACGTCTACTTCCGGATGCTGACGCTCGAGCTTGCGGGCGAGAACTACACCAAGACTGAGTTCCGTCGGGAGGTCGAGCGGGACGTCGATCGCTCGTCGGGCGCGATCGAGTACAAGTTCAACAACGTCTCGGCGGTCCTCGACGAGTTGGGCGCCGTCTGGATTCCTGGGTACAAGCCGCTGCGCAACGTCCAGGATCGGCTACGGACCGTCGTTCGCGAGCGCTTCGAGGCGGACAGCGATCTGCGGGCCTTCATGCTGAAGGCAGTGGCCGATCGGTGACGTCGACCCTCCGAACTCGGTGCTGGAGGTCGACCCGCCGAACGCCGACTGGCCGGAAGGTCGTGGCGCACGTGTCGGCGTCCTCGGCATCGACTTCGCGGCGATCGAGTCGCCAAACAGGGCCCTCGGGCGTGCCGGCGAGGAGTCCGTGCTTGCTGCCGAGCGCGAGCGGCTGAGCTGCCGCGGGCCGCGCAGATCTCGCAGCGGAGGTCCGGCATGTCTCGGTAGTCGACGGCGACGGACTCGGGTACGACATCCAGTCCTTCCAAGGCCTGACGGATGAGCCGGTCTTCATCGAGGTCAAGACGACGCGGTACGGCAAGGAGGTGCCCTTCTACATCTCCGGGACCGAAGTCGAGGCGTCCAACGATCTTGGACCGGCGTACCGGCTGTGGCGCGTGTATCGCTACGGCAAGCGCGGACACTGGCTACTACCGGCTGCCAGGCCCGTTGACTCACACGCCCGGCTCAGGCCCGACACCTATCGTGGGTTGCCCTCAGTCGGATCGCTGACTCCGGACGGCCGCGGCGACGGCCGTCGCGACCGTCGTCGGGATCCTCGTGCTCCCAGAAGCGAAGCACGGTCCACCAGCGCCTGCAGCTGTGAGGTGGTGTCGGCGTCACGGGCGACGTTGCGCGGCAACTTCTCCGACCAGTAGGACGCGTTCGTCCGCGCGCACGTGTCCGATGCTCCGGGCAGGCGTGCCAGTAGCAGCCGTCGATGAAGACGGCGATGCGCTGCTTGGTGAAGACGATGTCGGCCGTGCGGTTGAGGCCGGGCTCCGGCCGATGGGCGACGCGGAAGCGAAGGCCGGCCGCGTGGAGGCGGCGACGTACAGCAAACTCGGCGAGGTGTCCCTGGACCGGTTGCCCTGCATGACCTTCCGAGAGGCGGGGCTGCTCGCCCAACTCTCGTACGCCGCCATGGGCACATTGTTGGCGATCGGTGGAACCTGTGACAAAGGAGGGCGGGATCGGGCTGGAGGTCGTCCGTGGGGGCAAATCGCGCCGGGCAGTTTCCAGACGGCGTCGTAGGGGCCACGCCTAGAAGTTTGCACCTCGCCTCGATCTCGGCGGAAGTCCAGGGCGACTGGTCGAGCACCCGCCGAAGACGTACATCAGGCCCGCAGCGTCGAGGATCTTCCTCTTGCGCTTGAAGACCTTGTTGTCGAGTTGAGTGTTGACCTTCTCGCTCACGAGAAGGAGGTTCCCGATCGAGCCCACCGTCTGCATAGGAACACCAGGCTGGGATCTGGTCCTGCGGCATCAGGTGCTCGATCGTAGATCTCCACGCCCGTCGTCGGATTGGCGTGCTGGAGAAGGCGCTCAAGCACATACTGCACAAAGCTCTTGTCCCGGGTGTAGTCGTTCGTGAAGAGGAAGCGTTCCTCGAAGGCCAGGATGAACTGGTCACGATCCGGGCGCCGCTTCTCGAGTTTCTCACGGATGTCTTTGAGCACATCAGCGCGAGCCTGCTGATCCGAGCCGGCGCTGTACAGTTCACGCGCCGCCTTGGCGTACATCTGCGAGCCGCCCCCGCTGCTGCTGAGTCGGCTGTCGAAGAGGTCTGGAACGGTAGCGCTCGATGGATTGCCGCGTCATGTTGAGCTGCCCGGCGTTGAGTTCCGGCGTGGTGCTGCTACTCGCATGAGACGATTAAAGACGGAGCAGACTGGACAACGCCGAAGTTGCGAGAGCCTGCAGGCTCCGCGCCCGGCGGTCTCCTCCAGCGGCCAACTGAAGGACCCGGGCTCCACAACGGCACGGTAGAGCGGCCCATCCTTCATGAGCTGCTCGAGGCAATCCTGCGCCGCTGACTTCGACTTGATCGCTTTCTTGATCTGCGAAAACAGCTCGCTGGGCGACGTAATCGGCACGAGATTGCCACCAGTGAAGGATGAAGCTGTTGGCGTTGATGCGGTCTCGCCCATCCGAGGCTTCGAGTTGATCGCGCATCTTGTCCCACTTGAGACGGACCGTATCTGCGCGGGCGTTGCGGGTGCCGCGGAGCCTGTTCAGCAGGAGGTTCTTCAACAGGTCGACGACCTCAAGATCCTTGCCGCGGCTGTTCAGCGTCTCGAAGATGATGTAGGCGTCGTCCTCGCTGCCATGCTCGACCCAGATCACCTTGAGGCCGAGGAGTCGGTCGCGCAGGTCGAGAAGCCACTGCTGTGGTTTCTGACGCTTCCCGACCTCTGCGGCGATCAGCCGACGGATCTGCTCCAGCGCGATTGCAGAGGGCATCGGCTTCTTCGGTCGCCGGCTCGACCGTCGCGTCGGGAGGCGACTTGAGGATCGCGTTACTGAGGAAGACGAAGAGAGCCTAGTTTGAAGAGTGAACTGCAAGTCGGTGTTCCGATCCGCATTTTCGAGGTGCCGGTGAACACGGCTCGCGAAGCTGTCCTCAGCGAGTTCCTGGAGCTGGTCGCGCAAGACGGCGAACCTGATGGTGATCGTCGTGAGCCGTTGCTGACCGTCCACGATGCGCCGGATGGGACTCTTGGCATCCCGCCAGGCCACCATCGGGCCGATGAAGTAGCCAACGGCGTTGTCGAAGACGACGTCGTTCCAGAAGTCTTCGAGGTTGGACGCCTCCCAACTGTATGGGCGCTAGAAGCGAGGGAGGACGTAGCAGTCGGCTACGACAAACAGGTCCTCGATGGACTTCTTCTCGGGGTTGAAGTCGATGACTGACACCCGCCTCCCCTCGCGCGCTTTCGCGCCCGATCGTAGTTGAGGCAGTCTTCGACTCCGCAGCATCCGGCTGAGCGCCCAACGCTGGCCGCCCAGCATCTCTCCATCGTCGGCAGAACTGCGGGGAACGTCAGCCGAAATCGGGACGACGGTCACATACTGAGACGACGATCAGGGAGAATCGGTACCGATTGGTGGTGGTTGTTACTGAACGTCTCGGACTGTCCCTCAACTTCTTGGGATGTTCGTCGGCCCGAGAAGTGGCCCTTGACGTGCGGGATTGTCCCGCTCACGCTTGAACATCCCTGCTGATCGTCAGTGGCGGGGACGTCCTTTCGGGAGCATGCCGTGTCCGTTGCTGATCGCCTTGGCCTCCAGGACCTGGAGGGTGAGTTGATGTGCGCAGCGCGGGCTGCGTGGCGGCGATGGTCGGCCAATCACCAGAGCCTTGGCGGTCGTGCCTGGGGTCGACGATTGCGCGACTGGACGAGGGCCGCGCTGGCTGATGAGGCCAACGCGGTGCTCGGCGTACTCGCGTCGATGACCGAGACGGACGGTGGCGCGGTCACGGCGTTGGTGGGCCCTGCTTCCCGGGGCCGAGGCGCGCGCCAGAAGCTGCGGGATCTCCACGGGGGCGTCGACGGCCTCTTCGCGAGCCAACTGTGGGTCGAGTGCCGTGAGCGCCCATCGGCTCAAGGAAGGCCGCATTGCCGGCGCGATCCTCGGGCAGACGACCCGCGAGGTCTGTGCTCATCTCGGGTGTGGGCGACCTGGCCCGCCGTCGGGATCGGCTCATGGTCGACGCTCGCCGATGTGGGCCGGGGACGACGTCGCCGTGGCCTGACGAGATGGAGGACACCGATCCGTTCTGGGAGGTGACTGGGCTGATGATCGAGGCGATGGACGCCAAGGCGATACATGTCTTCGATGCTTGGCTGCTTGGCGAGTTCCGCCCGGATTGCTGCCGAACTTGATGTGGCTGGCCGGCGTGGCCGGTCGGGGCTGACGACTCCGGCCGTGGTCGATGTGCTCGCGGAGACAGTGCATCTCTCGGCTCGCGCGATCCGCCGTCGAGCGACGACGGCACTGGAGCGATGGGCTAGACCTGGGGTCCGCGACGATCCGGATGCCTATCCGGCCTGGCGGGCGAAGCACCGTGAATGTGCAGTGACGCCGGCCGAGGAGATGCAACTGGTGGTGAACGAGGACGGCCCAGCGGAGTTCTTCAGAACTCGAGACCTACCCCCGGACGCGTGGGCCCCCGACGTGCCGCCAGAGCGTCGACGCTCTGCTGGTGGGTGACCAAGCGCCGGATCCGGTAGGCGAGAGCGTCGATCTTGTGGTCCCCGGGAAGCGGGCGGCGCGGGCTTGCTGCGCGCTGCAGGAGGGCTGGCGTTGACGCCGCTGGCCTGGATGCGGTGGAGCTGCGGGCCAGGTCGAGAGTGTGCTCGTCATGGTGGTCGGGGTCGCCGATCGCTGTCGCGATCGCGGTCTCCCAACGGCGGACGGACGCGGGGTAGAGGGCGTCGACCTGGCGCTGGAGATGGCGGGCGTAGCGGTCGGCGGCGAGATCACCGGTGCGGGGGCCGGATCGGGAGCCCAGCAGGCTGCGGTCATCGTCGGCCACGCCGTTGGCAGCCCGCCAGACGATGATCGCGGTGCGGGGAGGAGCTGGTCGGTGAGGACGTCCGCGAAGCGGTGGAGTGCCTGCGGGAGCTGGGCGTCGCGACGTACGACCTCGGCCAGGGTGGGCCACGCGGTCGGCACGGGCCGCCAGGTAGTCGGCCCATCGCGGATCGTTGCGCAGATCGGCAGGAACGCCGGGCAGCCACGGGAGTGGGCCGGGGTCTGCGGCTTCGAGGGCCTGGTCGCCATCGGCGCAGTGGAGTCGTTGGGTCGCGACCGTGAGGGCGTCGGCGTACCGTTCCGCGGTCGTGAAGGCAGGTGCTGGTGGTGGCGTGCGCGAGTCCCGGTGGTCGCCGAGATGGCAGCGCCGTCGCGGGCGAGGATCCGCTCGAGGGTGTCGGTGGCGGTGAGCTGTGCGGGGATGCCGGGCAGGAACTCGTGCTCGGCGCAAGGTGTTCGGTGATGAGGTGGACGTGGTTCTCGACGCGGCCGCGGGTGAGCATCGTGTAGAGCAGCTGCCGGTCCTCCGTGCCGGTGACGATGCCGTGGACGACGTCGGTGGTGATGCCCTGGGCGGCGTGGACGGTGGAGGCGTAGCCGAGCTCGACGTGGTCGGCGACGTAGTCCGCGGGCAGCGTCGCGTGGAGCCGCGAGCGCGGTGTCGCACGGTCAGGCCGCCGTTCGGGCGACAGCGGTGACCGTCCAGCGGTCGCCGTTCTTGACCCAATCGGTGCCGCTGACGCCGAGCCGTCGGTCGTTGCGGCGGGTGATGACCACGTCGCCGACGCGGCCGTGCATACCCGTCCGCGCAGCGCGACCTGCGCGCTCGGTCGGCGCCTGCCGCGAGATGCCGGCCGCCAAGTTCAGCTCCCGCGACGAGGTCGCGGGTCGGCGCGAGCATCAGGCAGTCGCGGCCGCGTCGCGATCGCGCTGCCACGCCTCGAAGACCTCGTCGACGCAGGTCGATATCGCCGACGTGGACTCGGTCGTGGTCGAGGTAGTAGCCGAGCGCGGACTGGTCGCCCTCGCGCAGCGCCAGCGACGCCTCGGCCTCGGCGGGATCGGCGAACCGCACCAACTCGTCCAGCCGAACCGCGCCGTGGGTGGCGGCGATATCCCGCAGCACGCCACCGGCGCCGATGGCGGCGAGCTGCCGGTCGTCGCCGATCAGCCGCACCGACGCGCCCCGCGCCAGCGGCGATCGATCACGGTCGCAGGGTGAGGGTGTCGGCCATGCCGGCCTCGTCGATGACCACCAGCGTGCCGGGACCGATACGGCCGGCGATCGAGTTGCCGGCGTGGCGAGGGTCATGGACGAGCTTGGCGAGCGTCTCGCACGGCATGCCGGTGGCCTCGGCGAGCACCGCGGCGGCGGCGGCGGACGGCGCGAGCCCGACGGCCTCGTGGCCGACGCGTCGGTCCACACGTCTGGCGAGCACGCTGCATCGCGGTCGTCTTCCCCGCCCGGCTGGGGCGAGGGCGAGCTGCACCCGCGCGCCGCTGGTCGGCCACGGCGCGGCACCAGCGTCGCTGCTGGCCGCGGTTGAGCGCCGGTCGCCGTCGAGGGTCGCGGCCAGCAGCGCCAGCTCGACGTCGACCGGATCGGAGCCAGGCGCGGCCGTCGGTGCCGGCGGCGTCGACGATGCGCTGCTCGGCGTCGAGGATCGCGGGGCTGGTGAAGTGGTCGCGCGCCGGTGTGCCGGTAGACGCTCGCGCCCGTCGGAGCGCCGCAGCGCGGCCGGCTCGGTGATCGGGTCGAGGTCCGGGGTCAGGTTGACCGAGCCGGGCGGGACGGCGTCGACGAGATGCTCCACGACCTCGGCGACCTGGTCGGCCGGTACGGTCGAGCGTCGCGGACCTGGCGCTGGGCCTCGGCGTGCACGTGCCAGGACTGCCAGGTGGCCCGACGCGCCTCGAGTTCGGCGATCACGCGGTCGGCGGCCTCGCTGACCCACGCGGAGGTGACCTGTGCGCGGGCCGCGGGTCGGGGTAAGCGCGGTGTCGACCATCGCTCGACAGTCCGCGTCGACCGAGGACGTCGACGGCTTCGGCTACGCCAGGCGCTCCGCTGCTCGGCCACGGAGCGTGGCTCGTGCTTGGCCTCGCGGGTCTCCAGGTTCGCCGTTGCGCCAGCGCGATCGACTCACCGGTCGTCGGCGGCCGGCCGTGGCCTCGTTGAAGTCGCGCGGCGAGCTCGCGTGCCGGGCGTCGATGTCGGCCCGGCGGCGCGACCACCGCTCGCACAGGTCCGCGTCGACGCCGGCGATCTCCCGGACCGGCCGCTTGCCTCCCGGACGGCGGGCCGCTCGACGAACGTGACGCCGAGCTGTCGGTCAAGGTGGCGCTCGAGGGCGGTGTTGTAGGCCTCCGAGGCGGCGACGACGTGCTCGTGCAGGATCGTGCCGTAGATCGAGAGCCATTGCCCGCGCGGTCTGGACCTTGTTCGCGACCGCGACGTGGGTGTGCAGGTCCGGATCGCCCGGCTCGGGAGTCGCGGTGGGTGAACGCGGCGGCGATCAGGCCGCGGGTCTCGACCTGGCGGGCGCCGCTGCGCCCTCGCGGGTGAAGATCGCATGGGCCTCGAGGAACGCAGCGCATCCTGAACCGCAGCGTCGTGGGCCTGCTGGATCTTGCTCGCGACCTCGGGCGGCGCGATCGCCCACAACGTCGAGACCGACTTCGCCGGACAGAACGTCAGGTCGAAGCCGGCCACCGATCCCTTCCCGAACTTCCGCCCCAGCGCGGTGCCGGTGACCGGGTGACAGCCGTCGCCGAACAGGTGGCTCATCTGCTCGGCGGTCACGATGTCGCCGTACTCGATGCCGTCGATCCCGATCAGGCCGGAGCCGACCCAGCGACCGGGGGCCTCACCCTTCGCGTCGTAGTAGTCGACCAGCCGTATGCGGCCGAGCTCGGTCGAGTCGGCGGCGGCGACCTGCCGGGTCAGGTACTCATACCCCGACCCGGCTGCGGCTTCTTCAACGTCATCGTCACACCTATCAAGGCCGGGACCGGGCCGCGAGTGGCCACCCCGATTCGTGAGTGAAAGAGGTGTGCCTGGGAAGAGAGGAAGGGTGGAGAACGGGGCAGGGGAGGAGGGAGGGGTGAGGGGAGAGGGGGGGCCGGGAAGGCGGGCGGAGGGTGATGAAGGTGAGGCGGTGCAGGAGGGGAGGCGAAATGGGGTGGCCACTGGAGGACATCCGTCGGCCTTGAGGGATGAAGGCAGCCAACCGGGCCGCCACCGACCCAGGAGCACCCGATGGCCACAACCGCCACCACCACCCGCCGCCTCATCCCGCTGCCGAGGCCGCCGAGATCCTCGCGGTCTCGGTCAAGACCGTCCGCCGCTACATCGCCGCCGGCGAACTCGACGCCGTACGCCTCGGGCGGCGGACCATCCGGATCAAGGTGGAGTCGCTCGACCGGCTCATCGACGCGCACCCAATGAACGCGTGGCGCAGTCGAGCGCATGACGGGTGCTTCCGACCGCGGCTCGACCGTTGTGGAACTCAAACGTCGGGGGGCCTCGTTAGGCTTCCCCGGCAGGAGGATGACCCCATGGTCAACGAGATCGAGATTGTGAGTGACGGCGAGGGTGCTTTCGTGGCCGGTGATCGATCGGTTGTCGAACGCTTCCTCGGGCATGTCGGCTTGTCATCCGAGGTGGAGAAACTTCCCTTGAGCAGGCTGGCTCCGATGCTGAAGAGCACCGGAGAGGTGCGCAGAAGGCATCCGAAATCTCCGAGAAGTCGGGCTACTACCTCAAGTTGACTCCAGAGGCGTACAAGCGGCTCAAGGAGGCGGGCGGCCTCATGCCTACTAAGACCAAGGGCGTCAGCCACGCCATGCTCGGTCAGACTGGCAAGAAGTCGCTCAAATGGCTTCAGGTCGAAGACGGTCCCGCAGCGCTTCTCACGAACCCCGCGGTGTTGTCCGGGATCGGCGGCCTCATGAGCCAGTTGGCACAGCAAGCCGAGGCCCAGGAACTCAAGGCACTCCTCCTGCGAATCGACGAGAAGCTCGATGACGTGCGGCGCGCACAACGAGATGCGGTGCTTGCCAAGATGCATGGAGCCGCGGCCGCGATCGAAGAAGCAACCACTATTCGCCAGCATGGCGGCGATCCGAACACGCTCTGGGCCAAGGTGAGTGGCGCGTCCCAGACGATCCACGAAGTTCAGAGCCAGGCTCTCCTGGAACTGGCCGGACTGGCTTCAAAGGTGGAGGGCAAGACCAAGACCGGTGATTTGAAGAAGGCCGCTCGCGAGATCGAACGTGAGATCGCCGTTCAACTCGCGGTCCTGGGGCGCTGTTTCGAACTGCAGGACAAGTTCAAAGTCATCGAGTTGGATCACGTCTTGGCCACCGCCCCCGAGAACCTTGAAGGCCACCGGCTGGGCGTTCTCGAGTCGCTTCATCAGCGGCGTGGTGCGGTGCTGGACTGCACGGAACGGCTGATGGACCGCATGGACCGTGCCGGAGGAATCGCCAACGAGAACATCCTCCTCCATGCGAGGGCGGCGCGTTCCGTTGTCGACTCACTCAACTCGACGGCGGACCTTGTTGACGAGTTCCACGCTCCACTCGGGATCGATTCCACCCGCGAGGTTCTCCACGCCACCCCTTGGCGCGAGGCCTTGCGGGACCCAGAGCAACTGAAGACCGCCGGAGCCGAGGCTGGTCAGAAGGCCGTCGCCGCCGGAACCGTGGTCGTGGTGGTTGCAGGCGCTGGGGCGAAACTGGTCTCCAAGAAGAAGTAGCCGGCCGTGGCATCACGTGGTTTCTGGCCGGTCGTCCAGCCGAGACGGCAGGCCACGCCGCGCCAAGCGCTCTTGGGCGTCGCGGACGATCTCGGCTGAGCTTCGCCTGGAGTTCTGCCTTTGGAGGAAGTGACCGTCCAGTATTCGGCCACGACGATGCCGTCCCTGTGCATCTCCAGTAGTTCGACCTGCTCGCGGCTGACCTCGGTGCAGAGGATCAGTCCGACAGGGGCCTCCTCGTGTTCCTGACGCTCGTAGCGGTCTAGCCACTTCAGGTAGAGCTTCATTTGGCCTTCGAAGCGTGCGTCGAACTTGCCGATCTTGAGTTCGACGGCGACCAACCGCCGCAGCGGTCGACTGAAGAAGAGGAGGTCGAGGTAGAAGTCGTCGCCGTCGATGGTCATCCGCTTCTGACTCGCTACGAACGCGAAGCCGTGACCGACCTCGAGTAGGAAGGCTTGGACGTCCCTGAGAATCGCGGCCTCCAGGTCCCTCTCCAGGTAGGAGTCGTGGAGGCCGAGCGTGTCGAGGATCAGTGGGTCGCGGAAGGTGTCGCGCGGGACGGCTGATCCGCGGGATCTGGGAGTTCGCGATCTCGCGGCGCTCGAAGGCTTTGCGAGCAATAGCCGCTCGCAACTCACGGACGCTGAGGTGCTTGGATGCAGCCTCCTCCGCGTAGAAGCGGGCGGGCGTCGTCGGACTTGAGTGCCAGGAGAGTAGCGGATGTGCGTCCAGGTCACCTGCCGCGCGAGGTCCGCCATCTCGTCGTAGTCAGGGAACATGCGAGCGAAGGACATCATCCCGACTCAGGTTGGATCCGGTCGAAGCCAGCGCCGAAACGGGTCGTCAATCGTTGTGCTCACTGAGTCAACAATTCGCTTCCCGTACTCGGCGCGACCGTTCTGCAGCGTGTTGATTGAGATGGCCCGGCCCACAAGCCAGTAGGTCACCGTCAACGTGGTGTTGACCTGGACCGCCGCGGCGTGCCGGCCCTGCTCGACGATCTGGATCAGGTAGTCGAGCAACGCCGCCTCGTCTTCGGGGACGTCTTCGCGTGGAATCGAGCTCGCTCATGGCTCTACCTCTTTAGAGATCTGTGGCTCGCTGAGCCAACAATCTGCCGCACACCACCGACAGCCGGCTCACTCCGAACTCCGGGCGTCGCGCCAGCCGACGTACGTCTCGCCGATCTTCTCGGCCAGCGCCTTGTCCCGATCGAGCGTGGCGTGTTGGTAGATCGCCATTGCAGCCTGGGACGCGTGGCCTGCGCGGGCCTGGAGCTCGGCGGCGGTGGCTCCCTGCTGGCCGGCGAGTGTGAGGGCGGTGTGCCGCAGGTGGTGGATCGTGAGATCCGGGCGCCCCGCCGCCTCACGAGCCGGGCGGTAGCGGTCCATCAGGTAGCGCACGCTCATGTGGTCGGTGCGGTCGCCGGGGAACAGCAGACCGTGAGGCCCTTCAGCGGTGTGCTCGAGCAGGTGCTCTTGGAGCATCTTGAGGAAGGGCGGGGGGACGTGAACGGTTCGCGTAGCCGCTGCGCGTCTTCGGCGAGCCGATGGCCGACCACAGTCCGGGCAGGCGCCGGGGACCGTCGGGTCTGCGTCCTTGTCGACCTTGCGAGTCACGTCGATCCGGCCGGTAACGCCGTCGACGTCGGTGCGGCGAAGCTCCAGCAGTTCGCCCTCGCGCAGGCCAACGAACGCGGCCAGCACGATGAGGAACTCAGCCGCTCGGGCATGTCGTCGACGATGATGGCGAGCTCGTCGAAGGTGGCCGGCCGGCGACGTTCTTCACGTGTCCGATCCGGCCCGCGGACTTCGGCGGTGCGCGGTCGATCAGTCCTCCTCCTCGGCGGCCTGGAGGATCGAGCGCAGCAGCCGGTACGCCGCCGCATTCGTCGATCGTCTCTGGGTCGAGGAAGCGCGCCACTGCTTGATCTCGGTCAGCGAGACGTCGACTCAGCGGCATGTCCCCGAAGTTCGGCAGGATCCGGGTTCGCAGGAGCTCCCGATACCCGCGGATCGTGGTCGGCCGCAGGCGACGCTCCGCGAGGTAGCGCTCGGCGAACCCGCCGACCGTGTTGTGGGCCGCTCGCGCTGCTGCTTCTCCTCGGACTGGCGAGCCTCGGGGGCGTCCACTCGTCGCGGTCGATCAGTGCTCGCTCGCCGGCCAGCCAGCCTCGGCATCGAGCTTGGTCGCGAAGGTGCGTGAGTAGCGGGTGCCGTCGGGCATGGCGTACCGCGCTCGGTAGGTGACCGTTCCCGCCGCGCTGACGCGCCGCTCGACCTCTCCGAAGCCTCGTCTCCCGGCCATCGTGACTCCCTCCGTCTCCCAACCCCATACCTGCGTTGGCAGTGGGAGTCCCTGTGGGGGACTGGTGGGGGAAGCTATGTCACTGTGGGGGACTCTTTGACCAGTCTCTGACGGGCGATTTCCCGCTCAGAGTCGCAATGGAGGAATTGGGGGCGCTTTGCAAGCAGGGGGTTAGGGGTTCGAGTCCCCTAGGCTCCACCACCTGTCGGGTCCGGCGGGGTGTTCGCGAACCATCCGTACGTCGCGCCCGGGTTCGCCGCCCGGTGCTCGGCCAGGCGGCGAGCCTGGGCCTGGCCCCGAACCGGAGGAAGGTTCGCCCGCGTCGAACGAGCCAGATCGCCCTCGTAGAAGACCACGAACACCTCGTCCTCCTGCCGAGGGGCGAGCAGCTCGTCCAGGTACAGCTCGATGTCGTTGCCGGCGTGGACGGCGACCACCTGCTCCCACTCGTCCGGGCTGACCAGGAACGTGATGGCTCCGGTGGACGAGCCGAGCTCGACGCGGCCCGGAGCGACCTCGACCGGGTTGCCGTGCTCTGAGAGCCCGGCCAACAACCTCGGCCAAAGCGTGCCCTGCTCGGCCGGGGTCGGGGTCGGGGTCGGACCGGCCCGCATCCGGGAGCGGTGACGCTCGACCATCCCGTGGGCTGCCCACTCGACCTTGCGGGCAACAGCGGGGGCGTAGGACCTCGGCTCCTGGTAGCCGCTGAGCTCACGCCACTCCTGGTCGACGGGAACTCGGACCGACCCGCGGCTGGGCATCCCGTCGACCGCTAGCTCCTCCGGAAGGTCGAGCCTGAAGCCGACGTCCAGCTCGGCTCCATGGTCTCCGTGGGTGAGCTGGACGGACTCGACCCACACATCGCGCCCGAATCCGTCGTAGCGGTCGATGCCATCGTCGGCCTGGCCGTACGGATCGTCGGGGTCGATGCCGGTGGGGCTCGGGTTGGCCAGGATCGCCAGCATGGCGGCGGCGTACTCCTCGTCGTCCACCACGCCATCATCGCCCCGATCCCGGGACGAAGCCGAAAGGGGAGCCCCGAAATCGGATTGCCCTTGGCAGGAGCGACGTGGAGTCTCTCGTCGTGAGGATCTTGTGGCTGTTCGGTCCGCCCGGCGTCGGCAAGTCCGTGACGGCGTGGGAGCTGCTCAACGTGCTGTCCGACCGCAACGAGCCCACGGCGTACGTCGACATCGACCAGCTGGGGATGGCCGACCCGGCACCCGATGACGAGGGCGAGGCGCACAGACGCAAGACGCTGGCGCTGGCCACGGTCGCCCGCCAGCACGCGCTGCGGGGCGCCGCGACACTGGTCGTGTCCGGGGTGCTGGACCCCGACCAGCTGGACGTCACCCGCGGCGCTCTCGCCGGCTTCGACCTTGCCCTGGTGCGACTGGCCGTTGGCGAGGGCGAGCTGAGGCGTCGGATGGACGCGCGCGGTTCCTACGCCGAGGACTGGTCCGGGGTGCTCGCCGACGCACGGCGTCACGACGTAGCCGGACACTCCCTCCCGGTCGTCCGCACCGATGAGGGCAGCCCGTCGGAGGTCGCGCGGCGCGTTCTCGACGTGGCCCGGACCCTCCAGGTCGCCTCGTCGGGCAACTCGGGCGAGCCCACCACCACGGCCACCGTCGGCCCGGGTCGCGCCGTCCTGATCACCGGGTCACGCGTGGTCGGCAAGTCCAGTGTCGGCTGGCTGGCCTTCATGATGGCGCGCGAACGAGAGATCCCCACGGCGTTCGTCGACCTACGACAGCTGGGCTTCCACGGACGCGACGGCGGGCCTGTCGACCACGAGCTGCAGGCCGCCATGGCCGGTGCTCTGTGGCGGGTCTTTCACGGTTGGGGCAATCGACTGCTGCTGCTCAACGGCACCACCGACGACCCGGCACAGACCCAGCTGTACGCCGACCGCCTCGACCCCACGCCCCTGACCACCATCCGCCTCACGGCCTCGGCGGCCCAGCTGGGAGCGCGGGCCGGCGCTCGCGCGCGTGGCGACATGGCACCGCTCGCGGGCGACGACATGGTCGGCGCCGACGAGGAGCACCTCCGGCACACCGTCGACCAATCCCTCCTGGCACAGGACACCAGGGTCACGGCAGCCGGCGAACGGCTTCTCGACACCACGACCCTCAGCGCCACCGACTCGGCCGCGATCGTCCTCGACCTCATCGCAGGCGGCTTGTCCACAGCCTCCGTTTGACGACCTCAACACCTTCACCGAGTGAAGCGAATCTCCCTGTGGATCGTGCTGGCGACTCTGGGCATGATCGCTCCCGGTTTGCAACCTGGGCCCACGCGGAACTTCGAATGGATGCGCCGGGGTGGCGCGTTTTGCGTGTCTGCCGGAAACGGTGCAGGGAGCGATCGACGCCGGGGTGGGCGAGCTGGCCGGCGCGACACTCCGGACAGCCGAGCACCTGGTCGTCTGCGGAGACGGCGTACCTCCACAACGGCTGCCTCCCGCTCAACGAGGCGCTCGGCCCCGACGCGACGTTCGAGGACCAGGACACCCTGCTCGCCCAGCACGACATCACCGACCTGGACCCGCTCACGGCGTTCGCGATGACGTACGGCGACGACGTCGGGTCGGCGTGGCTCGGGCCCGACCGCGACGACCTCCCCGACCGCCTCGACCTCGTGCCCGACTGGCCCGTGACGGGCAGCATCGGACCGCTCGACGCCTTCGGCGCGCCGCCCTCGTGGAACCCGGACACCGGCCAGCTGGTCCTGATCGTCGAGAACCCACGGGCCACCGCGACGCTGACCCTGACCGGTCAGCTCCCGTTCGCCGTCTGCAACGACGTGGTCCCGCTCGACGAGCCCACCGGGCTCAGGTGAGACCACGCACGAACGAGCTGGCGTACGACGTCGTGCCGACCGCGATCGAGTACGTCGCGTAGTAGTCGGCGATGCCCGCGCGCTGGGCCTGGCGGTGCCGCGGGTGGTCGCGCCAGGCGCGGTGCGAGTCGGGGTCGGCGAAGGTGACGACCGTGGCGCGCTCGCCGTCCTCGGCCACGAAGGTCTTGGTCTCCACGAAGCCCGGCATCGACCGCGCCAGCGCCGCGACCTCGGCGAGGTCGGCGGCGTACGCGTCGAGCGCCTCGGGTCGCAGCCGGTTGCGGAAGACGGTGACGACCTGGCCGACGGCGGGCTGCTCCATGGGGTCATTGTCTCCTGGCTCCGAACCACCGACTCAGGCCACTAGCGTGGCCGACATGACTCTCTCGCGGACCGTGGCAGCCGGCATCGACACATTGCTCGACCGCACGGTGGCGCCGGGGTTCAGCAGGCTGGGGCCGGCCGTACGCCGTCGGCTGCCCACCTGGCCGGCCGATCCGTCGCCGGGCGCGCTCGAGGGGCGGACCGCAGCCGTCACCGGTGCGACGTCCGGGCTCGGCACCGCCACGGCCGAGGGGCTGGCCCGCCTCGGCGCGCGGGTCCTGCTCGTCGTCCGCGACGAGGGCAAGGGCGCCGGGACCGCGCGCGACCTCGAGAGGCGGGTGCCGGGGGCGCAGGTGGCCGTCGAGGTCTGCGACCTGGCCGACCTCGACGACGTACGCCGCTTCGCCGACGAGTCCGACGTGGACCACCTCGACGTGCTGGTGCACAACGCCGGCGCGATGCCACCGGAGTGGACCGCCTCACCCCAAGGGCACGAGACGAGCATGGCCGTGCACGTGCTCGGGCCGGTGCTGATGACCGACCTGCTCAGCCCGCGGCTGACAGGCGGGCGGGTCGTGCTGGTCACCTCGGGAGGCATGTACGGGCAGAGGCTGCGGCCCGACGACCCGGAGTTCCGCGCACGCGACTACTCGCCGACGACGGCGTACGCCCGCAGCAAGCGGGCCCAGGTCGAGCTGCTGCCCGTGCTGCTGCGCCGCTGGGGCGGTGAGGGGGTGCGGGTCGATGCCACCCATCCCGGCTGGGCGGACACCCCGGGCGTGCAGACGTCACTGCCGACGTTCCAGCGGCTGACCCGGCCCTTCCTGCGCGACGCCGAGGGCGGCGCCGAGACCACGGTGTGGCTGGCCGGTGCCGACCCGGCCGAGACCGGTCGGCTCTGGCACGACCGCCGGCCGCGTCCGACGCATCTGCTGCCGAGCACCCGGACGGGGGACAGCGAGCGCGAGCTGATGTGGGAGTGGGTCGTCGCCCAGACCGGGATCAGCCCGAGCTAGCCCCGACGCCTTGGCCGATCGAGAAGCCCGCCAGGTCACCGGCCTCGAGGTCCGCTCGCACGTCGGCGCGGTAGAGGCCGAAGACATCGAGATAGGCGAACACGAAGAGCATCGACGCCCACAGCGCAGCGATCGTGACGCGAGGGTTGACCCAGGAGTCCCGATAGCGGTGTCCGGGGTTCATGGCGGTCCTCCCGTCGAGCGCACCGGCCAGTCTCCTCCGCCGGGGCCGGAGGCGCGAGGATGGACCCGTGCCCGCCGACCCGCAGACGCCCGTACGGCGCGTGCTCGCGCCCCGGCAGTGGTGGGTCCACGCTGCTGGCGCTGGTGCTGGTGGTGTCGGCCGGGCTGCTCGGGTGGTGGCAGCTCGAGGCCTGGCAGGAGCGTCGTGCGGCGGCGGCGGTCGACCTCGCCGGGGCCGACCCGGTGCCGCTGGCCGACGTGCTCGGCGCCGACGACGCCTTCGGAGAGTCGGCGCTCGGCCGGCCCGTCGAGCTCACCGGCAGCTATCTGCCCGAGGAGACGTTCCTGGTGGCCGATCGGCTGGGCGCACCCGGCGACGCGGCCGGGTCGTGGGTGGTGACGCCGGTGGTCGTCGCGGACACCGGGTCGGTGCTGCCCGTCGTGCGCGGCTGGGTCGCGGTCGACGGCGTACCTCCCGCTGCCCCCGCCGGCGAGGTCACCCTCGTGGCGCGGCTGCAGCCGAGCGACGCGTCCACCACCGCCGACCCCGACCCCGGCGACGACGTGCTGCCTGCGCTGCGGATCCCCGACGTGGCCCAGCGGGTCGACGCCGACGTCTACTCCGGGTACGCCGTCGCGCTGCCCGGCCAGCCCGGCACCGAGTCGCTGGGCGAGGCCACCCTCGAACAGCTGCCTGCCCCGTCGCGCTTCACCGCGGTGCGCAACCTGCTCTACGCGCTGGAGTGGTGGGTCTTCGGGCTCTTCGCCGCGTTCGTGTGGTGGCGGCACGTCCGCGACGTCGCCAGCGGCGCCGACGAGCCGACCGACGAGCCGACCGACGAGCCGACCGACGAGGACGACCCTGGTGGTCGGGCCGAGTCGAGACCCGCCGTACCCTCGGGGCCGTGAAGGGCGCTCTCCTCCGCTACCGCGTGATGGCAACGATCGTCGGCGTCCTCCTCATCGTGCTCTGCCTGGTCGGGCTGCCGCTGCACTACGGCTACCTGCTCTTTCCCGAGGCCATCCCGGAGGGCGGCCGTGCCTGGCAGGTCGGCGCGGACATCTCGCAGTACCTCGGCGTCGCCCATGGTTGGCTGTACATGATCTTCGTCGTGATGGCGTTCCTGCTGTCGCGCAAGGCCCGCTGGGACCTGCCCTTCACCCTGGTCACCCTCGTCTCGGGCACCGTCCCGATCCTGTCCTTCTGGGCCGAGCGCCGGGCCACCCGGCGGGTCCACGCTGACTTCCCCGAGACCCGCTAGCGGGATAGTTCGCCGCAAGATGCACCGGTTTCCAGCCTGGAATGGTGCAACTTGCGGCGAACTACCGGTTGGATCGACTCATGACGACGGCGCTCGTGCTCGGTGGCGGTGGGGTGCTGGGCGCCGTCGAGGTCGGGATGCTCAAGGCGCTCTTCGAGCGGGGCATCACCCCCGACCTGGTTCTCGGCACCAGCGTGGGGGCCCTGAACGGCGCGTTGGTGGCCAGCGACCCGACGCCCGCGGTCATCGAGCGGCTCGTCGGGCTGTGGCGCGAGGCCGGCCAGACCGGTGACGTCTACGGCGAGAGGCCGCTCGCGACGGTCCGCCGGGCCGTCGCGACACGCACCCACATCTACTCCGCCGAGCCGCTGAAGGCACGGCTGAGCGACGAGCTTGGAGACGTCACCTTCGAGGAGCTGCCCGTGCGGTTCCAGGTGTGTGCGGCGAGCATCGAGCGGGCGGCGGAGCACTGGTTCGACACCGGCCCCGTGGTCGAGGCGGTGGTGGCGAGCGCCGCCGTACCCGGCCTGCTGCCGCCGGCCCGCGTCGGTGACGAGCACTACCTGGACGGCGGGATCGTCAACTCGATCCCCCTGGCCCGGGCCGTGCGCCTCGGTGCGACCAAGGTCTTCGTGCTGCAGGTAGGCCGCATCGACCGACCGCTGACCGTGCCCACCAAGCCGTTGCAGGTCGCCCGGGTCTCCTTCGAGATCGCCCGGCGGCACCGGTTCCACCGCGAGCTGGAGGAGGTCGCCGCGCACCACCCGGAGGTCGACGTGCACGTGCTGCCCGCGGCGGGCACCTCGGCGCGCGACGACTCGATCTTCGCCTACCGCGACTTCACCCGGGTGCAGGCCAAGATCGACGCGACGTACGACGCCTCGCTGGCCTACCTCGACGGGATCGGCGCGTGAGAGCGCTGCTGTTCCGTCGGCTGGTCGTCGCGCCGGCGACCATCGCCCTGACGGCCCTGCTCTGGGTGACCGCGCCGCTGTGGCTGATCGGTGCGGCGGCCATCTCGCCCCGGCTGCCCGGCCGCTGGCGCGCGCTGCGCCTCCTGTGGCTGTTCATCGCCTACCTCACCGTCGAGGCGGTCCTGCTCGTCGTGCTGTTCGGCTACTGGCTGGCGTCCGGGTTCGGCCGGTGGATCCGCACGCCGTACTGGGAGGGCGTCCACTACGACCTCGTCCAGGGCACGCTGTGGGTGTTCTTCCGCGAGGCCCGGCGGGTGCTCAACCTCGCGATCGAGACCTCGGGCCCGACACCCGACGCGCACCCTGGCCGGCCGATCCTGGTGTGCTGCCGGCACGCGGGACCGGGCGACTCCTTCATCTTGATGTATGCCCTGATGCACGACTACGCGCGGGAGCCGCGCGTGGTCCTCAAGGACACGCTGGCCTGGGACCCGGCCATCGGGGTGATCCTGAGCCGGATCCCGGCGCGGTTCATCTCGCCCAACCCCGCGGCCGGCGAGGACCTCGAGAGCCAGATCACCGCCCTGGCCAGCGGCCTCGACGACAACGACGCGTTCGTGATCTTCCCCGAGGGCGGCAACTTCACGCCCAAGCGCCGCGAGCGCGGGATCGAGCGGCTGCGCAAGCTGGGCCTGGAGAAGATGGCGCAGCGGGCCGAGCAGATGACCAACGTGCTGGCGCCCCGCCCCGGCGGCGTCATCGCGGCCCTGGACGGCGCCCCGGACGCCGACGTCGTGCTGGTCGCGCACACCGGCCTCGACCACATGCTCACCGTCGGCGACGTCTGGCGCGAGCTGCCGATGGACAAGCGCATCATCATGCGCTGGTGGACGGTCAAGCGCGCCGAGATCCCCCTGGAGCGCGAGGACCGCATCGAGTGGCTCTTCGGCTGGTGGGAGCACATCGACGCGTGGATCAGCGACCACGCGCCCGTCGACGTACCCCGCCGGCACGCCAAGCGGCGTCCGGCGGAGACCGTCTAGCCTACGTCTTGCTGGTCTCGCCCTCGTCGAGCTCGACGACCTCGGCCGGCTCGTCGGGAGTCGAGGCCTCGTGCGGGCCGTCGACCGCGTCGGCCAGCGCCTCGTCGGGGCCGGCGCCGCCCGGGTCGTCGGTCGCCTCCTGGCCGGGCAGCGGGTCGTTGAGCGGGTCGGCCAGGCTGTCGGTCGGCGACGGGACGGGAGCGGGCGGCGGGGGCGGGACGTACGACGACTGCCAGTTGTCCTCCTCCGAACCGCTGCGCAGCTTGCTGAAGATGAACCCACCGAGCGCGGCCAGGGCACCGAAGAACAGGAGCTTCTTGAGCTTGCCGCCGCGCTTGGGGCTGCCAGTCGTGGCATCGGGCTCTCCCTTCGCCTCGGCCAGCTTGGTGGACGCCGCGTCACGGGTCTGGGCGGCCATCTCGACCGCGGCAGCGGCGCCGGCGGCGGCGGCGACCTTGGCGGCGGCGGCACCGGCCGACGCCTTCTCGGCGGCGACGGCGCGACCCTCCTGCAGGTAGGGCACGGCGCGCTCGCGCGCGTCGGCCAACGCCGGGCCGGCGGTCTCCTTGGCGCTGGTGCCCGCCTCCTTGGCAGCCACCTTCGCCTGGTCGTACGCGGACTCCAGTGACTCGATCGCGGACTCGGCGAAGTCCGCGGCGTGGTCCATGAACGTCTTCTTCTTTGCGAAGGGCCTGGGCATGATGCGAGTTCCTCTCGACGGGACCGACTCGCCTCCATCTCACCACGTCCGCCCTAGGCCTGCCAGGGCCGAGTCCACAGCGAGCGAGCCGCATAACCGCAGGTCACCCCCAGGGGTGGGGGGTCCCCGAGCAGCCACGTGGGCAGGTGCAGGGGCGGCCCGGCTTCGGTGGCGTGAAAGGATCGTGCCGACGTGACCAGCTCGTGACGAGCCACTGTGAAAGGCATCAGATGTCCGACCTCAAGGCGACCCTGAAGACCAACCGGGGAGACATCGTCGTCGACCTCTTCCCGAACCACGCCCCCAAGACCGTCGACAACTTCGTCGGCCTGGCCGAGGGCTCGAAGGACTACACCGACGACGCGGGCCGCTCCGGCGTCCCCTACTACGACGGGCTGGTCTTCCACCGCGTCATCAACGGCTTCATGATCCAGGGCGGCTGCCCGCTCGGAGAGGGTCGCGGCGGGCCGGGCTACACCTTCGCCGACGAGATCCACCCCGAGCTGCGCTTCGACAAGCCCTACCTGCTCGCCATGGCGAACGCCGGCCCGGGCACCAACGGATCGCAGTTCTTCATCACCGTCGGCCAGACGCCCTGGCTCGACCGCAAGCACACCATCTTCGGCGAGGTCGCCGACCAGGCCTCGCGCGACGTGGTCGACGCGATCGCCACGACCCCGGTCGGTGCCGGTGACCGCCCGCGCGACGCGGTCGTCATCGAGTCCGTCCAGGTCGACCGGGCCTGACGCAGCACGAGCTGTCTGCCCGATGAGCGACGCCAGCCCACCGGGCAGCCAGCAGCCGGTCGGGGTGCCCACCTGCTACCGGCACCCCGACCGCGAGACCTACATCGCCTGCCAGCGCTGCTCGCGGCCCATCTGCCCCGACTGCATGCGCGACGCGTCGGTGGGCTTCCACTGCCCGCAGTGCGTCGCCGAGGGCGCGAAGGCGACCCGCGCGGGACGGACGGCGTACGGCGGTCTGCGCTCGGGCAACCCCGGCCTCACCTCGCTGGTGCTGATCGGCGTCAACGCGCTCGTCTGGCTGGCCATCATGGCGACCGGCGGCCGCAACAGCTCGCTGGTCAACACGTTGGCGCTGACGCCCAACGGGCGTTGTGAGGCGGGGGACGGGACGTACTTCCCGCAAGTGACCAGCGAGGCCCAGTGCCGCCTGGGTGGGCCGAGCGTCTCGTGGGTCCCCGGCGTCGACGACGGCGCCTACTGGCAGCTGATCACCTCGGCGTTCACCCACGTCGAGGTGTGGCACATCGGCTTCAACATGCTGGCGCTGTGGTTCCTCGGACCCCAGCTCGAGGCCGCGCTGGGTCGCTCCCGCTTCCTCGTGCTCTACTTCGGGTCGGCCCTGACGGCCTCGGCCTGCGTGTACTGGTTCTCCAACCCCGCCGCCGGCACCCGCGGCGCCTCGGGCGCGATCTTCGGCCTGATGGGTGGGCTGCTCGTGATCGCGGTCAAGGTCGGTGGTGACGTGCGCGGCGTGCTGGTCTGGCTCGGCCTCAACGTCGTCATCACCTTCAGCTTCCCCGGCATCTCCTGGCAGGGGCATCTCGGGGGACTGCTCGGCGGCGTCGTGATCGCCGCGGCCCTCGTCTACGCCCCACGAGAGAGACGCACGGCGTTCCAGGTCGCGGGCGTGAGCGCCGTCATGGTGCTCACGGTGCTGGCGATCGGGCTCCGCAGCCTCACCCTGGCCTGACGTCTGCCTGACGCCGGGCTCAGCGGTCGACGGCCGCGTAGGCCAGGTCGAGCAGTCCGTCGTACGCCGGCGCGAGGAGCGCGCTGTCCAGCGCGAGGTCCCAGCCGACGCCGATCGCCGGGTCGGCGGCGTCGTCGCGATAGCCGGCGAGCACCGGGTCGGTCTGCAGCGCCAGCAGCAGCTCGGTCTGGTCGCCGACGCCGGAGATGACGTAGGGCTGCGGGTAGGGCACGCCCTGCAGCGTGACCGAGTTGCCCTCGCACTTGATGCCGGTCGTCGAGATGATCCGCTGCCCCTGCACGGTGACGGCGCGTGCGCCGCCACGCCAGAGGGCGTTGACCACGGCCTGGATGTCTTGCTGGTGCACGACGAAACGGTCGAGGTCGACCGTCGTCGAGCTGTTGATGTCGTCGACCGCCGCGTCGGACAGGGTGACGCTGATGCCCGCGCCGGCGACCGGCGCGAGTCCCGCGTCGTCGCGCAGGGCCCGTGCCTGGCGGCGTACCTGGTCGACCCGCTCGTCGTCGACCGACGTGCCGAGCTCCTCGACCTCGGCGGCCAGCGCTGCCACCTCGGCCTGCTGGTCCTTGACCCGCTTGCTCTCGTTGGCGACCAGCGACGCCAGGTCGTTGTAGCGCCCGGGCCGCAGGTCGGTGCCCCCGCTGCTCTCCTGGCTGATGATGAGCAGCACCGAGCCGATCAGCAGCACCACAGCGGTGCCGACCCGCCAGGCTCTGGGCACCCTGAAGCCCGACCGGGGCTCGGGGCTCGACGACACGCCCCTTAGGCTAGTGCCGCGTAGCAAAGTCTTTGGACGGTTGACGCACCCCTGGCGCGCGCCTCACGGCGTTGTCGGAGACTCGACGGGCCTCCGGCCCGCCTTCGCTGCTCCGCCTGGCGAAGCACGCACCAGGAGCACGTGAACCGCCCAGCTACTTCCGTATACGACACCGGGCCCCGAAGCCGGGCAGCATCATCGACGAGCAGGAGCGCACGTGGCCAAGACCGACTCGAAGAAGGAGTTCCGCGATCCCACCGCGGGACCGATCTTCTCCCCGCGGTTCGTGATCGCCCTCGTGCTGATCGCGCTGGGCATCGCCTGGATCGTCTACTTCTACCTCGTCGTCCGGGTCGACCCGACGATCTTCCCCGAGCCTGAGCCCGGCGGACCCAAGGTGTTCGAGACGCTCACCGACTGGAAGGGCATCAACTGGAACTACGTCGGCGGGTTCCTGCTGGCCCTGCTGGGCCTGGCCATCGCGGCGCACCCCTCCACGCCACTGGGCCGCGGCCGCGGCGTCATCGTCGGCATGCTCGGCTGCTTCCTGATCGGCCTGCTCTGGATCTGCACCTACTACGTCGTCAGCGACGACCCCTCGGCGATCCCGGTCATGAACGACCTCGAGCAGTACAACCTGGTCGTCGGCATCGCGCTGATGGCCGTCGGCTTCACCTACGCGACCCGCTGGGAGTGACAAGCCCAACGGTGACCCCGGACAGAGCCGAGCAGGCGGAAGTTCACCGGAGGAGCGGAGCGGGGGAAGGTGAACTTGCGCCGGCTCGGCGAGGTGCCCACGGTCGGTGAGCCAGAACTGCACCTGCCGGGAAGCGGGTTTGTCTGAAACCGCAACCCAGGCGGGTTTCCACAGCTGTGCACTCACCTGTGGAGAACTACACGGGTGTAACTCCTCCACAGAGTTCCTCACAGGTGTGGAACTGAACCTGCCATCACGAGGGTGAGGCGCCGGGTGTCGCGCTTTCCGTGGGTTCGGTCGGGGGCGTCTCGGTGGGGGTCTCCGACGGGGTCGGCTCCGGTTCGAAGGCCGACACCTCGATCGTGATCGAGCTGCCCTCGGGCTGCTCGGAGCCCGCCGGCGGGTTCTGGCGTACGACGGTGCCCCGGCGCTCGGTGGTCTCGGTCGTGGTGGTGGTGAACACCTCGAAGCCGGCGTCGCGCAGCGCCCTGGTGGCCTGTTGCTCGGTCATGCCCACCACGTCGGGCACCTGCTCGGGGCCGTCGGAGAAGAACACGCGGACCTCGGTGCCCTCGGGCACGCTCTCGCCGGCAGCCGGGTCGGTCTCCAGCACCTGGCCCGCAGGCTCGTCGGACTCGCGCTCCTCGCCGACGAAGCGCAACCCCGCGCCCTCCAGTGCGGAGCGCGCGGCGTCGCGCTGCTGGCCGACCACCGACGGCACGCTCACCATCGGCTTGCCGCTGCTGACGACGAAGTCGACGGCGGAGGCGTCCTCGACGAACTCGTCGCGGTTGGGATCCTGCTCGATCACCCGGTCCTGCTCGGCGTCGTCGCTGGGCTCGTAGCTCACGTCCCCCACCCGCAGGCCGGCGTCGACGACGGCGTCGCGGGCCTGGTTCTCGCTCAGGCCGATCAGGTTGGGCACACGCACCTCGTCGGGCGGCTGCTCGAACAGGTAGTTCTGCATCAGGTACGCCCCACCCCCCAGCAGCACGATGAGGAGGAAGCCGATGAGGAAGTAGAGCGGCGCGCGACTGCCGGGTCGGTCGTCGCGTTCGTCGGCGAGGGGGTCGTACGGCGGCACGGCCGGCGTCACGCTGGTGCGGTGCTCGTCGGGGTCGGTGGTCGTCAGCATCGTGGTCATCGACGTCGGCAGGACCGGCGCCTGCACCGGGCGCCCGGTGAGGTAGCGCTCGATGTCGCTGCGCATCGCCGCTGCCGACTGGTAGCGGTCCTCGACCCGCTTGGCGAGCGCCTTCATCACGATGGCGTCCATCTCGGGGGTGATCTCGGTGTCGAAGTCCGAGGGCGGCTGGGCAGGCTCGCGGACGTGCTGGTAGGCGACCGCGACGGGGGAGTCGCCGATGAACGGCGGCCGCCCGGTGAGCAGCTCGAAGAGCAGGCAGCCGGTGGAGTAGACGTCGGACCGCGAGTCGACGGTCTCGCCGCGGGCCTGCTCGGGGGAGAGGTACTGCGCCGTGCCGACGACCGCGGCGGTCTGCGTCATCGAGGCCGAGGCGTCGGAGACCGCGCGGGCGATGCCGAAGTCCATGACCTTCACGTCGCCCGAGGGCGTGAGCATCACGTTGCCCGGCTTGATGTCGCGGTGGATGATCCCGGCCCGGTGGCTGTAGTCGAGGGCCGCGAGCACGCCGGAGGTGAGCTCGAGGGCGCGCTCGGGGAGGATCTTGCGACCCTCCTTGAGAATCTCGCGCAGGGTCCGCCCGGCGACGTACTCCATCACGATGTAGGGCTGCGCGACGCCGAGACCGTCGGGTCCGTCGTTCTCCGACCATTCCTCGCCGGTGTCGTAGACGGCGACGATCGAGGGGTGGTTCAGCGAGGCCGACGACTGCGCCTCGCGGCGGAAACGGGCCTGGAACGTCGCGTCGCTGGCCAGGTCGGTGCGCAGTCTCTTGACGGCCACCGAGCGGCCCAGTCGCTTGTCGACCCCCTTGCGGACCTCGGCCATCCCGCCTCGGCCGAGCAGCTCGCCGAGCTCGTAGCGCCCGCCGACGACAGTGGGTTCGCGGTCGGTCATCGGAGCACCGCCTCCATCACGGACTTCGCGATCGGGGCGCCGAGCACGTTGCCGCCGATCTCCTCACGGGGGGTCGAGCTCGCCTCGACCAGCACCGCCACCGCCACCTGCGGGTCGATGGCCGGGGCGAACGACACGAACCAGGCGTACGGCGGCCGGTCCGGGGTGCTCTGCGCGGTCCCTGTCTTGCCGGCCACCTCGATGCCGGGGATCTGCGCGTTGGTCGCCGTGCCGGTGTTGACGGTCTCGACCATCATCCGGGTCAGCTCGGCGGCGGTGGCCGCCTCGACCGCCTTCGACAGCTCGGCCGGCTCGGTCTTGTCGAGCACGTCGAGCTCGGGCGAGGTGACCTCGTCGACCGTGTAGGGCTTCATCACGATCCCGCCGTTGGCGATGCCGGCCGCGACCATCGCCATCTGGAGCGGGGTCGCGGCCACCTCGGACTGCCCGATGCCCGACATCGCCGTCTGCGCCCGGTCCATGTCTCCGGGATAGCGCGACTCGGCCTGCAGCGGCGGGTCGTCGAGGTATTCGCTGTTGAACCCGAACGCCTCGGCCTGGGCCTGCATCTTCTCGACGCCGAGCTCGTCGGCGATGGCCAGGAAGGTGGTGTTGCACGAGTTGGCGAGCGCCTGCGTGAAGGTGATCTTCTTGGTGCCGCAGTCGCGTCCGCCGTTGTCGATGAGGCCGGTCGGGCCCTCGGTCAGCGGCAGCTGGTACGTCGGTCCAGCGGGCACCAGGTCGTCTCCTGTCGTGTAGAGGCCGTTCTCGATCGCGGCCGCCGCCGTCACGAGCTTGAACGTCGAGCCGGGTGGCAGCGTCGTCTGGATCGAGCGGTTGATCAGCGGCTCGGACTCGTCGTCCTCGAGGCGCTCGGACTCCTCGAGGACGGAGCCGAAGTCGTGGGAGGCCAGCAGGTTGGGGTCGTAGCTCGGTGACGACACCATCGCCAGGACCTTGCCGGTCGACGGCTCCAGCGCCACGACCGCGCCCTCGGTGCCGGCCCCCAGGGCCTGGATGCCGTCCCAGGCCGCGTCCTGGGCGGCCGGGTCGATCGTCAGCTGCACCGACCCGCCCTTGGGGGAGGAGTTGCCGATCAGGTCGACCAGGCGGGTCACGAAGAGCCGCTCGTCGTCGCCGGACAGCACGGCGTTCTGCGACCGCTCGATGCCGGTCTGGCTGAAGTAGGAGAAGGCGCCGGTGAGCGGGGCGTACTTGAACGGCTGGCCGTAGACCCGCTGGAAGTCGTAGCGGTCGTCCGAGGGGACGCTCTCGGCGATCGGGTCGCGCCCGACCAGGATCGCACCGCGCTCGCGGGAGAACGCCGCCTCGATGATGCGCCGGTTGCGCGGGTTGTCGTTGAGGGCGCCGGCCTCGACGTACTGGAGATAGGTCGCGTTGACCATCAGCGCGAGGAAGAGCACCAGGCAGAAGACCGAGATGGTGCGGATGGGCTTGTTCACGAGGCCACCTCCGCGCCACGGCTGGCCGCGGTGATGGGTCGTGTGCTCAGGTGGTCGTCCTGGCAACCACTTGAGCACACGACCCCACCGGCGGCCCACAGCCCGCGCATCAGAGCTTCACCACCTGGGTGGTCTCGCTGTCGGCGTCGTCGTCGCCGCCCAGCACCGGGACGGGCCGCCTCGCCTGGTCGGAGACGCGCAGCAGCAGCGCCACGATGACCCAGTTGGCCACCAGTGAGGATCCCCCGTAGGACAGGAACGGCGTGGTGAGGCCGGTCAGCGGGATCAGCCGGGTCACGCCGCCGATGACCACGAAGACCTGGAGGGCGATGACGCCGGCCAGGCCGACGGCCAGCAGCTTGCCGAAGCCGTCCCGGCAGACCAGGGCGGCTCGCAGCGCGCGCTCGACCATGATGCCGTAGATCAGGATCACCGCCATCACCCCGGTGAGCCCCAGCTCCTCTCCGATCGCGCCGATGATGAAGTCGGACTCGGCGTAGGGGATCCGCTGCGGCGTACCGCCGCCGAAGCCGCGACCGACCAGGCCGCCCCAGCCCATGCCGAACATCGACTCGACGAGCTGGCCGCTGCCCGGAGACTCGTCGTAGTAGGCCATCGGGTCGCGCCAGATGTTCACGCGCAGCTGCACGTGCGCGAACTGCAGATAGCCGAGGAAGGCGCCCAGGGCGAACAGCAGCCCGCCGACGACGAGCCAGCCCGGACGCTCGGTGGCGACGAACAGCATGACCAGGAAGAGCCCGAAGAAGAGCAGCGACGACCCCAGGTCGCGCTGGAAGACCAGCACGCCCAGGCTGACCAGCCACATCGCCAGGATCGGCCCGAGGTCGCGACCGCGCGGAAGGTCGATGAAGAGCAGCCGGCGCCCGGCCAGCGCCAGGGCGTCGCGGTGGACGACGAGGTAGCCGGCGAAGGCCACGACCAGCAGCACCTTGGCGACCTCGCCGGGCTGGAAGCTGAACGGCCCGACGCTGATCCAGATGCGGGCACCGTTGACGGTCGTGCCCAGGCCGGGCACCAGGGGCAGCAGGAGCAGGAGGATCGCGACCAGGCCGGCGGTGTAGGTGAACCGCTGCAGGGTGCGGTGGTCGCGCAGGATCAGCAGCGTGGCGATGAAGAGCACGACGCCGAGCGACATCCAGGTCAGCTGTTGCTGTGCGAAGTCGTGCTGCTCGCGACCGGCAGCCTCGTAGGCGAGGTCGAGCCGGTGGATGACGGCCAGGCCCAGTCCGTTGAGGGCGGCCACGACCGGCAGCAGCACCGGGTCGGCGTACGGCGCCACCAGCCGGACGACGACGTGCGCCGAGATGATCAGCCCGGTGAGCCAGCCGCCGTACGCGACGATTCCGGGTGGGATCTCGCCCTGCACGCCGAGGCCGACCGCGGCGTAGGCGCCGACTCCGACGGCGAGCGCGAGCACGAGCAGGAAGAGCTCGGCCCCGCGGCGGCGCCGGTGCACGAAGCCCATGAACACACCGGGTTGCTGCGCGAACACGCCGGTCATGGCGTCTCCTGCGTGGCCGCGAGGTTCTCGACGGTCTGCTGCGCGTCGTCGAGGGAGTCGGCGTCGATGCCCTCGCGGACCTGGCCCGCCTGGTAGTCCGACAGCAGGCCGAGCTCGACGTTGGAGGACTCGTAGGGGTGCGCGAGCTCCACGCCCGGCAGGTCGGCGTTCAGGCCGCGATAGATCATCACCACGTCGACGCCGTCGTCGTTCGGACCGGACCCGACGAAGAACTGCCGCTGGCTCCACGCCCACGCCGCGGCCACACCCATCCACACCAGGCCGATCAGCACGGCGGCGACGAGCAGCCGACGGGCCCAGACGTAGCGCTCGGGCGGACGAGGGGCGTAGCGCGCCTCCTCGGGGTCGACGGGATCGGCCTGGATGGCATAGCCGACGCCCTCGGGGATCTCGGCCTGGACGGGCTCGAGCTCGCCGGTGTCACCCGAGCGGTGCCCGCGGAACATGCCGGCCATGCCGGCCATGCCGAGGCTGCTGCGGCCGCGCCTGGGCAGGTCGGCGGCCGCGCCCACCAGCAGCGGTGTTTGGTCGGCCGGCTCGTCGCCGGCCTCGACCACGTCGGCGACGATGCACGTCACGTTGTCGTGGGAGCCGGCCTCGAGCGCGGCCCGGACCAGCTCGACCGCGGCGTAGTCGGCCGTGCCGGTCCTCATGATGTCGGCGATCCGGGCGTCGGTGAGGGAGAGGACGCCGTCGCTGCAGAGCAGCACCCGGTCGCCGGGGACGATATCGACGTGGAAGAGGTCGGGCTCGACCTCGTGGACGCTGTCGATGGCCTTGAGGATGAGGTTGCGGTGCGGGTGGGTGCGCGCCTCCTCCTCGGTGATGCGGCCGTCGTCGATGAGGGTCTGCACGAACGTGTGGTCGGTCGTGAGCTGGCGCAGCGTGCCGTCGTGGACCAGATAGGCGCGGCTGTCGCCGATGTGGCCGAACCCGAGCCGACGGCCGTCGAACAGGGTCACGACCGCCGTGGTGCTGGTGCCGTTGAGCGAGGAGTCCTGCTCGACGAGCTCACCGATGCGGTCGTGGGCGCGGTGCATCGCTCCCGCGACCTCGGCCAGCAGGTCGTCCGAGGGCTCGCGGTCGAGCTTGCGGATCTCCTGGATCGCCGTGCTCGACGCGATGTCGCCGCGGACCGCCCCGCCGACACCGTCGGCGACCGCGAGCAGCCAGGGACCGGCGTACCCGGAGTCCTGGTTGTCCTTGCGGACGCGCCCGACGTCGGAGATCGCCGAGTAGACCAGCCTGAGATCGGTCAAGGCGGCTTACTTCCTGAGCTCGAGGATCGTCTTGCCGATTCTCACCTGGGTGCCGAGGGTGATCGTGGTCGGCTGGGTGATGCGGGCGCTGCCGACGTACGTGCCGTTGGTGGAGCCGAGATCCTCGACGAACCACTGGTCGCCGGAGGCGGCGATGCGGGCGTGCCTGGTCGAGACGTAGTCGTCGTCGAGGCGGATGGCGGCGTCGTTGCCGCGTCCGATGAGCAGCGGCGCCTGGTCGAGCTCGGCGCGCTCGCCGGTGTTGCCACCCTCCACGACCAGCACGTGGCTCGGTGCGCCACGGCGCCTGCCCGGCTTCGGGGTCCGGCCGGACTTGCGGGGCGGCGGCGCGGCCGCGCCACGGGCCGCCTCGGGAACGCGGGCGCCGAACATGTCGGAACGGATCACGGAGATGGCCGAGAGGACGAAGATCCAGAGGATGGCGAGGTAGGCGAAGCGGATGAGCAGCAGCGTCAGCTCAGACATGTCCGTCCTCCACGATCAGGACGGTCATCGTCGTCTTGCCGATCGAGACCCGCGACCCGTCGGTGACGCCGACGCTGGTGACGCGGTGTCCGTCGACCGTGACGCCGTTGGTGGAGCCGAGGTCGCGCACGTTGATGCGCAGCTGTCCAGGATGGTCGGCCGAGCCCGTCGCCACGACGGCGAACTCGACGTGCTGCCGGCTGACGCCTGGGTCGTTGATCCGGATGTGTGCCTCGCTGCCGCGACCGACGATCAGCCCCGGGGGGTGCAGGGGATGCCGGGTCCCGTTGATCTCGAGGTAGGCCCGCGCGGTGCGCTGGCGGATGACGCCGGTGTCCGAGCTGCTGTCGAGACCGGTGACGCTGGCCGTCGCCTTGCTGCGGACCCGGAACCGACCGGTGGTCAGGTCGTCGGCCACCTCGTAGGTGATCGTCACCGGCCCCGGGAACACATAGCTCTGCTGCTCGGCGTACTGGTGGAGCTGGGCCGACATGTCCCGCGCCATGGCGTTGTCGTACGGCGCCAGCCGGTCGAGGTCGGTCCTGGCCATCTCGACGTGGAAGTCGTTCGGGACGAGGCGCCGGTCACGGCTGAGGATCTGGGCGTTGTTGTCCACCTCGCGCTGGAGGGCGGCGGAGATCTCGACGGGCTGGACGGCGCTGCGGAAGGCGCGCGCGAAGACGCCGGAGATCAGGTTCTCCAGGCGGCGCTCGAAGCTCTGCAGCGCTCCCACGCACCCACCTCCTCCGCTCGTGCTTGGGTCGGGCCATCGGTCGGACCCTCCCCCGAGTCGAGTCGATGTTATCGGGGGCGCACTCGCCGGCCGGGCAGCCGCACCCGTCGCGAGGCGGGCCTGGTTTCGCGGCGCTGGCGCGCCTCCTGAGCCAGCGGCATCGCGGCCGAGGAGGTGACGGACCTCGCTGGTTTCGCGGATGCACGCCCGGTGGTTTGGGACGCCGGAACGCGCTGGGATACCCTGAGCCCGCTTCTGGCGCGAGTGGCGGAATAGGCAGACGCGCACGGTTCAGGTCCGTGTGTCCGAAAGGACGTGGGGGTTCAACTCCCCCCTCGCGCACCAGCAGGTGAGAAGGCTCGGGCGGGTCAGTCGACGAGGGTCGTCTTCTCGCGTACGACGCAGAACTCGTTGCCCTCAGCCGTCGAAGAACGGGGGGTCGGCGAGCACCGTCCACGACTCGGCGCCCGTGACCTTGTCGTCGGCAACCGGCATGAAGCACAAACCGACCGGGGCGTCCACGAAGGCGCCGACGACGACCTCGCGCGGGCGGACCGACAGGACCTTCCAGCCCAGCGCAGCGGCCCAGAACGCCGGCAGCGTCTCGAGGTCGTGGGTGTCGATGACGACGTGATGGAGTGAGACAGGCACCGGTCCACTCTGCCTCACGGGGCGTTGTCGGTGGCTCCTCCTACTGTCGCGGCATGACTCTCACACTGGGCATGGTCACGATCGACACCCATGACGCCGACACGTTGGCGGACTGGTGGGCCGAGCAGATGGGCGCGCAGGTGATGGAGCGCAACGACGGGTGGTACGTCGTGCTCCAGGGCGGCACCCTCCCGATCCGGCTGTCCTTCCAGAAGGTGGAGGACCCCACGCCGGGCAAGAACCGCATGCACCTCGACGTGATGGCAGCCGACCTCGACGCCGAGGTCGACCGGCTGCTCGCCGGCGGCGCCACGCTGGTCGAGCGCCGCGGCGACGACAACTTCCGTTGGGTCACGCTCGCCGACCCGCACGGCAACCAGTTCTGCGTCGCCGGCACCGCCTCGGCCACCGCGGAGTTCTAGGCCTGGATCCAGGCTGAGGCGTGGCGGGCCGGAGAGGCGGGCCCATAGGTGCGGCGGGCCCATAGGTGCGGCGGGGTCGGGTCACAGGCTCCTGACAGGTTGCGGGTGCACCGTCTCGCCATGGACACCAACGACCCGCGCAGCCCTGAGGACCCGCAGACCCCCGCCGACCCCACGCAGCCGATCGAGCAGCCGCTCGCCTACGGATACGCCGTCGCGCCGCCGGGGCGGGAGCGGCGGCGTACCTTCACCCGGATCGCGATCGCGAGCGGCGTCGCAGCCGTCGGCCTGTCGGTCGGGGGGATCGCCGTGGCGACCGCAGACGACGAGGACACCGAGCGGGGTCCGGTCCTGTTCATGCGGCACGGAGGCGGGCCGATCTCCGACGAGCTCGCCGAGCGGCTGGCGGAGTCGCTGGGGCTCGACGAGGACGAGGTCGCCGACGCGCTGGAGGAGGCTCGCGACGAGCTCGGTCCCCCCGAGCGCCTCGAGGACCTGCGCGAGAGCCTGCGCGACGGCGAGCTGCCGACGCCGCCGACCGAGGAGCAGCTGGAAGCCCGCCAGGACGAGCTCGCCGCCGCCCTTGCCGAGACCCTCGGCGTCGACGCGGCCGAGATCGAGTCGGCGCTGGAGGAGATCCGAGCCGACGTCGAGGCCGACATGGAGGAGCGGTTCGCGGAGTTCCGCGAGGAGGCCCGCGCCGCTCTCGTCGAGCGGCTCGACGCCGCTGTCGAGGAGGGCACGCTCACCGAGGCCGACAAGGAGTCAGTACTCAAGGCCTACGACGAGGGCGTCCTCGACGGTCCGGGCGGCGGCCCGTTCGGACACTTCCGGTTCGGTGACGGGCCGTTCGGCGACGGGGCCCCCGACGAGGAGCAGCCGTCGACCTCGAGCTGAGCCGGGCGGCTACACCCAGTGGTTGTCGTGGGCGGCCATGAAGGCGTCGCGCTCGTCGGGCGTCATCTTCAGGCCGTCGCCCACGGCCTTCAGCGTCTCGAAGTAGGGCTCGCGGGGCGCGCCGGGCGCGAAGTGCAGGAGCATCGAGGCGGGCTCGCCCGACTGGTTCTTGAAGCCGTGGATCCCGCCGGGCGGCACGTGCACGAAGTCGCCGGGGGCGCCCTCGACCCAGTCGTTGCCGTCGTAGAACATCACCCGGCCGCTCAGCACGTAGAACGACTCCGAGATGGTCTTGTGGAAGTGCGGGTCCGGCCCGCTCACCGGGCCGCTGAAGTGCCAGCGGTAGAGCCCGTACAGCCCGCCGGTGGCGTCGCCGCGGGCCAGGTAGTCGACGGTGCCGCCGTTCGTGTACGTCAGGTCGGCGGGCTCTTCGTTGCGCCGGATCCAGGCCGACGCCTCGCCGTGGTCGCCGGTGTAGAGCTCGGGCGGGTACGACACGGTTCCTCCTCCGAGATGGGATGCCGGCCAGTGTAGGAACCGCCCACGTGCCACGGGTGGGGGCAGCTGCGCCGGGCAACAGGGCGTTGCCTGCGGGGCCGGCGCGCCTACGACACGTCCTGCCGGACGGTGCGCCAGATGCCGGGCACCGTGAGCAGGGCCGCCCAGCCGGCGAGGGTCAGCGCGGCGGCCCACCACGAGAGCCGTACGTCGTCGGGCGAGCTCTGGACGGCGTTGACGATCGCGTTGGTGGCCTCGGTCGGCATCAGCGGGGCGATGTGCTCGCGGCCGAAGTCCGAGGCCTTGATCGCCAGACCGGCCAGCGGCTCGATGATCCAGGCGATGCCGACGCCGATCATCAGCGCCGCCACCTGGTTGGGGATCAAGATCCCGAGACCCAGCCCGATCAGCGACCACAGTCCCAGCACCAGCAGCGAGAGCAGCAGGGTGCGCAGGATCTCCGTGGACGGGAAGGGGTCGGCGCCGCGCAGGCTGAGCACGAGGGCGCCGACCGACACCGAGCCGACCAGGCTCAGCGCGCCGTACGCCGCTGCGATCCCCAGCAACGCCAGCACCTTGGCCAGCATCGCGCGGGAGCGCTTCGGCACCGCGAGGAACGTGGCGGTGAGGGTCTTGTGGCGATACTCCATCCCGATCTGGAGCACGCCGATGCACAGCATCAGCAGATAGCCGACGCTGAGCCCCGCGGTGTAGACGCTGTTGGCGATCTGGGTGGGGTCGCCGGTCGGGATGCCGCCGGGCCCGCCCACCTCCTCCATCAGCGACTCGGAGGTGAACAGCAGCCCGAAGAGCAGTGCGAAGCCGGCGCCGGCGACGAGCACGGCGATCGCCATGCCCCACCACAGGCGGGTCGTGAAGAACTTGAGCAGCTCCGACCTGATCGACGCGACCATCAGGCGACACCCTGCTCGGTGGGGCCGAGGTTGCGGTTGGTGCCGGAGGTGAGGTCGAAGAAGAGCTCCTCGAGGTCGGCGGCCTTGGTGCTGAGCTCCCAGACCGGAACGCCGGCGGCGTACGCCGCGTCCCCCACCGCACGGAGGTCGCCGGTGTCGGCCAGCAGCTCGCCGTCGGCGCCCCGGGTCGTCGCGACCCCGCGCTCCCGCAGCGCGGCCGCGAGCAGATCGGGCTCCGGGGTGCGCACGAGCGTGCCGCCGCCACCGCCGAGCTCGGCCATCGTGCCCTGCCGCACCAGCACGCCGTTGGCGATGATGACGACGTCGTCGACCGTCTGCTCGACCTCCTGCAGCAGGTGGCTGGACACGAGGATCGTCTTGCCCTGGTCGTTGGACAGGTGCCGCAGAAAGCCGCGGAGCCACCGGATGCCCTCGGGGTCGAGGCCGTTGGCGGGCTCGTCGAGGATCAGCACCCGCGGGTCACCGAGCAGCGCGGCCGCGAGCGCCAGCCGCTGGCGCATGCCCATCGAGTAGGCACCCGCCCGACGGCGCGCGAACGCCGGGATCCCCGTGAGCTCGAGCAGCTCGTCGACGCGCGACTCAGGCAGGTGGGCCGCGGCGGCCAGCACGCGGAGGTGGTCCCGGCCCGAGCGGCCGGGGTGGAAGTTGGTCGCTTCGAGCGCGGCGCCGACGATCGTCAACGGGTCGGCCAGGTCGTGGTACGCCGTCCCGTCGATCGTGGCGGTGCCGGCGGTCGGGTGGATCAGGCCGAGGAGCATCCGCAGGGTGGTGGTCTTGCCGGCGCCGTTGGGTCCGAGGAACCCGGTGATGCGGCCGGGCTCGACGGTGAAGGTCAGGTCGTCGACCGCGACGAAGCCGCCGAACCGCTTGGTCAGCCCGACGATCTCCACCCGGGCCCCGGACGCAGGACGAGGGCTGGCCGACATGAGGCGATCGTCCCATCCCCGGGTCACCCCCGGTCCACGGGTGGGCGACTCCGCTCGACCCGCGCGGTACGTCGGCGATCAGACCGCCCAGCGCACCGCTTCCTCGACGGTGTCGGCCAGGGGAGAGATGCCGCGCAGCTCGGGCCGGGCCGCGAGCAGGGCCGAGACCCTGGAGGCGTAGCGGGTCGTGGTCTCCGTGCGGCGCGCCTCCCAGCGTGCGAGCTCGACGTCGACGACGTGGCCGTCAGTGCTGGTGATCCCCGTGGTGTCCATGGCGACACCATGGTGGCCGGACATTGCTGCGGGGTTGAGTGAAGGTTTCTGGCGGATGGAATCTCTACCAATCCGGGTGACCATCGTGTTAACGCTCACGCGCGTAGGGTTCCCGGAGTGAGCAGGCGAGTCCGGTCGTGGCTGATGCTGAGCCTGGTCGTGCTGATGATCAACCTGCCGCTCGTGCACAGCACCTGGACCAGGTGGCAGGTCGAGCGCAACGGCACCGACGTCACGGCGACCCTGGTGGACAACGACGTGCTCGGCGGCGCTGACGACCCGGCGTACTGGATCTCCTACACGCTCCCGAGCGACATCGACCCCGACCAGCTGGAGTGGGCGCGCGAGGTCGAGCAGGCGGCGTACGACGCCGCGGTGGCCAGCGGGAGCGTCACCGTGCGAGTGCTCGACGGCAACCCGGTGACCTCGCGCGCCGAGGGACAGGTCGTCGGCCGTGCCGGGCTGGTGGCCACCCTGGTCGCCGACCTGCTGCTGCTCGGGTTCTTGTGGGTGCTCTGGCGCTTCGGCCGCTACGGCCGACCGGAGCTGCTGCGCCTCGAGGCCCTCGGTGACGTCGTCGCCGGAGACGACGACCCCGGCGTGGAGGAGCAGGACGGTGTCGTCCACGTGACCGGCGCCCTGACCGAGGCGACCGACCACGACGTCGTCCTCGACGCAGATGGCCGCCGTGTCGTGGTCGTGCTGGACGGGCGCGCGGTCCTCGCCGCCCCCGGCGAGCGGGTGAGCGTGCGCGGGCGTCGCCTGACGTGACTCCGGGCTGGGGCCGGGGATTCCAGATACGACCGGTGCCGTGGCACCCTGGAGGACATGACGTCTCTCGGGGATTTCAAGGCCACGTCGATCGACGGCCGCGAGATCGTGCTCTCGGACTACGACGACCACGTCGTGCTCGTGGTCAACACCGCCTCGGAGTGCGGGTTCACCTCGCAGTACCAGGGCCTTCAGGAGCTGCAGGACACCTACGCGGATCGCGCGTTCGTCGTGCTCGGCTTTCCGTGCGACCAGTTCGGCGGGCAGGAGCCCGGCGACGAGGCGGAGATCGCCGCCTTCTGCGAGCGCACCTTCGGCGTCACGTTCCCGATGTTCGCCAAGGTCGAGGTGAACGGCGCCCAGGCGCACCCGCTCTTCCAGTGGCTTCGCCAGGAGCAGGGCGGGCTGCTCGGCGACTCGATCAAGTGGAACTTCACGAAGTTCCTCATCGGGCGCGACGGGCAGGTCCTCAGCCGCTACGCCCCGACCACCGAGCCCGCCAAGCTGGCCCACGACGTCGAAGCCGCCCTCGGCGGCTGACGCACTACTTGCCCGTACCGAGCACACGGGACAGGGTGGCGGGCATGGCCGTGACCACGTCGTCGTACTCGATCACGATGCGCCTGCACACGGCGCCCGACCACGGGATCGTCGGCGCCGTCGCGACGGCGATCTCCCAGGCGGGTGGGATCGTCACCGCGATCGACGTCACCGAGTCCCGCCACGACCTGCTCGTGCTCGACGTCACCTGCTCGGCCAGCGACTCCGACCACTCCGAGAAGCTGGTCGCGGCGGTCGACGAGGTGCCGCACGTCGAGGTCTACAAGGTCAGTGACCGGACCTTCCTGCTGCACATCGGCGGCAAGATCGAGGTCAGCTCCAAGGTGCCGCTGAAGAACCGCGACGACCTGTCGATGGCCTACACCCCGGGCGTGGGCCGGGTGAGCATGGCCCTCTACAACAACCCGGACGACGTGTCGCGGCTGACCATCAAGGGCAACTCCGTGGCCGTCGTGACCGACGGGTCGGCCGTCCTCGGCCTCGGCAACATCGGGCCGGGCGCGGCCCTGCCGGTGATGGAAGGGAAGGCGGCGCTCTTCAAGCGCTTCGCCAACATCGACGCCTGGCCGATCTGCCTGGCCAGCCAGGACACCGACGAGATCGTCAAGGCCGTGGAGATGATCGCGCCCGGGTTCGGCGGCATCAACCTGGAGGACATCGCCGCCCCGCGCTGCTTCGAGATCGAGGCTCGGTTGCGGGCCTCCCTCGACATCCCCGTCTTCCACGACGACCAGCACGGCACCGCGATCGTCGTCCTGGCGGCTCTCACCAACGCGCTGCGCTGCGTCAAGAAGCAGCTCGTCGACGCGCGCGTGGTGGTCGCGGGCGGGGGCGCGGCCGGGTCGGCCATCGTGTCGCTGCTGATGGCCGGCGGGGTCACCGACGTGGTGGTGTGGGACCGCGAGGGCCTGCTCTGCGTCGACGACGAGACGCTGCCTCCGGCCAAGGCCGAGCTCGCCGCCCGGACCAACCCGCGCCGCCTGCGCGGGACGCTGCGCGACGGCCTGCAGGGCGCCGACGTCTTCATCGGCGTCTCCGCCCCGAAGGTGCTCGAGCCCGAGTGGATCAAGGAGATGGCTCCCGAGGCCGTCGTCTTCGCCCTGGCCAACCCCGACCCCGAGGTCGACCCGTCGGAGGCCGAGAAGTACGCCGCCGTCGTGGCCAGCGGGCGTTCTGACTACCCCAACCAGATCAACAACGTGCTGGCGTTCCCCGGCGTCTTCCGCGGGCTGCTCGACGCGCGTGCGTCGGAGATCACCACCGAGATGCTGCTGCGCGCGGCGGCCGCCATCGCCGCCGTGGTCAAGGACGACGAGCTCAACCCGAACTTCATCATCCCCTCGGTCTTCCACCCCGACGTTCCCAAGCGGGTCGCCGCCGCCATCTCGGGGAAACCCGCCGACTGACGCATCGGTGTGGTCGCTTGGCTGCCGACTACCGCGGTGCTGTTGACGGTGAGTGCCCGGCCAGCCGGGCACTAGGCGACCACAAACCCGCACCAGTCAGCCGCCCGGCCGCGCCGTACCCTGGCGCCCATGGCCGCGCAGGACACCCGCATGCTGCTGCTCGGCGCGGTGGCGATGTTCGAGCCGGTCAACGGCTACCAGATCCGTCGCGAGCTGGTCTCCTGGCAGGTCGACCGGTGGGCCAACGTCAACCCGGGATCGATCTACCACGGGCTCGGGACGCTGACCGCCGAGGGGTTCCTGGCCCGCACCGACCTGCGCGACGGCACCCGGGAGGTCGCGGTCTACGAGGTGACCGACGCGGGCCGCACCCTGTTGCAGCGGTCGCTGCTGGCGGCGCTCGAGACGGTCGACCCCTACGACCGGACGGCGTTCACCATCGCCTTCGGGATGCTCCCTCTGCTCCAGCGGCGCGAGGTGCTCGGCGCCCTGACCACGCGCCGCGCGGCCCTCGAGCGAGAGGTCGACGGCTTCGTACGCGGCAAGGACGACCCGGCGAACGGCCCTCCGCACGCTCGGCGGGGCTGGGTCCTGTGGCTGGACCTCGCCATCGCGGAGCTCGGGTGGCTGCGCGAGACGATCGAGGAGATCAAGGCCGGCCGGCTCCGGTTCGAGAGGGGCGAGGACTGGGGTTGGCAGCCACCAGCCGACGACCCGGGCCACCAGATGACGCTGGACCGGGAGAAATATCGCGCGCTTCTCGGCCGCTGACGTGCCACGCTCCTGGGCGTGACTTCCTCAGCCTTGGCGTGGGCATGCCCACCTCCCTGACCCTGTCCGAGCACCTCGCCGGTCTGCGCGCGGCGGTGTCGGCGTTCGCCGCTCACGCAGACCGGGCCGGGCTCGAGGCCGACGTGCCGACGTGCCCCGACTGGACGGTACGACGCCTGGTCGCCCACCAGGGCATGGTGCACCGCTGGGCCGCGGCCGCCCTCCGCGGCGAACGGGTCGACCCCGACGAGTTCGAGCGCGAGGGCCGCGCCCACGACGACCCGATCGGCTGGCTGCGCGAGGGTGGCGAGGCGGTGGCGACCGCGATCGAGGCAGCCGACGAGGACGTGCGCACCATCGTCTTCCTCAACGACGCCCCGTCGCCGCGACGGTTCTGGGCGCGGCGACAGTGCCACGAGACCACCATGCACGCCGTCGACGCGCTGAGCGCGTCGCTGGGCCGCCGCCCCGTGGCGACCGACTCGTGGATCGACCCGGTGCTCGCGCGCGACGGCATCGACGAGCTCCTCGGCGGGTTCCTCACGCGCAACCACTCGCGCTTGCGCTGCGAGGAGCCGACCACGGTGCTCGTCGTCCCGACCGACGCCGACGAGTCGTGGCGGCTCGACGTGAGCAGGCGACCCGCGATCACCACCCGGCGTACGTCCGCCGCCGTCGACGGCGACGCCGACGCCGACGTCGTGCTGCGGGCGCCCTCGGTCGCCCTCTACCTCGCGCTGTGGAACCGCTCCGACGAGGTCGACGCTGCGCCCGACCTCGCGGCCCTCTGGCGCAGCCAGTCCTCCGTCACCTGGTCGTGAGCCCACCCGCGGCGGAACCGATGAGTCGGCCTGTCGGCGCCGGTCGGTAGACAGGGAACCATCGCGAGAGGTTGCTCGTTTGACAGGAAGTGTTCAACGTTGAACACTCGCCGAGCGGGACCGACGACAGCCCCAAGAGCAGGGAGAGCAGCATGATCACCGCACGAGGGCTCGTGCAGACGTTCAAGACCGGGCAGGGCAAGAACAAGGTGGACGTCCATGCCGTCGACGGCGTGGACCTCGACGTCGCCGAGGGTGAGGTGGTCGGCTTCCTCGGCCCCAACGGCGCGGGCAAGACCACGACGCTGCGGATGCTCGTGACACTGCTGCGTCCCACCGCGGGCACCGCCACGGTCAACGGCTACGACATCGTCAAGGAGGCCGTGCAGGTGCGCCGCTCGATCGGCTACGTCTCGCAGGCCGGCTCGACCTTCTCCTCCGCGCGTGCCGGCGAGGAGGTCATGGACCACGGCATGCTCTACGGGATGTCGAAGGCCGACGCCGTACGGCGGGGCAAGCTGCTCTTCGACGAGCTGCAGCTCGAGGGCCTGTGGGAGCGGATGCCCAAGAACATGTCGGGTGGCCAGAAGCGGCGGCTCGACATCGCGATGGGGCTGATCCACGACCCGACGCTGGTCTTCCTCGACGAGCCCACCACCGGTCTCGACCCGCAGGCGCGGGCCAACCTGTGGGGCCACATCGCCAAGCTGCGCAGCGAGCGCGGGGCGACGGTGTTCCTCACCACCCACTACCTCGACGAGGCCGACGCACTGAGCGACCGCATCGTCATCATCGACCGCGGCAAGATCGTGGCCTCCGACACCGCCGACAACCTCAAGTCGCAGGTCGCCGGTGACCTGGTCACCCTCGAGGTCGCCTCCGTGGACCAGGTGACCTCGGCGGTCGACCGGTTGCGCACGCTGGCCGGCGACGTCGACGTCGACGGTCGTCAGGTGCGTGGCCGGGTCGAGCGCGCCGGCCGCGCCATCCCCGGCCTGCTGCGCGACCTCGAGGCCGGCGGCGTCTCACTGGACTCCATCGAGGTGCACCGGCCGACCCTCGACGACGTGTTCCTCACCCTGACCGGCCGCTCCTTGCGCGACGCCGAGTCCGAGGAGTCCGCGGCCGGGCACGCCGACGACAACGACCCCAGCGACGACCACGGAGCCCCCAGGGAGGTGTCGGCATGACGACCTCGACGACCAACCCCACGATCGCCGGCGCCCACGGCGGGCCGACCCTGGCGGGGGGCAGCTTCTGGCGCGAGTCCTACGTGGTGTTCCGGCGCCAGCTCCGGATGAACCTGCGCAACCCCGCCTGGGTGCTGATCGGCATCATGCAGCCGGTGCTCTACCTCTTCCTGTTCGGCCCGCTGCTCGAGCCGATCGTCGGGCAGTTCCCCGACTCGCCCGACAACGCGTTCACCTTCCTGGTGCCGGGGCTGCTCGTGCAGCTCGGCATGTTCGGGGCGTTCTTCGCGGGCTTCGGGCTGATCGCGGAGTGGCGCGAGGGCGTCGTGGAGGCCGAGCGGGTCACGCCGGCCTCCCGCACCGCCCTGCTGGTGGGCCGGCTGATGCGCGACCTGCTCCAGCTGTTCGTGCAGGCGCTGATCCTGGTCGGGCTCGGGCTGGCGATGGGCATGCGGCTGGACGCCGACGGAATCGCGCTCGGCATCCTGCTCACGCTGATGGTCGGCGGCGCGTGCGCCGCGGCCTCCAACGCCCTCGCCCTGACCACCAAGAGCGAGGACGTGATGGCGCCGGTCATCAACATGGTGATGATGCCGGTGCTGCTGCTGAGCGGGATCATGCTGCCGATGAGCCTCGGTCCCGCCTGGCTCGAGCGGCTCAGCGACTTCATGCCGTTCAAGTGGATCACCGATGCCGTGCGGGGCTCCTTCGGCGGCGAGTTCGCAGGCAACAGCCTCTACTGGGGCACGGGCTGGGCGATCGTGCTGTGCGTCCTGTCGCTCTGGTGGGGCACGGCGACCTTCCGCAAGGAGAACTCCTAGGAACTCCGCCCGGGCCCGTGTGCTCAGAGGTCGAGCCGGGCCACGGTGTCGCGCCAGCCCGGCTCGACCCCGAGGTCGAGCCAGCGCCGCACGTCGGCGTCGGCCATCGCCTGGTCGAACGACACCGTCACCGCCAGCTCGGTGCCGGCGCCCGCGGGCGTCAGGACGACACTCACCTGCGGCACCTCGTCGAGGTTGTCGGGGCCGAGCTCGGGCCAGCCGCCCTCGGCACCCCACGCGAACACCAGCCGGCGCCCGGTCCGCAGCTCGCGGTAGATGCCACCGGTGACGTAGGCGCGGTCCTCGCTCTCCCGCATCTCCAGCCGCCACGCGCCGCCGACCCTGAGGTCGACGGTGGTCTCGAGGCGCGGGGGCAGGTTGGCGTACCACGCGTCGAGCTCGCCCGGCTCGGTCCAGGCGCGGAACACCCGGTCCGGTGGCGCCACGAGGTGGCGGCTGATCGTGAAGGAGCGGGCGGCGGTCTGGGTGGTCCTCATGGGGTCTCCTGGTCCAGATGGGCCTCGAGGCGGTCGAGGCGGGTCTCGAAGTAGGTGCGGTACGGCGTGAGCCAGTCGTCCAGCTCTCGCAGTGGCCCGGTGGCGAGCCGGCACGGACGCCACTGGGCCGCCCGGCCCTTGGCGACCAGGCCGGCGCGCTCGAGGGTCGCGATGTGCCGCGAGACCGTGGGCAGGCTCAGTGCGTGCGGCGCGGCCAGCTCGTTGACGGTGGCCGGCCCCTCGAGCAGCCGCGCCAGCAGCGCTCGGCGGGTGGGGTCGGCCAGCGCGTGGAGCGTCAGGTCGAGCGTGGCCATTGATTGCGCCCTTCTGTAATTACGTTATAGCGCAAGTAAAGCCGTCGGGTCGTGCCCTGTCAAGGTCGGTCATCCCCTTGATGAACCAGGCGGGTCAGCCGACACCACCCCGCCGGCCGCTTCAGTCCGCGGACTCGGCGGCGTACAACGCCGCGCCGACGACCCCGGCCCGGTTGCGCAGGGTCGCCGGGATGATCCGGGTGCGGATCCTCAGCAGCGGCAGGAAGTCCTCGGCGTGCTTGCTCACCCCGCCGCCCACGACGAAGAGGTCGGGGGAGAAGAGCGCTTCGACGACGCCGTAGTAGCGGGTGAGCCGCTCGGCCCAGTCCTCCCAGGACAGGTCGTCGCGCTCGCGGGCGCTGTTGGCGGCGCGCGACTCGGCGTCGTGGCCGTCGATCTCCAGGTGCCCGAGCTCGGAGTTCGGGACCAGCCGGCCGTCCATGATCATCGCCGAGCCGATGCCGGTGCCGAGCGTGGTGACGATGACCAGGCCGCTGACGCCGCGCGCGGCGCCGTACCTCGCCTCCGCCAACCCAGCCGCGTCGGCATCGTTGACCACGTGCACGTCGCGGCCGGTGGCCTCGGTGAACAGCGCGTCGGCGTCGGTGTCCACCCACGCCTCGTCGATGTTGGCCGCCGAGCGGACCACGCCGTGCTGGACAACTCCCGGCACGGTGACGCCGACCGGGGCGTCGGAGTCGGGGAACCCAGCAAGCAGCTCGACGAAGACCTCGGCCACCGCCTCGGGCGTCGACGGGGTCGGTGTCTTGATCCGGACGCGCTCCTGGGCGAAGTCGCCCTGGTCGAGGTCGACCGGCGCGCCCTTGATGCCGGTTCCGCCGAAGTCGATGCCGAAGGGGTGACCCGTCACAGGGAGCATCCTGCCACTTGACATATTCGCCCCTCTTGTCAACTTGCTTTACACGATCTACAGTCCTGTAAAGATCGCTCGACCCCTCGGAGGCGGACATGGCAGAGGCGATCGTCATCAGCACGGTCCCCCCGGGATCGACCGACACCTGGCGCGACCGGAAGCGCCATCTCTGGCTGATCGGACTGGTCGTGCCGAGCCTGGCGTTCGTCGGCTTCGGGATGCACGAGCTCACGGGCTGGGGCGGGTGGTTCTGGCTCGGCCCGATCGTCATCCTCGGCATCGTGCCGGCGATCGACCTGATCGCGGGCCTCGACCGCTCCAACCCGCGGCATCGGCATCAACACCGCCAACGCGCTGGGTCACAAGCGTGAGGCCAACGAGCGCTGGCTCTCGAAGATCAAGCGCGAGGGGATCCTGGCGAGGTATGCGCGTCCGCCGCTACGAGGAGGTCGCGCGCGAAATCAGTCGAGCAAGCGCGAGGGGATCCTGGCGAGGTATGCGCGTCCGCCGGTCGAGGAGGTCGCGCGCGACCTCACTCCTGACCCCGGCTGCTTCGAGCCAGGCCCCAGGGCGCCTTCCTCAAGCACCGGGGAGGCCGCCGAGGTCCTCGCCGCCCGCTGCCCCGGCTGCGGCCACACCTACGAGGTCGAGGCGGGCGACGAGCACGAGGGCTTCGCGGCCGGTACGGCGTGGGCCGACATCCCCGAGGACTGGTGCTGCCCCGACTGCGGAGTGCGCGAGAAGCATGACTTCCTGCCGGTCGATCGTGCGGAGGTGTGAGCCGCCTCCTTATGATCGGGGCGTGACCGCCTCCCCCCAGTCGCGGACGATGAGCGAGCGGGTCGTCGCTGCGGCGGCCGAGCTCACCAGCGAGGTCGGCTGGTCGGGCGTCACGATGGGCAAGCTCGCCGACCGCGTCGGCGTCAGCCGGCAGACGGTCTACAACGAGATGGGCTCCAAGCCCGCGCTCGCCGAGGCGATGGTGCTGCGTGAGCTGGCGACGTTCCTGGCGGCGGTGGACCGGGCCTTCGACCGGCATCCGCACGATCTCGTCGACGCGATCCGTGCGGCGGTGACCGACGTCCTGGTCGAGGCGGAGCGCAACGCGCTGCTCCAAGCGGTGGTGTCGTCGGCGCATGGCGCCGAGTCCGACCTGCTGCCGCTGCTGACCACGGAGTCCGATGCACTCGTCGAGACGGCCAAGCAGGTCGTCGCCGCACGGGTCGACGACTACGAGGTCGGTGTCGACCACGAGCACCTCGACGCGGCGATCGACATGGTCGTGCGCACGGTGCTCTCCCACGTGATCCACCCGTCGGGCCGCCCAGAGGACACCGCCGAGGGCATCGCCTGGCTCGCGGGCCGCGCCCTGCGGGCGGACTGACCACCCGTTCCGACGGCCTCAGCCCTCGACGTCCTCCAGCTGCTCTGCCAGGAAGCGACACAGCGCCACCCGCTCGGCGAAGGTGTGCGCGTTCTCGTCGCTCGGCTGCCCGATGAGGTCGTAGAGGAACGAGTCGAAGCCGCTGCGGAGGAGGGCTGAGATGACGAATCCCTCGCGGACGTCGGCCTCCGAAGTGGCGTCGCCCTCGGCGCGCAGCCCGTCGACGTACGCCGGCACGATGCGCGCGGCGATCGCCGGGAGGTCGGCGGCGGGGACTGCTCCGGCGTGCACGAGCCCGACCAGCAGCTGGCCGAGGTCGAAGCCCATCGCGTGCGGGGTCCGCATGCCGAGGTCGATCACCACGAACGTCGTGGGGGCGCCGACGGGCACGAGCAGGTTCTGCGGGGACGCGTCGCCGTGCGGCATCGCCTGGGGAAGGTCGTCCAGCCGGTCGAGCAGCTCCGGGATCCGGTCGCCGAGGGCGCGGAGTCTCATCCTCAGGGCGACGTGGTCGGCCAGCCAGGGGTGCGACCACAGCGCGTCGTCGGTCAGGGGGGCGAGCCCGCGCAGGCCGATCGCGGTCTCGGCGTACATCCGCAGCGCGAAGCCGGGCGGGAGGTCGCCGAGCAGCTCGGGGGTGCGGGAGCGGGCGTTCCATCGGCCCAGTGCGCGGGCCGCGCGGACGTAGCGGTCGAGGTCCCACGGCTCGACGCACTCGACGACGTCCTCCATCCACACCGCCAGCCGGTCGTCGCCGAGGTCGACGACGCGATGCAGCGCCGGAGGGCGCATGCCGTCGGGGAGCGAGTCGAGCACGGCCGGCTCCCAGAGGTCCAGCTCGACCCGCCACGGGAACCCCTCCAGGAAACCCGCCTGCGCCTCCGGGGGGAGCATGGGGAGGAGCGGCCAGTGCTTGGGGTGCTGAAGGACCTTGCAGAAGAGCGACCAGCCCTCGCCGCTGAGGCGGTAGAGCCCTCCCGTCGCCGGCGATCCGAAGGTGTAGGCAACCACCTCGAAGGCCGCCTCGCCGCCGTCGCGTCCCAGGGCCTCTGCGACCAGGGTCGTGACCTCGACGTCTCCGACCAGCTCGTCGAGGGTGTACGGCCGCGCCTGGCCGAGCTGGTCGGGGGTGCGTCCGCCACCCATGGTCATCGTGGCCTCCTCGGAGATGATCAGGTTCCCTTACTTGTTTGGAGATAGTAAGGTTTCCTTATGAGCGAGGTCAAGGGCGATTACCCCGACCACATCGTCAGCCTCTTCGGGTTGGTGATGGACGCCGTACGTCGAGAGCTGTCCTTCGAGATGAGCAGCGCGACACCCGCCTCCCTCCGCGGTCTCCGGTCGTCGCAGGTGCGGCTGTTGTCGCTGACTCCGCGGGAGGGCATGCGGGTCACCGACCTGGCCGAGCGCGTCGGGATGACCAAGCAGGCCCTGGGCGAGTTCGCCAACGACCTCGAGGCGCGAGGTCTTCTCCGGAGCCTGAGCGACCCGGGTGACCGGCGGGTGCGGATCCTCAAGCCCACCCGGCGTGGCCTCGCCGCTGTCGCCGCGGCCGACCAGGTGATCGGGCGGCTCGAGGAGCGATGGCGCGAGCGCCTGGGCCCGCGCGAGTGGGACCGGCTGCGCAAGAGCCTGACCGTGCTGCACAACGACGCCGAGGAACGTCGAGTCTCCGGTCTACGCTCGACCGAGTGACCCCAGCCGCTTCAGCCAGCACCGTTGAGCTGTCCTCGCGCACCGGCCGCGCGGTGGTCCTGGCCGCTGTTCTCGGCTCGGGGCTGGCGATGCTCGACGGCTCGGTCGTCAACGTCGCCCTGCGCACCATCGGCACCGACCTCGACGCGAGCCTGGCCGAGCTGCAGTGGATCAACAACGCCTACCTGCTGACCCTGGCGTCGTTCATCCTCCTCGGTGGGTCGCTCGGCGACCGGTTCGGGCGACGTCGCATCTTCGTCGTCGGCACCATCTGGTTCGCACTCGCCTCCCTCCTGTGCGGCATCGCGCCCACCCCGGAGGTCATGGTCGGTGCCCGGCTGTTCCAGGGCGTCGGCGCGGCGCTGCTCACGCCGGGCAGCCTGGCGATGATCCAGGGAGCGTTCGTCCCGGCCGACCGTGGCAAGGCCATCGGCACGTGGTCGGGCATGGGGTCGGTGTTCTTCGCCGTGGGTCCGTTCATCGGGGGTGCGCTCGTCGACTACGCCTCGTGGCGCTGGATCTTCCTGATCAACCTCCCCCTCGCCGTGGCGACCGTCCTCGTCGCGCAGCGCTGGGTGCCGGAGTCGCGCGACCCTGACGCTGCTCCGGGCCTCGACCTGCTCGGCTCGCTCCTGGCCGCGGTCGCGCTGGCCGGCACGACGTACGCCCTCATCGAGTGGGGTGGCGCCGCCGCCTGGTGGTCGGCGGGCGTCGGCGCCGTCGCAGCCCTCGGATTCCTGCTGCGCGAGGCCAGCACGCGGCACCCGATGATGCCGCTCGGACTCTTCGGCGACCGCACCTTCAGCGCGTCCAACCTGATGACCTTCCTGGTCTACGCCGCGCTGGGGGCGATCCCGTTCTTCCTGGTGCTCCAGCTGCAGACCGTGCTGGGCTACGGCGCCCTGCGGGCCGGCGCCGGGACGCTGCCGATCACGCTCTGCATGATCTTCCTGGCCGGCAAGGGCGGAGAGCTCGGCAGTCGGATCGGGCCGCGGATCCCGATGACCGTCGGGCCGATGGTGATGGCGCTCGGGGCGCTCTGGCTGACCGGCGTGGGTCCGGGGGCGTCGTACTGGACCCAGGTGCTGCCACCGCTGACCCTCTTCGGCCTCGGCCTCGCGCTGATGGTCGCGCCGCTCACCGCCACCGTGCTGGCGGCCGCGCCCGACCGGCACGCCGGCATCGCCAGCGGCGTCAACAACGCGGTGGCCCGCTCGGGCGCGCTCGTCGCCGTGGCGGCGCTGCCGCTGGCCGTCGGGCTGACTGGGGACGAGTACGCCGACCCCGTCGCGCTCGACGCCGGCTACGACCAGGCGATGCTGATCTGTGCCGTGATGCTGGTCGGAGGCGGGCTGCTGTCGTGGTTGCTGATCCGCAATCCCCGCCCGGACGAAACCGCTCAGCCTGCCAGCACCGCCCGCGCGTAGGCGCACTCGGCGTCCGCGTCGGCGTACCTGCTGCCATCGGAGAGGGTCACCGCCCACCCCTCCTCGGCCACCGCGAGAGCAACGAACCGGTCGCCCAGCATCGCGCGCAGCTGCTCCTCGCGCGGCATCCAGACGACCTCGGCGGCCTCGATCGAGTCCAGAGCCCACTCGGTGGTGCCGTTGAAGCGGATGACCAGCCCGGTGGGCAGCTGCGCGGTCTCGATGGTCATGTCGCTGATGACGAAGACCTGGTCGATGTCACGGTCGGGCACGTGGAAGCGGTCACCCGCGGCCGGCGTCCAGGACTCGCCGCGGGTCTGCCGCTGCGCCGCCATCTCCTGCGCGAGCTCGACGGTGATCACCAGGCCATTGTCGCGGACCCCGGCAGGGCCTACGCTCGGGGTGTCGGGTGCGTATGACGAAACAGGGTGCATGATGCGCAACACGTTGATCCGTCAGCCGTTCGGCCGCCGCAAGGACGCCGCCACGGCCCTGCGGCTGCTGGATGCGGTGCGCTACGAGGTGCTGCCCACCGCGACCATCGAGGAGAAGGTGCTCACCTCGGTGCCGCGCAACGTGACGGTCACGGTCACGGCGTCGCCGTCCAAGCCGCTCGACCAGACCCTGACGCTGGCCGAGACGTTCACGGCCGAGGGCTACACCGCAGTGCCGCACATCGCCGCGCGCATGGTGACCGGCCGCAGCGAGCTCGAGGAGATCGTCGCGCGGTGCAAGGGGAGCGGCATCAGCAAGATCTTCGTGCCGGGCGGTGACGCCGCTCCCGCCGGCGACTACCCCGACGCGCTCGCCCTGCTCGAGGACCTCACCGCGATCGGCTCGCCCTTCGAGCAGGTCGGCGTCACCGGCTACCCCGAGTCGCACCCGACCATCCACGACGACCTGACCGTCCAGTCGATGTGGGACAAGCGCAAGCACGCCACCCACGTCATCTCCAACCTCACCTTCGACGCCCACCTGATCAAGGACTGGCTGCACCGCCTCCGGCTGCGCGGCATCACCCTGCCGCTCTACCTCGGCGTGCCCGGCCCGATCGACCGCGCCAAGCTGCTCAACATGGCGACCAAGATCGGCGTCGGCGACTCGACGCGGTTCCTGTCGAAGCAGAAGGGTCTGATGACCCGGCTGATGGCCCCGGGCGGCTTCACCGGCGAGCGATTCCTGGCCCAGTGCACCCCCACCCTCGGCGACCCCGAGGCGATGGTGGAGGGCCTGCACCTCTACACCTTCAACCAGGTCGCCGAGACCGAGGCCTGGCGCCAGGACCTCATCACCCGTCTGAATGACAGGTGACAGCAACCCCCGACAGAGCCGAGCACGGTACGGAGGTGCGAGCGGGAAGGTGAAGCCGGCCGGCAAGGTGCGACATCGCGGCTCGACGGGCGTGCGACCACGTCAGCCGAGCCGGCGCAGCAGGCGGTAGTTCACCGGGGGCGACGGTGGCTCGCGCCGGCGAAGTGACCACGGCTCCGCTCGGCGGTGAAGTTGCGCCTGCTCGGCGTCAGGTCACCAGGTCCGCCAGTGCTCGCTCGAGGCCGGCGTGGCCGGTGTCGACGATGGTGAGGGGGAGCCCCAGGACGGCGGCGGCCTGCTCGGCCAGCGCGGTCAGCTCCTCGTCGGGCTCCTGGGCGAGCCAGACCACTCGCGTATAGCTCTTGAAGTAGTCCTCGCGCAGCTCCGGCCAGCGGTCCAGGCCGAGCTCGCGGACCACTGTGCGGGTGAAGGAGCGCACCAGGAAGTCGGTGAACACATAGGTGCCCGGCTGCTCCTCGAAGAACGTCGCGAGCCGGTCTGGGCCCGCGAAGACGTCGTAGCAGTGCAGCCCCGGCAGCCGTTCGACACCGAGCTCGGCGCAGACGGAGTCGAGGGCGCCGTACGTCCCGCAGTCGGCGTAGCCGATCGCGATCCGCTCGTACGCCGGCTCCCGCTCGCGCAGGCTGAGGACGAGCTCGCGCACCTGGTCGGCGATCAGGTGCGGCTGGTTGTGCAGGAGGGGCGGCAGCGGGTGCACGTCCATCGCCCAGCCCCGCCGCGCGGCGATCTCCGCCGCCGGCTGGGCCAGTGCGCCACACGCCACCAGCCCCACCGTCGGGGTAGTCCCTGACGTTTGGGTTGCCGTCGCCGGCGTGTCGCCAACCCAGACGTCAGGGACTATCCATTCCAGGGCGGGCTCAGAAGGCGAGCTGTTCGACGAAGCGGTCGTTGAAGTCGGCCCGGTCGGAGAGCTCGACATAGGTCACCTCCTCGAGGAGGGCGTGGGCTCCGGCCCGCTCGCGCACGGAGAGCAGCGCCATCTTGGCGCCCTCACCGGCGACGTTGCCGGCCGAGACGATGCGCAGCACCGGCAGGGCCGGGACCAGGCCGATCCGCACCGCGGACGCGGGGGAGAGGTACGAGCCGAACGACCCGGCGAGCAGCACCTGCTGGACGTCGTCGGGCTTGAGGTCGAGCTCGTCGAGGAGCAGCGACCAGCCGGTCGAGATCGCGGCCTTCGCGAACTGCAGCTCGCGGACGTCACGCTGCGAGAGCACCACGCAGTCGGCTGGGTCGGCGTCGGGGGTGGGCCGGTAGAGGACGAACACCCGCTCCTGGCCCACCATCGTGAGCCGGTCGGCGAGCGCCGGCGCGATCTCCGCTGCCCGCTCCTCCGGGATGAACCGCCCCGACGCGTCGAGCAACCCGACCTTCACCAGCTCGGCGACGGCGTCGACGAGCCCCGACCCGCACAGGCCCTTGGGCTCGACGTCGCCGATCACCTGGAGCGTGACGTCGTCGCCGAGCCGGATCACCTCGATGGCGCCGTCGGCGGCGCGCATGCCGCACCGGATCGCGCCACCCTCGAACGCCGGACCGGCAGGCGCGGCGGTGGAGACGATCCTGTCGCCGTCGGTGAGCACGATCTCGCAGTTGGTGCCGACGTCGATGAAGAGCCGGGTCCGCTTGTCGCGGTCGAGCCCGCTGGCGAGCATCCCGGCCACGATGTCGCCGCCGACGTAGGCGCCGAGCGAGGGGAACAGGAACGCCCGCGCGCGCGGGTGGATCGCGAGGCCGAGCTCGGTGGCGTCCATCGCCGGGAACGTCGCCGACGACATGACGAACGGCGCAACGCCGATGGGCTCAGGGTCGATGCCGAGGACCAGCGCGGTCATCGTGGCGTTGCCGGCCAGCGCGACCTCGTAGACGTGCTCGAGCGGTACGCCGCCCTCCTCGCAGACCTCGACGGCCAGCTCGCGCAGCGTCGCGTGGGCCGCCTCCTGCAGCCTCGGCAGGGCCTGCGGGTCCATCATCGTCGCGGAGATGCGGGTGATGACGTCGCCGCCGAACGGCTGCTGCTTGTTGAGCATCGACGACACCGCCACCGGCGTACCGGTGTCGAGGTCGAGCAGCGTCGCGACCACGGTGGTGGTGCCGAGGTCGTAGGCGATCGCGTAGCGGATCTTCGAGGTGTCACCGGGCTCGACGTCGATGAGGGCCTCGTCGACGATCACCGCGGTGACCTTGAAGTCGGCCTCGCGCAGCACCCGCGGCAGCGTGCGCAGCAAAGCGACGTCGACGGTCAGCTCGAGGTCGTCGATGGCGTCGAGCACGCGGACGACGTCGGTGCGCTGGTCGGCCAACGTGGGCTCCACGAGCTCGACGTAGCGCTTCTGCAGAGCGGGCCGCAGGATCACCTGCCGGCCCACGCCGACCGTCGCGGCCTTCGGCCGCGTGGTCAGCGGAGGTACGTCGACGCCGAGGTCGCGCGTCGCCGACACCAGGCACGCCAGCCGCCAACCCTCGGCGAGCTGGTCGGGGGAGAAGGTCCGCTCGTCGTGCCGCGTGACCGGGATGTCCTGGCCGTCGGTCGTCACCCGGATCTTGCACTTGTGGCAGGTGCCGTGGCCGCCGCAGGTGGAGTCGATCGCGATGCCGTTCCACGACGCGGAGTCGAAGACCGTGACGCCGGGCGGGACCCGCACGGTCCGCGGCCCGGGCGCACCCGCGACCGCGAAGGTCAGGTCGACGCGACCCGCGCCGTCGGCCGGATCGAGCCGCTCGGCCGACACCGCGGGGGTGCCCGGCGCGATGAGTCCTTCGCGGCGCAGGTCGTCGGTCACGGGCTCGCTGCGGCTGCCGCCTTGGCCGCGCGGTGCCGGGCGATCCAGGCCATGCCCCACTCGTCGTGGTTCATGATCAGGTCGGCGGCCTTGACGGCCTCGACGATCTCCGGCGTACGGGCGTCCATGATCGCGCTGGTCAGGCCCGCGGTCATGGCCATCGGCAGGAACGTCGCGTTGAGCGCGTGCCGCGCGGGCATGCCGAAGGAGACGTTGGACGCGCCGCAGGTCATGTTCATGCCCCACGTGTCGCGGATTCCGCGCATCGCCTTCATGGTCTCGACCGAGGTCGCGGTGTCGGCGCCGATCGGCATCGCCAACGGGTCGATGACGATGTCGGCCAGCGCGATGCCGTACTCCTTGGTGGCCACGTCGACGATCTTCTGCACCAGCTGGAGGCGCTTCTCGGCCTCCATCGGGATCTCGTCGTGGTCGTTGGGCAGCGCGATGACGGCGGCGTCGTACTTCTTGACCAGCGGGAGGATCGCCTCCATCCGGTCGTCCTCGGCGGTGATCGAGTTGACCAGGGCCCGGCCCTGGTAGACGGACAGCCCGGCCTCGAGGGCCTCGACGACCGAGGAGTCGATGCAGATCGGCAGGTCGGTGAGCTCCTGGATCATCGTGATCGCCTTGGCCAGCAGCTCGGCCTCGTCGGTCAACGGCACGCCCATGTTGCAGTCGAGCACGTCGGCGCCGCCCTCGACCTGGGCCTTGACGTCGCGCTCGATCGCGGAGAGGTCACCGGCGCGCAGCTGGTCCTGGAAGATCCGGCGCCCCGTGGGGTTGATCCGCTCGCCGATCAGCACGAAGGGTCGGTCGTGTCCCAGCACGACCTCCTTGGTGGCCGACCGGATGACCGTGTGGAGGATCTGCGCCGTCTCCTGGGTGCCCATCAGGCGGGAACCATCGAGCGCTTGCGGTGCAGCAGGTCCTTGGCCTTCTTCACGCAGGCCGAGGCGTCGGCGGCGTAGCCGTCGGCACCCACGGCGTCGGCGTACTCCTGGGTGACCGGGGCGCCGCCGACCATGATGATGACCTGGTCGCGCAGGCCGGACTTCTCCAGCGCGTTGATGTTGGCCTTGAACATCGGCATCGTCGTGGTGAGGAACGCCGAGAAGCCGACGATGTCGGGGTGGTGCTCCTCGATCGCGGCGACGAACTTCTCCGGCGCCACCTGGACGCCGAGGTCGATGACCTCGAAGCCGGCGCCCTCGAGCATGATGTTGACGAGGTTCTTCCCGATGTCGTGGACGTCGCCCTTGACGGTGCCCATCAGGAACTTGCCGATCGTCTCCACGCCGGTCTCGGCCAGCAGCGGACGCAGCACCGCCATGGCGCCGGCCATCGCGCGCCCGGCGATGAGCATCTCGGGCACGAAGAAGTCGCCGCGCTCGAACCGCGCGCCCACCTCCTCGAGCGAGGGGATGAGGGCGTCGAAGAGCAGGCTCTGCGGCTCCATGCCCAGGACGAGCGCCTCGTTGGTCAGCTCGAGGACGCGGGGGGCGTTGCCCACCAGGGTCTCGTCGTAGAGACCTTGGAGGATCTCCCCTTCACGTGTTCCGGCGTTCATGCGGCGCCAACCTTTCCAAAGAGAGCAGACAGCGTGTCGGACTGGGTGATGAGCAACCGGCCCGTGGGAGCCAGGCGCTCCTCGAGCCGGACGGAGGGACCGGAGACGCCGAGGGCGGCGATCACCCGCCCGGAGCGGTCGCGCACGGGCGCCGCGATGCCGGTGAGGCCGACCTCGAGCTCGTCGACCGTGGTGGCGTAGCCGCGGCGACGGACGGCGGCCAGCATGGCGGCGAACCGCTCGGGGTCGGTCTCGGTGTGCTCGGTGACGGCGTTGAGGACCCGGGGCACCTCGAGAGCACCGTGGGCGTAGAGGACCTTGCCGAGGGCGGAGGAGTGCGGGGGTACGTCGACCCGGGTCCAGTCGCGGGTCCCGATCAGGAAGCGGGTGTCGACCTGCGCGACGTGGAGCACCCGGTCGCCCCGAGGGACGCCGAGGTTGACCGTCTCGCCGGTCTCGGCGCTGAGCGTCTCCAGCACCGGGTGGGCGAGGTGGGCCAGCTCCTCCCAGGGGTCGTGGCGCGCGGCGTACTGGTCGAAGAGCCGGCCGGCGACGTAGCTGCCGGTCTCGCGACGCTCGACCAGCTCGGTGCGCTCGAGCGCGGTGAGCAGGCGTGACGCCGTCGACTTCGGCAGCCCGCACTCCTCGGCCAGCGCCGCGAAGGTGACCGGCTCGTCGGCGCGGACCACGGTCGCGACCAGGAGCGCGGCGCGGTCTACCGCTTGCGTCCCACTGGCCGTGCTGCTCATGCTTGACCTACCTCCGTGAGCGTTCCATGATACGGAACTGACGTTCCACATCATGAGGCCCACGTTCGCCGGGGGTCAAGGAGGAGCCCGAAGATGTTCCGAAACAAGATGCCCCGCTACGACATCCTCTCCGAGGACGCGATCGCGACCCTCGACACCGGCTGGCGCAGGCTGATCACCGAGATCGGCGTCGAGTTCATGGACTCCCGGGCCCTCGACCTCTTCCGTCAGGCCGGCCAGAAGGTGGAGGACAACACCGTCTTCCTCGACCCTGACTTCGTCCTCGAGCAGGTCGCCAAGGCGCCGCGCGAGTTCGACGTCCAGGCGCGCAACCCCGAGAACAACATCCACATCGGCGGCGACGCGATGGCCTTCGGCGCTGTCTACGGGCCGCCGTTCGTCCGCGAGGGCGACGTACGCCGTGACGCGACCTTCGACGACTTCCAGCGGTTCACCAAGCTGGCCCAGTCGTTCCCGGTGCTCGACTCCGCGGGCGGGGTCATCTGCGAGCCCAACGACACCCCGCTGGACTCGCGCCACCTCGACATGACCCGGGCGCTCCAGACGCTGACCGACAAGGTCTACATGGGCAACGTCGTCTCCGGCGTCAACGCCGCCGACACCATCGCCATGTCCTCGATCCTCTTCGGCTCGCGCGACGTGATCGAGCAGACGCCGGCGACGATCTCGCTGATCAACTGCAACTCGCCACTGCGCTGGGACGACCGGATGCTCGAGGCCCAGTTCGAGTACACCGGCGCCAACCAGCCGGTCGTGCTCACGCCGTTCATCCTGATGGGCGCGATGTCGCCGGTGACGATCCCGGCGGCGCTGGTCCAGCAGATCACCGAGGCGCTCTCGGGCATCGCGCTCTCCCAGCTGATCCGCCCCGGTGCGCCGGTCATCTTCGGCTCGTTCCTGTCCAACATCGACATGCAGTCGGGCTCGCCGACCTTCGGCACGCCGGAGTCGGGCATCGGCCTGCTCTGCACCGGCCAGATCGCGCGCCACTTCGGGCTGCCGTTCCGCACCGGTGGCGGACTCACGTCGTCTCAGGTGCCCGACGCCCAGGCGGGCTACGAGGCGCTGATGACGATGCTGCCGACGTTCCTCGCGGGCGCCAACTGGGTCATGCACTCGGCCGGCTGGCTCGAGGGCGGCCTGGTCGCTGGCTACGAGAAGTTCATCGTCGACATCGAGCTGCTGCAGATGCTGCAGCACGAGTTCACCCCGCTGGAGATCGACGAGGCCTCGATGGCCTTCGGCGCCCACGAGGAGGTCGGGCACGGGGGGCACTTCCTCGGAGCGATGCACACGATGGAGCGCTTCCGCACCTGCTTCTACCGCCCGCTGCTGTCGAGCTCGGAGAACTACGAGCGCTGGAACCGCAACGGTGGCCGCGACACCGCCGAGCGCGCCACGACGATCTACCAGGAGAAGCTGGAGGCCTACGAGCCGCCGCCGCTGGACGACGCGATCGCCGCGGAGCTCGACGAGTACGTCGTGCGCCGCCGCGCCGAGCTGGGCGACTGATGGCCGCGGACGACGCGACCGAGCTCGCGACGCCCCTCGACCCGCACGGCGGCGGGACGACCGACCCCGCCCAGGAGTGCGTGCTCACGGTCATCTGCGACGACCGGCCCGGGATCGTGCACGAGGTCTCGGGCTTCCTGGTCCGGCACTCCGCCAACATCGTCGAGAGCCAGCACTTCAACGACCTGCAGGAGCGGCGCTTCTTCATGCGGGTGCGCTTCGCGGGGACGACCGGTCCGCTCGACCCCGTGGCGCTGCGCGGCGACTTCGCGGCGGTCGCCGAGCGGTTCGGGATGCAGTGGGAGCTGTGGGACACCGCGACGCCGTACCGCACCCTGCTGATGGTCTCCCAGCATCTGCACTGCCTCAACGACCTGCTCTTCCGCTGGTCGACGGGCTCGGTGAACATCGAGATCCCGGCCATCGTGTCCAACCACCTGGACGCCAAGCGGCTCGCCGACACCTACGAGCTGCCGTTCCACCACATCCCGGTGCGCCCCGACAACAAGGCCGACGCCGAGCGGCAGCTCTCCGAGCTCGCCGACGAGCACGGCATCCACCTGATCGTGCTGGCGCGCTACATGCAGATCCTCAGCGACGACCTGTGCACGCGCTGGTCGGGCCGGATCATCAACATCCACCACTCGTTCCTGCCGAGCTTCAAGGGCGCCAAGCCCTACCACCAGGCCTTCGAGCGGGGCGTCAAGCTGGTCGGCGCGACGGCCCACTACGTCACCGCCGACCTCGACGAGGGCCCGATCATCGAGCAGGACGTGCTGCGGGTCGACCACAGCCTGGTGCAGGACCAGCTCGTCTCGGCCGGACGCGACGTCGAGGCGCAGGTGCTCTCCCGCGCTGTCCGCTGGCACTCGGAGACCCGGGTGCTGATGAACGGGCACCGCACGGTCGTCTTCCGCTGAGCAGCGTGGCTATCCGAACCCTGCCGGCCGGCCGCGTAATGACACGTTGCGTCATGAGGTCTACGGTTGCGCCATGAGCAACGAGGCCGGGCCGGCCAACGGCGCAGCGGTGCAGTCGGTCGACCGGGCGCTCAGCATCCTGGAGTCGTTGGCCCGCACCGGCGAGCTCGGCGTCACCGAGCTGGCCCAGGGGCTCGACGTGCACAAGTCGACGGCGTTCCGGCTCGTCGCCACCCTGGAGAGCCACGGGCTGGTCGAGCAGACCGAGGACCGGGGGAAGTACCGCCTCGGCGTCGGCCTGCTCCGCCTCGCAGGGGCCACCACGGCCCGGCTCGACGTGGTGCAGGAGGCGCGCTCGATCTGCCGCAAGCTCGCCGCCGACACCAACGAGACCGTCAACGTCGCCGTCCTCGCGGACCACTCGGCGCTCTACCTCGACCAGGTCGCCGGCTCCAGCGCACTGCAGTCGCACAACTGGGTCGGGCAGCACATCCCCCTGCACGCCACCAGCAACGGCAAGGTGCTGATCAGCTGGCTCGAGCCCGAGGAGCAGACCCGGGTGCTCGGCGCGCTGCCGGCGTACACGGCCCTGACCATCACCCGGAAGGGCGAGCTGCGCAAGGAGCTCGAGAAGGTCCGGGCGCAGGGGTACGCCGTCGCCGTCGACGAGCTCGAGATCGGCCTGACCGCCGTCGCCGCGCCGATCCGCAACGCCCACGGCGACGTGATCGCCTCGATGAGCGTGAGCGGCCCGACGTTCCGGCTGACCGAGGAGAAGCTCCCCAGCGTCATCGAGCTGCTCGTGGGCTCGGCCGACGAGGTCTCCCACCGTCTCGGCTGGGGGCACCGCTAGCGCGTTGAGTCGCGCCTCCGGGCTGTTGAGTCGCGCCTCCGGTCGGTTCACTCGCGCGCCCCATCCGACTCGACGAACCGGAGGCGCGACTCGACGAACCGGAGGCGCGACTCAACGAAGGTGGCGGGCGGACGGCCAGACCGCGGCGAGGTCGACGTCGGGGAAGCGGAGAGCCGTCGCGGCGTAGACGCCCTGGAAGTGGGCGGCCATCTCGGCGACCAGGTCGTCGGGGAGGGCGTCGCCCTTGGGGGAGGCGTTGACCACGTGGCTCAGGTCGGGCTCGTGGAAGTCGATGGCGAGCCGGTCGCAGAGCGACGGCGAGGACGTCGCGGTCGAAGAGCTGCTCGTAGAGGGCCAGCCACGAGGCGCCCGGCCCGAACGCCTCGTCGAGGGCGGCCAGCGTCAGGTCGTAGCGGGTGCGCAGCGCGTGGTCGTCCTGGGCGTAGAGGCGCCGAACCCAGTCCGACGTCGGGCCCGGGAAGTCGTCAGGCCGGCGCTGCTGGTTCATCCGCACCATCGACCAGATCCGCTCGACCGGGTCGCGCAGCAGGAACACCGGCACGATCGGCACGCCGCGCTCGGCGAAGCCGTCGCGGATCGAGACGAGACGGGTGGCCGGCAACAGGGCGTACGACGGGGTGATGTCGCAGGTGAGCGAGACGCCGGGCCGGGCCAGGAGCGAGGTGAAGTAGTCGAAGTACGTCGTGGGGTCGGCGTAGAAGGCCGCCTGCCGCAGGGCGTCGACGCTGGCGGGCACCCCGCGCTCCAGTGCCTCGACGGCCTTGGCCGCGCGGGCGACGACGCGCCTGCGCATCCAGGCCTCCGAGGGGAGGTCGAGCCCGTCGAAGACGTGGTACTCCTTGCGGAAGCCGGGGTCGCACGCCGGCGAGGCGGCGAGGTAGTCGTGGAGCCACGACGTACCGCCCTTCTGGCAACCCAGGCCGAGGGCGAAGACGGGTGAACGATCCGGCACCGTTGCATCATCGCAACAATCCATTGACCCGCCGAACCTTGACCTGGGTGTGGCCCAGGTCGCATGCTCAGCCTCATCATCGAGTTGCGACATGAGCATCGGGTTGCTTGATGTGCAACACAACCCGTCAAGGTGACGGAGGGTCGAGTGTCGTCGCTATACGTGGGTGGGGTCTGGGTCGGCGCCCGTGAGGGAGGCCGGCGGGAGATCCGCTGCCCTGCCGACGGTGACCTGGTGGCCACCGTCGACGAGGCCACGGCGGCCGACACCGAGGCGGCGATCGCCGCCGCTCGCGAGGCGTTCGACGAGGGGCCCTGGCCGCCTGCTGTCGACAGCGGAGCGCGCCGACGTCCTCCTCGAGGGTCGCCGACCTGCTCCAGCGCGACAAGGCCGCGATCGCCCGGATGGAGAGCCTCGACACCGGCAAGCGGCTCGCCGAGAGCGAGCTCGACGTCGACGACGTCACCAGCGTGTTCCGCCACTACGGCGAGAGCGTGCGCACCGAGCCCGGCCGCAGCGTCGACGTGGGCCGCGACGACGTCGAGTCGCGGGTCGTCCACGAGCCCGTCGGTGTCTGCGCCCTGATCACGCCGTGGAACTACCCGCTTCTGCAGGTCGCCTGGAAGGTCGCGCCCTGCCTCGTCGCGGGCAACACCTTCGTCCTCAAGCCGAGCGAGCTGACGCCGCACACGGCGATCCACCTGATGCGGCTGCTGGAGGAGGCCGGCGTCCCCGCCGGCGTCGCCAACCTGATCCTCGGGGCCGGCGCCGATGCGGGGGCTCCGCTCTCCACGGACCCACGCGTCGACCTGGTGTCCTTCACCGGCGGTGTCGACACGGGCAAGCGGCTGATGGTCAACGCCGCCGCCACGGTGAAGAAGATCGCCCTCGAGCTCGGTGGCAAGAACCCCAACATCGTCTTCGCCGACGCCGATCGTGAGGCCGCGCTCGACAACGCCCTGACCGCCGTGTTCCTGCACTCGGGCCAGGTGTGCTCGGCCGGGGCGCGCCTGCTGGTCGAGGAGAGCCTCCACGACGAGCTGGTCGCGGAGATCGCCAAGCGCGCCGGCGCGATCCGGCTCGGCGGACCGTTCGACGACGAGGCCGAGACCGGTGCGCTCATCTCGCAGGGCCATCTGGACAAGGTGACGGCGTACGTCGACGCGGCGGTCGCCGAGGGCGCGACCGTGCTCGTGGGCGGCGTGCGGGCCACCGACGGCGACCTGGCCGACGGCTACTTCTTCCCGCCGACGGTCCTCGACGGGTGCGACACCACGATGCGGTGCGTCCAGGAGGAGTCCTTCGGGCCGGTCGTCACGGTCGAGACCTTCCGCACCGAGGAGGAGGCCGTGCGACTGGCCAACGACTCGATCTACGGACTGGCCGGCGCGGTGTGGACCTCCGACGAGGCCAAGGCCGAGCGGATCGCGCGCCGCCTGCGCCTCGGCACCGTGTGGATCAACGACTACCACCCCTACGTCGCCCAGGCGGAGTGGGGCGGCTACAAGCAGTCGGGCATCGGGCGCGAGCTCGGCAGCGCCGGGCTCGAGGAGTATCGCGAGACCAAGCACGTCTGGCGCAACCTCAAGCCCGCGCCGTCCGACTGGTTCGGCACCGGCACCGGGGGCGCCCGTGACTGAACGGGTCTACGACTACGTCATCGTCGGCGGCGGCTCGGCCGGCTCGGCGCTCGGCAACCGGCTCAGCGCGGCGCCGGGCACGTCGGTCCTCGTGCTCGAGGCCGGCCGCTCCGACTACATCATCGACCCGCTCGTCCACATGCCGGCGGCGCTGCCGTTCTCGATCGGGAACCCGCTCTACGACTGGAAGTACGAGACCGACCCCGAGCCGCACATGAACGGCCGCAGGATCGTCCACGCGCGCGGCAAGGTGCTCGGTGGCAGCAGCTCGATCAACGGCATGATCTTCCAGCGGGGCAACCCGATGGACTACGAGCGCTGGGCGGGCGACCCGGGCATGGAGACCTGGGACTTCCGGCACTGCCTGCCCTACTTCAAGCGCATGGAGACCCGCCTCGACGACGACGGGCGCCCCGCGCCCGACGACTGGCGCGGCGGCAGCGGACCCCTCGTGCTCGAGCGCGGCCCGGCGAAGAACCCGCTCTTCGACGCCTTCTTCAAGGCGTGCGAGGAGGCCGGCTACCCGCTGACCGACGACGTCAACGGCTACCGCCAGGAGGGCTTCGCCCGGTTCGACCGCAACATCCGCAACGGCCGCCGCCTGTCCGCCGCCCGCGCCTACCTGCATCCGGTCATGCGCCGGACGAACCTCAAGGTCGAGACGCTCGCCCTCGTCACCGGCATCCGGTTCGAGGGCAAGCGCGCCGTCGGCGTCGACTACCGGCACGCCGGCGTACGCCGCTCGGTGCGCGCCGGCGAGGTCATCCTGTGCGGTGGCGCGATCAACAGCCCGCAGCTGATGCAGCTCTCGGGTGTCGGCGACCCCGACCTGCTCCGACCGCTGGGCATCCCCGTCGTCCACGACCTCCCAGGGGTCGGCGCCAACCTGCAGGACCACCTCGAGGTCTACATCCAGTACGGCTCCAAGCAGCCGGTGTCGATCGCGCCCGGCCTGGCCTGGCACCAGCGGCCGAAGATCGCCTTCGACTGGCTGTTCCGCCACCAAGGCCTCGGCGCCACCAACCACTTCGAGGGCGGTGGCTTCTGCCGGAGCAACGACGAGGTCGGCTGGCCCAACCTGATGTTCCACTTCCTGCCGATCGCGATCCGCTACGACGGCTCGTCGCCGACGAAGGGGCACGGCTACCAGGTGCACGTCGGCCCGATGTACGCCGACACCCGCGGCCACATCCGGATCAGGAGCACCGACCCGCGGATGCACCCGAGCATGGTCTTCAACTACCTCTCGACGCCGACCGACCGCAAGGAGTGGGTGGAGGCGATCCGCACGGCGCGGCGGATCCTCAACCAGCCGGCCTTCGAGCCGTACAACGACGGCGAGCTCTCGCCCGGACCCTCGGTCGAGACCGACGAGGAGATCCTCGACTGGGTACGCGCCGACGCCGAGACCGCCCTGCACCCCTCGTGCACTGCCAAGATGGGCACCGAGGAGGGCTCCGTGACCGATCCGCTGACGATGAAGGTGCACGGCCTCGAAGGACTTCGTGTCGTCGACGCCTCCGTCTTCCCCTACGTCACCAACGGCAACATCTACGCCCCGGTGATGATGGTGGCCGAGAAGGCCGCCGACCTCATCCTCGGCAACACCCCGCTTGCGCCCGCCACCGTCCCGTACTACCGGCATGGTGCCGGCATGCCGCTGTGGCCAGGCGACCATCACGAGGAGGCCCCAGCATGACCGCCACGATCGACCCCACCACGACGACCACCGACGCGGCCCTCAAGGTCGACGCGCTCTGGAAGATCTTCGGGCCCAGGTCCGACCAGATCATCGGGACGCCGGACGCCGACTTGTCGCGCGCCGAGCTGAAGGCCAAGACCGGCAACGTCGTCGGCGTGAAGGACGTGTCGTTCGACGTCGCGCCCGGTGAGGTCTTCGTGGTGATGGGCCTCTCCGGGTCGGGCAAGTCGACGCTGGTCCGCCTGCTCACCCGCCTGATCGAGCCGACGTCGGGCTCGGTGACGCTGAACGGCGAGGAGATCACCGCCGCGTCGGAGTCCAAGCTCCGCGAGATCCGCCGCCACCAGGTGTCGATGGTGTTCCAGCACTTCGGCCTGCTGCCGCACCGCCAGGTCATCGACAACGTGGCCTACGGCCTCGAGGTCCGCGGCGTCCCCAAGAAGGAGCGCCGCCAGAAGGCCGGCGAGATCGTCGACCTGGTCGGTCTCACCGGCTACGAGAAGTCCTACCCCGACCAGCTCTCCGGAGGCATGCAGCAGCGCGTCGGCCTCGCGCGGGCGCTCGCCGGCGACCCGGAGATGCTGCTCTTCGACGAGCCGTTCTCGGCTCTCGACCCGCTGATCCGGCGCGACATGCAGAACGAGGTCATCCGCCTGCACCGCGAGCTCGGCAAGACGATGGTCTTCATCACCCACGACCTCGCCGAGGCGCTCAAGCTCGGCGACCGGATCCTGATCATGCGCGACGGCGCCATCGTCCAGATCGGGTCGCCCGACGAGGTCGTCGCCCGCCCGGCCGACGACTACGTCAAGGACTTCGTCTCCGAGGTCCCCAAGTCGCACGTGCTGACCCTGAAGTGGGTGATGCGCGAACCGAGGCCCGGCGAGTCCCTCGAAGGTCCCGCGCTCCCCGTGACGACGATCGTGCGCCAGGCTGCCCGGGCGGCGATCGCCTCGGAGCACCCGATCCGGGTGATGGACGGCGACCAGCTGCTCGGGGTCGTCGACGAGGACGACATCATGCGCGTGGTCGTGGCCGAGGAGGAACACTCATGACCACGACGGCACCAGCACCGGCACCTTCGGCCCGCAAACCCGTCGAGCCCGGCGCCGAGCCGCCGCCTCCCGAGCGCAAGTACGTCAGCCGCTGGATCCCCGCCGCCGCGATCGTCGCGGTGTGGATCGTGGTGTGGTACTTCACCGACGGCACCGACACCCTCACCCTCCCCGGCGTCGCACGCACCGACCTGCACGACCGCCTCACGGAGTTCAACAACGACCTGCTCGCGAGTCGCGACACCAACCCGGTCATGCAGTTCACCAACGCGATCTCGGAACTGCTGCGCAGCGCCTTCGAGTGGGTCCAGCGGATGATCGTCGTGCCCAACCCGCCGCGGCCGGTGCCGGAGATCGGCTGGCTGGGCGTGGTCGCGATCGCGACGTACATCGGCCTCGCGATCGCCAACTGGCGCATCGCCATCCTGGTCTGCCTCTCCTTCCTCTCCTTCGGCGTCCTCGGCTTCTGGCAGGACTCGCTCGACCTGCTCATCGTCACCGGCATCTCGGTCGCGATCGTGATCGTGCTCGGGATGCCCCTTGCGGTCCTGGTCGGCACCAGCCCCCGGGCGAACAAGGTGATCACGGTCATCCTCGACCTGATGCAGACGATGCCGACCTTCGTCTACCTGCTGCCGGTGGTGCTCTTCTTCGGCATCGGCGTGAGCGCGGCGGTCGTGAGCACGCTGATCTACGCGCTGCCGCCGCTCGTCCGGATCGCGGGCTTCGGGATCAAGGAGGTCCCGGCGACCACCATCGAGGCCACCGACTCTGCCGGCCAGACGTACTGGCAGCGGCTCTTCAAGGTGCAGCTCCCGATGGCTCGCAAGACGATCATCGTCGGCCTCAACCAGACCACGCTGGCCGCGCTGTCGATGGCCACCCTGGCGGCCTTCGTGAATGGTCCGGGTCTCGGGAAGCCTGTCCTCGCCGGCCTGCGGATCAACGACGTCGGGGCGGCGTTCGTGCCGGGCGTGTTGATCGTGGTGATGGCCGTGATGCTCGACCGCACCACGACGGCGGCCAGCGAGCGCTCCGAGAAGGTGGCCCGCGGCGGCGGCGGCAACGTCCGCGCCCGGCGCATCCTCCTTGCCGTCGGCGGCGTCGGGACCCTGGTCGCGGTCTATCTCTCGCGCACCTACATCGGCCTCGCCGAGTTCCCGGTCTACACGATCGGCGACAGGATCGCCGACGTCGTCAACGACGTCATGGACTGGGTCACCAGCACCTTCGGTGGCATCACCGGCGCCTTCAAGGACTTCATCACCAACTGGCTCCTCAACCCGATGCAGAACCTGATCGCCGAGTCCCCGTGGTACGTCTCGTTCGTGGCGATCGCCGCGCTCGCCTTCGTCTTCGGCGGCACCCGCGCTCTCGTCTCGACCCTCGTGTGCCTCACCGGCATCTGGTACTTCGACCTGTGGCACGACGCGATGGTCACCCTGACGATGACGCTGGTCGCCACCGTGCTGGTGATGATCCTGGCCCTGGTGTTCGGCGTCTGGATGGCTCGCGACCGCAAGGTCGACTTCGGGATCAGACCGTTCCTCGACGCCGGCCAGACGATCCCGCCGTTCGTCTACCTGATCCCGGTGCTTGCGCTGTTCGGCCCTTCGCGTTTCACCGCGATCGTGGCGGGTGTCGTCTACGCAGCGCCTGCGGCGATCAAGCTGGTGGCCGACGGTGTCAAGGCCGTCTCGCCCACCACGATCGAGGCGGGCCGCTCGACCGGCCAGACGACGTGGCAGGAGATCACCAAGGTCCAGCTGCCGATGGCCAAGGGCTCGCTGGTGCTGGCCACCAACCAGGGCCTGCTCTACGTGCTCTCCATGACCGTGATCGGCGGCCTCGTCGGCGCCGGAGCCCTCGGCTACGACGTCGTCTACGGGTTCGCTCGTAGCGAGGCCTGGGGCAAGGGTCTCGCCGCCGGCATCACCATCGTCCTGCTCGGCGTGATGCTCGACCGCATCACCCGGGCCGCTGCCGACGTACGCCGTGATGACGGGGCCGGGCCGCGCCGGGCGTTCCACACGCGGTTGCCGATCGGCTTCCCCGGCGACCGGAAGGTCGTCGAGACATAGACCGGACGACCACCAGAGACCCCCAACGATTTCCGATCAACCATCAGATGAGGAGAACCACCATGAGAACTGCCCGCAGCCGGGGTGCGCGACTCGGGGCAGTAGCCGCCGTCGCCACGCTGGCCCTCTCCGCCTGTGGCGGAGGTTCGATCGACGAGCAGACCGAGGCCAACGAGTCCCAGCAGGCCGAGGCCGGGGGCGAGTGCGGAGACCTCAACATGGCCGTCAACCCGTGGGTCGGCTACGAAGCCAGCGCCTACGTCGTCGGCACCGTGGCCGAGCAGGAGCTGGGCTGCACGGTCGAGTACAAGGAGCTCAAGGAGGACGTCTCCTGGCAGGGCTTCGGCACCGGCGAGGTCGACGTCGTGATCGAGGACTGGGGCCACCCCGACCTCGAGAAGAAGTTCTTCGCCGAGGAGGGCGACGGCACCGCAACGGACTTCGGACCCCAGGGCAACGTGGGCATCATCGGCTGGTTCGTCCCGCCGTGGCTCGCCGAGGAGCACCCGGACATCCTCGACTACAACAACCTCAACAAGTACGCCTCCGAGTTCGAGACCAGCGAGTCCGACGGCAAGGGCCAGTTCCTCGGCGCCGACCCGTCGTACGTCCAGTTCGACGAGGCGATCGTGGAGAACCTCGGCCTGGACTTCAAGGTCGTCTTCTCCGGCAGCGAGGCCGCCTCCATCGAGGCGTTCCGTGCCGCCGAGGAGAACAAGGAGTGGGTCATCGGCTACTGGTACGAGCCGCAGTACTTCAACGCCGAGGTCGCGATGCAGCGGGTCGCGCTGCCGCCGTACGAGGAGGGTTGCCAGGACGACCCGCAGACGGTCGCCTGCGACTACCCCGAGACGGAGCTGAAGAAGATCGTCGGCACCGAGTGGTCCGAGAGCGACTCCAGCGCGGTCGGCCTGGTCCAGAACTTCACCTGGACCAACGAGGACCAGAACGTCGTCGCCGGCTACATCGCTGCCGACGGGATGTCTCCTGAGGAGGCCGCCGCCAAGTGGATCGAGGAGAACCCCGACAAGGTGGAGGCCTGGCTCGGCTGACCCATGAGCAGTTGAGTCGCGCCTCCGGGCGGTTGAGTGGCGCCTCCGGGCGCTCCTCGGTCACCGGAGGCGCGACTCGTCTGCGCGAGGGCGCGACTCAACCGCCCGGAGGCACGACTCAACCTTGACGTCCGGGTGTGATGCAGGACACAGTGTGTCTCGTATCGCGCATCGGTGTTGCGTCAGCAGCAACATCATCCGGCGATGATCTCGAGACAAGGTGGACTCATGGCAACCGTGACACCGCAGGGCCCCTCGACCGGGCCGACCGACGTGGGTAGCGGCCGCACCGGCATGCCCGTCGACAAGGTCGTGTTCGGCGTCGCCGCCGTCCTGGTCCTGGCGTTCCTGCTCTGGGGCGTCATCGACGCCGACGGGTCCGGCGAGGCGACCCTCGAGGCACGCAACTGGATGACCACGACGTTCGGCTGGCTCTTCGTGCTGACCAGCGGCGGCTTCCTGATCTTCTCGGCGTTCCTCGCCTTCTCGCGCTACGGCAACATCAAGCTCGGCCCGGACAACTCCGAGCCGGAGTTCTCGACGTTCTCGTGGGTCTCGATGATGTTCGCGACCGGCATGGGCATCGGCCTGATGTTCTTCGGCGTCGCCGAGCCGCTGTGGCACCTCGAGACCCCGCCCCTCGGCCTGGCCGAGCCGGGCTCGGAGCAGGGCGCGCAGCTGGCCATGGAGTACACGTTCTTCCACTGGGGCTTCCACCCGTGGGCGATGTACGCCGTCATCGGCCTCTCGATCGGCTACTTCGCCTACCGCAAGGGCTACGGCAACCTCGTCTCCGGCGCCTTCACCCCGCTCCTCGGCGCCCGCGCGAAGCAGGGCCCGGGCAAGGCCATCGACGTCGTGGCGATCTTCGCGACGCTCTTCGGCTCGGCGACCTCGCTCGGGCTGGGCGCCCTGCAGATCACCGGCGGGATGGACGAGGTGTTCGGCCGGGGCGAGGGCAGCAAGTCGCTCGCCACCGTCGTGATCGCGGTCCTGACCGCGTGCTTCGTGATCTCCGCTGTCAGCGGTGTGGAGAAGGGCATCAAGTGGCTCTCCAACGCCAACGCGATCGCCGCGGCGCTGCTGGCCTTCTTCCTCTTCGTCGTCGGCCCGACGGTGTTCATCCTGAGCACCTTCACGGAGTCGATCGGCGGCTACCTCACCCATCTGCCGGCGATGAGCTTCCGCACCGGGGCGTTCAACGAGGAGAGCATCGGCTGGCTGAGCGGCTGGACGATCTTCTACTGGGCCTGGTGGGTGTCGTGGACGCCCTTCGTCGGGCATGTTCATCGCGCGCATCTCCAAGGGCCGCACCATCCGGCAGTTCGTGATCTACGTGATCGCGGTCCCGTCGCTGGTGTCGTTCGTGTGGTTCTCGATCCTGGGGGGCGCGGCGTTCGACCTGCAGCTCAACGAGGGGGTCAACCTCACCGAGACCCTGAACACCGACGGCCAGGAGGTCGCGTTGTTCTCGATGCTGAGCGAGTACCCGCTCGGCTCGATCACCGGCGCGATCGCGGTGTTCCTCATCGCGATCTTCTTCATCACCGGCGCCGACAGCGCGTCCATCGTGATGGGGATGCTGAGCCAGCACGGCGAGGAGCACCCGAAGCGAAGCCTGGTCATCTTCTGGGGCGTCACCACCGGAGCCATCGCCGCGGTGCTGCTCCTGCAGGACGGGCTGAACGCCCTGCAGACACTGGTGATCGTGGTCGGCGGGCCGTTCATGCTGATCCTGATCGGCATGTGCTTCTCGCTGATGAAGGCGCTGCGCCAGGAGAGCTTCGACTCGACGCTCCCGTCCCGGGTGCGGCGTGCTGTCCAGCACGCCGACAAGTTCCCCGACCAGTGACGCCGAGCGGACGCAACTTCACCTGCCAGGTGGGTCCCCTGCGGGTTTCGAGAGGTGAAGTTGCGTCTGCTCGGCGCTTTCAGGGCTCGTCGCGGCGGCGTACGTAGTCGGCGAAGCCGGGGAGGGTGAAGCGGACCAGCCCGTGGCCGACGGGCTCGATGACGCCCTTGTCGATGAGGCGCTCGCGGGGGACCGAGATCGCCCGGGAGTCCTGACCGAGGGCGCTGGCGATGTCGGCGCGCGAGACGTTCCCCTCGCCCGCGTCCAGGGCCCCCATCGCGCGGGCCATGGCGGTGAGGAAGGCCTGCTCGGTGGGGGTGGCCGAGCCCCAGCGGGCGCGGTACATCGCCGTGACCTGCCCCTGGGCCGCAGGGATGCCGGCGCGGACGTCGGCAAGCCCGATGCGCCGGCCCGCCCGTGGAGCTGCCGCCGCCCAGGAGGCACTGCCCAGCAGCTGGAGGAAGTAGGGATAGCCGCCGGACTCGGCGACCACGGCGTCGAGGGCGGGGCCGGTCCACGAGACGCCGAGCGCCTCGGCCGGCGCGGTCACGGCGGCCCGGGCGTCGGCGTCGGCCAGCAGGTCGAGGGCGACGAACGAGCTCCGCTCGCCGAACGTCGCCGCGCGGGTGATCGCCTCGGGCGTCACCGGCAGGCCGGCCGTCACGACGGTCAAGGGGTTCTCCTCCCGCTGGCCGTCGAGGTTCTGCAGGGCGTTCAGGAACAGCGACAGCTCGTCGCGCTGCGCGGCGTGCAGCTCGTCGACCAGCACCAGCAGCCCGGCCCCGCCCCGGTCGCGGACCAGCGTCGCGGTGTCGTGGAGCAGGTCCTCCAACGCCGCCACCGGAGCGGTCGCCGGGGGGTCGGGAGCCGGCCCGTCCGAGCGCAGGTCGGCCGACACCTTCAGGCCGGGTACGCCGAGCTCGAGGCCGATCCGCTCCAGCCGGGTCCGCCAGCGGACGCCCGCCGCGCCGGGCGGGACGATCTCGGCGCGCTCGAGGCTCCGAGCGACGCCGGCCACGAGCTCGGGCAGCACGGGCGTCCCGCGCACGCAGGAGACCCAGACCGAGACGATGCCGAGCTCGGCCGTCTCGCGCTGCGCGGCCCGGAGCAGCGAGGTCTTCCCGATGCCGCGCGGGGCGTGGAAGACCAGCAGCGGACCACCCAGCTCGCCGTACGTCGCCACCCGGCCGACCAGGTCGCGGATCCGGCCGAGCTCCTCGCGGCGACCGGCGAGGATCCGCGGGACCTGCCCGGGTGTGTACGGGTTCGGGAGCGCGTCGGTCGGAGCCACTGGCGCTTCACCTCTCTCGGACGTCTCGCAGATACCTTGTTATACCCGCGCGGAGTATAACAACGTATACGGCGCTTGACGGTGTGCCGTCCATGCCGCAGACTTGACCGCATCGTTTCACATCACGCAACACGTTGCACACTACGCAACAGTTCAAGGAGTGCACAATGGCGGAGGTCCCCACCTCGGCGCGAGTCGTGGTCATCGGCGCGGGCATCGTCGGCAACGGCCTGGTCTGGCACCTCGCGCGGCTCGGCTGGCGCGACATCGTCCAGATCGACAAGGGAGCGCTGCCCAACCCGGGCGGCTCGACCGGCCACGCCTCCAACTTCATCTTCCCGGTGGACCACTCCCGGGAGATCACCGACCTGACGCTCGACTCGGTCGAGCAGTACCAGGAGATGGGCGTCTTCACCCAGTCCGGCGGCTTCGAGGTCGCGCGGACCGAGGCGCGCATGGAGGAGCTGCGCCGCCGGATGTCGAGCGCGAAGAACTGGGGCATCGAGGCCGAGCTCGTCACGCCCGAGCAGGTCGTCGAGAAGGTGCCCTTCCTCGAGAAGGACGTCATCATCGGCGCCTTCTGGACGCCGTCGGTCGGTGTCGTCGACTCCCTGCGGGCGGGCACGATCATGCGCGAGCGGGCCATGGAGGCCGGCGCGCTCACCGTCGTACCGAACGTGGAGGTCACCGGTCTCGACGTCGAGGACGGCGCCATCAGGCGCGTGCGCACCTCGGGCGGCGACATCGAGGCCGAGGTCGTCGTCATCGCGTGCGGCGTGTGGAGCCCCAAGATCGCCAAGATGGCCGGTGCCGAGATCCCGCTGACCCCCGCCGTCCACCAGATGATCTCGGTCGGCCCGTGCCCGCAGCTGTCCGGCCTCGAGGGTGAGATCTCGATCCCGATCGTCCGCGACATGGACACCTTCTGCTACGAGCGCCAGCACGGCGCCGACATGGAGGTCGGCTCCTACGCCCACCGGCCGATCCTCTGGGACCCCGAGGAGATCCCCTCGATCGAGCAGTCCAAGCTGTCGCCGACCGAGCTGCCCTTCACCGAGGAGGACTTCGACCAGCAGCTCGAGGAGGCCTTCGAGCTGATGCCCGACCTGCTCGGCGCCGAGGGCGCCGAGATCCGCTACGCCATCAACGGCCTGCTCTCCCTCACCCCCGACGGCTGGCCGATCCTCGGCGAGACCCCCGAGGTGAAGAACCTCTGGTCGGCCGCCGCGGTCTGGATCAAGGAGGGCCCGGGCGTCGCCCGCGCCGTCGCCGAGCGGATGACCCACGGTCACTCCGAGATCGACATCAGCCACTCCGACATCGCGCGCTTCTACCCCCACCAGAAGACCCGCGCCCACATCAAGGCGCGCACGTCGGAGGCGTTCAACAAGACCTACGGGATCATCCACCCCGGCGAGCAGTACGAGTCGGACCGCCCTCAGCGCCTGGCCCCGATGCACACGCAGCAGGTCGAGCAGGGCGCTGTGTTCTTCGAGGCCGCCGGCTGGGAGCGGCCGTTCTGGTACGAGTCCAACGCCGGCCTCGTCGAGGAGTACGGCGACCAGGTGATGCCCCGCGAGCACGAGTGGGATGCGCGCTGGTGGTCGCCGATCATCAATGCCGAGCACCTGAGGATGCGCGAGACGGCCGGCATCGTCGACCTCTCCGCGTTCGCGATCTTCGACGTCAAGGGCCCCGGCGCCCTCGAGGCCGTGCAGACCGCGTGCGTCTCGCAGTGCGACGTCGCCCTGGGCAAGGTCATCTACACCCCGGTGCTCGACGAGACCGGCGGCTTCGTCTCCGACCTCACCGTGATGCGGCTGGGCCACGACCACTTCCGCGTGGTCACCGGCGGCGCGCACGGCATGGTCGACCGCAAGTGGTTCGCCGACATCGCCGACAAGGTCGGCGGCGCCCAGGTCACCGACCTGACGTCGGCGTACACCACGATCGGCCTGTGGGGCCCCCGCGCCCGCGACATCCTCGCCTCGGTCACCTCGGCCGACGTGTCCAACGAGGGCTTCGGCTTCGGCTCCTGCCGGACCATCGAGGTCGACTCGCTGGCCGTGCTCGCGTCGCGGATCTCCTACGTCGGCGAGCTGGGCTGGGAGCTCTACGTCCCGATCGAGCAGGGCGCCCGGCTCTGGAAGATCCTGCACGAGGCCGGCGCGGCCCACGGTGCGATCCCTGTCGGCATCGGCGTCTACGGCACCACCGGCCGCATCGAGAAGGGCTACCGCGCGTTCGGCTTCGAGCTCGACGCGGAGCGCTCCATCGTCGAGGTCGGCATGCAGCGGCCGAAGGTCAAGGCGCACGACTTCGTCGGCCGCGCGGCGTACCTGAAGCAGCGCGAGAGCGCCCCCGCCGCGGTGCTCTGCACGATGACCGTCGACGACCACACGTCGAAGTCGGGCGTGAAGCGCTACATGCTCGGCGGCGAGCCGATCCTGACGCGCGAGGGCGGCACCGTCGTCGACGGTCACGGCCACCAGGCCTACGTCACCACCGCGGGCTCGGCCCCGTCGCTCGGCAAGCACGTGCTGCTCGCGTTCCTGCCGCCCGAGCAGGCGACGATCGGCAACCAGCTGGCGGTGTCCTACATGGAGGAGCTCTACCCGGTGACCGTCGGCTCCGTCGACGCCACCTCGCTCTTCGACGCGACGAACGAGCGGATCCGGGCATGACGAACGTTCTCGTCGCGCTCAAGCGCGTTCCGGACTCCTCCGGCGAGGTGCTGCTGACCGCCGACGGCCAGGGCGTCGACGGTCGCTACGTCGGCTTCACCATCAGCAACCACGAGCTCTGCGCGGTCGAGCTGGCCGTCCAGATCGCCGGCACCAGCGGGGGCGAGGCCACCGTCGTGACGGTCGGCACGCAGGACGCCGCCGAGCAGCTCCGCTCGGCCCTGGCCCTCGGCTGCACGGCCGCGACGCACGTGGTCGCCGACCCGGTGGGCTACGGCCCCGCCGACGTCGCCGACGAGATCGCTGCCGTCGTCACGGCGCACGAGGCCGAGGGACGCACCCACGACGTGATCCTGCTCGGCAACGACGCCGCCGACACCGGCGACTTCCAGGTCGGCATCCGACTCGCCTACGCCCTCGGGCGGCCGGTCGTCGCCGGCGCCAGCACCGTCGCCGTCGCCGACGGCACCGCCACCGTCGTGGCAGAGGGACCGGTCGGCACCGACACCTACGAGCTGCCGGTGCCCGCCGTGGTCACGGTGCTCGAGGGTGGCGTCGAGCCGCGCTACCCCACGGTGTCGGGGCGGATGAAGGCCAAGAAGATCGCGATCGAGGAGCGGGCGGCCGCCGTGGCGACTGCGCGCGGGCCGAAGCGGGTCAGGCTCACGTTGCCCCCGCCCGTGCCCAACCAGGTGCAGATCCTCGGCGAGGGCGCCTCGGCCGCGCCCGCCGTCAAGCAGCTGCTCGTCGACCTGGGGGTGACCCGATGATCCTCGTCTACGTCGAACGCGAGAGCGACGGTTCCGGCGACGTCGCCGAGACCTCGCGGGAGGCCCTGACGCTGGCCCGGTCGCTGTCGGCGGCCGGCGGCGGCATCCCCATCGACGCCGTGGCGATCGGCGCGATCGATCCTGGCTTCTCGGCCACGCTGGCGGCGTACGGCGTGCGCGACGTCTACCAGGCCGACGGCGATGCCTTCGCGTCCTACTCCGCAGCGGCGCACGCCGCTGCCGTCCAGGCGGCCCGCGCCGCCACCTCCTCGGTCGTCGTGCTCGCGGGTGGCGGCCCGCAGGAGACCGAGGTGCTCGCGCACGTCGCCACCCGCGAAGGCGTGGCGATGGCCGCCAACGTGGTGTCCTTCGGCGGCCTCGCGCCGTTCGTGGTCACCCGCCAGGTCGTGGGCGGCCAGGTGATGGAGGAGATGGCACTCGACGAGCGTCCTGCGATCTTCACCGTCGCGGGCCACGCCGTGGAGGCGGCGCCGGCTGCGACGCCGGGCTCCGGCACCGTCAAGCCGCTCGCCGTCGAGGTGACCGACGCCGACCTGGTGGCCCGGGTGCGCAGCACCAGCCCGCGCGCGGTCGGCGAGACCGGTGACCTGAAGAAGGCACGGGTCGTCGTCGGCGCCGGTCGTGGCGCAGGGGGCCCCGAGGGCTTCGGCCACGTCGACGAGCTGGCAGCGCTCCTCGGCGGGACGGTCGGTGTCTCCCGCGTCGTCACCAGCCTCGGCTGGCGACCCCACCACGAGCAGGTGGGCCAGACGGGCACGCGCATCTCGCCCGAGGTCTACATCCCCTGCGGCATCAGCGGCGCGATCCAGCACTGGGCCGGCTGCTCGAGCTCCAAGGTCATCCTCGCCATCAACACCGACGCCGAGGCGCCCATGGTGACCAAGGCGACGTACGCCGTCATCGGTGACATGCACGAGGTCGTGCCGGCCATCAACGAGGCGCTCAAGGCCTG
>CAVRPU010000012.1:0-616706 GCA_963723195.1 uncultured Actinomycetota bacterium
ACCACAACATTCGGGAGTACCCGGACGAGCGGCGGCTCGTGCACGAGACCGGCGCGCGTATGGTCGCGCTATCCGGCAAGGGATCGCGCTTCACCGGGACCAGCTGGAACACCTCATGGTCCGCTGGAGGCGCATCGAGGCCCTGCTCGCGCCTGGGCCGGTCATCTACCTGGTGACTCGGAGCCACTTCAGGCCGCTCGACCTCGAGATCTAGCCGTGTTCGCAGTCCGGATTTCAGGCTCCTGACCTATGTCCGTGTCATGGAGCCTGACTGCGCCGAGGCCGCCTCGGCGCGGGCGGACAATCGATCACCGAGGGCGCGGTCGCGGTCGAGGCGGCTGTGCTGGTAGCGCATCGCCATCGACGGCGTGCTGTGCCGAGGCGGTGCATCAGCTCGGCCATGCTGGCCAGCCTCGCCGGCCAGGTTGGACGGGGGGGTAAATGCGGGGGCTGTGCTGACGGAAGAGGCCGACGGCCCGGAGCACGCGGCGGCGACGCGTTGGTGAGTGGCCTGGATGGCACGGCCGATCCGCCGGCCGAGCAGGACGTTGCCTCGCGCGATGAGCGCTGTGACGTCGGAGTACCGGTGGTACGGAACGGTGGCGAACAGGAGCCATCGGAGGTCGGTGGGTGTGTTCATGCTGCACTCCTTGGGGCGGCCGTGTCTCGCGATAGGAAGGTGTCGATCGTGTGGTGGACGTCCGACCGCGAGTCGTCGACGGTCCACCAGCTGGCGATGGGCACGCCGTCGGGGCGGACGAGGACGGCGCCGGCGGGGCCGAGTCCGAAGCGCGTGCAGCCGCTCGGGGCAGACGCGTCGTCGTGATGGGCGGTGACCCGCCCGGGTCGGATTGTCGGGCGACGCCTCGGCGTCGGGTCCGACGAGGAGGGTGAGGCCGGGTCCGACCAGGTCGATGGTCGATCGGCGTGCGTCGCCATCGGGAGATGGGGCGTCGACCCACGCGTGCCCGATGCGGCCGCCGAGGTCGACCTGAAGCTCGACTGATCGCATCGCGGCGGGTGCCCTCTGGGTCGGCTGAACGGGTGACGTTGTGGGCGGCGGCTGGCCGGCGTTCGTCTTCGTACGTCGACAGGAACTCAGGCGGCGCCCATCCGAGCAGCACCCACGCCAGCTTCCAGCCCAGGTCGCGTCCGCTGGCGATGGCCGTGTTGAGGCCGGTTCCACCGCGTGGGGTGACACGGTGTGCTGCGTCGCCGGCCAGGAAGACCCGGCCGCTGCTGAAGGTGTCGGCGATCTGCGCCGCCGAGGTGAACCAGCCGAAACGGTCGATCCGGATCGGGATGCCGGGCACTCCGGAGGCGCGCTCGATCCGATGCCGCAGCAGCTCGCGAGCCGAGGCGGTGTCGTCGACCAGATCGCGGGCGAGGTCGCAGCCGAAGAGCCACCGGTCGTCGGGTCCGGCCGGCGCGAGGATTCCCGCACCTTCCGGGTCGGTGATCGCGTACACGCCGTGCCGGTGATCGCCCATCAGCTCCCAGAGCGGAGCATGGAACTCGGCCATGACACCCTCGATGAGGCCGTCGAGACCGGTGTACTCGATGCCGAGCGACGTACGGATGCGGCTCTTGGCGCCATCTGCCGCGATGACGTACTCGGCAGCCATCTCGAAGCTCTGGCCGGAGCTGACCTCCCTCAGGGTCAGGACCGCTTGCTCAGAGGTGTGTCGGACGTCGACGGCCTCGACGCCGCGCACGACGCGCGCGGTGGGCATGGCGGCCAGGTGCTCGAGAAGGACCGACTCCAGATGGTCCTGCGGCACGCAGGCCGGGGACATCGGGCTGACCATGGCGCTCTGCGGCCGGTGAGGGATACCCGATGTCGATGCGGAATCCCTCGGCGGCCCTCGCCGCTGTCGGGATCTCCAGCATCGACATCTCGACGTCGACGCCACCGGCCAGGACGCGGTCGGCCAGGCCCCAGGAGCGAAGCATCTCCATGTTGCGGACGCCCAGGACGGTCGCCCGGGGGAGCTCCGAGCCCACCGCGCGCCGCTCGACGAGGAGGACCTCGATGCCGTGCCGGGCCAGGGAGACGGCGGCCGTGAGGCCCGCCGGGCCCGCTCCGACGACCACGACCGGACGAACCCGGCCGTCGGTGAGTGGTGCCATCATCAGGAGCCTACTTTCATTGGACGATGTGTCTTTCAAAAGACAGCATGTAGCACGGAAGACGCGGTGTCAACTGAAATGTGAAAGAATGTCGGCATGCCGACCCGTGAGTACAACCAGCGGCTGCGCGCCGAGTCCGCCGCAGAGACCCGCCAGAGAATCCTGGATGCCGTCGCCGAGCGGATGCGAACCGCTCCGACCGAGCCGGTCAGCATCGACCAGGTGGCACGTCTCGCGAAGGTGTCGCGATCGACGATCTATGTCGTCTTCGACTCCCGTGCCGGCCTGTTCGAGGCGTTCGCCGAAGACCTGTGGGAGCGCACCGGCCTAGCCGATCTGTCGCAGGCGACGAAAAGCGCCGACGCGCTCGAACACCTCCGCGGAGCCATGAAGGCCGCGTGTCGGATGTTCGCCGGCGACCTCGATGTCTACCGCGTGCTCTTCACCATGGCGCGGCTAGACCCAGACGCCGTCGGCCAAGTGATCGAGAGGACGGAGAACGACCGCAAGCACGGAATGAGGCACCTGGCCATGCGGCTGGCCGAGGACGGGTACCTCCGCGACGACATCACGGTCGAGCAGGCACTCGACCTGCTGTGGGTGCTGGGCAGCTTCGACGCCTTCTACCTCGTGCACGCCGGACGGAACCTCTCCGTCGACGACGCAGCCGACCTGTTGTCGCTGACCGCAGAACGCACCCTCTGTGGCTGACCACAGGAGGATGATCTCGCAGACGTCGGGCAGTCGGAGTCGACCACCCCGAGTCCGGATTCAGTTGTCACGACATCCGTCTCAACAGATGTCGCACTCCCCGACTCCGTCTCGGCCACCGAGTCGTACGAACGGTCTGGCCGTCGCAACGAGTCCAAACATCGACACAGCGAAGGCGGTACCCGCGTGCTTGAGCATTCGCTGCGCCGCAAGCCGATCAGCTTGGGCGACGCCGAGGCGAGATCGCCGGCTGGTCAGCCGGCTGTCGTTCGTTTCTCGACTGCGAGGTCGTCGATGATCCGGGCGAGTCCGCCTAGGCCGGGTGCTTGGGTCATGAGCTTGGACATGTGCCCTGCGGTGACGCGGTATCGGTCGTCGGCGAGCACCTTGCGGACAGCCTTTCGGAGCGCCTCTGGTGTCGGACTCTCTTCCTTGAAGCGGACGCCGACGCCTGTCCAAGCGACCCGGGCTCCCACCTCGGGCTTGTCCTCCTGCCCGCCGGTGACGACGAGCGGAAGGCCGTTGCGAATCGCGAGCTGCACGCCGCCGTAACCGCCGTTGGTGACGAACACGTCGGTCTTGGGCAGCAGGTCGTCGTAGGAGAGGTAGGGCGCGGCGCGGGCGTTGGTTGGAAGCGGGGGAAGGGACTCCAGCGGGCGGCCTCCCGTACTCACGATGACGAGCAGGTCGTCGTCTGCGAGACCTTCGAGGGCGGGTTCGACGAGCTGTCCGAAGTCCTTGTTGGCGATCGTGCCTTGAGTGACGTGGACGACGGGGCGCGAGCCATCGAGCTCGTGCCACCAGTCGGGCGCGGGGATCGGCGAGCTGGGTCCGTGGAGGGGGCCGACGAAGTGCAGGTGCGCAGGTGCGTCGGAGCGCGGGTACTCGAATTCCGGGATGGAGAACTGGGCGATCGCGTCCGCGCGCGGGATCCAGTCCATGATCGGACCACCGAAGGAGCGGCCGAACAGGGCCTGGTGGTCACGATCGGCGAGCGCGTCGGCCTTCCGCAGGAGGCGGTGCGCGAGCTTGTAGAGGACGCGGTTGCGGGCCCGATTGAGGAAGCGAGCGGGCGTGAGTCCCATCCCGTACGGCGCGGTGTCGCGGCTATCGAGCGGGAGGGGCAGGTGGCTCCCCACCACGACGCGGGGACGATCTTCGGGCGCATGCCCCAGGAGGTGCGCGGCGCCGATGAAGACCGGGTCGGCCACGACGACGTCCGCCGGCTCCGATGCGATCGTGTCGACCAGGGTGTCGTACTGGCCCCGCCCCGGTCTCACGAAGAAGGTCTCGACGTCGAACGCGATCGCCGCGGTGCCACGCAGCTTGGCCCGCTCAGGGAAGGTCGCGTTGAAATCGAGCCGGTCGTCGAACTCGGCCTCGGCAGGGAGCGCCACGTGGGCTGCCCCGGTGTCTGCGACGACCTCGGCGAAGCGCGACCCGGTGACGAAGCGGACCTGGTCGCCGCGGGCGACCAAGTGCCGCGCGATCGGCAGGTAGGCACTGACGTGGCCGTGGATCGGTGCCGTGGCGAGGATGACCGAAGGCATGCGTACCCCTGGTGTGTGAAGGGCAGTAGAATTCACTACTGCGTTACAGAATCCATTACTGTGGCACAGGAGTCAATAACGAGATGCCAGAGTCTTCGACACGTCCGTACCGGTCCGAGTTGCGCGCTCGCCAGGCCGGCGAGACCAGGCGACGCATCGTCCTGGCCGCAGCCGAGCTCTTCGCCGAACTCGGTTACGCCCGCACCACGCTCAAGAAGATCGCCGAGCGCGCCGACGTCTCCGCCGAGACGGTCCAGACGCACGGGCCGAAAGCCGCGTTGATGCGGGCGGCGACCGAACTGCTCGGGCTGGGTATCGAAGGCATCGACGACGCGACCGAGCTGCCCGAGGTCGCAGCGCTGCTCGCCCTCCCGCCCGGAGAGTTCGCCGAGGCGATCGGTCCCTGGCTCCTGTCGATCCACCGGCCGCTCGCTGGCCTCCTGGACGCCGTCCTCGGCGGAGCCGCGAACGATCCCGAGCTCGCGACGTACTACCGGGAGATCCTCGAGTCCATCCGCGCAAACTGGGGGGTCGCCTACGACCAGGACCTGGACAAGGGCTGGGTCCGCACCGACCGGCCGCGCCAGGAAGTCGTCGACGTCTGGTGCATGACCGCGAGCCCCGAGACGTACCTACGGTTCACCCGCACCTACGGCTGGACCGACGAGCAGTACTCCTCGTGGTTGGCCACCGCCTACCGCGACATCTGGCTCGGTCCCATCGCGGCCACCTGACCGCGCAACCACCCAATGACGCGCGCTCATGAACGCAACTCGCGGACTCGTGTCGATGTGCGCGCGTATCGAGGTGATGCCACGTGGTCGACATTGCCGTCTGGCTTTGCCTCCAGCGCCAGGTATCGCGATGGCTCCGGGGATCAACACCGGGCTCGCCCTGAGTACCTTTCCATGGTGGAGTTCATCGAGGCGGGCGGGCTCAAGATCGCCTACGAGCGGGTCGGTGAGGGACCGCCCCTGGTCTTTTGCCACGGCGCGGCCGAGGACAGCCGCATCTGGCAGCGCAAGCTTGCCGGTCTGGCCGACGAGTTCACAGTCGTCGCATGGGACGAGCCAGGGGCTGGCCGGTCCTCCGACCTGCCGGAGGGCTTCGGCCTGGCAGGCTTCGCGGACGGGCTCGCAGCGCTGGTCGAAGCGCTCGACCTCGGGCCCGCGCACGTCGCTGGCCTGTCCTGGGGTGGCACCGTGGCGCTCGAGCTCTACCGCCGCCATCCTGGGCTCGTCGCGACCCTGATCATGATCGACACCTACGCCGGCTGGAAGGGGTCGCTGCCCGCAGACGAGGTACGTGCGCGGGTCGCCGGCGCCCGCAAGATGCTCGCCTCGCCGCATGAGGAGTTCGACCCCACGCTTCCCGGGCTCTTCGCTGGCGATCCGCCGGCGGAGTTCGTGCCTCTGCTCGCCGCCATCGCCGCCGACGTCCGCCCGGCCACCCTTGGGCACGAGCTGGGCATCATGGCCGAGACCGACCTGAGCGACCTGCTGCCTCACATCACCGTCCCGACTCTGCTGATCTGGGGAGCTTGGATGCGCGCTCGCCGCTCATCGTCGCGCGCCAGTTCGAGGAGGCGATCCCGGACACGACACTCGTCGTGATCGAGGGCGCAGGCCACATGAGCAATCTCGAGCGTCCCGAGCAGGTGAACGACGCCGTGCGCGAGTTCTGTCGCACCCACCCGCCGGCTTCGGGGTAGGCGAACCGAGCAACCATCTCAACTGCCCTGCCTCGCACCAACGCGATCCACGCCGGTCAGCCGTTCCGCCAGAGCATCGGTACACGGAGGATGTCACCGACCGATCAGTTGCGGGACGTCGAATGGGCTTCGAGAGCGACGCGGCCTGCCCCACAAGGGGATCGGCACGCGGAGCGTGCCGACGTCTGCGGCGCGGCCGCCCGCACTGTCCGACGTGCTCACGCCCGGCACTCGGCGAAACGTCGACGACCTCACACCTTCCCCCACAGGTCGCCTTTACAATCGACTGAAGTCGTCCCAGAAGAGCGCTGGTTGCCCATCTGACCTGCGGGTTCATGTGGTGGAGCCTAGGGGACTCGAACCCCTAACCCCCTGCTTGCAAAGCAGGTGCGCTACCAATTGCGCCAAGGCCCCGTGGGCGAGGCTCGCCCCGGAAGGACTCTCCTGGTTTGTACGCACGTGCGTACAACCCAGGAGACCAGGTCAGCTGCGCTCGACGGTGTCGGTGGCCTCGGCCCACAGGGCCTGCTCGGCCTTGCCCTCGTCCATCTTCTTCTTGGCGAACGCGGCGGCGGCAGCGGCGAGCACGATGAGCAACAGCTTCTTCATGTGGGCCTAACAGGACTTGAACCTGTGACCTCTTCCTTATCAGGGAAGCGCTCTAACCGTCTGAGCTATAGGCCCGTGGTGGTGCGGGTGGGCGGCGCGGCCGCCGACGGGCGAGATTACCGCAGCGCTCACGAGCCCGACAAAATCCGAGGCTCACGGCACCGGAGCGCAGCGACGGGGCCGTGCTGTGCCGAGGAGGTTGAGGAGGGTCGGCGCGCACCGGAGCGAAGCGACGGGACGCGCGACCCGTCTCGAAACCCGAGGCTCACGGCACCGGAGCGCAGCGACGGGGCCGTGCTGTGTCGAGGAGGTTGACCCGTCTCGGAACACCGCCGAGGAACTCAGCGGCCCTCCTCCGCGAGCGTGACCTCGACGCCGCCCAGCAGCGCCGCCGCCATGTTGTAGAGGAACGCCCCGAGGGTCGCGATCGCCGTCAGCAGCACGACGTCGATGACCGAGACCAGGAGGGTGAAGCCGAGGACGCGGGAGGTGCCGAGGTAGTTCTCGACATCGAACTGCGTGCCCGACTCCTCGCCCAGCACGTTCTGCACCGTGGCGTTGATCGAGTCCCAGACGCCGGCGGCACCCAGCACCGACCAGACCATCAGCACCGACACGACCGTGACGACACCGAAGGCGATCGAGAGCAGGAACGCGGTCTTCATCACCGACCACGGGTCGACCCGGGTCAGCCGCAGCCGGGCACGGCGGGCGGGACGGCGCGAGGGCTTGCCGGGCGTACGGCGCGGCCGCTGCGTCGTCGGTGCCGTGGCGTTGGCCTTGTGCTCGTCGCGAGCCTTGGCCAGCCGGGACTGGAGCCGCTCGGACAGGCTGGGGCCGGAGGGCTCCTGCGGTGCCGGAGGCGGCGGCAACGGCCGCTCGGGCGCGCGCGTCGGCGCCGAGCCCTGGTGCTGCGGCTGCAGACCCGGCTGGTGCTGGGGCTGCTGCGGACCCGGCTGAGCGCTGCTGCTGCTGCGGCTGCTGCTGCGGACCCGGCTGCATCCCCGGGGGCACCGGTGGGCCCGCAGGTCCGGTGGCCACCGCCGGGCGCTGGGCCGTCTCGTGGGCTGTCTCGTGGGCCGTCTCGTGGGCGTCCGGGGCAGTCCCAGGGGCGGTCTCGTCGGGCGGCCAGTTGGTCCGCTGGCCGGTGGGGCCGTCGGTCATCAGGACTCACTCTCCGAGGGCTCGTCGGGGGCTGGATCGTTTTCGATTGTCGCATCCGAAGCCTCATCCGACGACTCGACGACCTCCGCACCCTCCATCGGCGCCCCAGCCGTCTCGTCCGTCGCCCCGCTCACTCCAACCCCGTCCACACCGATCTCGTCCTCACCACCGACCGCCTCGACGACCCGCGCCTCGACGGAGCGAGCCACGACGGCCACGGCGTCGCCCTCCTTGGGCGTCACGAACTTCACGCCCATCGTGGAGCGACCGGTCGGGCGGAAGTTCTCGTTGATCGGGCTGCGCACGACCTGGCCGCCCTGGGTGATGGACAGGATCTCGTCGCCGTCCTCGACGATGAAGCCCCCGACCAGCACGCCGCGGTCCTCGTTGGCCAGCGTCATCGCCTTCACGCCCTTGGTGCCGCGGTTGGTCAGGCGGTAGTCGCTCATCCGCGTGCGCTTGGCGAACCCGCCGTCGGTCATCGTGAAGACGTACTGGACGTTGTCCTCGGACTCCTCGGTGGCGGCCTGCGCGGCTCGGATCACCGACATCGACAGCACCGAGTCGCCGGGGCCGGTGTTCATGCCGGTCACGCCGGATGTCGCCCTGCCCATCGGCCGCAGCTGTGCATCGGTCGCGCGGAACCGCACGGCCTGACCCTTGCGGGAGATCAGCAGGATCTCGTCCTCGGCGAAGACCATCTCGGCGCCGATCAGCTCGTCGTCGTCCTCGCGGAAGTTGATCGCGATGACGCCGGCCTGGCGCGGGCTGTTGTAGTCGCCGAGGCGGGTCTTCTTGACCAGCCCGTTGCGGGTGGCGAGCACGAGGTACGGCGCCTGCTCGTAGTCGCGGATCGCCAGCACCTGGGCGATCGACTCGTCCGGCTGGAACGACAGCAGCCCGGCGACGTGCCCACCCTTGGCGTCGCGGGAGGCCTCGGGCAGGTTGTAGGCCTTGGTCCGGTAGACCCGGCCGGCCGTGGTGAAGAACAGCAGCCAGTGGTGGTTGGTGGTGGCGATGAAGTGCTGGACGACGTCGTCGCCACGCAGGGTCGCGCCGCGCACGCCCTTGCCGCCGCGCTTCTGGGTGCGGTACTGGTCGGCGCGGGTGCGCTTCGCGTAGCCGCCCCGGGTGATCGAGACGACCAGCTCCTCGTCGGGGATCAGGTCCTCCATCGACAGGTCGCCGTCGGCCGCGATGATCTGGGTACGCCGCTCGTTGCCGTACCTGTCGACGATCTCGGTGAGCTCGTCGGAGACGATCTGCCGCTGCCTGGCCTCGTTGGCCAGGATGTCCTCGAGGTCGGCGATGATCAGCTCGAGCTCGGCGAGGCGGTCGATGATCTTCTGCCGCTCCAGGGCGGCCAGGCGACGCAGCTGCATGTTCAGGATCGCCATCGCCTGCAGCTCGTCGATCTCGAGCAGGGCGATCAGGCCGTCACGGGCCTCGTCGACGTCCGGCGAACGCCGGATCAGCGCGATCACCTCGTCGAGCGCGTCGAGAGCCTTGACCAGGCCGCGCTGGATGTGGGCGTCCTCCTCGGCCTTGCGGAGCCGGAAGCGGGTGCGGCGCTGGATGACGTCGAGCTGGTGGGCGACCCAGTTGCTGATGAACTGGTCGATCGACAGGGTGCGCGGCACGCCGTCGACGAGCGCGAGCATGTTGGCCGAGAAGTTGGTCTGCAGCTCGGTGTGCTTGAGCAGGTTGTTGAGCACCACCCGCGCGACGGCGTCGCGCTTGAGGATGACCACCAGCCGCTGACCCGTGCGGCCCGAGGAGTCGTCGCGGACGTCGGAGATGCCTTGCACCTTGCCCGAGTCTGCGAGCTCGGCGATCTTGAGTGCGAGGTTGTCGGGGTTGACCATGTAGGGCAGCTCGGTGATCGAGAGCATGGTGCGACCGCGGTTGTCCTCGTCGATCTCGATGACCGCGCGCTGGGTGATCGAGCCGCGCCCGGTGCGGTAGGCCTGCTCGATGCCCTCACGGCCCACGATCAGCGCGCCGTTGGGGAAGTCGGGGCCCTTGACCCGCTCGACGAGGGCGTCCTGCAGCTCCTCGCGGGTGGCGTCGGGGTGCTCGAGTGCCCAGCGGGCGCCGTCGGCGACCTCGCGCAGGTTGTGCGGCGGGATGCTGGTGGCCATGCCGACCGCGATGCCGGCCGACCCGTTGACGAGCAGGTTCGGGTAGCGCGAGGGCAGCACCGTCGGCTCTTGCGAGCGACCGTCGTAGTTGGGCTGGAAGTCGACGGTCTCCTCGTCGATGTCGCGCACCATCTCCATGGCCAGCGGTGCCATCCGGCACTCGGTGTAGCGCATCGCCGCGGCGGAGTCGTTGCCCGGCGAGCCGAAGTTGCCCTGGCCGTTGATCAGCGGCGCCCGCATCACCCACGGCTGCGCCAGCCGGACCAGGGTGTCGTAGATCGCCGTGTCGCCGTGCGGGTGGTACTGACCCATCACGTCGCCGACCACGCGCGAGCACTTGGAGAAGCCGCGGTCGGGCCGGTAGCCGCCGTCGAACATCGCGTAGAGCACGCGGCGGTGCACCGGCTTGAGCCCGTCGCGTACGTCGGGCAGCGCCCGGCCGACGATGACCGCCATCGCGTAGTCGATGTAGGACCGCTGCATCGAGGTCTGCAGCTCGATCGGCTCGATCCGGCCGCCTGGCGGCGGGGTGGTGGGCGTCTCGGTCACGCTTGCTCTCTCTCGTGGTCTCTAGTGCTGCTGCTAGACATCGGGATACTCCAAGATCCGGTGCGGACTCCGCAGCTTGAGACGGCGCGCCAGCGCCGTCTCGACAGGTGCGGACCCGGTCATCAGATGTCCAGGAACCTGACGTCCTTGGCGTTGCGCTGGATGAACGAGCGCCGCTGCTCGACGTCCTCGCCCATCAGGATCGAGAAGATCTCGTCGGCCTGGGCGGCGTCGTCGAGGGTGACCTGCAGCATCAGCCGGCCGTCGGGGTTCATCGTGGTGTCCCACAGCTCCTCGGCGTTCATCTCACCAAGGCCCTTGTAGCGCTGGACGGGGTTCTCCTTCGGCAGCTTCTTGCCCTGCGCCAGCCCGTCGCGCATGAGCGCGTCGCGCTCGGCGTCGGAGTAGACGAACTCGTGCTCGGCCGGCTTGCTCCACCGCAGGCGGTAGAGCGGCGGCTGCGCCATGAAGACGTAGCCGTGCTCGATCAGCGGTCGCATGAACCGGAACAGCAGCGTCAGCAGCAGGGTGTTGATGTGGTGGCCGTCGACGTCGGCGTCGGCCATCAGCACGACCTTGTGGTAGCGCAGCTTGGCGAGGTCGAACTCCTCGTGGATGCCGGTGCCGAGCGCGGAGATGATGGCCTGGACCTCGGTGTTGGCGAGCACCTTGTCGATGCGGGCCTTCTCGACGTTCAGGATCTTGCCGCGGATCGGCAGGATCGCCTGCACGCGCGGGTCGCGTCCCTGTCGCGCGGAGCCGCCGGCCGAGTCGCCCTCGACGATGAAGACCTCGCACTCGGCAGGGTTGGTCGACTGGCAGTCCGACAGCTTGCCGGGCAGGCCGCCGCCGCCGAGGAGCCCCTTGCGGCTGCGCGCCAGGTCGCGCGCCTTGCGGGCGGCGATGCGGGCCGACGCCGCGGCCTGAGACTTGCGGACGATGTCGCGCCCCTCGGCGGGGTTCTGCTCGAGCCACGCGCCGAGCTGGTCGTTCATGACCCGCTGCACGAAGCCCTTGGCCTCGGTGTTGCCCAGCTTGGTCTTGGTCTGGCCCTCGAACTGCGGCTCGCCGAGCTTGACCGAGATGATCGCGGTGAGTCCCTCGCGGATGTCGTCGCCGGACACCCGGTCCTCGCGCTTCTTGATCAGGCCCCACTCCTCGCCCCAGTGGTTGACCAGGCCGGTGAGCGCCGCGCGGAAGCCCTCCTCGTGGGTGCCGCCCTCGTGGGTGTTGATCGTGTTGGCGAAGGTGTGGACCGACTCGGTGAACGAGGTGTTCCACTGCATCGCCACCTCCAGCGACATGTGGCTCTCACTGGACTCCGGGGTCTCGGCCTCGAAGGAGATGATGGTCGGGTTGGCCTTGTCCTTGCGGCGGTTGAGGTGCTCGACGTAGTCGACGAGGCCGCGGTCGTACTTGAACACCCGCTGCAGGCCGCCCTCGTGCTTGCGGATCGCGTCGCCGCCGGCCTGGTCGACCTCGGCGGCCACGGTCTCGTCGCCCACGGCCGCGAGCAGCTCCTCGGCGGCGGGGCGCTCGTCCTGCACCACGATCTCGAGGCCCTTGTTGAGGAAGGCGTACTCGCGGATGCGGGTGGTGATCGTCTCGAGGTTGTACGTCGTGGTCTCGAAGATCTCCTGCGAGGCCCAGTAGGTCACCGTCGTGCCCGTGCCCTCGCCGTCCCCGAGAGGGCGCACCTGCTCGAGCGCAGCGTCGGGGTCGCCGAGCTGGAAGCTCTGCCGCCACAGGTGGCCACGGTTGCGGACCTCGACGACCAGCCGGCTGCTCAGCGCGTTGACGACCGAGACGCCGACACCGTGCAGACCGCCGGAGACCTTGTAGCCGCCCCCGCCGAACTTGCCCCCGGCGTGCAGCATCGTCAGCGCGAGCGTGACCGCGGGGACGTCCTGGCCGGGCGCGGTGTCGGTGGGGATGCCGCGGCCGTTGTCCTCGACGCGGATGCCGCCGTCGGCCATCAGGGTGAGCACGATCCGGTCGCAGTGACCAGCCAGCGCCTCGTCGACGGCGTTGTCGATGATCTCCCAGATCAGGTGGTGCAGGCCGCGCTCACCGGTGGACCCGATGTACATGCCCGGGCGCTTGCGCACCGCCTCAAGGCCCTCGAGGACCTGGATCGCCGAGGCGTCGTAGTCGGCGGTGACGGCGGAGTTGCCGTTGGTGCCGGTGACGGGGACCGTGGTGTGGGCCGTGGAGGGGACGAAGCTCTGGTCCGGGTTCTCCGACACGCGGGTCCTCTGCTTTCTGGAACCATCTGGGCATAGCCACTTGGACATACTCAGGGCCGCTGCTCGAGGAGCCAGCGACCCGATCACCATGATAGCCCTCAGAAGGCCGGGATCCACGCGCGCACCCCGGCGCACGGGGGGATCTGTGGAGAAAGGTGCCCCTCAGCGTCGCGGCAGGGCCTCGTGAGGCGACGTTGAGGGGGGCGGTGAGGTCCCTATACGGCGGCGAGGCCCGCAGATCGGCAGATCCGGGCCCCTGTCGAAGTCCCCGGCGGGCCGGGGACTTTGGCGCTTCTCGGCCACTTCGACGGCCGAGAAGCGCCAAGACCGGCCCGTCGGAGCTCCTGGGTCCCGGGACTCCTCAGCCGTAGGTGTCGCGTGGGCCGCGACCGTCGCGCGAGCTGAACCGGCCCTTCTTCCACGACGGCCCGTGCGGGCCCTCGACGTCGAGGAGGGTGACGGTGCCGTGGCCCAGCTCCTCGTTGAGGCGGCGTACGACGGTGGGCGCGAGCAGGCGCAGCTGGACCGCCCAGGCGGTGGAGTCGGTGCGCACGACCAGCTTGCCGTCGGCGAACGCCTCCGGCGTGGTGTGCGCCGCCACCTCGGCGCCGACCAGCTCGGCCCACCGGCCGAAGACGGCCTGGACCTTGAGGTCGACCTCCCAGCCGCGGTCGGAGACCAGCTTGTCGAGGGTCGGGCCGATCAGCTGCGGGTCACGGTCGTCCGGCCGCGCCCCCGAGAGTCCGCCCCGGCGCCGGTCCGCCGGCGAGCCCGGCCGGCCGGGCCGGCCACGGCGCCGCGGCGCGCGACCGGCCGCCTGGGCCAGGGACCTGCTGATCAGCCGAGCGAGGTCGAGTCCGTCGTCGTCGTGGCCCGGGACCTGCTGGTCGGGTGCGGTCTGCCCGTCGGGAGCCCCTACATCGTCGGGCACCGCGTCGTCGGGCCCCGGCGTCGTCAGGGACCGGCTCGTCAGGGACCGGCTCGTCAGGGACCGGCTCGTCAGGCATCGTCGTCGCTCCGGGTCACGGTGCCGTCGCGTACGTCGTAGCGAACCCCGGCCAGGGCCGCGGGGACGTCGGCGGCGACCGCGGCGGTCACGAGCACCTGCTCGGCGCCGGCGACCAGCTCGCCGAGCTGGTCGCGACGCTCGCTGTCGAGCTCGGCGAAGACGTCGTCCAGGATCAGGATGGGGTCGTCGCCGTCGTCGCGGAGCAGGTCGTAGGAGGCCAGCCGCAGCGCGAGCGCCAGCGACCACGACTCGCCGTGCGAGGCATAGCCGCGCACCGGCAGCCTGGCCTCGCCGTTCCCTAGCGACAGCGCCAGCTCGTCGCGGTGGGGGCCCACCAGCGAGATGCCCCGGTCGAGCTCGTCGCCGCGGCGCTCGGCGAGCGCGCTCCTCAGCCCGGACTCGAGGTCGTCGCCGTCACCGACGTCGAAGGACGGCCGGTACTCCATCTCCGCATCCTCGCGCGAGGCGCCCCGGGCGACCGTCTCGTAGGCCTTGCCGACGTACGGACGAAGCGCGTCGACCAGCGCGAGCCGGGCGGCGAGGAGCTCCGCGCCGGAGCGAGCGAGCTGCTCGTCCCAGACGTCCAGCGTCGCCAGCGCTGCCTCGCGGCGCGAGCCGGGGCCGGGACGGGCGGTCTTGAGCAGGGAGTTGCGCTGCCTCAGGATCCGGTCGTAGTCGGCGCGGACGCCGGCCAGTCGCGGGGTGCGCAGCACCAGCAGGTCATCGAGGAACCTGCGCCGCTCAGCCGGGTCGCCCTTGACCAGGGCGAGGTCCTCGGGCGAGAAGAGGACCGTCCGGACGAGCCCGACGAGCTCGCGGGCGCGCGGCAGCTGGGCGCGGTTGACGCGGGCGCGGTTGGACCGGCCGGGGTTGATCTCGACCTCGAGGAGGGCGCTGCGCCCGTCTCGGACGACCTCGGCGCGCACCAGCGCCTGCTCGGCCCCGGCGCGCACGAGCGCCTGGTCACCCGCGACCCGGTGCGAGGCCAGCCGGGACAGGTAGTCGATCGCCTCCACGATGTTGGTCTTGCCCTGGCCGTTCCGCCCGACGAACGCCGTCGGGCCGGCCGAAAGCGCGACGTCGAGGTCGGCGTACGAGCGGAAGTCGTGGAGGGTCAGATGCGCGACGTGCACGGGCAGCAGGGCTCGAGTCTGAGATCAGCCGGACGCGTCGTCGGCCGGCGCGTCCGCCGCCGAGGCGTCGCCGCCGGGCGGGGGAGCGGTGTGCGTCGCGTGGCCTCCGAACTGGTTGCGCATCGCGGCGATCGCCTTCATCGAGGGGGAGTCGTCCTGCCTCGAGACGAAGCGGGCGTAGAGGGCGGCGGTGATCGCGGGGGTGGCGACCGCGTGCTCGATGCCGGCCTCGACCGTCCACCGACCCTCGCCGGAGTCCTCGGCGTAGCCGCGGATCTTGGCCAGGCCCGGGTCGTCGTCGAGAGCCGCGACCATCAGGTCCAGCAGCCAGGAGCGGATGACGGTGCCCTCGCGCCACGAGCGGAACACCTCGGTGACGTTCTCGACCATGTCGGCCGCCTCGAGCAGCTCCCAGCCCTCGGCGTAGGCCTGCATGACGGCGTACTCGATGCCGTTGTGGACCATCTTGGAGAAGTGCCCTGCGCCGACGGGGCCGGCATGGACGGACCCGAAGTCCCCTTCGGGCTTCAGCGCGTCGAAGGCGGGCTGGACCTTGGCGATGTCGTCGGCCGAGCCGCCGTACATCAGGGCGTAGCCGTTCTCCAGCCCCCAGACGCCGCCGGACACCCCGCAGTCGACGTAGCCGATGCCCTTCTCGGCGAGCAGCTCGGCGTTGGCGAAGTCGTCGGTCCAGCGCGAGTTGCCGCCGTCGACCACCACGTCGCCCTCGGTCAGCAGGTCGGAGAGCTCCTTGACCGTCGCGCGCGTCGGGTCGCCGGAGGGGACCATCACCCAGACGACCTTCGGCGAGGGCAGCGCCGCGACGAGATCGGCGAGCGAGCCGACGTCGGCGAGATCGGGGTTGCGGTCGTAGCCGACCACCGTGACGCCTGCTTTGCGCATCCGGGTGCGCATGTTGCCGCCCATCTTGCCGAGACCGATGAGTCCGATGTGCATGCGCGCCTCCGCGAGGTGTCGAGCGGGGAGTGGGTGTGGGTTGCTGGGTGAGGAGTTGATCCCGGTCAGGACAGCAGCCGGCGCGGCATCAGCAGGTAGCGGAAGTCGTTGGACGGCCCTGCTGACCCACTCTCGCGCGCTGCCCCGCTGATGACAACAGGCTTGGAGGCCTGCGTGAACGCCAGCTCGATGACGCCCTCGTCGATGACGGTCAGGCCGTCGAGCAGGAACTGCGGGTTGAAGCCGGTCGTGATCGCGTCGCCCTCGATCTGCGCCTCGATCGCCTCGGACGCCTGCGCCTCGTCGCCCGAGCCCGCGTCGAGGGTGAGCACGCCGTCGGCGAAGGCCAGCTGGACGGCGGTGTTGCGCTCGGCCACGAGGGAGACCCGCTTGACCGACTCGATCAGGGCGGCCTTGTCGACCAGGGCGCGGGTCAGGTGCTCGGCGGGGAACAGGCTGCGCACCTTGGGGAACTCGCCGTCGAGGAGGCGCGTCGTCGTCCGTCGTACGCCGCCCGCTGCCTGGCCCTCGAAGCCGATGATCCCCTCGCCGGCGCCGCCGTGGGCCAGCGCGATCGTCACGTCGGACCCGGCGGTCAGTGACTTCGCGGTGTCGCCGAGGACCCGGGCCGGCACCAGCGCGGCCGCCGACTCGTCGGGCGTGTGCGGAGACCAGGCGAGCTCGCGGTGGGACAGGCGGAAGCGGTCGGTGGCCAGCAGGCTGATCGTCGAGCCGTCGATCTCGAGGCGGACACCGGTGAGCACCGGCAGCATGTCGTCACGACCGGCGGCCGTGACGGCCTGGGCGACGGCGTGCGCGAACTCCTCGCTGTTGACGGTGCCGGTGGCGGCCGGCATCTGCGGCAGGGTCGGGTAGTCCTCGACCGGCATGGTCTGGAGGCTGAACCGGGCCGCCCCGCAGGTGAGCTGGACGCGTGCTCCCTCGAGCGACATCTCCACCGGCTTGGCGGGCAGGCTGCGGCAGATGTCGGCGAGCAGCCGGCCGCTGACCAGGGCCCGACCCTCTGCGGAGACCTGGGCGGACACGGTGGCGCGGGCTGAGGTCTCGTAGTCGAAGGTGGAGAGGACCAGACCGTCGTCATCGGCCTCGACGAGCAGGCCCGCGAGCACCGGCGCGCTCGGCCGGACCGGCAGGGAGCGTGCGGCCCACGCCACCGCATCGGCGAGGACGTCGCGGTCGACGCTGAACTTCACTTCGGTGGTCTCCACTTCTGCGGGGTCGTGCGGTCTCGGACTGAGCATCCTGCCATGCACCCGCACCCCAGGGGAGCGGACGCTCGCAGGCTCGTCAGGCGGGCGGGTGATCGGCGCGTGATCGGCAGGTGATCGGCAGGGGTTCGTCCCCAGGTCAGGGCCCGGTCGACGTTCACGAGGGATCTGGATGTCTAGAGGTGAGGGGTAGTCATAGCGTCGGTGGAACTTGTGGATGAACTGCGTCTGCCCAGGTCAGCGGGGTGTTGGGCGTGCACACGGCCTGTGGAGGACGCGCGGACCGTGCTGCTGTGGGTGTGGAGGGCGGTTTGGCGCCCGCGCCCCAGCGGCCCTCGGTGCACAGGGCTGTGGACGAATCGCTGGCCCCGCCCCCAGGTTCTCCACAGGCGAACGACACGGTTGGTCAGCCCTGGCGGGCCTGGATCTTGATCCGGTTGGTGAGCTCGGAGACCTGGTTGAACACGGCCCGGCGCTCGGCGAGGAGCTGGTTGATCTTGCGGTCGGCGTACATGACCGTCGTGTGGTCGCGGTTGCCGAACTGTGCGCCGATCTTGGGCAGCGACAAGGGAGTGAGCTCGCGGCACAGGTACATGGCGATCTGCCGGGCCATCACCAGGTGGCGGCCGCGGGAAGGGCCGGTGAGGTCCTCGATCGAGATCCCGAAGTACGCCGCGGTCTGGGCGATGATCAGCGCGGCCGTGATCTCGGGCTCGCCGCCCTCGGGGATCAGGTCCTTCAGCACGATCTCGGCCAGGGTGAGGTCGACCTCCTGGCGGTTGAGGTTGGCGAAGGCCGTGACCCGGATCAGCGCGCCCTCGAGCTCGCGGATGTTGGTCTGGATCTTCGAGGCGATGAACTCGAGCACGTCGGCCGGCGCCGTGAGCCGGTCCATGGCCGCCTTCTTGCGCAGGATCGCGATCCGGGTCTCGAGGTCGGGAGGCTGGACATCGGTGATGAGCCCCCACTCGAAGCGGTTGCGCAGCCGGTCCTCCAGGGCCTCGAGGCGCTTGGGCGCCCGGTCCGAGGTGAGCACGATCTGCTTGTTGGCGTTGTGGAGGGTGTTGAACGTGTGGAAGAACTCCTCCTGCGTCTGGGTCTTCCCCTCCAGGAACTGGATGTCGTCGATCAGGAGGACGTCGACGTCGCGGTAGCGGCGCTTGAACCGGTCCTGCCGGTCGTCGCGGATCGCGTTGATGAACTCGTTGGTGAACTCCTCGCTCGACACGTAGCGGACCTGGGCGCCTGTGTACAAGCTGCGCACGTAGTGGCCGATGGCGTGCAGGAGATGGGTCTTGCCGAGACCCGAGTCGCCGTAGACCAGCAGGGGGTTGTACGCCTTCCCCGGCGCCTCGGAGACCGCGACCGCGGCGGCGTGGGGGAAGCGGTTGGAGGAGCCGATGACGAAGGTCTCGAAGGTGTACTTCGGGTTGAGCCGGGTCTCCAGGGCGGGCCGGGGACGATCGGCCTCCTTCGCCGGAGGGGGTCCGGACGGCGCGTGATCCACCACCGGGAGCGGTGACGGAGGGAGACTTGTCGACAAAGAGACTTGTGCACTTATCGGTTCATCGATGTCTGGATATGCCGCCGGAGCGTGGTCGTCGAGCGCGGGGTTGACCGTCACGGCGATCCGGATCTCGCGACCGAACGACTCGCTGAGCGCGTCCTCGAGCTGGCCACGCAGGCGCCCCTCGACCTGGCCCCGGGTGAAGTCGTTGGGGACGGCGACGATGGCCGTGCTCTCGTGGACGGTCACCGGTTCGCTGGTGCGCAGCCAGGCGCGCTGGTTCGGCTGCAGCTCGGTGACCACGCGCGGCCACACCGAGGCGAGGTCCGGCTGCCGAGGGTTGTCCAGAGGACGGTCGGACCAGTCGGCGGCCTCGGGGGAGGCCGGCTCCCGGCTCCCGTCCTCGGTCGGGCCGGGGTGCTCGGGATAGGTGTCCACGTCGTCTTGCCTGTTCGTCGGGGGCGGGTGCTGCGGGACCGTGCTCAGCGATGCTGGCGGAGTCTGCGGAAACGAGGTGGGCCGGACCCTGGTCCACAAGTTTGTCCACAGTCTGTGTACCGAGGCCGACGCACCGTGCCGACGACCCGGAAACCTCGGTGGGGAGGGCCATGGGTGTCGACGTCGTTGCAGGTCAGACGCGCTTTCCGAGGCAAGGTGGCCGGGGTCTCTCAGACCGGTCGGCTGACCGGCGGATCCAGGTGGGGAAGGACTCGGACCGACCGAAGGTAACCCGCCGGTGTGAGCGTCGGCAAGCCGTCATCCACAGGTCATGGAACCTGGGGATGATGTGGGGACGTCCGGGCCGCAGCCGGTGGTTTGACCCTGTGGAACGCGCTCGCGTACCGTTGGCAGGTCGCCCGGTGTCGACCGGTGCCGCATGTCCACGGGCTCCAGCGCCAAGCTGGCGGGTCTCACGACCCGGAGTCCGTGGGTGGGCGGTGCCAGCCGACGAGGCTCACCACGATGACGTCACCTTGTCACCAGGGTCGCGTGGCCGTGGGGAACCAGCCGCTGCATCGCGTGTCACCGGGACCGACGACGGGCTCGACCGTGGGCCCGACCCGCCGGACCACCGCAGCTCGAGCCAGGGCTGCACCCGGTCCGGGCCCAGAAACCTCAACGGAGATGAGCTCGTGAGCAAGCGTACGTACCAGCCGAACAACCGCCGCCGGCACAAGGTGCACGGTTTCCGCCTGCGCATGCGCACGCGCGCGGGGCGATCGATCCTGTCCTCCCGGCGCCGCAAGGGCCGCAAGAGCCTGGCCGTCTGACCGGCCGCCAGGCCGCGTCGGTGGAGGCCGAGCCGTGCTGCCCCGCGTCCATCGGGTCACGTCAGGGGAGAAGTTCCGAGCGGCCGTCCGGGTCGGCCGGCGGGGCGGCTCCCGCGCGCTCGTCGTCCACCTGCTCGTGCCCGACCGCGGACCAGCACCGGCCGGTGCCTCGTTGCCCGCGCCCCCTACGGTGGGCTTCGTGGTGAGCAAGGCTGTCGGCAACGCCGTGGTGCGCAACCGGGTGAAGCGCAGGCTGCGCCACCTCGCGGCGCAGCGGCTCGACCGGCTTCCGGCGGGCGGGGTGCTCGTCGTCCGGGCCCAGCCTCCCGCAGCGACCGCTTCGGCCAAGGCGCTGGCCGCCGACCTCGACGCGTGCCTGGCCAAGGTGACCGCGTGAGAAGCCCGCTCGCCTGGCTGTTGATCTGGCTGCTCCGCGCCTACCGGACCTTCGTCAGTCCGCTCTACGGCCAGGTCTGCCGGTTCCACCCGACCTGCTCGGCGTACGCCCTGGAGGCAGTGCAGACCCACGGCGCTCTGCGGGGCTCCTGGTACGCCGTGCGCCGGCTGGCGCGCTGCCACCCGTGGGCTGCCGGCGGCCACGACCCCGTGCCGGACCGTGGTCCCACCCGAACGTCCACCTCACAAGGAACGCGATGATCGACTTCTTCCAGATGATCGGCGGCGCCGTGATGACGCCGCTCTACTACGCGATCTCCGCCATCCTGATCGGGTGGCACAACGTGTGGGGCAGCATCTTCCCCCCGGAGTCGGGCATCGCCTGGGTGCTGTCGATCATCGGACTGACGCTGGTCATCCGCGCCGCGCTGATCCCGCTGTTCGTCAAGCAGATCAAGTCCAGCCGCAACATGCAGCTCATCCAGCCGAAGGTGAAGGAGCTGCAGAAGAAGTACGGCCATGACCGGGAACGCCTCGCCGCGGAGACGATGAACCTCTACCGCGACTCGGGCACCAACCCGTTCGCGTCGTGCGTCCCGATCCTGCTCCAGATGCCGATCTTCCTGGCGCTGTTCCGGCTGATCGACCAGGCTGCGAAGAACCCCCACGAGCCGCGCGGGTTCATGACCGAGGAGCTGAACGAGCAGTTCGGCAACGCTGTCTTCCTCGGGGCGAAGATCTCCGACACCTTCTTGTCCACCGACCTGTGGAACGTCCGGGTGCTCGCGCTCGTCCTGGTCGCGGCGATGACGGTCACCACGTTCACCACCCAGCGTCAGCTGATGAGCAAGAACATGCCGGCCGATGCGCTGACCGGTCCCTACGCCCAGCAGCAGAAGCTCCTGCTCTACGTGCTCCCGGTCGTGTTCGCCGTCGGAGGCATCGCGTTCCCGATCGGTGTCCTCTTCTACTGGACCACCTCGAACCTGTGGACGATGGGCCAGCAGTTCTACGTGATCCGCAACAACCCGGCACCCGGGACACCCGCCTTCAAGGCCAAGCAGGACCGCGACGCCGAGAAGGCTCGTCGCAAGGGCCTGCCCGTGCCGGGCGAGGCCGCCGTCGACACGGTGGTCGAGGAGGAGAAGCCTCGTCCCCAGCAGCGTCAGCAGCCGAAGAAGCAGCCGCGCTCGCAGCGCAAGAAGCAGACCCCTGGGCAGGCCGGTCCGCAGAAGAAGGCAGGCCCGCAGAACAAGCAGGGCAAGCCGAGCCAGCCCAGCGACGGACAGGACCCCGGGTAGCCGCCCGACGGCCCCACGACTCCGACCGTCCCACTCGCCACCGGTCCCGACGACCTCCCACATCCGCACCACAGGAGCAGCCCACGATGAACGACGTGACGCCCACCGATCCCTCCGACGAGCTCGAGGAGGTGGAGTCCAGCCCGGAGTCCAGCCCGGAGTCCAGCCCGGAGTCCAGCCCGGAGTCCAGCCCGGAGTCCAGCCCGGAGTCCAGCCCGGAGTCCAGCCCGGAGTCCAGCCCGGAGTCGAGTACCGGGACGGCTGACGACGTCTCCGAGACCGACGTAGCCCCCGAGCCGTCGGACGACGAGCAGGCCGATGACGAGGCGGCCGATGACGAGCAGGCCGATGACGAGCGGGCCGATGACGAGCGGGCCGATGACGAGCGGGCCGATGAGGGCTCTGTTCTGATCGAGACCCTCGAGAACGAGGGCGACATCGCCGCCGACTACCTCGAGGGCCTGCTCGACATCGCCGACCTCGACGGTGACCTGGACATGGACGTGGAGGGCGACCGGGCGTCGGTGTCCATCGTCGGCGCCGAGCTGACCCAGCTCGTCGGTGTGCGCGGTGAGGTCCTGGACGCGCTTCAGGAGCTCACGCGACTCGCTGTCTATCGCGAGACGGGTGAACGGTCGCGGTTGATGCTCGACATCTCGGGGCACCGCGCGAGCCGTCGTCAGTCGTTGGAGGCGCTGGCTGAGGAGCAGATCGCGCTGGTCCGCGCATCCCGGGAGTCGGTGTCTCTCGACCCGATGACCTCGTTCGAGCGGAAGGTCGTCCACGATGCTGTGACTGCGGCGGGCCTGGTCTCGGAGTCCGAGGGCGTCGAGCCGCGTCGGTTCGTGGTGATCCACCCAGCCTGACGCGAGCGACCTCCATGGTTTCACGTGAAACAGCACCCCCCGCGCCCGAAGCGGCGCGGGGGGTCTTTGCTTCCGAGCGACTCGCCCTGGCCCAGGCGTACGCCGACTGGCTGGCCGATGCCGGGACCGTCCGCGGCTTGATCGGTCCGCGAGAGGTCCCCCGCCTCTGGGATCGACACCTGCTCAACTGCGCGGTGGTGGCCGAGTTGATCCCCGCGGGAGCGCAGGTGTGCGATATCGGCTCGGGCGCCGGCCTCCCTGGCCTGGTGCTGGCCATTGCCCGCCCGGACGTGACCGTCACCCTCGTCGAGCCTTTGCTGCGGCGGACGACGTTCCTGGACGAGGTGGTCGCAGACCTGGGGCTCGAGCGGGTGACCGTGGTGCGGGGCCGGGCCGACGCCTTGCACGGTCGTGAGCGCTTCGATGTCGTCACCTCCCGCGCCGTCGCCCCCCTGGACCGCCTGCTCGGCTGGTCGATGCCGCTGGTGGCCGCCCCCGACGGGGTGCTGGTGGCGATGAAGGGCAGCAGCGCGGAGCACGAGATTGCCGCCGCGCGCGACGTCGTGGAGTCGCTCGGGTGCACGGCGCCGGAGGTCGTGCTCCTGGGAGAGGGTCGGGTGCCATCCCCAGCCCGCGCCGTCCGGGTGGCCTGGGCGCCTGGTCGAGGGGTAGGTTGGCCGCTCGCGCCGGAGCGCGTGTCGACGTCGACGGGCCGGTCCGAGCGGCGACGCCGGCGGCGGTGACGGCGGTGTTTTCCACCGTCTGATCCCATGTCCTGAGCGCACTTGTCCACAGATTCACCGTTCTCATCCACAGCGGATGACGAGAAGGGACGCAACGGAACTCCCGTGGTTTCACGTGAAACAGACTCCGACTCTCGGGGCTTCACCGTCCGGACCGCCGGCGAGCTGGCTGGCACGACGCCCGGCATTGCCGACGACTCGACGCCTCTCGCCCAAGCCATCGAGCACAGCTTCCTCGCTCGCGAGCGGCTGACTCCACCGCTTCCGCGTCCGCCCGCGACCCGGGTGATGGTGGTGGCCAACCAGAAGGGCGGGGTCGGCAAGACGACCACCACGGTGAACATCGGAGCCGCATTGGCGCAGGTCGGCCAGCGCGTGCTCGTGATCGATCTCGACCCGCAGGGCAACGCGTCCACGGCCCTCAGCGTGGAGCACCAGCGGGGGATCCCGTCGTCGTACGACGTGCTCGTCGACGGCAAGCGCCTCGTGGAGGTCGTCGTGCCGTCGCCAGACCTGCCCGGTCTCGACGTGGTGCCGGCCACCATCGATCTCGCGGGAGCGGAGATCGAGCTGGTCAGCGTCGTGGCCCGCGAGAGCAGGCTCGACCGGGCGCTGCGGGCCGATCCCAAGATCGGCACGGCTGCGGATCTCGGCCAGAACCGCTACGACTTCGTCCTCATCGACTGTCCCCCCTCCTTGGGCTTGCTCACCCTGAACGCGTTGGTGGCCGGCGTGGAGATGCTGATCCCGATCCAGGCGGAGTACTACGCACTCGAGGGGCTCGGTCAGCTTCTCGAGACGGTGGAGATGGTGCGTCAGCACCTCAACCCGCGGCTCGTCGTGTCCACGATCCTGGTGACGATGTACGACGCGCGCACGCGTCTCGCCGCGGGGGTCGCGGACGAGGTGCGCGAGCACTTCGGGGAGCAGGTGCTGCGCACCTCGATCCCGCGGTCGGTCCGGGTGTCGGAGGCGCCGTCGTACGGGCAGACCGTGATGACCTACGACCCTGCGTCGCCGGGGGCCTTGAGCTATCTGGAGGCGGCCCGCGAGATCGTCATCAAAGGAGCGCCGGCGAGCCGAGGGCATGGTTCGACCGGGTTGATGGGGGGGCCGGCATGAGCAACGACGCCCGTCCCGTCCGCCGTGGCCTGGGTCGAGGGCTCGGGGCCCTGATCCCCACCGGCCCCCGGCCCGACGAGCTCGACGGCGACGACGCCAGCGCCGCCTCCGGCCTTGGAGATCAGGGTGGTGGCACCACCCCACGAGGCGACCGCGGAGCGGGCGAGGGGTCCGGACCGGCCCTGGTCGCCGTGGAGGGAGCCCGGTTCGCCGAGCTGCCCCTCGACAGCATCAGCCCCAACCAGCGGCAGCCGCGCGAGGTCTTCGACGAGGAGGCCATGGCCGAGCTGGTCTTCTCGATCCGCGAGGTCGGGCTGTTGCAGCCGGTCGTCGTGCGCACCGTGGGGGAGGGTGCCTACGAGCTGGTGATGGGCGAGCGTCGCTGGCGGGCATCACGCGAGGCGGGCCTGACCAGCATCCCGGCGATCGTGCGCGACACCGGAGACGACGTCATGCTCCGAGACGCCCTCCTGGAGAACCTGCACCGCTCGCAGCTGAACCCGCTGGAGGAGGCGGCTGCCTACGGTCAGCTGCTGGAGGACTTCTCCTGCACGCACGAGGAGCTCGCCCAGCGGATCGGCCGGTCGCGCCCGCAGATCAGCAACACGCTGCGGCTCCTCAAGCTGTCTCCGGCCGTGCAGCGCCGGGTCGCTGCCGGGGTGCTCTCGGCCGGTCATGCCCGGGCCTTGCTCGGCGTCGAGAACGCCGAGCTCCAGGACCGCTTGGCTCAGCGCGTCGTGGCCGAGGGCATCAGTGTGCGAGGGCTCGAGGAGATCGTTGCTGTCGGCGAGGTGGGCGGCGGCAACGCCCGCCGCGAGGTACGCCGCCGCCCGGTGGCCCCGGGTCTGACCGAGCTGGCGGACCGCCTCTCGGAGCGCCTCGAGACCCGGGTGAAGGTCGACCTGGGGAAGAGCCGCGGCAAGGTCAGCGTCGAGTTCGCGACGCTGGACGACCTGCGCCGGATCGTCGACATCATCGATCCGCAGGCGACGTCGGCCGACTGAGGACACCACCCTGCTGTGGGCGCCGCCGGTGGATGAGCCTGTGGATAACGTCCACGGAGGGCCCGTCCAGCACCCGGTGGCGTAGGCCGATATGTCGACAAGCCGATCTAGCGATGAGGCTATGGGGTTGGAGGGGTGCGTGCGAAGCACGAGTCGCGAGGGCCTGCTCCGGGTGCTGTGGACAGGCCGCTGACCCGAGGGTTCACGCGCGTGCAGGGCGGCGTCCACCACCCCTGTGGGCGCGGCGCCGGAGCGCCATCCACAGGTACGACCTGCCAATTGACGCTTTATCGACAAAGCGATCTAACGACTTATCGGCAGGGATTGCGGCGCCAGGCGGTTGTCCACAGACCCACCGGCCACAACTGACCCGCCCGTCAGCCGCCTGCGGACCGGCGCTTGTTCCTGGCCCTGATCCGGGCGCGCAGCTCCTCGGCATCCAGGACCGCCGCCTGCTCCAGGTCGGGGGCCGCGCCACCCTTCGACGCCGGGACCCACCAGGCGCCGGGGTGCAGATGAGCGTCGGCGTACGACGCGATCGCGGTGTCGAGCAGGCCCGCCATCGCGGCCTTGAGCTCAGCGGTCTCGGCCACCGGATCAGCCCCGGTCGGCCGGAGGGGGTGACCCACCGCGATGCGGATGGGCGTGCCGCGCGAGAAGTCACGCGGATGATCCTTGGTCATCAGGCGCTGGGTCCCCCACAACGCGACCGGCACGATCGGCACCCCGGCGTCGGCCGCGATCCGCACGGCCCCGGTCTTGAGCTCCTTGAGCTCCATGGCACGCGAGATGGTGGCCTCGGGGAAGATGCCCACCACCTCGCCGGCCCGCAGGTTGCTCACGGCGGTGCGGAACGAGCCCACCCCGTCGGCGCGGTCCACCTCGATGTGGTGGAGCGACCGCATCAGCGGCCCGGTCCACCGATGGTCGAACAGCTCGCGCTTGGCCATGAAGCGGACCAGGCGCTTCGAGGGATGGGCGGCGAGCCCGCCGTAGACGAAGTCGACGTAGGAGACGTGGTTGAAGGCCAGCAGCGCACCCCCGGCGCGGGGCACGTGCTCGGTGCCGGTCAGCGTGATGCGGTTGCCGAGCAGCCGGAAGCCGGCCTTGGCGGCCACGACGACCGGGGGATAGACCCAGTCCCGCCTCCGGTGAGGCACCTCCGGGTCGGGCGCGGCGTCACGCACGGTCGACCGCAGCCCGGACGAGAGCGGCGACGACCTCGCCCAGATCGAGCCCCGCGGCCTGGACCGAGAGGGGGACCGTGGAGGTCTCGGTGAAGCCGGGCGCGACGTTGACCTCCAGGAACCACACCGTGCCGTCGGCGTCGACGATCAGGTCCGACCGCGAGAGGTCGCGAAGCCCGAGGGCCTCGTGCGCCGCGATGGCCACCCGCGCGCACTCCTCGGCCAGGGCGGGCGAGAGCCGGGCTGGTACGTCGAACTCGGTGGAGCCGGCGGTGTAGCGCGCCGTGTAGTCGTAGACCCCGCCGTCCGGGCGGATTCCGACCGCGGGCAGCGCCCGAGGCCCCGAGCCGTCCTCGATGACCGGGACGGCCACCTCCGTGCCGGTGACGAAGCGTTCCAGGAGCGCCACCGACCCGTAGGCGAACGAGTTGACCATCGCGCTGGGCAGCTGCTCGGCCGTTGCCACGACGGCGCAGCCCAGGGCGGAGCCGCTGCGCGCGGGCTTCACCATCAACGGCAGGCCGAGTCGCTCGACCAGGGCGGCCATCACGTCGGCCGCACCGAGCTCTCGGAAGGTCTCGTGCGGGAGACACACGGAGTCGGGGGTGTGCAGCCCCGCCCTGGTGACGACCGTCTTGGCCACCGGCTTGTCGAAGGCCGCCCGCGAGGCCGAGGGAGTCGCGCCGACGTACGGGATGGAGAGCAGCTCGAGGATCTCGCGGATCGCGCCGTCCTCGCCGGTCTCGCCGTGGAGCATCGGGACCACGCACGAGGGCCGATCCGCGCGGAGCGACGCGAGCAGGCCGGCGTCGACGTCTCGCTCGGCGACCTCGACGCCGGCGCCGCGCAGCGCCTCGGCGACCCGGCGGCCCGAGCGCAACGAGACGTCGCGCTCGTGACTGAGCCCGCCGGCCAGGACGAGGACGGCGTGGTCGCTCACGAGTGCTCACTTCCGGAGATGACCACTAGCTGATCTCCGTGCTCGGGCCGTCGTACCCGCTGCGCGGGCCCGGCGGGTCGACGGGGGCAGTGGCTCCGAACATCTGGCGCAGCTCCATCTCTTGCTCGAGCACGCCGGCGAGGCGGCGAACGCCCTCGCGGATCCGCTCGGGCGTCGGGTAGCAGAAGGACAGCCGCATCGAGCCGGCACCGAAGCCGTCGGCGAAGAACGCCGTGCCCGGCACGTACGCGACCCGCGCGGTGACGGCGCGCGGCAGCATCGCCTTGGCGTCGATGCCCGGCGGCAGGGTCACCCACACGAAGAAGCCGCCCGCCGGGACGTTCCACGTGCATGCCGGCGGCATGAAGTCGTGGAGCGCCTCGATCATGGCGTCGCGGCGCTCGCGGTACATCTCGCGCATCTGCTTGATCTGGCCGAGCCAGTCGTGCTGGGTGAGGTACGCCGACACCGCCATCTGCGAGAAGGCCGGTGGGCACAGCGTGGCCGACTCCTGGGCGAGCACGAGCTTCTCCCGCACCGCGTGCGGCGCCAGCGCCCAGCCCACCCGCATGCCGGGGGAGAACGTCTTGGAGAACGACCCGAGGTAGATCACGCCCTCCGCCTCGTCGGCCCGCAGGGCCGGCATCGGCTCGCTGTCGAAGCCGAGCAGTCCGTAGGGGTTGTCCTCGAGCACCAGGACGCCGGCCGCCCGGCAGATGTCGAGCACCTCGGCCCGGCGGGGAATCGACATCGTCACGCCGGCGGGGTTGTGGAAGTTGGGGATCGTGTAGAGGAACTTGATCGTCCGCCCCGACGCCAGCACCGCGGCGATGGCGGCCCGGAGCGCGTCGGGAACCAGGCCGTTCGCATCCATCTCCACGTGCACGACGTCGACCTGGAACGACTTGAAGACCCCCAGCGCACCGACGTACGACGGCGCCTCGCAGAGCACCACGTCGCCGGGGTCGCAGAAGATCCGGGTGACGAGGTCGACCGCCTGCTGGGAGCCGACCGTGACCACCACGTCGTCGGGGTGGGCGTCGATCCCCTCGAGCCGCATGACGTCGGTGATCTGCTCGCGCAGCCGGGGATCGCCCTGGCCCGAGCCGTACTGCAGGGCCACCGGACCCTGCGTGGCGATCAGGTCGCCGATGGCGCTGCCGACGACGTCGAGGGGGAGCCCGGAGATGTTGGGCATCCCACCGGCCAGCGAGACGACCTCGGGCCGCGACGCGACTGCGAACAGCGCGCGGATCTCCGAGGCGGTCATCCCGGCGGTGCGCGCCGCGTAGCGGTCGACGTAGGAGTCCAGCCGCGTGCTCGTGCCGGGCACCGGGCTGGTGCTACCGGTCGAACGCGAGGGCTGCGGCTCCATGACCCGTCTAGCATGAAGGATCTCGACCGGCGGCGCAGCCCGTGTCCGCGCCTCTCGTCGTTCCGCTCGTCACACCAGGCTCTCACCGGAGGAGGTCGGCCCGCGTGGCTCGCAAGATCGTCCGGCTCACCGTCGACCACCTCGCGGCGATCGAGGCTCCGATCCGCGAGTGCCTGTTCTGGGAGCTCGACCCCGTCCGACGCGCGCGGGTCCCCGCGCACGAGCGGGCCGCCGAGAAGGAGGCCTGGCTCTCGGAGGTGCTGCGCGAGTGGGGATCCTGCGGGCGGGTCGCGCTGGTCGACGAGCGTCCGGTGGGGTACGTCGTCTACGTGCCCGCGGCCCTTGCGCCCGGTGCCTCCGTGCTGCCCACCGCGCCGGCCTCGCCGGACGCGCTGCTGATGACGACCGCCTACGTCCTGCCCGAGCACCGAGGCGGCGGCCTCGGTCGGATGCTCGTGCAGGGGATGGCGCGCGATCTCATCGAGCGCGGTGGAGTTCGCGCGATCGAGGCGTTCGGCGACACCCGCGACGGCCACGGCGGACGCGAGTGTCCGCAGCGGTGCGTGCTGCCGGCGGGCTTCCTCGGCGGCGTGGGGTTCAAGACCCAGCGGGCACACGGGACGACGCCCCGGCTGAGGATGGACCTGCGCTCCGCGCTCACCTGGCGCGACGAGGTCGAGCTGGCGCTGGAGAAGCTGCGCGGCGTCGTACGCCCCGCTCGTCAGCCCGCGCGGCCGGTATCGCGAGGCGTACGCCGCGACGCGCACTGACCGCTGAGCAGACCTGGTGGTTCCGAGACGGGCCTGACGCCATGCCCGTTGGTTGCGGAGGCGCGCTACGGCCGTCTCGACACCACCAGCGACGTCACATCACGCCGGCTGGGTGATGAACTCGCTGAGCTCCTTGAGCAGCGCGGCCTTCGGGCGGGCGCCGACGATGGAGCGGACGACCTCGCCGTTGTGGTAGACGTTCAGTGTCGGGATGCCGGCGACGCGGTAGGTCGACGGGGTCACGGGGTTCTCGTCGACGTTCATCTTCACGAACGTGATCTGGTCGCCGTGCTGCGTCGCGATCTCGTCCAGGATCGGCGCGACCTGGCGGCACGGGCCGCACCACTCCGCCCAGAAGTCCACGAGGACGGGCTTGTCGGACTTGAGGACCTGAGCCTCGAAGTCGGCGTCGGTGACGGCTGCGATGTTCGCCACGGTTGTTCCCTTCGGTTGCCTACGAGTGCGGGTGTGCGTCGTTCTGAGTCAACACCGCTCCGCCGACGGATGTTCCCGGCGCGCGGGGCCGACCGATCAGTTCAGACCTCGGCTGAGGCGAGCTCGGCGGCGGTGCGCTCGGCGGATCCGGCGGTGGACGCGTGGTGGTCGAGCACGGCCAGGTAGCGCTCGGCGTCCAGCGCCGCCGCGCATCCCGTGCCCGCCGCGGTGATGGCCTGGCGGTAGTGGTGGTCGACCAGGTCGCCGGCGGCGAAGACGCCCTTGAGGTTGGTGTGGGTGGAGGGCTGGTGGACCAGCACGTAGCCCTCGTCGTCGAGGTCGACCTGCCCGGTGAGCAGCTCCGAGCGTGGGTCGTGGCCGATCGCGATGAACAGGCCGGTCACCTCCAGCGGCCGGGTCTCGCCGGTGACGGTGTCGCGCAGGGTGACCGACTCCAGCCGGTCGGTGCCGTTGATCTCGGCGATCTCGGAGTTCCAGACCATCTCGAGCTTGGGGTCGGCGAAGGCGCGCTCCTGCATGATCTTCGAGGCACGCAGCTCGTCACGCCGGTGGATCAGGTAGACCTTCGAGCCGAAGCGGGTCAGGAACGTCGCCTCCTCGATGGCCGAGTCACCGCCGCCGACGACCGCGATGGCCTGCTCGCGGAAGAAGAAGCCGTCGCAGGTGGCGCACCACGAGACGCCGCGGCCGGAGAGCTCCTCCTCGCGGGCGATGCCGAGCTTGCGGTAGCCCGACCCCATCGCCAGGATCACCGAGCGCGCGCGGTAGGTGTCGGTCGCGGTCTTGACGATCTTCACGTCGCCGGTCAGGTCGACCTCGGTGACGTCGTCGGGGATCAGCTCGGCGCCGAAGCGCTCGGCCTGGGCGCGCATCTCGTCCATCAGGGCCGGGCCCATGATGCCGTCGCGGAAGCCGGGGAAGTTCTCGACCTCGGTGGTGTTCATCAGCGCGCCACCCGCGGTCACCGCGCCCTCGAAGACGAGGGGCTTGAGCGAGGCGCGCGCGGAGTACAACGCGGCGGTGTAGCCCGCGGGCCCGGAGCCGATGACGATGACGTCGCGCAGGTCGGTCGAGGTCGAGGTGGTGTCGGACATGCTGGCTGCGCGCTCCTGCCGCTAGGGGACGTCGTCGGGGTCGTGATGAACATGGTGATCCCGTACGCCGGTGTCAACCGATCCTAGGCGACGAATGTTCCCGCGGACGGGCTGCATCGCGGCCCGCCGACCTCGCGCGGAACGGGCGCGGTCCAACCCGGCGTGGGTCGCCTGGGACTTCGGTGACGGCGGCTCGGCCGCCGGCGCCTCCACCCCCCACGTGTACGCCGCGGCCGGGTCCTCTGTCGTCAGCTGACCTCGGGCCGCTACCGAATCCGGCTCACCGCCACCGACGCGGCCGGCAACCTCCGGGTCAGCACGTCTCCGGCGACTTCGGCGCGGTCGTTGACCTGACGTCGCCCGACGACCCCGACACCGTCGCCGATGACATCTGGAACAACCGTCCCGCACTGGCGGTCGACGCCGTGGGCGATGTGACCGTGATCTGGGGCGCGGAGCCGGAGCCCTTTGATTCTGTGACGCCGCTTCGGTCGCGGGTCCTCGACGTCGACGAGCCGGCTCCGGCCGCCCAGGTGCCGACCCCGGCGCTCCCGACCCCGGCGCTCCCGACCCCGGCGCTCCCGACCCCGCCGAGCCCGGCGGTCGACACGGTGGCTCCGGTGTTGTCCAAGGTGCGAGTCGAGCCGAAGGCCCTGCCGGCTCCCCGGGCCGCGACCGTGCGGGTATCCAGCTCGGAGGCCGCCAAGGTGACCGGGGTCGTGCAGCGCCAGACCGGAGGTCGCTGGAAGACAGTCGGCCGCAAGCAGTGGAGCGTCACGGTCGGGGCCAACGCCGAGAAGCTCTATGGCAAGGCCGCCGAGGCGCTGTTGAGACCGGGGACGTATCGGGTCCGGCTCACCGCCACCGACCCTGCAAGCAACACCTCGTCCACCACCAATATCAGCTTCCGCGTCGCCGTTCCCTGACGGCTCGGCCCGGGCGCGCCTGCCAGGGGACCTGGGTCCCTTGAGTCAGACCACATCAGGAGCCGTACTAAAGACCTCGGGCTCAGGCAGTGTCAGGTGGTTGGACGAAGGGGACGCGCGATGATGGGAACCCGGGCCGATGCTGGCATGCGGAGGGTGGGCTCGGCGCTCGTCGGGTCGGTGTTGATCGCCGGGTTGACCGCGCTCGTGTCGGCTCCGGCGATGTCTGCCCCGCCGTGGCTGCCCGAGGTCGAGGTCACCGATGGTCCCGCTGTCTTGATCCGGGAGGTCGCGAGCGCCCTCGCTCCCGACGGCACTTTCGTCGTGGCGTGGGCCGAGAACCAGGGCGCCACATGGACGGTAGAGGTTGCCACGCGGGCCCCTGGCGCGGCCGGGTTCTCCGCGCCGGTCGAGGCGGCGCCCCCTGGTGGCTCGATCCGGCACGTCGTGCTGGTCGTTGATGGCACCGGCACGACGACGGTGGCCTGGGCCCGGGGCTTCACCAGCTCCCAGCAGGTCGAGGCTGCTCGCCGGCCGCCCGGCGCTGAGGGGTTCACGCTGCCCGCGCCGTTGAGTGACCCGTTGCCGATCGATTTCGCCCGGGGGGTCGGGGACGACCAGGGTCGGGTGACCCTGGTCTGGGGGGCGCCGCCCGAGGTGTCCACGGTGGTGTGGGAGCCGGCCGCGCAGGATTGGTCGGAGGTCGCCCCGATCTCGGACGGCGGCTACGGCAGCTTCGCTGACATGGTGGTGGACGGGTCCGGGGCGGTGACGGTGACCTGGGTCGACCTCTCCGGGGTGGTCCAGACCCGCACTCGGGCCGCGAGTGCTGCGGCGTTCGGGGCGGTGCAGGCGCACCCGGCGGGTGCTGGGATCGCCGACCCCCCGGACCTGGCCAGCAACGCGGCGGGCGACACGGTGCTCGCGTGGTGGCAGGGCGTGACCGACCGTGTCCTCCTGGTGGCGGACCGCGCCGCCGGGCAAGCCTCGTTCGACGTCCCGGCCGACGCCACCACGGTGGCATCCTCCGAGGTGCCGAACCCGCCGAAGGTGGTGCTCGACGGCAACGGATCCGTCACGGTCGCGTGGTCGGTGAACGACGGGCAGGCGCGGGGCGTGTGGGTGACCACCAGGCCCGCAGGCAGTGACTTTCATGCTCCCGCGCGGGTCACGTCCCACGAGGTACTGGCTGATCGGCTGGTCCTGAGCGGTTCGGCCGGCGGTGGCACGATCCTCGCCTGGGTCCAGGATGGCGAGGGCCACGACCCTGACATCGCGCGCGCGGCGTACCGCCCAGCCGATGGGGAGTTCGGCGTGCCGGTGGACCTGGGCACCGTCGACCAGGATCTCGACGACTCCGAAGTCACGGCCGTGGTGGACGACGCCGGCAACGCTCAGGTCGCCTGGGAACGGTCTGGATTCCAGGGAGACCTTCAGGTCGAGGACTATTGGGTGTACGCGCGCGCGCTCGACGGCCCCCCCGGCCTCGCCGACATCGCCGTGCCGGCAACGGGCACGACGGGGTCACCGGTCACGATGTCCGCTTCGGCGACCGCCGACTGGTCGGGTCCGGCGTCGATCACGTGGGACTTCGGCGACGGTGGCACCGGCGCGGGTGGGTCGGTCTCGCACGTGTACGCCGCGGCGGGGTCCTACGTCGTCCGGGTGACCGCGACCGACGCTGCCGGCAACACCGCGGCCCTGACCCTGACTATCGCCATCGGGCCCGCGCCGCTGCCCGGTCCGCCAGCCGCGGGGGACAGCACCGCGCCGGTGCTGTCCGGGGCGCGGCTGAAGCCGAAGGTCCTGGCGCCCGGCCATGGCGCCAAGCTGAGGGTGACGAGCTCGGAGGCGGCATCGCTGAAGGCAGCGGTCCAGCGCAAGAAGAACCGCAAATGGCGCTCTGTCGGCAGCAAGACCTGGACCGTGCGCGCCGGAACCAACACCACGACCCTGTACCGCAAGAGCCAGGTGAAGCGGCTCGGCGCGGGGAAGTACCGGATCCGTCTCACCGCCACCGACCCGGCCGGCAACCGCTCGGTGACCATCAACGTCGGCTTCCGCGTCGACCGCGGCTGAGGGCCCGGGCGTCAGGAGGAGGGGACGAAGATGTTGCACCGGTTGTGGGCGGGTGCCCTGGTCGCGTCGCTCGGCGTGGTGGCCTCGAGTGCGCCCTCGTGGGCGGAGCCGACCTGGCTGCCGACCGTCGAGGTGTCCTCGGGAGCCCCCGTCCTGAACGGCCACGACGTCGCTCACCTTCCCGACGGCACCACGGTCGTGGTCTGGGCGGAGGAGGTCGAGCACGAGGAGAGGGTCTTCTTCGCCACGCGCGGTCTCGGGGAGGGCGCCCAGCGGCTGAGGTCCGGGACGTACCGCGTGCGGCTGACCGCCACCGACCCCGCCGGTCATACCTCTGCCACCGTCACCATCCGCTTCCGAGTCGACCGTGGCTGACCGCCCGCCGGGGGACCTGGGTCCCTTGTCAGTGGGCCCTGGTCGGGCGCTACTGAGCGGTGGCGGCGGCACCGTGCCGTGACCATACGTACGAGGAGACCCTGCCATGACGCGCGCCCGGACGATCGCTGCTACGAGACGGGGGCTCTCCGCGTTCCTCGGGGCGGCGCTGGTCGTCGCCCTGACCGTGCTGGCCGCCCCGCCGGCGACCTCCGGGACGTCCGCGACGCCGTGGCTGCCCGAGGTCGAGGCCTCCGACGGTTCCGGGGTCGTGGGACAGGTCGTGAGCGCCATCGGGCCTGACGGGTCCTTCGTCGTGGCGTGGGCCGAGAGGGCCGTCGGGGACCAGACCTCGATGCGGCTGCTGGTAGCGACTCGTGGGCCTGGGGCAGCCGGGTTCTCCGCGCCGGTCGAGGCGGCGCCCGCCGGCGGAAGAGTGTCTGACGTCGTCGTGGTCGCCGACGCCACCGGTGCGACCACAGTCGCCTGGGTGCGCGAAGGGACGACCGACGACAGGGTCGAGGCAGCGCGCCGGCCGCCGGGCAGAACGAGCTTCGGCGCGCCCGAGACGATCGCGGTGGCGAGCGACGGCATGCGCGACGTCGAAGGCGTCGGCGACGCAGCGGGCCGGGTCACCCTGGCCTGGCTGGCCGTGGTGAGCACTGATCTCGGACCGGTCCCGCAGGCTCAGTCGGCCACAAGAGAGCCGGTCTTCGCGGAATGGTCCACGCCGATCGTGCTCACGCCGACCGAGGGCCATGCCTTTGGGCTGCGGCTGACGGCCGACGGTGCGGGAGCGGTGACCGCGGCGTGGCTGTTGTTCGTCAGCGGCGACTTCTTGGTCCAGTCCCGGACCCGACCCGCTGGCAGTGCTGTGTTCGAGGCGGTGCAGACCCATTCCGCGCCCGACGGGTGGGCGCCCTTCATGGACCTGGCCAGCAACGCACCCGGCGCCGCGTCGCTGGTGTGGTGGCAGCTTGAGGGCTCCAGCTACGTTCTGCGGGCGGCGGACCGTTCGCCGGGGGCGGGGTCGTTCGGCGCACCGGTCGTCGTGGCCACGATCGCGGCCGACCAGGTACATCGTGGGCCGCTGGTCGCGCTCGACGGCGCGGGCACCGTCACCATCATTTGGACGCGGCGGCAAGGTCAGGATCAGTTCGGCGTGTGGGCGGCGACCCGGCCGGTCGGCGGGAGCTTTACGGCGCCCGCATTGGTGGCGACAAGCGCGGGTCCGATCGATGGATTGTCGTTGAGCAGCTCGGCGGGCACCAAGGCGGGGGCCGGGGTCACGGTCCTGGCGTGGACGGAAACCTTGCATCCGGGGAGCAACAGTCGTCTCGTTCGCGCGACCTATCGTCCGGCGGGTGGGGAGTTCGGGACGGCGGTGGATCTCACCGCGCCGGTCGCGGGCCGCGACGACGGCGCCGTCGCCGCGGTGGATGCGGCGGGTGACGCGCACGTCGTCTGGAGACGGAGGAGTTGGGACGAGGCGTTCCCCAGCCACGTGTACGCACGGGTTCTCGATGTCACCGCGCCGGGGCTCGGCGATGTGGCGGTGCCGGCGACCGGCGCGGCCGGCGCGACGGTGGCGATGTCGGCCACGGCGACCGAGCTCTGGTCGGGCCCGCCGTCGATCGCGTGGGACTTCGGCGACGGCGGCACCGGCACGGGCGGGTCGACCTCGCACGTGTACGCCGCCGCCGGGACCTACCTCGTGCGGGTGACCGCGACCGACGGGGCCGGCAACAGCACCAGCGTGACCCGGACGATCGTCGTCGGGCCGGCGACCGTGGACAGCACCGCGCCGGTGCTGTCGGGGGCACGGCTGCGCCCGGGGCTGCTGCCCACCGGTGAGGGGGCCCGGTTGACGGTGACCAGCACCGAGCGGGCCGCGCTGGCCGGCGTCGTACAGCGCAAGCGCGACGGTAGGTGGCGGGCGGTGGGCACCAAGCGCTGGTCGCTGCGGGCCGGTGCGAACGACCGGATCTTCTACGGCAAGACCTCCGAGCAGCGGCTGCGCTCCGGGAAGTACCGCGTCCGGCTCACGGCCACCGACCCGGCCGGCAACACCTCGGCCACCACCACCATCCGCTTCAGCGTCGACCGCCGCTGATCGCGATGCATGTCCCGCACGCGCACGAAGGAGAGGACCTGCCATGACGCGCACCGAGACGCTCGCTGCTACGAGACGGGGGCTCTCCGCGTTCCTCGGGGCGGCGCTGGTCGTCGCCCTGACCGTGCTGGCGGCCCCGCCGGCGACGTCGGCGCGTCTGCGGCGCCGTGGCTGCCCGAGGTGGAGGTCACCGACGGTTCCGCGCCCGTGGGTGAGGTGGCGAGCGCCATCGGGCCTGACGGGTCATTCGTCGTGGCGTGGGCCGAGAGATTCAACGGGGCTGTGCGCGTCGCGACCCGGGCGCCTGGGGCGGCCGGGTTCTCGTCGCCTGTCGAGGTGGCGCCCGCTGGCGCGAGACTGTCTCACGTCGTACTGGTCGTCGACGCCACGGGTGCGACCACAGTCGCGTGGGAGCGCGAAGGGACGACCGGCAGCAGGGTCGAGGCGGCGCGCCGGCCGCCGGGAGCGTCGAGCTTCGGCGCGCCCGCGACGGTCGCGGAGTCGAGCCGGGGCATCGTCAACATCGTGGGTGTCGGCGACGCAGCGGGCCGGGTGACCCTGGCCTGGCTGGCCTGGGTGGCCGGCGGGCTCGGACAGGTCCAGCAGGTTCAGTCGGGCACGTGGGAGCCGATCTCCGCGGGATGGTCCGTCCCAAACCCGCTGACATCGGCCGCGGGCAGCCCTTCTTGGCTGCGCCCTGGCGGTCGATGGCGCAGGAGCGGTGACCGCGGCGTGGGCGTGGCAGTCGTTCATCTCCCAGTTGGAGGTCCAGACCCGGACCCGGCCACCTGGCAGTGCCGTGTTCGGCACGGTACGGATCAACTCCGCGGCCGGGGGGTGGTGGGCACCTGACGTGGACCTGGCCAGCAATGCCGCCGGCGCGACGGTGCTGGGGTGGGCGCTCCACGAGGGCTCCGGCAATGTTCTGAGGGTGGCGGACCGCTCGCCTGGGGCGGCCTCGTTCGGGGACCCGGTCGCCGTGGCCGACGTCGCATTCGACCAGGTCATTGGAGCGCCGCAGGTTGTGCTCGACGGCGTGGGCAACGTCACCGTCGCGTGGACGCAAACCCAGCCGTCGAGTCAGAGCCTGTGGGTGGCCACCCGGCGGGTCGGCGGGAGCTTTACGGCGCCCGTCCTGGTGGCGACGAGCGCAGGTTCGATCGCTGCGATGTCGTTGAGCAGCTCGGCGGGGACCGGAACCGGGGCCGGGGCCACGCTCCTGGCCTGGACGGAAGGGCGGCGTGAGGCAACCGGCCAAGCTCCGGCGCGGGCTGTCTACCGTCCGGCGGGTGGGGAGTTCGGGGCGCCGGTGGATCTCACCGCGCCGGTCGCGGGTGTCGTCGATGTCGGCGCCGTCGTCGCGGTGGATGCGGCGGGTGACGCGCACGTCGCCTGGGCCCGGGCGCGAACCGACGAGGCGTTCGCCAGCCATGTGTACGCGCGGACGCTCGATGTCACCGCGCCGGGGCTCGGCGATGTGGCGGTGCCGGCGACCGGCGCGGCCGGCGCGACGGTGGCGATGTCGGCCACGGCGACCGAGCTCTGGTCGGGCCCGCCGTCGATCTCGTGGGACTTCGGCGACGGCGGCACCGGCACGGGCGGGTCGACCTCGCACGTGTACGCCGCCGCCGGGACCTACCTCGTGCGGGTGACCGCGACCGACGGGGCCGGCAACAGCACCAGCGTGACCCGGACGATCGTCGTCGGGCCGGCGACCGTGGACAGCACCGCGCCGGTGCTGTCGGGGGCACGGCTGCGCCCGGGGCTGCTGCCCACCGGTGAGGGGGCCCGGTTGACGGTGACCAGCACCGAGCGGGCCGCGCTGGCCGGCGTCGTACAGCGCAAGCGCGACGGTAGGTGGCGGGCGGTGGGCACCAAGCGCTGGTCGCTGCGGGCCGGTGCGAACGACCGGATCTTCTACGGCAAGACCTCCGAGCAGCGGCTGCGCTCCGGGAAGTACCGCGTCCGGCTCACGGCCACCGACCCGGCCGGCAACATGTCGCCAGCGACGACGCTGAGGTTCCACGTCGATCGCGGCTGACCGGACACGCGGGCACCGGCGCGACGGCAGCATGCGCGCCTCCCGCCTCGGGGGACGCCGACTCGGCGCTTCGTCGACCGACAGAAGTGCCCACCCGGCGCTTCGTCGACTGAGAGAAGTGCCCACCCGGCGCTTCGTCGACCGACAGACGTGCCCACCCGGCGCTTCGTCGACTGACCCCTGCTCGACGACGCGCCGGGTCGATGGCTTGTGCGGTCGACGACGCGCCGGATCGATGACTTGTGCGGTCGACGACGCGCCGGATCGATGGCTTGTGCGGTCGACGAAGCGCCGGGTCGACGGGGGACCCCGGACACGACGTCCGGCTCAGGGTCCGGCGACGAGCGCCTGGCGGGCCGGGACGCCGCCGGGGCAGAGGTAGAGCGTGACCCGCTGCCGGTCGTCGGGCCCGCCCTCGGGCTCGAAGACGAGGTAGCCGTCCTGGTCGTCGTAGCGGACGACCACGACCTGCTGGGCATCGTCGGGTACGTCGCCGCAGACGACGGGTCGGGACTCGAGCTCCGCCTGGTCGGCGACGACAGCGTCGCGCGCGGCGACGGCATCCTGCTTGAACCGGCCGGGGTCGAGCTCGACCGGGGCGGAGAACGGGGCGGTGGCGTCGGACGGTGGCGACGCGGACGGCGCCGACTCGCCGGCGCTGCCCCCGTCGGAGTCGGCCCCGGAGTCGTCGGTCGGGTCCTCGGCCAGCTCGCGGCCGAGCGACTCGTCCTGGCTGGTCGAGGTGTCCGCTGCGCCTCCCGCCTCGGAGTCACCGTCCATCGAGACGCCACCGGTGAGGGTGGGCAGGCTGATGCCCAGGGCCACCACGGCCGCGGCGGCCACCAGGCCGGTCGTCCACCGACGGCGACGGCGCCGGGCGGCCTCGAGGTCGCCGACGGGCCGGCTGACGAGGGACTGGCGTCCGCGCTCCGCCTGCAGCCCGGCAAGGGTGGAGTCCAGGCGGGCGGCGACGTCGTCTGGCACGGGCGCGTCGTGGCGCGCCTCGGCGAGCAGGCGGCGTACGCGCTCCTGCGCCGGATCATTGCTGGGTTCGTTGCTGGGTTCGTTGCTGGGTTCGTTGCTGGGGTCGAGCTCGTCGTCGGTCACGCGTCCACCTCCTTGCTCACCTGGTCGGTCGTGCGGTCGTCGGGCGGCTCAGGCGCCCGGGCGCCGAGGCGGCGGGCCCCTCGGTGGACCACGGGGCTGGTCCTGGGATGGGACGGGTCGGCCGGGCGGGTGGTTCCCGAGACCTGCGTCACCCGGCGGGTCGGCGTCCAGCGCACCGAGGCTGTCGGCGAGCAGCTCGGCGAGCTTCGCCCGACCCCGCGAGCAGCGCGACTTCACCGTGCCGACGGCGCAGTCGAGCATCTGCGCGACGTCGGCCATGGCGTAGCCCTCCATGTCGACCAGCACCAGCGCCGCCCGCTGCTCCGCGGGAAGGGTCTGCAGGGCCGCCAGGACGACGCGCCGACGCTCGTCGGCCACGCTGACCTCGGCCGGGTCGAGCAGGTCGTCGGTCGCGGTGCGCAGCGACCCGCGGGACTCGTGCGAGTCGAGGTCGTCGGGCAGCGGGTCCGCGGCCCGCACCTTTGCCGCGCGCAGCCGGTCCAGGCAGGCGTTGACCACCACGCGGTGCAACCAGGTGGTGACCGCCGCCTCGCCGCGGAACGAGCCGGCCCGCCGGAACGCCGCGATCAGGCCGTCCTGAAGGCCATCGGCGGCATCGTCGGGGTTGCCCATGGTGCGCAGCGCCACCGCCCAGAGCCGGTCGCGGTGACGTTTGAACAGCACCCCGAAAGCGTCCGGGTCGCCGTCGACGTGAGCCCGCAGCAGCTCGGCGTCGCTCGGCGCCGTGTCGTCGGTGCCGGCGCTCACGCAGCCCTCACCACGACCTCGCCGACCTGGCCCCGGAACCCGCCGTCGACTGCCGGCAGCCCGGCCAGCCAGACGACGACGTACTGGCCGCTCGCCTCGACGTCGGCCGTCAGCGCGGTGCCATCGACGGTCTCGGACGCGACGGGCTGGAGCCCGGCGACGCCGGTCGGGACCTCGTCGGTGACGTAGAGGCGTACGTCGGTGGGCTGGCCCACCAAGGTCAGCTCGACGCTGCGCACCTCGCGAACCTCGCCGAGGTCGATGACGAGGCCCACCCCGGTCTTGAGGCCACCGGGACCGAACTGCTGGCTGTAGGTGCTGGTGCGCCAGGTCGTGGCGGGGTCTCCGTCGACGACGTTGGCGGCAAGGTCGGGGTTCTCCTCCGGGGGCTCGCCCTGGGGGTCCAGGTCGCTCGCCGTGGTCCCGGTGACCACCTGGGCCTGGGCCGCGGCCGCCGAGGCCGAGGGAGTCGTCTCGTCGGCCGGCGGCTCGTCGTCGAACTCCAGAGCCGACCGCCCCTGGCCGAGGTTGAAGGCGAACACGACCGCGACCAGCAGCAGCATGCACGCCGCGACGACGGCGGCGAGGCGCAGCCAGCTGCGTCCGGGTACGCCGTCGTCCTCGTCGTCGAACAGCCCGATGCCCGAGCCGGTGGTCGAGACGCCAGGGTTGGTGCCCGTCGACGAGGCCGAGCCGGCGTCCCACGGCCAGAACCCGTCACCCGAGGTTGGTGTCACGCCCGGGCGCGGGGTGCGCACCGGCCGGCCCGAGGGCGGGTCAGGTGCGAACAGGGGCTTGGCCGGCCGCTCCTCGAACGGGGGAGGAGGCGGGGGCTTCTCGGCGCGGGCAGAGATCCAGGCGACCTCGTCGCGCTCGTCGTCGAAGATCGGCATCCCGGCCTGGGTCGGCTGGTCGGTGGACTCCAGCGCGGACCCCGGCGGAGTGGTCTCGGTCAGCACCGGTGCCGCCGGCTCGGGCTCGGGGTCTGGCCGGAGGTCGGGGCCTGGCTGGGGGTCGGGGTCTGGCTGGGGGTCGGGGTCTGGCTGGGGCTCGGGTTGGGGCTCGGGTTGGGGCTCTGGTTGAGGGGCGCTCTCGGGTTGCGGGCCGTGGTCACCTCGCCGAGCCGGCCCAAGTTCACCTTCCCCCGCTGCGCTCCTCCGGTGAACTTGAGCCTGCTCGGCTCTCTCCGGGATGGCCATGGTCCGCTCGGGCTCGGGGACGGCGAGACCCGTCGGGTCACCGACGAAGTCGGCCAGCGCGTCGGCGATGCCGCGTGCGGTGGCGAGGTCGTACGACGTCCGCGCGTGCGTGCCGATCGCCACGCCGTTGAGCACCTCGTCGCACAGGTCGTCCAGGACGCGGGGCACGCCGGCTCGCACCTTCCGCGGCCGCAGCACCCGGCCACCCACCTGGTGCGCGGGCGGCACCGCCGAGCGGGAGACCCCGCACCACCGACCGGTCAGCCCGGCGTAGAGAAGGGCGGCCAGGTCGGTGACGTCGCTCGACGTACGCCCGGGTGGCAGCCCCCACAGGGCCGCCTCGACGGCGAGGCCGATGATGCGGACCGAGCCGTGGTGGTCGACGAGCAGGTTCTCCGGGGCCAACCGTCCGTGGGCGACGTCGGCCTCGTGGGCGGCCGCGGTCACCGCCGCCGCTTCGGCGACGAGGTGCGCGGCTCGTCGCGGGGACAACGGCCCGTCGCGGGCGAGCATGATGTCGAGGGAGGAGCCGGCGCCCCACTCGTTGACCACGAAGCACAGGCCGTCGACGCGGTCGGCGTCGAGCACCCGCAGGATCCGCCGGTCGTGCACGTTGGCCGAGAGCCGCGCCGCCTCGAGCAGGCCGTCGGCGCGCTCGTCGTCGGCTGCGATGACGTGCAGGGCGACGTGCCGGGCCAGCACCAGGTCCTCGGCCCGCCAGAAGCGGCCGCCGCGGCTCTCGCCGAGCAGATCGGCGACGAGGTAGCGCCCGGCCAGGACGTCCCCGGCACGCAGCCGCGGGAGGCCGTCGTCCGGCTCGCCCACCTGCTGTCCCTCCTCGTCGTGGGGGGTCGTCGGTTCCTCCGTCATCGTAGGGCGCTCACGGTGTCGCGCTCCGGCGACGCCGCCGCAGCAGCGGGCCCAGCACGGTGTCGAGCACCTCGTTGACCTCGGTGATCCGCAGCATCCGGGCCAGCCCGAGGAAGACCGCGACGTCGACGGCGACCACGACCAGCAACATCAACGCCGCGACCAGGGGATGGGGGCGCTCGACGGCGACGGCGTGCACGAGCTGGGAGAGCAGGTACGCCGCCGCGGTGGCGACGGCCGTGGCCAGCAGCATCCGGACCAGGAAGCGCACCAGCACCGACGTACCGAGGTTGCCGACCGTGCGCCGGAGGACGACGTAGGACACCGTCGACCCGATGGCATAGGCGATCAGGTAGGCGCCGGCCAGGGCTGCGGCAGTGGCGCTCGGGCCGGTCGACGACACCAGGGTGATCGCCGCAGTGATGTTGACCGCGCCGATCACGCACTGCACGTAGAAGGCGGTTCGGTTGCGCTCGAGGGCGTAGAAGCCCCGCAGCACCAGGTAGTGCGCGGTGAAGAAGACCAGCGCCGGGCCGAAGATCGTGAGCGCCGGAACGTAGAGCTCATAGCTGCGCCGCCCGGCGCCGTAGCCGAAGAAGCCGTTGGCGAGATCCTCCGCGATCACCGGCAGCAGCGCGGCGAACGGGATGATCACCGCCAGCGAGATGCGCAGCGTGCTGCCCAGGGTGCGCGCCAGTCCGGCAAGGTCGCCATCGGCAGCGCGCGCCGAGAGCCGGGGCAGCACGGCGGTCGCCAGCGACACCGTGACGACGGCGTGCGGGACCATCAGGATCAGGAAGGCGTTGGCGTAGACGGTGAGGCCGGACGCCGGCTCGGCGGCGGCGCCGGCGTCGCACCCGGCCAGCACCCCCTGGGCGGTGCCGCTGTTGGCGAGCATCACCACGATCGTGTAGGCGATCTGGTTGACGATGACGAAGCCGACGGTCCAGGCGCCGAGCCGCAACGTGTGGCCGAGACCGGTGCCGCGGACGTCGAAGCGTGGGCTGAAGCGGAACCCCACGGCGCGCAGGTAGGGGAACAGGATGGCGAGCTGCACGACGATGCCGAGGGTCGAACCCAGGCCGAGGAGCAGCTCCTGGCCGGAGGTGTACGCCACGCAGTCGTCGGACCTGGTGGCCGGTCCGTGCACGAACAGGTAGAGGCACAGCATCGAGATCGCGACCAGGTTGTTGGCGATCGGGGCCCACATCATCGGCCCGAACCGGCCGCGCGCGTTGAGGATCTGCGCGAGCAGCACGAACATCCCGTAGAAGAAGACCTGCGGCAGGCACAGCCGCGCGAAGCTGATCACCGACTCGAGCTGCGCGGCCAGCGCGGGATCGGCGTACGTCGGGCCGACGAAGAGCCGCATCAGCCACGGGGCGGCCAGCACCAGCAGCAGCGTCACGACGGCGAGGAAGACGGCGGCCAGGGTGACGACCCGGTTGGCGTAGGCGTCGCCACCGTCGGGGTCGTTCTTCATCGACCGCACCAGCTGGGGCACCAGGACCGCGTTGAAGATGCCGCCGGCCAGGAGGATGTAGAGCATGTTGGGCACGGTGTTGGCCGTGGTGAAGATGTCGGCGCGCAGGCCGCTGCCGAGGGCGGCGACGAGCAGCGACGCGCGGGCGAAGCCGGTGAGGCGTGACAGCACCGTCCCGGCCGCCATCACGGCCGTGTTGGTCAGGATGGCTCGGCTCTCGGTGCCGGGCTCGGCGCTCGACCCGGGTCCGGGCGACGCGGGTGGCTGCTCGGTCATGGGGCGCTCACGAGGTCACCCTTTCGCCGGGCGGGGTCGCCGCACTCGACGGATCAGCCGCAGCGCGATCGCCCCGAAGAGCAGCCCGCCGCCGGCCACGATCACGATCCAGATGATCTGGCTGACCTGGTTGCTGCGGATGGGCAGCTCGGCCTCCGAGCCGGTCGGGGTTCCGTCGGTGGTGGCGACGTAGAGCCGGACGGTGTGCGAGCCGACGCGGTCGGTGCTGGCGCTCAGCCGCAGCCTGGTGGTCTCACCCGGGTCGAGTGCGACCTCGTCGGGCAGCTCGACGCTCAGCCCGTTGCTCGCGTCGGCGGCCACCCGCACGATGACGGGCTCGTCGAGGCCGTTGCGCAGACTGGCCGGGAACTGGCCGCTGTCACTGGACAGCGTCACCGACACCGGGCCGTCGATGGTGACCCGGCCCAGGGTGCCCCCGATCCACAGGTCTGAGCGGACGGCGGAGGCGCGAGCCTCGTTGGGGCGGGGGCGTTGCCAGTACGACACCCCGGCGTACGCCTCGCGCTCGACGTGTCCGGCCAGGTCGGGGTTGTCGATGAGGATCTGCTGCAGCGTGGCGCCGGAGTCGATGAGGTCCTGGGCGGCGACGAAGTTGGCAGCGTCGAGCTCGAAGTCCTGCTGGAACGTGGGGTAGGCGAGCTCCTCGACGGGGTGCGCCGGGTTGCTCGCGACGTCCGACAGCGACGTCAGGTCGACGAAGTCGACGTCGAGCCCGGCGAAGAACTCGGCCGGGTCGCTGGTCGACCAGTCAGCGGGCAGCGTCACCACGAGCGGCTCGCGACCGTTGTCGAGGGCGCGTACGGCGGCCTCGGCGAGCACCCGTTGGCGCAGGGCGACCGTCGCCAGCCGGTCGTCGGGACCGGGGCCGCCGTCGACGGCCGTCGCGGAGGAGAGCAGCACCTCGCGGCCGCCCACGTCGGCCACCGTGGGCGCCTCCACACCGACGGCGTCGGAGGTGACCAGGAGCGTCGTGTCGGGGCTGGCGTTGGTGATCGCGTCGGTGTGCAGGTAGCCACTGGGTGAGGCGAGCACCGGCGCCGAGGTCAGCCCCTGCGCGGCCAGCTCCGTCGCCGCCAGGGTCTGCGCGTCGACGAGCGCCATGGAGTCGAGGTGACTGGCGGCCGAGGCGTCCACGTCGCCGTACGGCAGGGCGAGCACCTCCTGGCCTGCCAGGGCGGTCTGGAGCCGGGCCAGCCAGGCCTGTCCCTCGATCGCGACGGCCGCGAGGGCCGCCGGGTCGCCGGGATCGGTCAGGGCCTCGTCGCTGGCCGAGGGCGTCACGGCCTCGGGTGTGGGCGTGGGGCTCTCGCCCTCGCCCCCGCCCTCGCCGTCGACCGGTTCTTCGGGGCGCGGCGGCAAGCGGGTGGGGTTGCCGGCGACCAGGGAGTTGACGGTGGAGATCACCGCGGGGTCGACCAGCCAGGTGAGGTCGTGGCTGCCGGCCGCCGCTCCCATCTCGACCACCGAGCTCAACCGGCCGCCCGGTGCCAGCGACGAGGCCCACAGGTCGGGGCGGTCGACGCGACCGTCCGGCGTCGACAGCACCCGTGCGCGCAGCTGCAGCACCAGAGCGGTCGGCACCGGCTTCGCGTCGCGCACGAGCGGGATGAAGGTCCTGGCCTTGCCGTCGTTGAAGTCGTCGCGGCCCTCGGCGTTGGCGCCGAGCGCGTGCACGCCGAGCCAGTGCACGCCCTCGGTCGTCGGCAGCAGCCGACGCGGGATCCGCAGGGCGTACGGCGCGACGGCACCGGGGAGGAGGTCGCCGATCTGGTCGCTGACCGAGAGCTCGCGCTCGCCGATCACCAGGTCGGCGGGCACCTGTGCGGCGGCGTCGAGCTCGGTGACGGTGGTGATCGGCAGCCCGGCCTCCGTGGGCAGGACGGGATAGAGGTTGACGTCCTGCCAGGTCTCGTCGCTGAGGTTCGTGACGGTGCCGGTCACCGCGACGGTCCCGCTCTCGGGGATGATCGACGGGTTCAGGCTGTCGATGGAGACCTGCAGCGGGTCGGACTCCTCGGCCGGGGCCGGGGCGGTCTGGGCGGCGGCCGGCAGGGTGCCGAGGACGGTCGCCCCGAGAGTCACGCCGACTGCCACGAGGGCAGGCAGAAACGACGGGTGACCTGGCACGCCCCGACAGTACCGGCGGGCTGGGCCGCGAGTGCCCACCTGTGCCCACTAGGCTTGCCTGTCGTGTCCGACGCCGTCCAGCCCGTGCTGCCGCCCCTCCAGATGGGCGACGTCCAGCGCCGGGTCAGCGCCGAGCTCGACCGGATCGAGCCGGTCCTCGGACCGCTCGGCGAACGGTTCGCCAGCGCCGGTCACGCCCTGGCCCTGGTGGGCGGGCCGGTGCGCGACGCCATGCTGGGCCGGCTGCACAACGACCTCGACCTCACCACGTCGGCGCACCCCGACGTCATCGAGAAGCTCCTGACCGGCTGGGCCGACGCGACCTGGGACATCGGGCGGGCCTTCGGGACCATCGGGGCGCGCAAGGGACCCTGGATCGTCGAGATCACGACGTACCGCTCCGATGCCTACGACGCCGCCTCGCGCAAGCCCGAGGTGGCCTACGGCGACTCGCTGGTCACCGACCTCGGCCGCCGCGACTTCACCATCAACGCGATGGCGGTGTCGATCCCAGGCCGGATCTTCGAGGACCCCCACGGCGGCGTCGTCGACCTCGCCCACCGCCTGATCCGGACCCCGGGGCGCCCGGAGGACTCCTTCTCCGACGACCCGCTACGGATGATGCGGGCGGCGAGGTTCGCCGCGCAGCTCGGCTTCACGGTCGCCCCCGATGTGGTCGCAGCGATGACCGACATGGCCGAGCGCATCGAGATCGTCTCGGCCGAGCGGGTGCGCGACGAGCTGGTCAAGCTGGTGTGCGCGCCGTACCCCCGCCTCGGGCTGTCCCTGCTCGTCGAGACCGGGCTCGCCGCGCGCGTGCTGCCCGAGCTGCCGGCTCTGAAGCTCGAACGCGACGAGCACCACCGGCACAAGGACGTCTACGAGCACACGCTCACCGTGCTCGAGCAGGCCATCACGCTCGAGCCGCGGCTGCCGGGGCCCGCTGGGACCCCCGACTTCGTGTCCCGCTTCGCGGCGCTGATGCACGACGTGGGCAAGCCCCGCACCCGCAAGTTCCTCGCCGACGGGTCGGTCACCTTCCACCACCACGACGTCGTCGGCGCCAAGCTGACCCGCAAGCGGATGCAGACACTGCGGTTCAGCGGCGAGCTGACCGACGCAGTGAGCAGGCTGGTCGAGCTGCACCTGCGCTTCCACGGCTACGGGTCGGGGGAGTGGACCGACTCGGCCGTACGCCGCTACGTGCGCGACGCCGGCGACGAGCTGGACCGGCTGCACGTGCTGACCCGCGCCGACTGCACGACCCGCAACGCCCGCAAGGCTGAACGGCTGCGGCGCACCTACGACGACCTCGAGGCGCGGATCGAGCGGCTCTCGGCAGAGGAGGAGCTCGCCTCGATCCGTCCGGACCTCAACGGCGACCAGATCATGGAGATCCTCGGCATCCCGTCCGGTCGTGAGGTCGGCGAGGCCTACCGCTTCCTGCTCGAGCTGCGCCTCGACGAGGGACCGCAGTCGCCTGAGGCGACCGAGGCGGCGCTCCGCGCGTGGTGGGCCGCCCGGACGTCACGGTGAGCGGCCCACCGCGCCTCGAGGCGACGGTCGAGATCGACACCCCTCCGGCGCGCGTGTGGGAGCTGGTGGCCGACCTGCCCCGGATGGCCTCGTGGAGCCCCATGGTCGTGCGCACCGTCGTCCTCGGTGGGCCGGTCCGCCTCGGCACGCACGCCGTGAACGTGAACCGCCGCGGCCTGATGTTCTGGCCCACCCGGTCGACCGTCGTCCGGTTCGAGCCCGAGCGCGAGCTGGCGTTCCGGGTGGCGGAGAACCACATGGTCTGGTCCTTCTCGCTCTCCCCGCTGGCCGATGGCACCCGGACCCTGGTCACCCAGCGACGGGAGCCGTCCGAGGGCATCAGCCGCCTCTCCAGCGCGTTCATCGGCACCTTCCTCGGCGGCCAGTCCGACTTCACCGACGACCTCCGCGTCGGCATGCGCCAGACCCTCGACCGCCTCAAGGTCGAGGCCGAGTCGGGACCATCCGCCCGAAAATCCGGATAGTCCCTGACGTTTGGGTTGTCCCAGACGCCGTTCTGCAACCCAAACGTCAGGGACTATCCCGATGGGTCCCCGATGGAACGACCGTCACGAGGTCGGGCAGCATGGACCGCATGAGAAGCGACCTGTTCGAGCAGAGCAATCTCGAGGTGCAGAGCCAGGAGCGGTTCGTGCTCCAGAACAGCCAGATGCTGCGCGTCTCGCTGGGCGGCGACGTGCTGGCGACCAAGGGCAGCATGATCGCCTTCCAGGGGCAGGTCCGCTTCGACCACGAGAAGACCGGCGGCTTCGCCAAGCTGGCCAAGAAGGTGCTCAGCTCCGAGGACACCAGCCTGATGCGGGTCTCCGGCCAGGGCGAGGTGTTCTTCTCAGACCAGGCCGGCTACGTCTACCTGCTGCACCTCGAGAACGAGTCGATCTCGATCAACAGCCGCAACCTGATGGCGTTCGACGCGACGCTGGCCTGGGACATCAACCGCGTCAAGGGCGCCGGCATGGCCGGCAGCGGGGTCTTCAACACCACCGTCACCGGCACGGGCACCGTGGCGGTCAACGTCGTCGGCAAGCCGGTCGTCCTGGACTGCAGCCAGCAGCCGACGTACGTCGACGTGCAGGCCGCGGTCTGCTGGTCCGCCAACCTGGCGCCGGGCATCAACAACACCATGAACATGAAGTCGATGCTGCGCGGCGGCAGCGGCGAGGCGTTCCAGTACGCCTTCCACGGCCCCGGGTTCGTGGTCGTCCAGGCCTACGAATGGACCGGCCAGGCCGCGACCGGCAGTGGCGCCGGCAGCAGCGGCCTGATCGGCGACCTCTTCAGCTAGAACGGCGAACGGGCGCAACTTCACCCACAGATGAGGGTGAAGTTGCGCCCGCTCGACGGTGAAGTTGCGCCCGCTCGGCTATTCGTCGCCGGCGATGAACGCCTCGACGCGGCGGCGGCCCTCGTCGTCGGGCAGCTGGACGGGCGGGCTCTTCATCAGGTACGACGACGCGCTGATGATCGGGCCGCCGATGCCGCGGTCCATGGCGATCTTCGCGGCGCGGAGGGCGTCGATGATGATGCCGGCGGAGTTGGGGGAGTCCCAGACCTCCAGCTTGTACTCCATGTTCAACGGCACGTCGCCGAACGCGCGACCCTCGAGGCGGACGTAGGCCCACTTGCGGTCGTCGAGCCACTGGACGTAGTCGGACGGGCCGATGTGGACGTTGCGGTCCGAGATCTTGTTGGCCAGCTCGCCGCTCAGGTTGGAGGTGACGGCCTGGGTCTTGGAGACCTTCTTCGACTCCAGGCGCTCGCGCTCGAGCATGTTCTTGAAGTCCATGTTGCCGCCGACGTTGAGCTGGTAGGTGCGGTCCAGCGCCACGCCGCGGTCCTCGAACAGCTTGGCCAGCACCCGGTGGGTGATGGTCGCGCCGACCTGCGACTTGATGTCGTCGCCGACGATCGGGACGCCCGCGGCCTCGAACTTCGCGGCCCACTCGGGGTCGGAGGCGATGAAGACCGGCAGGGCGTTGACGAAGCCGACGCCGGCGTCGATCGCGCACTGGGCGTAGAACTTGTCGGCCTCCTCGGAGCCCACCGGCAGGTAGGAGACGAGCACGTCGACCTCGGCCTCGCGCAGCGCACGGACGATGTCGACCGGCTCCGCCGCGGACTCCTCGATGGTCATCCGGTAGTACTTGCCGAGCCCGTCGAGCGTGTGACCACGCTGCACCTCGACGCCCATCGTGGGCACGTCGGCGATCTTGATGGTGTTGTTCTCGGACGCGCCGATGGCCTCGGAGAGGTCCTTGCCGACCTTCTTGTCGTCGACGTCGAACGCCGCCACGAACGTCACGTCGGAGACGTGGTACTCGCCGAAGGCCACGTGCATGAGCCCGGGCACGACCTCGTTCGGGTCGGCATCCCGGTAGTAGTGCACGCCCTGCACGAGGGAGGCCGCGCAGTTGCCCACGCCGACGATTGCTACTCGAACCGAACCCATGGGGCTCTCCTTACTTCCTACGGTTATCTGGGGGCATTGCTGCTGGTCTTGCTCTGTCTGGGTGGGTCAGGGAACTCGTGGTGCAGGGTCTAGCTGGGCTGAGGGGGACTCGAGGGGCGCTGTCCCCGGTCGTGCTCGGCGTTGATCAGGTCGGAGAGCCAGCGCACCTCGCGCTCGACCGACTCGACCCCGTGGCGCTGCAGCTCGGCGGAGTAGCGGTCGACCTCGGCCTGCGTCAGCTGGAGCTCCTTCTGCACCCGGGTGAGCCGCTCCTGGAGGCGGCTGCGGCGCCCCTCGAGCACGCGCAGCCGGATCTCCATGTCGGTGCGCCCGAAGAACGCGAACCGGATGTCGAAGTTGTCGTCCTCCCACGCGGTCGGACCGACCTCCGACATGAGGCGCTCGAACTCGCGGTGGCCGGTCTCGGTCACGGCGTACACGATCCGCGGGCGGCGGGTGGTGATGGTGAGCTCACCGGGCGACTCCTCGATGAAGGTCGCGCGCAGGAGCTTCTTGAGCGTCGGGTAGAGCGAGCCGTAGGACAGCACGCGGCTCCACCCGAGCATCAGGTTGAGCCGCTTGCGCAGCTCGTAACCGTGCATGGGGCCCTCGTGCAGCAGCCCGAGGACTGCCAGGTCGATCGTCTCTGCCCGTCTTGCCACAGACCTATCGTAGCGATATATCCGCCCGACGGGAATTCGCGATGGGTCGCGGATGCGGAGTGTGACGAGGACGTCACCGTCGAGGAAGCGGGGTCCCGACCGGGACTTGCGTACCCTGGTCCGGGCGCGGCACCCGAGCGCCCGCTTCCCCCGATCGATGACGGAGTAGTTCGTGGCACCCCGAGCCAAGCGCAGAGCGGCAGGCCCTGCGGTCAAGAAGAAGCCGAAGAAGCCAGGCGACACCAAGCGGCGCGTCAAGCGCGTCGCGCTCGTGCTGCTGGCGGCCGGCCTCGTCCTCGGGCTGCTCGGCGTCGGTGCGTTCGTGGTCGCCTACAACGCGGTCGAGATCCCCGACCCCAACGAGGACTTCGAGGCGCAGACCTCCAAGATCTACTACGCAGACGGCGAGACCGTGCTCGGCGAGTTCGCCACCCAGGACCGCGAGTCGATCCCGCTCGACGAGATGCCGCAGACGATGAAGGACGCCGTCGTCGCCGCGGAGAACCAGACCTTCTGGACCGACCAGGGCATCGACCCCCGCGGCATCCTGCGCGCGGCGTTCAGCAACGCCCAGGGCAACGCCACCCAGGGCGCGTCGACGATCACCCAGCAGTACGTCAAGATCTTGTACCTCACCCAGGAGCGCAGCCTCGACCGCAAGGTCCGCGAGGCGATCCTCTCGCTGAAGCTGCAGCGCAAGATGAGCAAGGAGCAGGTGCTCGAGGGCTACCTCAACACCATCTACTTCGGCCGCGGCGCGTACGGCGTCGAGGCGGCGGCGCAGGCCTTCTTCGACAAGCCGGCGGCCGAGCTGACCCTGCGGGAGTCGGCGGTCCTGGCGAGCGTGCTGAACAACCCGACCAACCTGGACCCGGCCAACGGCAAGGAGGCCAAGCAGGACCTCAAGGCGCGCTACGAGTACGTGCTCGACTCGATGGCCGACATGGGCACGATCTCGGCGGCCGAGGCCGACCAGGCGAAGAAGCGGCTGCCGAAGTTCCCCAAGATCGCGGCGCAGAGCCAGTACGGCGGCCAGCGCGGGCACATGCTCAAGCTCGTGCGCGACGAGCTGCTGCGCCTCGGCTACACCGAGGAGGACATCGACGGCGGCGGTCTGCGGGTCACCACGACCTTCACCGAGGAGGCGATGGCGGCGGCCGAGGAGGGCCAGGCGACGCAGCGGCCGGAGGGCTTCAACGGCGGCCAGCTGCACGTCGCGGTGGCGACCGTCGAGGTCGGCACCGGGGCCCTGCTCGGCTTCTACGGCGGCCAGGACTACCTGGACTCCCAGATCAACTGGGCGGTCGCGGGCGGCATGGCGGGCTCGACGTTCAAGGCCTTCGCCGACACCGCCGCGATCAAGGACGGCTTCTCGCTGGAGGACACCTTCAACGGCGACTCCCCGATGGTCCTGCCCGACGGCACCGACTTCGAGAACCAGGGCAACACCTCCTACGGCACCGTCAGCATGATCGAGGCGACGGCCGACTCCATCAACACCGCCTTCATCGACATGACCAACAGCATGGAGGACGGTCCGCAGAAGATCGTCGACGCATCATTCGACCTCGGCATCCCCGGCAACGAGCCCGGCAACTTCGGCATCCCCGCCCGGTCGATCGACGTCCAGGCCAACCTCGGCGTGGCGCTGGGCAGCGCCCAGGTCAGCCCCATCAACATGGCCAACGCGTACGGCACCCTGGCCAACCAGGGCACCCGGGCCGACGTCCACGTCGTCGACCAGGTCGTCCTGAACTCCGGCGAGACCGACTACAGCTTCAAGCGCCCCACCCGCGAGGTCGTCGATCCCGACATCGCCGCCGACGTCTGCTACGCGCTCCAGCAGGTCGTCGAGGTGGGATCCGGCAGCGCCGCCCAGGAGCTCGACCGGCCGGTGGCCGGCAAGACCGGCACGGCCACCAACGACAAGGGCGAGGTCTCCTCGTCCTGGTTCGTCGGCACCACGCCACAGATCTCGACCGCGGTGATGTACGTCCGCGGCAAGGGCCGCGAGCAGCTCGAGGGCTTCCTCCCCGAGTTCTTCGGCGGCTCCTACCCGGCCCGCACCTGGACCGACGTCATGGGCCGGGTGATGGAGGGCATGGAGGTCGAGGAGTTCCCGGAGCCGGTGTACGTCGACGGTGACGCACCTGAGGAGGGCCACGACCCCTACACGCCACCGCCGTCCCCGACCAAGCGGCCCCCGACGAAGAAGCCGACGCCGACCTTGACCGAGGGGACGCCGACCGACGAGCCGACCCCGACCGAGACGGTGCCGACGACGCCGACGGAGACGGTGCCGCTGCCGCCGACGAGCTCGGCGCCACCGCCACCGCCCACGACGGAGGCGCCCCCACCGACGGCGACGACCGCCGCGCCGTCGGCGAGCCAGCCGGCCGACCCCACGGGCTCGGCGACCGGGGCGCCGGTCACCGCGAGGAGCGCCTACTACAGCCGGGAGCCGTCCGCGCCCATCACGCCGCGCGCGGCGCTGTGGTGATCGACCGCTGACGTGATCGGATGACGGGGTGAGCGGATCGGCGGACCGGCGGGTGCATCCCACGGTCGACGATCCGACCGTGACCCTGGTCAGCGAGAGCGTCGGCGGTCCGGCGGGCCGGCACACCGGGCGACACCCGTGGTGGACGCCGGTCCGCGTCGTACTCCTCCTCGCCACGGTCTGTGTCGCGCTGGGGATGGTGCAGAAGACCGACTGCTTCCAGGAGGGCTGGAGCTCGGGCACGACCCGCTACCACGACATGTGCTACTCCGACCTGCCCTACCTGTACACCGGCCGGGGCCTGGTCGAGCTGGCCTGGCCGTTCACCGACGACCCGCAGGTGCGCGCCCGCTTCGAGGTGATGGAGTATCCCGTCGGCATCTCGTACTGGGCCTACGGCGCCGCCTGGGCGACGCACTGGCTCTCGGGGTCGCCCGACCTCGGGCCCCGCTACGACCAGGATCCCGGCGCGCTGTTCGGCCAGCCCGACATCCAGCGCGAGATCAAGCTCTTCGTCGTCGTCAACGCCGTCGGGTTCGCGGCGCTCGCGCTGCTCGCGGTGTGGTTCCTGGCCGGCGTCCACCGCGACCGACCGTGGGACGCCGCCGCCTTCGCGATCTCGCCGACCCTGGCGTTGGCCGGCCTGGTCAACTGGGACCTGGTCGCGGTCGCGGCCGTCGCCGGGGCCCTCTGGGCGTGGTCGCGGGGCAGCCCGATCCTGACGGGGGTGATGATCGGGCTCGGCACCACCGCCAAGCTCTATCCGCTGTTCCTCCTGGGCGCGATCCTCGTCATCTGCGTACGCCGCCGACAGCTGGCCCGGCTCGTCACGGTGGTCAGCTCGGCGGTCATCGTCTGGCTGCTGGCCAACGCGCCGGCGTACCTCACCGGACCCGAGCAGTGGAAGCTGTTCTGGACCTTCAACTCCGACCGGGGCGCCGACCTCGGCTCGGTCTGGCTGCTGATGGCCCAGGCCGGTGACACCACCTTCGCGGTCGACACGATCAACGACTGGTCGCTCTGGCTCTTCGTGGCGTGGTGCGTGGGCGTGGCCACGGTCGGCTTCGTGGCGCCGACCACCCCGCGACTGGCGCAGCTCGGCTTCCTGATCGTCGCGGGCTTCCTGCTGGTCAACAAGGTCTACTCGCCGCAGTACGTCCTGTGGCTGCTCCCGCTCGCCGTGATGGCGCGGCCTCGCTGGCGCGACCAGATCGTCTGGCAGGCCACCGAGGTCTTCTACTTCATGTCGGTGTGGTGGTACCTCGGCGGCTATCTCGCCCCCGCCGCCGGCGACGACGCCGGCGCCTACTGGGTGGCGATCGTGGTGCGGATGCTCGGCGAGCTCTACCTCGTCGTGCTGGTCACGCGCGACATCCTGCGACCGGCGCACGACCCGGTGCGCTCGCCGGTCCGCGTCGGTCGAGGAGCTCAGGCGATCGACACCCGGTCGAACGCCGTCGCGGTGTAGCGCACCCGCACCTCGACCTCGTCGCCGATCGCCGGCACGTGTGCGCCCGCGGGCAGGTAGAGCATCGACGCCTGCATGTGCGGGGGCTCGGCGAAGAGCCGCTGCTTGCCGTCGATGGAGTACGGCGACCGCACGAACCCGACCGCGTCGAGGCCGCCACGGGCCAGGGTCGCTGCTCGGCCCTTGAGCGAGGCGTCGCCCAGTGGGGCCTCGAGGCCGATGCCGTGGGCGGTACCGCCGCTGACGACGACCAGGTGGCCGGCGCGCGGCGCCGTACGGCCGCGGTATCCGAAGACGTCGCCACGTTCGAGCGCGTGGACGTCGAGCACGGTGGCGCTCACCCGCAGCGCGGCGCGGTCGCCGAGCCACAGGTCGGTGCCGATGCGGGGGCGGAAGGCGAAGTCGGGGTACGCCGCCCGCAGCCGCGCGAGCTCGTCGCCGGTGAGGTGGCTGACCCAGATCGTCCGGCCCTGGTCGCCCAGGCCGGCCGAGACCACGTCGGTGAGCAGTCGCTCGACCTCGGGCAGGTGCGAGCCGGCGGCGAGCGGGAGGTGCAGTGCGACGCCGTTGATCCCGGCCCCCGCGTGGTCGGCGGCGAGCGCATGACCGGCGGCGCGCAGCTCGGCGGCCGACATGCCGTGGCGCAGCATGCTGGTCGTCCGCTCGAGCACGAACCGCGCGGCCGGCCGGGCCGCCAGCAGAAGGGTGAGGTCGTCGAGCCGGCTGACCGTGTGGATCAGGCGATCGGTCAGGCGATCGGCCAGGGCCGGGTCGACCTGGTCGGCGTCGCCGTCGGGACGCCACGGCGTCAGCACCAGCAGGTCGCCACCGAAGCGGTCGGCGACGTGCGGCAGCTCGTCGTACGTGCCGACCGCCAGGGTGTCGACCCCGAGCCACGCGGCTCTGCGGGCGAGCCGGCCGAGGGTGAACCCGTAGCCGTTGCCCTTGGCGACCGGCACCAGCCCGGGGGTGGCGTCGGCGACCCGGCGCAGGTGCGCGCGCCAGCGGTCGCCGTCGACGTGGAGGACGAGCGACATCAGCGGCGGCCCATGTACAGCATGAAGGCCTTGTAGAGCGGGCGGTTGAGCGGCAGGTCCCACTCGCCGGCGTACGCCACGGCCTGGCCGCCGGTGCCGACCTTGAACTGGATCAGGCCCACGTGCGGGTCGTCGGCGTCGAGGGTGTCGGTGATGCCGCGCAGGTCGTAGACCTCGGCGCCGCCGGCGAGCGCATCGCGGATCATCGCCCACTGGATCGCGTTGGAGCCGCGTACGTCGCGCTTCTCGGTGGAGGAGGCGCCGTAGGAGTACCAGACGTGCGTGCCGACCCGGATCGAGATGGTCGCCGCCACCAGGTCGCCCTCGTGGTGGGCCATCCAGAGCCGGATCCGGTCGGCGTCCTCGGCGCCGAGGGCATCGAGCATCGTGCGGAAGTACGCCAGGCCGCGGGGGGTGAACCCGTCGCGCGCGGCGGTGTGCACGTAGAGCTCGTGGAAGGCCGCGAGGTCGGCGTCCTCGGTGCCGGTCGTGACCTCGACGCCCGCCTTGGCGGCCTTCTTGATGTTGCGGCGCCAGAGCTGGTTCATCCCGGCGAGGACGCCGTCCTCGCTGAGCGGCTTGCCCTCGTCGTCGACGAGCGGCAGGTGGAAGTTGTAGCGCGGCTGGCCGGCGGCAAAACCCTCCCCGGCACCCTGCTCCTGCCAGCCGAGCTCGCGCAGCTGCGAGACGACGGCGGCCCCCGTGACGTCGCGGTCGGCCGGCGCCAGGTCGGTCAACCGGCGTACGGCGGGGTCGGCGATGCCCTCCTTGAGCTGCGTGGCGCTCCAGCGGGCGGTGACGACGGGCGGGCCGATGCGCAGGGCGAAGGCACCCTCGCTCTTCGCGTGGTCGGCCAGGGCGGTCAGCCAGGGCGCGAGGTCCTCGACGTCCCAGTCGAGCACCGGCCCCTCGGGCAGGTAGGCCAGGCTGCGCCGCATCCGCGGCAGGTGCCGGTAGAGCACCAGCGCGGCGCCGACCATCGCGTCGCCGTCGTGCCAGCCGATGGACTGGCGTCGCCAGTCGGACTTCACCCGACCCCACGCCGGGGTCTGCAGGAAGCTCGCCGAGGAGCGGCCCCGGAGGAAGTCGAGATGCTCGTCCTCGGTCACGGGGCGCACGATGATCACGGCGCCGACGTTACCGGTGCGCGGCGGCGAGGCACCCGCCGCCGCGGGCCCACGCGGAAGGGACCCGAACGCTCCCCTGCGCCGTTCGAGTCCCTGCTTGGCGAAGTCTGGCAGCCGGAACTGCGCACGTCTCAGGAATTGCGAAACTGGTCTGGTCCTCTCCGCACCTCAGACGTGCTCGCGCAGCCACGCGATGTCATCGAGGTGCTCGGCGGCTCCGCCAGGCGTCTCGAGCACGACGGGCGCGGCGGCGTCGCGGACGACGGCGGCCAGCAGGTCGGGGTCGACCCGGCCCTGGCCCAGGTTGGCGTGCCGGTCGGCGCCGGAGTCGAAGTCGTCGCGGCTGTCGTTGCAGTGCACGAGGTCGATGCGGCCGGTGATGGCGAGGACATCCGTCACCACCGTCTCGAGGGAGTTGCCGCCGGCGTGGGCGTGGCAGGTGTCGAGACAGAAGCCGACCATGTCGGCACCCTCGGCGGAGGCGATGGCGTCCCAGACGCCCTTGATGCGCTCGAGGTAACGGGTCATCGCGTTGTCGCCACCCGCGGTGTTCTCGATCAGGAGCGGGAGCTTGAGGTCGGTGGCCTCGACGGCCTTGCGCCAGTTGTCGAAGCCCTTGGCGGGATCGTCGTCGTTGTTGACGTGGCCGCCGTGGACGATCAGGCCCTTGGCACCGATCGCGGCGGCGGCGTCGACGTGCTGCTGGAGCAGCTTGCGGCTCGGGATCCGGATCCGGTTGTTGGTGGTGGCGACGTTGACGATGTAGGGCGCGTGCACGTAGAGGGCGATGCCCGCCGCCTCGGCGTCGGCCCTGAGCCCGTCGGCCCCGCCGGCGTACCTGAACTCCGGCCCCTTGTAGCCCTGCGGGTCGCCGAGGAAGAACTGCACGTGCGGCGCCTCCCGGGCCGCTGCCTCGGCGATCGGGTCGGTCTGCTCGACGTGGGCGCCGATCCTGAGTCCCTTCGTTTCAGCCATGTCCTCACCCTAGGCGCGGCCACCGACGGCCGATGGCGAGGCGGTCGGGCACGAACGGACCGTCGGGCGCCGGGTCGCCGTCCGGCACGCCCCCCGGTACGCCCAGCGCGCGCAGGTGGGCGAGCGCCGCCGCAGCGGTGGGGGTACGCCGGTCCGGGTCCGGCTCGGTGAGCGCGTGCACCAGCGGGCCGAGCGGACCGCTCGGCGTGCCGTCGCCCGCGCGGACGCCGGTGAGCAGCTCGGCGGCGACCCGCCCGGCGGCGTACAGGTCCTGGCCGGGGTGGGGCGGCGCACCCGCGAGGCGCTCGGGCGCGAGGTAGCCGTCGGTGCCCAGCGGCCCGGGCCCGCTCGTCAGACGTTGCTCGGCCGGGGTCGCGGCCACGCCGAAGTCGGCGACGCGGAGCCGGGGCCGCGCGCGCCCTGTTGCGTCGAGGAGCAGGTTGGCGGGCTTGAGGTCGCGGTGGACGACTCCGGCGGAGTGGACGGCCTCGAGACCCTGGAGCAGCTGGTCGAGGAGAACCCGGACATAGGGCTCGGGCAGCGCGCCGTGGTCGGCCAGCAGGTCGTGCAGCGTGCCGCCGCGGACCAGGTCCATGACGATCACGACGACCTCGTCCTCGGCCGCCCAGCCGATCGGGGCGAGCACGTGCCGGTGCCGGACCCGCACGGACTGCTCGTGCACGAAGCGCAGCAGCAGTGCAGCGTCGTGCCGGGCCAGCACCTTCGCCGCCACCCAGTCGCCGGTGCGCAGGTCGCGGGCCCGCCACACCGCTCCCATGCCGCCGACCCCGATGCGGTCGGTCAGCCGGTAGCGCCCGGCCACGGTCCGGCGTCCTCGTCTCCCCACGGGCCGTGACCGTAGGCGCCGTACGCCGGTCGCGGGCCGCCTCTCCACAAGCCGAAGCCCGTCGGCTCGATTCGGCCCAGGGCCCGCGCCGTTGGTAGTCTTCAGCGTTCGTCTGGTCACCGACCCTCGTGGGCCCGGAGCCGGACGATCCCGGACCGGCGTCGTCGTACGCCGGACCGTGACGCACCAGCCCTCCTGCCACGGATCGTCCGTGGCCGCCGAGTCCAGAGGAGGTGGGACCGCTGTGCGTGCCTACGAAGTGATGGTCATCCTCGACCCGAGTCTTGAGGAGCGGACCATCGAGCCGTCCCTCGACAAGTACCTCAACGTCATCCGCAAGGACGGCGGCAGCGTCGACAACGTCGACGTCTGGGGCCGCCGCCGGCTGGCCTACGAGATCAAGAAGAACGCCGAGGGCATCTACGCCGTCGTCTCGCTGACGGCCGAGCCGGCCACGGTCAAGGAGTTCGACCGCCAGCTCACCCTGAACGAGTCGATCCTGCGCACGAAGGTCATGCGCCCCAGCGCCCACTGACGCGGTCCGGGGCTCACCGGGGGTCCACCCCTGTGGAAGGCCCCTACCCAACGTCGGAGGCGTCGGCAACGATGACCCTCGACCCGCCCGGGCCCGGCCCGGCGCACTGAGAGAACCAGACCAGGAGACCTGACATGGCAGGCGAAACCATCATCACGGTGGTCGGCAACCTCGTCGACGACCCGGAGCTCCGCTTCACCCCGTCCGGGGCCGCGGTGGCCAACTTCCGGATCGCCTCGACGCCACGCACGTTCGACAAGCAGACCAACGAGTGGAAGGACGGCGAAGGCCTGTTCCTCTCCTGCTCGGTCTGGCGCCAGGCGGCGGAGAACGTCGCGGAGTCCCTGGTCAAGGGGATGCGCGTCGTCGTGCAGGGTCGCCTCAAGCAGCGCCAGTACGAGACCCGCGAGGGCGAGAAGCGCACCGTCTACGAGCTCGACGTCGAGGAGGTCGGCCCCTCGCTGAAGTACGCCACGGCGAAGGTCACCCGCACCACCCGTCAGGGCGGCGGCGGTGGCTACTCCGGCGGTGGCGGCGGTGCCACCCAGGACGACCCGTGGGCACAGCCGGCTCCGCAGGGCGGTGGCCAGGGCGCGTACGCCGGCGGCCAGCCCGCTCAGGGTGGGCCCGGCGGTCAGGCCGGCTACCCCCCGCCGCAGCAGGGCGGTGCACCCCAGGGTGCGCCGGCCCACGACCCGTGGGGTGCCCCCGGCGTGGGTGGAGCCCCCGCCGACGAGCCCCCCTTCTGATCCACCGCTGGTCGAGGAGGTCGCGCAGCGGCCGTCGACACCAGCAACAACTGAACAGCCCATCCAACTGACGCCACCATTCCGTCCCTGCGGCACGCAGGGCCGGGCTCACTGAAAGGGAGCACCACAATGGCCAAGGCAGTGATGCGCAAGCCCAAGAAGAAGGTTTGCCAGTTCTGCAAGGAGAAGGCGACGGTCGTCGACTACAAGGACGCCGCCCTGCTCCGCAAGTTCATCTCCGACCGCGGCAAGATCCGCGCCCGTCGGGTCACCGGCAACTGCGTCCAGCACCAGCGGGACGTCGCCATCGCGGTCAAGAACGCCCGCGAGCTGGCACTGCTGCCCTACACCGCGGCCGGCCGGTAAGGAGGAGTCGACATGAAGCTCATCCTGACCCACGAGGTCGACGGCCTCGGCGCTCCCGGCGACGTGGTCGAGGTCAAGGACGGCTACGGCCGCAACTACCTCATGCCCCGTGGCCTGGCCACGCGCTGGACCCGCGGCGGGCAGAAGACCGTCGACTCGATCGTCGCGGCCCGGACGGCTCGCGCCGTCCGCGACTCCGACCACGCCGACCAGCTCAAGAGCAAGCTCGAGAGCAACCCGGTCGACGTGAAGGTGCGCGCCGGCTCCGGTGGCCGCCTCTTCGGTGCCGTCACCACGACCGAGATCGCCTCCGCGCTCGCCGCGGTGGCTGGTGAGAGCATCGACAAGCGCACGATCGTGGTCGCGCAGCCCATCAAGTCGCTGGGCGCGCACCAGGTCTCGCTCAAGCTGACCGACGGCGTCTCCGCCAAGGTCTCGCTCAACGTCATCCCGGCCTGACCGGCTGACCCAGCAGTCCCAGACCCCGTCCCGGTTCGCCGGGGCGGGGTCGACTGCACTCCGGACGGTGGTCGTGCGGACCGTTTCCGGGGTCGATCGAGCCGGTGAGCCCGCCACCGTTCGACGCGCGGAACGGTGGCCCTCACCCCAGGACGGCTCACGCGGTGGCGCGGATGCCGGTGACCAGCCAGGCGTCGCCGCGCTCGCGGCGTACGAGCAGGACGGCGCGCGAGCCCATCAGCACCACGGTGAACACGACCCAGATCCCGACGAGGCTGGCGCCCAGCGCGGCGGCGAGCAGCACCGTCGGGGTGTAGAGCGCCAGCATGACCAGGCCGGCCTTGGCGAGGTAGGTGCCGTCGCCGGCGCCGATCAGCACCCCGTCGAGGACGAACACCAGCCCGCTGAGCGGCTGACCGAGCCCGACGATGATCAGCACCGGCACCAGCAGGTCGTGCACGGCCGCGTCGCCGGTGAACAGCGGCCCGAGCAGGGGGGCCAGCGCGATGGTGAGCACGCCGAGGACGGCGCCGCCCCACAGACCCCAGCGGATCATCCGCCGGGTCACCGCGCGGGTGGCCGCGACGTCGCCGGCGCCGAGGTGCCGCCCGGTGATGGCCTGCGCGGCGATGGCGATCGCGTCGAGCGCGAACGCCTGGAACGTCCAGATCGTGAAGGCCAGCTGGTGGGTGGCGACCGGCACGGACTCGTCGTTGCCGGCGGCGGCCAGCACGACGGCGTACGTCGTCACGAGCAGCGCGGCGCGCAGGGTGAGGGTGCGCACGACCAGCGCGACGGCGGCCCGGGCTGCGGCCAGGATGCCGGCCCGGTCGGGTCGCAACGAGGCGTGCTCGCGGCGGGCGCCGCGGACGACGACCGCTGTGAGGGCGACTGCCATCGCCACCTGGGCCAGCACGGACCCGAGGGCCGATCCGGCGATGCCGAGCCCGTCGAAGTCGCCGATGCCGTAGACCAGGAGCACGTTGAGCACGATGTTGAGCACGACGCCGCTGACGGCGACCGCGAGGGGCGTCCGGGTGTCCTGCAGCCCGCGCAGCACCCCGGTGGCCGCGAGCATGACCAGCAGCGGGGTGGTGCCGAGGAAGGCGATGCGCAAGTACGTCGCCGCCTGGTCGGTGACCTCGGGCCCAGCCCCGAAGGCCTCGACGAGCGGGTCGGTGAACGCGACTCCGAGGAGCGTCGCGACCATGCCGATGAGCACGGCGAGCCAGAGGCCGTCGATGCCCTGGGTGAGCGCCCCGCGCAGGTCGCCGGCGCCGAGATGGCGGGCGACGCTGCTGGTGGTGCCGTAGGCCAGGAACACGCAGAGCCCCACGACGGTCTGGAGCACGACGGCGGCGATGCCGAGCCCGGCCAGCTGCGGCGTACCGAGATGGCCGACGATCGCGGCGTCGGCGAGCAGGAAGAGCGGCTCGGCGACGAGCGCCAGGAAGGCGGGGAACGCGAGGCGCAGGATCTCGCGGTCGAGCGGGTGCGCCATGGTCCTCAGACTAGTCAGGTAAGAGGCACTTACGTGTAGTGACCCCCACGAGGTTAGTCCACAGATACCTGTGGATAAAGTGTGGATAGCTCAGGGTCGCCCTCGCGATTGTCGACTAACCGCTTCCGTCGTCCGGATGACGAGCAGGTGAACACGTTTTTCTCCAGGTATTTCTGGTGCACACCCTGGGGACGACATCCTCGCAGGTCACGGCCGGGGTCATCACCCATGATCGGGTCGAGTGCCAAGCTTGTCCCCAACCTCATCCACACCTGTGGGGCCTGTCTTCCACTAGTCGCGTCCCGTTTCAACATGCCCTGTGCATAGCCCTGTATCCGTGCGCGGCTCTGGGGCCTAGCGTCCTCGCCGGACCGGGTTCGGTCCGTGGTCATCGGTACGTTGAAGGGTCTGCCTCGGTGCGCTCCACATTCGTCATGTCGGCGGTCGCCGCTAGCGTCCGGATGCGAACAGACGTTCGACTCTCATGGGGAGCTGTGGCGTGAGCATCGCGGAGCAGGACAGCGCGTTCGTCGGCGACGGCTGGGGCGACGGCCCGGTCGCCTTCGCGCCGGGCGAGGCCTCGTCGCGCCCGGGTGACCGCACCCCTCCGCAGGACATGGCGGCCGAGCAGTCGGTCCTGGGCGCGATGCTGATCAGCAAGGACTCGATCGCCGACGTGGCCGAGGTGCTGCGGGGCTCGGACTTCTACCGGCCCAGCCACGAGCTGATCCACGACGCGATCATCGACCTCTACGGCCGCGGCGAGCCGGCCGACCCGATCACCGTCGTCGCCGAGCTGCAGCGCCGCGGCGAGCTGACCCGGGTCGGCGGCGCGCCGTACCTCCACACGCTCTCGGCGAACGTCCCGATCGCCGCCAATGCCGGCTACTACGCCGAGATCGTCCGGGAGAAGTCGATCCTGCGGCGGCTGGTCGAGGCCGGCACCAAGATCGTGCAGATCGGCTACGCCGGCGAGGGCGCCGTCGACGACGTGGTCGACCAGGCGCAGGCGGAGGTCTACCAGATCACCGACCGCCGCTCGGCCGAGGACTACGCGCCGCTGTCCGACATCATGGACGGCGTCCTCGACGAGATCGAGGCGATCGGCAACCGGGAGGCGGGTCTCTACGGCGTGCCGACCGGGTTCGCCGATCTCGACGACCTGACCAACGGTCTGCATGCCGGCCAGATGATCATCGTGGCCGCGCGTCCCGCGATGGGCAAGGCGCTCGCGCTGGACACCCCGCTCCCCACCCCGGCGGGCTGGACGACGATGGGCGCGGTCGCGGTGGGCGACCTGCTGCTGGACGCCGACGGTGACCCGACCCGGGTGGTGGCCGCGACCGAGGTGATGATCGGGCGCCCGTGCTTCGAGCTGTCGTTCTCCGACGGGTCCTCGATCGTCGCCGACGCCGAGCACCAGTGGCTCACGACGACCTTGCTCGAGGGTGGCCGGCACCGCCGCGAGGGGGTCAGCCCGTTCAGTGGCCGGCATCGTCGGTTCGTGAGCGACATGGCCGCCCGGCACCGCTCCGACTCCGACACGGAGGTGACGGGCGCGCGGGTGCGCACGACCCTCGACCTCGTGGCGACCCTCGGCCAGGTGCACACGATCGCCCTGCTCGACGGCTCGGCGGTCAAGATCGAGGAGATCCGCCCGGTCGGCTCGGTGCCGGTGCGCTGCGTGCAGGTCGACAACGACGCCCACCTCTACCTTGCCGGGCCGACGTCGATCCCGACGCACAACTCCACGCTGGCGCTCGACCTGTGCCGCGCGGCCTCGATCCACAACAACCTCGCCAGCGTCTTCTTCAGCCTGGAGATGACCCGCTCCGAGATCACCATGCGCCTGCTCTCGGCCGAGGCGAAGGTGCCGCTCAACCACATCCGCAACGGCAACATGGACGACGGCGACTGGGACAAGCTGGCCCGCAAGATGGGCGAGGTCTCCTCGGCCCCGATGTTCATCGACGACTCGCCCAACATGACGATGATGGAGATCCGGGCCAAGGCCCGCCGGCTCAAGCAGCGCCACGACCTGCGCCTCGTGGTCATCGACTACATGCAGCTGATGACGTCGGGCAAGAAGGTCGAGTCGCGTCAGCTGGAGGTCTCGGAGTTCTCCCGCCAGATCAAGCTGCTGGCCAAGGAGCTCGGCGTCCCCATCATCGCCCTCTCCCAGCTCAACCGTGGCCCCGAGCAGCGCGGCGACAAGCGTCCGATGATGAGCGACCTGCGCGAATCGGGTTCCCTCGAGCAGGACGCCGACATGGTGATCCTCCTCCACCGCGACGACGTCTACGAGAAGGAGTCGACCCGCCCCGGCGAGGCCGACCTCATCGTCGCCAAGCACCGCAACGGCCCCACCCGCGACATCACCGTCGCCTTCCAGGGCCACTACTCGCGCTTCGTCGACATGGCGCATTGATGCCCGCCGAAAGTTGCTGCAAACTGCCCACCAAGACGCGGCTGCGGCGGCCGCGAAGCGCCGGGATCGAGCCGGGATGCGCCTTTGAGCTGCGGAGATGAAGCATCACTCCACCGTGGCCCATGAGGCTGGGTGCCACCGTTTGGTGGTTCTTGACCGCATGGGTGGGGATCAAGTGCGGCAGCCGAGGCTAGATCGTCCCGAGGCGGGCTCGAACCACTCGACTACCTGGCTGAGCAGAACGGGATCGCCGGCGGCCGTGATCGATCCGTCCTCGAACTGGTCCGACCAGGCACGCCTACCCCGGGCGACTGCCAGGAGCGCAGGCATCGAGCACTCCAGGTACACGTAGCGGTTCTCGTCCAGGAGGGGGTCGGTAAGACACCCGTACGGCTCGACCCCGCGCTGAAGCACGAGCCAGTACCTCCGGTCGCGCCGATGGTGCAGCTGGATCTCGAGGACCGCGGGCCGTCTGGGCGCATGGTCGGGGTCCGCCCTCTGTGCCAGCCAGCCGAGCACGACGTCAGGGTCGCGCTCCAGCATGTCGGGATCGTCCGGTAGCCAGGTGTCCGCCCACGCGCGCAGGGAGCCCAGCGTCGCCATCAGGCCTTCACCGACGGCAGTGAGGCGGTACGTCTGGTGCGGGTGCTGGCCGTGACTGCGGGACACCAGCCCAAGGGTCTCGAGCCGCCGAAGTCGATCGGCGAGCACCGAGCGCGAGATACGTCCTGGAAGGCCGCTGACCAGGTCGTTGAATCCTTGCGGCCCGAACATCCCCAGCTCACGGACGATGAGCAGGCTCCACCGGTCACCGAGGTGCTCGATGGCCTTGGTGAACGAGCAGTATCCGGCGAACTCGCTCGAGCCCACGGCAACAGTGTCCCACCGGAGCGCGGCCTTGAGCAGTTCGAAGTTCGAACTGGCCCTCCTCGGAGAGGGGGCGGATCGTGTGAAGACGACGAGCCCACACGGGAGGTCATGATGGCTGTCCACCAGAACAAGCAGACGTTGCCGACGCACCCGGACCGTGTGCACCGCCGGTACGACCGGATGGTCCGTGCGGCAGGCGGCCAGGGCAGGTTCATCCGGACGCAGTCGGGCGATGTGCATGTGATCGAGGCCGGTGACGGCCCGCCCGTCGTCCACCTGCACGGCAACAACACCTCGTCGCTGTCGCACCTGATGCTGCTCGAGCACATGACGACAGTGGGCTCCTACCTCGTCGACCGACCGGGCTCGGGACTCAGTGGCCCCGCGAACTTCCCTCGCGACAGTTTTCGGCAGTGGGCGGTTCGATTCGTCGACGATGTCCTCGACCAGTTGCACCTCGATAAGGCTGTTCTGGCCGGCGCCTCGGGGGGTGGGACCTGGGCATTGTGGTACGCCTTGGACCGCCCCGAGCGAGCACAGGGGCTTGTCATGCTCGGGTCAGTCCCGCTGCTTCCCGGAGCCCGAATCCCCATGGGTATCCGGCTCATGGCGACACCGCTGTTGGGACAGGTCCTCGGCCGCACCATGAGACCAGGACGGCGGATGCTGATGCGCCTGATGTCCTCGATGGGCGAAGCGGAGACCATCCTGCTGTACCCCGACCTGCTCGACTCCCTCGTGGACGCCGCGCATGACCCGTTAGCGATGGCGGCCAACGTGGCCGAGTTCCAAGCCCTGTTGTCGCCGCTCGGCCCGCGGACAGCGGTCCGGATCCGGCCGGACGATCTTCGCCGGGTGGCGGTGCGAACACTGATGATCTGGGGTGACCGTGACCCGGTGGTATCGGTGGCTGACGCACGAGCCGCGGCGGAGCTGATACCGCGCGCCCGCCTCGAGGTGCTGTCCGCGGGACACGTACCTCAGCTCGGCCATCCGGCACGGGTGGCCGAACTGCTTGCAGACTTCGCGCGAGCCGGAGCCTCGCATGAGTGAGCCGACTGATCGCGTCCTCATCGCCGGCGGCGGCATTGCCGGGCTGGCCACCGCCGCGGCGCTGGGTCGGCACGGTATCCCTTCCGTGGTCCTCGAACGTCGCGACCAGGCACTCGACGCAGGGCTCGGGATCAACCTGCCCGGCAATGCTGTGATGGCCCTCGGTGCCCTCGGGCTGGGAGATGGTTTGGAGCGGCTCGGCGCCCCCCTCGGGCGACGTGAGTACCGCAATCGGCGCGGTCGGCTGCTGTTCTCCGTCGACGAGGACGCGTTCTGGGGGGTCGAGGCGCGGCCGCGCTGTGTCCTTCGTGGCGAGCTGTTGTCGCTGCTGCGAACAGTGGTTCCGGAGGGCACCGTGCGGCTCGGTGCGGAGGTCCGCGACATGGTCGAGACCCTGGACCGGATTACCGTCGAGCTGCGTGACGGTACGCAGGAGGTCGGTGCGCTGCTCGTCGGCGCCGACGGCGTCCGCTCGACCGTGCGCGCCCTCGCCGGCTCGGGTCAGGCTCCGCAGGCGGCCGTCCTGTCACGCTCGAGCTGGCGATTCGTGACGCGCAACCCTGGGATCGACTGCTGGGTCGTGTGGAGCGGCGGCACAGACACGGTCCTCTTCATCCCACTCGGTGACGGACGGCTCTACGGGTGGGTCGCGGTCGCGAACGACGGGGCTTCCTTCGATGAGGTGACCGCTGCCTTCGACGACTTCCCGCCCCGGGTGCGTGATGTGCTGGCCGCGGCGGCGGCGGAGCCGGTCCCGCCGTTCCTGTCGCCGCTGGAGGAGGTGAGGCCGACGGCGTGGACACACGGACGGGTCGTGCTGGTCGGCGACGCGGCGCACGCCACGGCACCGGTGTGGGCGCAGGGCGCGGCGCTAGCCGTCGAGGACGCCCTCGTGCTCGGCGAGATCCTCGCCGGAGCGGCGGAATGGACCGATGCGGGGCGGGAATTCGAGCGGCGTCGGCGGATGCGGGTCGAGCACGTGCAGACCATGACCGACCGGCTGTCTCGCGCCGCCCTTCTGCCACCCTGGCTGCGCGACCCCATCCTCAGGGCGATAGGACCGCACAGCTATCGAGCCACCTACGAGCCGTTGCGCAACCCCAGCTCGAACTAGTCCTCAAGAAGTCATGCAAACGAGCCGTCAATCCCAGCGTCCGAGATGACTTCTCGCACCGACACCGCGGACAGGGACGTCCAATCTGACCAAGATCGCCGCAGTCGGCACCTGCGTCTCACCGCCGAGAGACGGACGCGCTCTCATGCCGATCGGCAGTCTGACCATGGTCGGCTTGCGGGCCACCCGCTGGCGCCCTGAGGATCCGTACATGAACCAGACGCCTGCCACGGCGAGGCTAAGACGTGCCGTCCGGGCGGTCGTCCTGGCCGATGACGACCGTGTCCTGCTGTGCCGCTTCAGCTGCCCGCATCCAGCTGTCCCGACGGGCGCAACCGGCGTATGGGCGGCCCCCGGCGGCGGCATCGAGCCCGGTGAACTGCCGCTGGCGGCACTGCGCCGCGAGCTGCACGAAGAGACCGGGCTTGTCATCGACGCCGACCCGCCTCACGTCTGGCACCAGGAGGTCGCCGCCCCCAGCCATGCGGACGGCTACGACGGGGTGGTCAACGACTACTTCCTCGTCCGCACCAGGCACTTTGATCCCCGCGGCGCGCTGTCCGATGACGACCTCGCCGCTGAGCACATCAGCGCGATGCGATGGTGGGCGCACGGAGACATCGCCGACTACGGCGGAACCGACCTGTTCTCACCCCGTGACATCGCCACACCGCTGGCGGCGCTGATCGCCGGTGACATCCCGGACACGCCAGTGATCCTCGGCCTGTGATCTCTCTTGGCACTCATGGAGGGTCGACGGACCGCCACTGTCGAGCCTTGAAACCTCACGCGCCTGCCGCGAAGCCCGGGCACGTGAGGTCGTCGCGTGTCGCCCTCGCAGGCGATGGCCCGGATCTGCGGGCCTCCGGGTCCGGCGCAGAGGCTGACTCGAGTCGTCCAGCCGCCTCATGTTCCTGGGCACTATCTGGTCTCGGTGTCCTCGGCGTCGGACAGCTGGATCTCGACCATCAGTTCGTCGGCGAGCGCCTCCAGCGTCGACCGCAGCTCTTCGACGTCCGTGTCCGGCGCTGCCTCGAGCACGGCCCGCGCCTCGAACAGCTTTCCTCCAGCCATTGGTGCGTCGCGGACATCGGTGCTGAGCTCTTCGATCCCGATCCGACGGGCGGCAAGGGCGGCGGAGATCTCAGCGACGATGCCGGGGTGGTCTGCCCCGAGCAGCTCAAGATCCAGTCGCGTCGATGAATGCTTGGGCTGCGGGTCTGTGCGCTCGATTGCTACGAGCAGGCCCACGTTCTTCAGTGCCGACAGGTCCACAACAAGGGCATCGGCCCGCTCTTCGGCGACTTCCACCACCAGAATCCCGGCGAACTTGCCGGCCAGCTGTGCCATTTGACTGCGTTCCCAGCTTGCGCCGTGCGCGCTGATAGGTGCGGAGAGGGCCGATACAAGCCCCGGCCGGTCATCGCCGATGCACGTGAGCGTGAAAGTGGCCATAGGCGCAGGTTACGAGACCCGGCTCACCTTCGCTGGCGCGTCGACGCGGCGCGACTCAGCGCTCACGTTCGGAGGTCCGAAACACGGACCCACGACTCGCATCACTCCGCGCTCGGCTCTGTGGACCCAGGGTCCTGCCGATGGGCGGAGGCCGGTCGGCAGCGGACCTCGTGAGCGCCGCACGCAGCCGACGCAAGACGACGCTGCACGGCCATCGGGGATGTGGCTGCCACCCCACAGATTGACCTGCCGGACGCCGTCGCGAGAATCTCACGAAGTGACGTGGCGAATCGGGCCGGGTGCCGATCAGCGGCCGTCACGAGGCGCCCCCGTGCCGGGCCCGGGTGGCTCTGACACACCGATGCGGTCCTCTCCGTGACCGTGACAGGGCTGGTCACCGGTGCCACGCTGAGACATGGACTCGTGGAACGGGGTCGCGCGAATCAGTGGATGGTCCGGACTGGTTGGCGCGGCGTTGTTGTTCGGCGCCATCATTCCGATGGGGTCCCTGGGAGAGCCCCCGCTCGAGGCGACCACGAAGGACGCGGCGGAGTTCTTCCGCAACGCGGCAGAGGCCGATTGGGTCCAGCCAGTCCAGGCGGTCGGCGCACTCGGGATGATCGGGTTGTTGTGGTTCCTGGTCGGGTTGGCCGTGCTCTTGCGCCGGGCCGAGGGTGAGCCGCCCTTTCGTTCGACCGTGGCCCTGGCGTCCGCGGTGCTGCTCCCGGCCTACTACCTGGTGAACGCAAGCTGGGCGTCCGCCGCCCATCGCGGCCTTGAGCTGGATCCGGCCGTTGCGGCGTATGCGTTCGACATAGGCAACATAGGCTTCGCCAACACCTGGCTCGCCCTGGGCAGCTTCGCGGGCGCCGCCGGATGGGTGATGCTGACGTCCGGCGCCTGGCCGCGATGGCTCGGCTGGTGGGGCGCCGTCGCTGGCGTCGGGATGCTGCTGGCCCGCTTCGTCTGGACGATCGAGTCCGCATGGCTCGTGCCCTACGGCGTGTTCTGGATCTGGCTGCTGACCGTCGCCGTACGGCTCGTGATGGGCCGGGACGTCCCGGCCGCCAGCGCGGCGGCCGGGCCGGCGTAACGGGCAGCGCGGTCATCCGGAACTGCCGCGTTGTGGCGGCTGCGCTCGCCCGGAACCGCGATCCGTGTGTCGAGCAGGTGCGTCACGTTGCCGCTGCGGACCCGATCCATCATCTGCAGTGCGCCGACGGCGCGTGGCGTTCCAAACCCCTTGCACCTGCCCCGCCGCCTTCTTCCGAACGCGTTCAGCTGCAGGGTGTCCGGCGGGCTCTAGGGTCGCAGCATGCCCGAGTTCACCTGGCTCCCCGCCAACCGAGCAGCGGCCGAGGACGTCGAGGCGGTGTTCGCCACGGGGGGCGCCCGCAAGTGCCGTTGCCAGGCTCTGAAGGTGCCGGGCTGGATCTGGCGTGACACCACCCAGGAGCAGAGGGACGCCGCACTGCTCGAGCAGACCGCCTGCGGCACCACCGGACCGACGTCCGGGCTGATCGGGTACGTCGAAGGCGAGGCGGCCGGCTGGGTGGCGGTCGAGCAGCGGGAGAACTACCCCAGGCTGTGGAGCCGGAAGCAGGCGTGGATGCGGATGGACCCCGAGCTGGAGGGGGTCTGGTCAGTCACCTGCTTCGTCGTGCGCAAGGGCTGGCGGCAGTCGGGACTGACCTACCAGCTCGCCGCTGCCACCGTCGAGTACGGCCAGCAGGTCGGCGCCCGCGTCCTGGAGGGTTACCCCATCGAGCCGCCGCCAGGCAGGTCCGTGATCTGGGACGAAGCGTCGGTCGGGTTGGTGCAGGTCTTCTTCGAGGCCGGCTACGAGGTGGTGGCCTCGCCTACCCTGCGGCGGCGCGTGGTGCGGCGAGGACTTGGTGACCCCTGATGACCGCGCCAACCTGACGCGACGACGTCACACATGGTTGGCGGTCGTCGGCCTCGAGGCCGCTGCAGTCGTGCGCCGGCGGGCGCGGTTCTGCCGCGAGATGTGCGCCTCGCGCGCACTGATCCACCGCGGTGCGCGGATGCGAAGTTGCGTCAAACCGCCCTCAGGGCGCCAGCGTCGTTTCTCCCGCGACTTCTTGCGCCGCATGTGTAGACCGTGGAGTACCCGACCATTGGCGTCTGGCCAACTCGGTCAGACGGTGTAGGCCGTCATGCGGATCGAGACGAGAAGCCCGGGCACGTCCACCCCCAGCTTCACTCCATACCGGGTCGGCGGATCAGACGGGAACCAGCGCGCCCACTCCTCGTTCAGGCCGGCGAAGTCAGCAGGGTTGGTGAGCAGGATCCCGACGTCCACGACGTCGTCCAGACTGGCGCCACCGGCCTGGAGGATCGCTTGGCAGTTGGTCAGCGCCTGTCGCGTCTGCTCCTGGATCGTCTCCCCGGCGACGCTGCCGGTGCTCGGGTCGATGCCGACGGTGCCGGAGACGAATACGAACGGTCCAGCCTTGACTGCCTGGCTGAAGAGAGGCGAGCTGGGCGCGTCCGCGGTTGCGATGACCTCGCGTGGCATGGTGCTCCTCCTGGCCTGAGGACCGAGTCGATGAACGGCAGAATCCTATGGGCGGCGACGTTGCCCGGATCTTCCGATCCTCAGCCCTGACGTGGGCATGCCCACTTCTTTCCAAGCAGGCATACCTCGAGGCGGTCGAGTCGGGCGATCTGGACTACAGCATCTTCGAAGCGGTCTCAGACGTGGCGGTGCGCATGTTCGATGATGCCGGAGTCGTTCGCTACCAGGCCACATCGAGATGAGCGGCTTCGGGTCAGGCATTCAGCGGGGTCTTCTGGCATACCGACTTCTACGAGCGGCGCGATGGCCGTTGGCAGGCCGTCTGGTCGCAGGCCACCGGGGCAGCCATGAGTTTTAACTTTGGGCATACCCCGAAGGGTGGAGACGCGCCGCATACTAGGATGTTGCACTTGTTGCGCCTCAGGGGGAGGTACCGAGGGGGTGGGCAGCGACCGGCTGCCTTGCCGAACTCGGATCGGGTTTCGGGAATGCGGTGGGGGCATTGGTACAGCGGTCTCGGTGTGTGGTCATCAGCACGGCTCTCGTGGTGGCCGTCTCGGTTGCGGTGGTCGGAGTCGCTCCGGCCGCGAACGCCGCAGGGTCGGTGAGCATCGACGCCCCGGCCGCGCCCTCTGCTGGGACGGTCAGGCTGACCGGCAACGCCGGCCCTGGGGCCGGCGGGGTGACGAGCGTCGTGTACGTCCTGGACGCCTCCGACTCCTCGGCAACCTCGGTCGGGTCGGACTGTTCGGGCAACGGTGCGTCGGGGCCCGAGGACGATTTCAACGGTGACGGCCGGGTTGGCGACGTGCTGGACTGCGAGATCGCCGGGGTGATCGCGCTCAACAACAGTGTCGCCGCGACACCGGGCGTCCAGGTCGGGTTGGTGGCCCTGGCTGCGAGGGCTGCCGCCGCCGATCTCGATCCAGTGGGATCGGCGAGCTTCGTCGCTCCGGCAACCACCGGAGGTGACGGGCGGCCACGGATCGAGAGCGTGGCCAGGAGCATCGTCCGGCACCAGATCGGCCTCTACGACACTCGAGACCTCGGCGGCACGGGCACGAACTTCGACGAGGCTCTCGGCATCGCGCTGTCGATGCTGGGCAGTGCGCCGGCGGGACCGAGGCACATCATGTTCCTTTCCGACGGAGAGGCGCCTGTCAGCGATGGACGCTTGGCGGAGTTGAGCCAGTCGGGCGTGCGGCTGCGCAGTTTCGGCATCGGCGCCCGCGCTACCTGCGGCAAGTGGGCGAGCCTGAACAAGATGGCGTCCGCGACCGGGGAGTCGTGCCAGCTGGTGCCGAACCCCGCAGCACTCGCCGCGAGCCTGACCGGTTCTCAGCCCGACGCCGTGAACAGCGTCACCGTGACGATCGGCCGCGTCTCGGTGGCCGCCACGCTCGACGCGCTGGGGGGATGGAGCGCCTCCTTCACCTTGGGCGCCGGGACCTACACCGCCACTGCGCGGGCAGTGCTCGCGTCCGGAGCCACGGTGAGTACGAGCCGATCGTTCACCGTTGCACCGTCAGCGGACGGTCCGCCGCGCGGCACCGTGGCGGCGGGGCCGGGCTCCCTCAAGGCGACAGTGGTGAAGGTCCACAAACCCAAGCCTCACCGTGCGCCGCTGCCCGCTACGGTGACCGGTCGGGCAGGTGTGCTCCTCAAGAAGTTCGAGACGACACCGAAGTTGAAGCGTGCTCGAGTCGTCCTCGAGGCTCGACCCGATGCTGGGGCCTCTTGGAAGGTCGTCGCCCGGGACACGGTCGCCAAGTCGGGGGCCTTCCTTCTGACGTGGACGCCCGAGAAGGACATGACCCGGCTGCGCGTCCGGCTCAAGACGCATCAGGGCTTCGCGGGGAGCGCTGCGGCGGTTCCTCCGGCAGCCATCTCCGGCTGCAAGGTCACCAAGCGAGAGGGCGGCTGGTCGATCAGGTGCAGCACCACCGCGAAGGACGACAGTCGGGTGCGCCTGCTGAGGAACGGGAAGGCCATCGGCTTCGCCCGCGTCCGAGATGGGAGCTTCAGCCTCAGAGGCGGCGGACCCGTCGGCGCTCACACCATCGACATCACCACGGGGAAGCGTCGCCTCCGCCTCAGCTTGTAGGGACACACGGCAACCGGAGCCTTCGGTGGGTGGCTGTGCAGGGTGTCGTCGGGGTCTGAATCCGCCTGTCTCGAGGAGGGATCGGGCGACGTAGTCGGTGAGGTTGCGGAAGCCGAGGGCGGAGCGGACCGTTGCTGGTGCCGGGCCGGTCGAAGGAGGCCAGACGTCAGCGGCTCGCTTGCTGAGGGTGCGGCCGAGCGTGGCGATCTCGACCAGCGGCCTGGGGACGCCGGCGCTGAGCGACTCGATCAGCTTGACCATCAGCTCGCGGACCGCGGCCGGAGTCTTCCTGCACACCCGCAGCGTCGGCACCAGCCCTCGGTGGCATCGAAAGGTAGCGTCAGGCACGACGAGGTCTTCGAGACGGGCGGCGTAGGAACCTCCGTCCTCGGAAGACCTCGACACCTGGCCGGGACCGACGCGCCGGCCACCATCCAACCAGCGACTACACCCTCAACTGTGAAGAGCACCTCACCCGACAGCCGCCACCTTCACTGTCGCGCAGGTGCGTCACTCCGCGAGAGGGACGCATGGACAGGCCGAGGCTGCTCGATGATAGTGAGCACGTGCCAGTGTCAACCGCGGACGCCGAGCACGTGCGCGACGTCGAACGTCGTCGGCTCAGGTCCTTGGTTGATCACGACATGGCTGTTGCGGCGGCGCTCCACGCGGACGACTACGAGTTGGTCACCCCTGGTGGCATTGCTCTTTCCAAGCAGGAATACCTCGAGGCGGTCGAGTCGGGCGATCTGGACTACAGCATCTTCGAAGCGGTCTCAGACGTTGCGGTGCGCATGTTCGATGATGCCGGAATCGTTCGGTATCAGGCCCACATCGAGATGAGCGGTCTGGGCCAGGCATTCAGCGGGGTCTTCTGGCATACCGACTTCTACGAGCGGCGCGATGGCCGTTGGCAGGCCGTCTGGTCGCAGGCCACCCGCATCCCCGCTGATCCGCCGAGTAGAGGGTGAATCACTCCGCCGCGAGACTGTGACGCTGGCCGCGTACCAGGTGTGGCAGCTCGAACTCCTGGTAGCTCAGCGGTGGCCCGCCCTCGACGCCCACCTTCCTCAGCGCCGGCACCATGCGCTCGAGGTAGAAGCGCTCCGAGTCCTCCTTGGTCTCCCACACGTCGAGGCTGTGAACACCCCGGTCACTGGAACCTCCTGCATGGAGGATCAGCCCCTTGATCGGTTCGTCGCCCACGGCCTCGCCCAGCTTGAGGTGGGTGTCCAGATCGACGTCGAACTCCATGAGCGTTGCGAACGCCATGACCATCTCCGTTCAGTAGGGAACAACTCTATTCATTAGACTGCTACTCTACTCATGTGTCTGTCAAGAGGTCCTACTCCTCCGCCAAGCGCGAAGCCCAGGCTCGCGAGACCCGGCGCTCGATCCTCGACGCGGCCCACGAGCTCTTCGTCGCTGCCGGGTTCGCCGCGACCACCATCCAGGCGATCGCCGAACACGCCGGCGTCGCCGTCCAGACGGTGTACGCCGTGTTCGGCAACAAGCGCGAGCTGCTGCGACAGCTGATCGAACGCACCATCACAGGCGACGACGAGCCCCTGCCCATCACCGAGAGAGCCGAGGCCCGAGCGGTAGCCGCCGAACCCGACGCCCACCGTCGGGCCGCCATGGACGCCGCCTTGAGCCGAGCCATCACCGAGCGCGTCGCGCCCATCGTGCGGGTCGCCGACGAGGCCGCCGCCTCGGATCCGGAGCTCGCCGCGCTCATGGAGACGGTCAAGGCCGCCCGACGCCACGAGATGATCGCCTCGGCCAGGATCGTCGCCGGCGCGGACGGCCTACGCGTGTCCATGGCGGAGGCCGCCGCAACCCTCTACGTCCTGTACAGCCCCCAGGTCGCCGACATGCTCATGGGCGACCACGGCTGGACCCCGCAACGCTACGAGAGATGGCTGGCCCGGATGATCCTGGACACCGTTGTCCAGCCACGGAATGACGCCGGCAGGTAGGCCGCACGCTCCCGGCGGCACCCGACTGGCGCCGCGTCATCCCGCTACTGGGACTTCTACACTTGTCCGATGGCGGAGCTGGACGCTGTCGAAGCTCGGATCTGGGCGCTCCTGGACCCCTACAAGGACGAGCTCGAGGAAGCGACCATCTACGGCATGCCTTCCCTGCGCTGGCCCGGATCTGGCAGCCACGACTACTTCGCGGCAGTGAAGCGGAGCGCACACAAGGTCAGCCTCTACGCGATCGCCGTGGACACCTGGCCAGAGACACTCGAGGGCTCCTCCGAGAGATTCCAGTCCCTGCGCACCGGAAAGGCGACCTTCTCCTTCCCATCCCTGGACGCGGAGCTCGCGGCGGAGCTCGAGACGTTCCTTGGGCGGCTCTACCAGCCATACCGCGAGCACCACGCGGGCGCCTCCTGATCGAGGACTGGCTGCTCTCACTCGCCGGGCGGCACCTGGAAGGCCCGCACCTCGATCCGGCCGCCGAGGGCCTTCGACGCCCGCGCAGCCCAGCCAAGGGCGGCCTCCTCGTCAGCGACGTCGATGACCCAGAAACCCCCCAGGTACTCGGGAGCCTCGACGAAGGGGCCGTTGACGGTGCTCAGCGACTCGCCGGTGTTGTCGACAGTGATCGCGCTCGAGGGCGGCACCAGCCCGCCCGCGAAGACGAACGCGCCCGTCGACGTCAGCTCCTCGATGATCGCACCCGTGGCAGCCAAGGCCGCCTCGAGCTCGGCCGGGTCCATCGTCTCCATCGTGGGCTCTTCGTCGGAGTCGTGCGGAACGGACAGCAAGTACTGGGTCATGGGGTGTACGACCGTCCTCGACGCGGAAACTCATCGACCGAGTTCGCGCTCCGGCCTCGGAACAGCGCAGAGTCGGCAGCCCTCGGCCACCCCTCCTTCAGTGCTCAGCACCCGTGAGAAGCCGCGACTCGCGCACTTCTCCGCGTGCGTCCCACGCGGGCCAACGGTGCCGTAGTCAGGTCACGGAGCGCGCGGGGCGGCTTTGTGCGGGATACTTCGAAGACCTCTGGAGGCAAGGGTCGCGGTGACGATGTCCGGCTTGACACGGGCCGCCGTAGCGGCCGCCGTCCTTGCCCTGTCGATGTCGTCGTGCTCGGGGAGCGCCGCCCGTCCGACGGCGGACAGCAGCGTGGCCGCCGCTCCGATGCCGTCTGGCTCGACGCCGTCCGCCCCGCCGACCTCGGGAGAGGAGCCGTCGCCCGCAGCGCGGCCGCCGAACCTCTTGGTCATCGAGGCCGACGACATGCGCGCGGACGACCTTCAGTGGATGCCGGCGACGGCAGCCCTGATCGGCGAGCGTGGACTGACCTTCCACAACTCGTTCGCCCCGAATCCCCTGTGCTGTCCGGCACGGGCGAGCTTCCTCACCGGTCAGTACTCCCACAACCACCAGGTCCTGAGTCACGAGGAGCCGTACGGCTTCGGCTCCTTCGACGACCGGGACACCCTGGCCACCCGCCTCAGTGACCGCGGCTATCAGACGGCGCTCATCGGGAAGTACCTGAACGGCTACGGGGTGCAGCCGACGTACGTCGACGAGCAGGACTCCGAGCTGTACGTGCCGCCGGGGTGGAGCGAGTGGTGGGCGGGTTCGGACAAGCCGCGCGGCCCCGGCGATCCGCATCTCGGTACGACGTACTCCTACTTCAACCTCACCAGCAACGTGAACGGTGAGCTCAGGTCGTGGCCGGGGGAGTACCAGACCGACGTCACGGCGCAGCAGACGCGCGACGTCATCACGACGTTCGATGCCACCGAGCAGCCATGGTTCGTGTGGTGGAACCCGATCGCCCCTCACCACGGTGAGCCGGAGGAGCCGGACGACCCGGGCGTGGTCGCGCGCGCGGACGGGGTCCGCGTGCGCTGGGACTCTCCGGCCCGACCCGCGTGGGTCAAGGGCAGGTTCGACTCCGCCATCCAGCACGGTGCGGGAGTGCCGGCTGTCGCCTCTCCAGAGGCGGATCGCAGGGACAAGCCGCGCTATCTCGGCAAGCTGCCCGAGCTGACTCCGACCGAGCGTGACGCGTTGCGCACCGTCACCCGCCAACGCGCCGAGGCGCTGTGGGTGCTGGACGGGCAGGTCGGACGGACCATCCGGCTGCTGGGTCGGCTCGGCGCCGACCAGGACACGATCGTCGTCTTCACCTCGGACAACGGGTACTACCTCGGCGAGCACCTCAAGCGGCAGGGAAAGATCAACCTCCACGAGCCTTCGATCCGCGTCCCGCTTCTCATGAGTGGCCCCAGCATCCCTGTCGGCGATCGCTTCGACCCCGTCACCACCCTGGATGTGGCGCGCACGCTGGCCGCCTGGGGCGGGGCGGAGCTCGCCGCCTCCGACGGCATCGATCTCCGTCAAGGAATCGCCCAGGGCGACCAGGGCTGGTCGCGCGCGCTGGTGCTGGAGGGCCTCATGCCCGAGCCGGCGTACGTCCGCGCGTCGGCACGTTCCTCCTGGGGGCGAGGACTGGACACCATCGGGGTGCGCACCGGACGGTGGAAGCTGATCCGCTACTCCACCGGCGAGATCGAGGTGTACGACCTCCTGCGAGACCCGCTCGAGCTCCGCAGCCTGCGGGTCGACCGGCTCGGCGGAGTCGGCTCCCAGCTTCTGCAGCTGTGGGATCAGCTCTCCGACTGCCGAGGAGCGTCCTGCAGCTCAACCCTGCCGGCCGACCTGGTGCTCGCACCCAAGGAGAACCGTCGGCTGACCCAGCACCAGCGGAACGCGGAGGCGGCGTACTTCGGCTGACGTCGGTAGGGCAGGCCATCACGGCAGCGCGTCGGCGTACCGCTGGGCCAGGTCGCGGACGTGCTCGACGAGCTCGGGTGGGTCGCTGACGTGGAAGGGCATGCCGAGCATGGAGATCCAGATGGCGACGACCTCGAGGCTGTCGCCGCCGGTGACCAGGACGCTGCCGCCGTCGGGGTGGGCCTCGACGGTGCCGACCGCTGGGTTGATGCGGGCCACCACGGCGTCCGCCGGCGCGTCGACGCGGATCCGGGCGTGCACCGCCCACCCGGTGCGGGCGACCTCACGTACGACGAACTCGGTGATGTCGCCGGGAAACTCGGCCGGCGTGAAACGCCGTCCGCCGGGCGTCTTCGGGCGCAGCCAGTCGACGCGGTACGGCGCCCACGCGTCCCGCAGCGGGTCGCGGGCGACGAGGTACCACCGTCGCTGCCAGGCGACCAGGTGGTAGGGCTCGATCTCCAGCGGCTCGTCGCGGTAGTCACATCGGATGCCTTCGTGGTCGCGGATGGCGAGCGAGATGGTGTCGAGCACGGCGGCGTCGACCTCCGGGTCCTCGACGTTGCTCGTCGTGTTGACCGGCCCGGCCGCGGTGGCCCTGATCAGCGCATTGAGCTTGCGGCGCAGCCGGTCTGGCAGCACCTGCTCCAGCTTGGCCAGGGCCCGGGCGCTGGTCTCCTCCACGCCGGCGACGCCCGTGGCCGCTCGCAGCCCGACGGCGACGGCCACGGCCTCCTCGTCGTCGAGCAGGAGAGGCGGCAGCTTCGCGCCGACGCCGAGACGGTAGCGACCGCCCGGCCCCCGGACCGCCTCGACGGGGTAGCCCAGCTCCCTCAGCCGAGCGACGTCGTTGCGAACGGTCCGGTCGGTCACGCCGAGGCGGCTCGCCAGGTCAGCGCCGGACCAGTCGGCCCGGCTCTGCAGAAGCGACAGCAGCGCCAGCGTGCGGGTTGCGGTCTCGCCCACGATCTCTCGACCTCCCTCCAGAATTCAGGAATCGTATCTTCCGGAACTGCTCCTAACGTCTCCCTCATGACCACCACCGAGATCCAGGCCTTCACCATCACCATCCCCCAGTCCGAGATCGACGACCTGCAGCGCCGGCTCGGGAGCACCCGGTTCGCTCCGGCGGCGCCCGGCGACTCGTGGGACTACGGCACCCCGACGGCGTACCTGCGCGACATGGTCGAGCGCTGGAAGACGTTCGACTGGCGCGACGTCGAGGCGCGGATCAACGTCCACCCCCACTACCTGACCCAGATCGACGGGCAGACGATCCACTTCGTCCACGTGCGGTCCGCGGTCCCGGGGGCGCGGGCGCTGCTGCTGTCCCACACCTACCCGGGATCGTTCCTCGAGTTCCTGCCGCTCGTCGGCCCGCTCACCGATCCGGTGGCGTACGGCGGCCGGCGCGAGGACGCCTTCGACGTCGTCATCCCCTCGATGCCCGGCTTCGGGTTCTCCACCCCCGTCGCCGAAGGCGGCTGGACGATGGCGCGGGTCGCCCGTGCCTGGGACACCCTGATGCGCCGGCTCGGCTATGCGTCGTACGGCGTGCACGGGTCGGACGCCGGCGCGCTGGTCGGCCGCGAGCTGGCGATCCTCGACCCCGAGGGCTTCCTCGGCGCGCACGTGCTGCAGCTCTTCTCCTTCCCGTCGGGCGACCCGGCCGAGTTCGAGGGCTTCGGCCCGAAGGAGTACGCCGCCCTGGAGCACATGCAGTGGTTCCAGTCCGTCGGTGGCTACAACGCGATGAACGGCTCGCGCCCGCAGACCGTGGCAGCCGGCCTGTCCGACAGCCCGGTCGGGCAGCTGGCCTACTCCGAGCTGTTCGAGAGCTTCGGCAACGGCACCTCGCTGGTCACGCCCGAGCAGGTGCTGGAGCAGGTGACGCTCTACTGGCTCACGAACACGGCCGCAGGCTCGGTCCGCTACCACTACGAGGAGGCGCACGCCGAGCGCGAGCCCGTGGTGAGCACCGGCCGGCTCGGGGTGGCTGTCTTCCGGGACGACTTCCAGACGATCCGGTCGCTGGCCGAGCGGGACAACGCGAACATCCAGCACTGGTCGGAGCACGACCACGGCGGGCACTTCGCCGTGCTCGAGAACCCGGACGCCGTGGTCGCGGACCTCCGTACGTTCTTCGAGACCGTGGGCTGACGCGTCAGCGGCGTCAGGACGTGAAGAGCAGGAGGTCCTCGCAGAAGTCGCGGTCCGCGGTCTTGTCGACTCCGGTCTCCTTCACGACGGTGAACGAGATCTCCACGTCGTCCGACGGGTCTGTCGGCGTGCCACCGTGATCGACCATGATCTGGAAGGAGAAGTTGCCGGCGGTGACGAACAGGGGCCTTCCGTCCGAGCCCAACCACCTGCTGCTGCCCAGGTTGGAGATGGTGATGGTGAGCGTCCCGTCGCCGTTGTCCACGACGGCCTGGTCGCGGTCGGTGACGTGGTAGACGTTGGTGTAGGTCATCCCCGTGTCGAGGTTGGTGTAGACCGTGGTGCCCTGGACGTTGGCGGCGAAGTAGACCAGACCCTCGCGACCTCTCGTCTTGATCAGCTCGTGAACGCTGTCGTCCCAGGCAACGGTCGCGTCGATCCCGTCACAGCCGGTGAACGGCTCCGATCCGGAGTTCTGGAAATGCAGGTGTGAGAGCACCCCGGCTGAGGCCGGCGCCGCGGCCAGTCCGCCGGCGAGGAGAAGGGCTGCGGCTGCGCCGCCCAGCACGGTACGGATCGTCATGGCTGCACCTCGGCACCTGGTCGTCTGCCCGAGGCTTTCGTCGAGTCATCCTACAGACTTTCGTCGCTTTCGCCAGGTGCGCGACCCCACGATCGGGTCACTTCGCTCAGTCCTGCCCGGCATCGTCGTCGCCGTGCTTGTCGGAGACCCACGAGCCGTTGGCGGCGTAGGTCACGCCGTTGCCCCAGTCGTCCGAATCCCAGTCGATCATCGTCTCGCCCTCCGATCCCACTCACGTATGACCAGGGTCCGCCCATCGGCCGTGCTCGCGCATCGGGACAATCACCTAGACGTCTCCTGAGATGCCCCTGGCCCACCCCGGCGATCGGCTCAGGCGTTTCACCAGGCGACGGGCGTCGACTGGCGAAGGCCGAGGAGGCTCCCGTTGGCGAGCCGGACGACGGCGAGCCTGGCGCCGGGGACCTCGACGATCCCGGTCTCGGCGCTCCCGTTGGTGATCGGAGCGCTGCCGAGCTCGGCGAGCGAGCCGTCGGCGATCTCACCGAGCCCGGTGGCGCCGGCGTCGATCAGCTCCTGGCGGGTCTGCTCGATGTCCTCGGCGTTGATGAAGACGAGCGGCTCGTCGACCCAGGGCAGGGAGGTGAGCGCGATCTCGACGTCGGGCGTCTTGAAGACGGCGAAGTCGGCTTCACCGGGCGCGGTCTGCTGACCACTGCTGGAGAAGGCGGGGCCGGTGCCGAACACCGACGTCCACGCGTTCACGCCGGCCTCGAAGTCGCGGGCCGGGAAGACGACGGTGGCGATGGCGGGGCCGATGGTGGGGTTGGGCATGGCGAGCTTCCTCTCGTGGATCGGTTGCCACGATTCCATCACCTATTGCGGCAGATTCGATTCCGCATTGGTGGGTAGCGTGACGCTGTGCTGACGACGTCCGCCCGACTGCTTCGCCTCCTGGCCCAGCTGCAGGTGCCGGGGGACCACACCGGACCGTCCCTGGCAGCCGAGCTCGGGGTGTCGGTGCGGACGCTGCGCAACGACGTCGCCACGCTGCGCGAGCTGGGCTACCCGGTGTCGGCGTCACCTGGTGTCGCGGGTGGCTATCGACTCGGCTCCGGGAGCCGGCTCCCGCCCCTGCTGCTGGACGACGAGGAGGCGATGGCCGTGACGCTGGGGCTCATCCTGGCCGCGTCCCACGGGCTGTCCGACACAGCGACCTCGTCGATGCGAGCCTTCAGCAAGGTCGTCGCGCTGCTGCCGGCACGCCTCCGTCCGCGGCTCGAGTCGCTGGCGGGCGCCACGTTGGACGCACCGATCCGGAGTCCCTCCGTCGCCACGCACACGCTCCCCCCGATCGCTGCCGCGATCCACGCACGCGAGCAGCTGAGGTTCAGCTATCGCGACGCCTCCGGCAACGACACGCACCGTGAGGTCGAGCCGTACCGCCTCGTCTTCCGCGGTGCTCGCTGGTACCTGCTGGGCTGGGATCTCGCTCGAGACGACTGGCGGACCTTCCGGGTCGATCGGCTGCAGGTCAAGGTGCCGAACGGCCGCCGCTTCCGGCCGCGCCCCGAGCCGGAGGGCGGTTTCGAGAGCTTCGTCGTCCGGGCACTGGAGACCGCGCCGTGGCAGGGGCGCTATCGGGTGCGCCTGCTCGCCCCGGCCGACGTGATCCGCGAGCGGGCACCCGTCTCGGTCGAGGTCGAGCCCGATGGCGAGCATGCCTGTGTCGTCACCGTCGGCTCCGAGAGTGCCGCGATGGTCGCGAAGTACCTCGCCTGGTGGGATGCGCCGTTCGAGGTGCTCGACTCACCCGAGCTGCTCGCGGAGGTGAGGCTTCTCGCCCAGCGGTACGCCGAGGCGGCCCGCCGTTCCTAGGGCGTCAGCCCAGGGCTCCTCCTCGCTCAGCGCTGCATCCGTGGATCGTCCGTCGGGTCGGCGTACATGCGCGGGCAGCCGTGGGCGGTGGCGTCGGGGCGCAGCTCGTAGTGCCAGGGCTCGTTGAGGTAGATCTGGCAGAGCCCGTACGCCGAGCCGTGGTCGGACAGCCAGGCCGAGGCCATGCTGGGGCCGATGTCGACGGCGTCGCCGGAGACGTGCACCGACGTCTCCGGAGCTGCGACCCAGCGGGCCGCTTCCTCCTCGGAGCCGTACTCGGCGACGGCGTCGCGGAGGAGCCGGGCCTGATGCTCCGCAGAGCGCCAGCCGCTGTTGACGTGGAGGTCGACCCCCTCGTCGGCGGCGTCAGCGGCGGCTCGACGCAGGGCGTCGAGCAGGTCCGCGTCGAGGTTGGCGACGGAGGGCGTGTCGTCGTCGAGGACGGTGACGCCGTCGCGAGGCAGGCCCGCCGCGCCCAACGCGGGCGCGGGACGTGAGGGTTCGCGATGGGAACCGATGCCGACGACCCAGCCGACCGGGTCGTCCGAGGAGCCCGAGTCGTCAGGACCGAGGACGAGTCGCGTCGCGACGTTCACGAGCATGACCACGCCGACGACGACAACCGCGGCCTTGACGAACAATCGGAAACTCATGCGAGGAGTCAAGGCAGCGCGGTGTTGCCAGCGCGTATCTGCCTTTCGATACACCGGCGATAGGTGCCGGCTCGTAGCATCGGGAGCGCCATGCGAGTGCTGATCGTCGAGGACGAGCCCCTTCTCGCCGAAGGCATCCGTGACGGGCTGCGCCTCGAGGCGATCGCGGCCGACATCGCCGGCGACGGTGACACCGCCCTGGAGCTGCTGGGCCTCAACACCTACGACATCGCCGTCCTCGACCGCGACATCCCCGGCCCCTCCGGCGACGAGATCGCCAAACGCATCGTCACCTCGGGCAGCGGCATGCCGATCCTGATGCTCACCGCCGCCGACCGGCTCGACGACAAGGCCTCCGGGTTCGAGCTCGGTGCCGACGACTACCTGACGAAGCCGTTCGCGCTCCGCGAGCTCGTGCTCAGGCTGCGGGCCCTCGACCGCAGGCGCGGCCACCACCGGCCACCTGTTCGCGAGCTCGCGGGCCTGCGGGTCGACCCGTTCCGCCGTGAGGTCTACCGCGACGGTCGCTACGTCGCGCTGACCCGCAAGCAGTTCGCCGTCCTCGAGGTGCTCGTGGCCGCCGAGGGCGGGGTCGTGAGCGCCGAAGAGCTGCTCGAGCGAGCGTGGGACGAGAATGCCGACCCGTTCACCAACGCCGTGCGCATCACCGTCTCGGCCCTGCGCAAGCGCCTCGGCCAACCCTGGACCATCGCCACCGTGCCCGGTGTCGGCTACCGCATCGAGACTCCCACCGACGCCGAGCCCGACGGGACGCATCGTGGATAGGGCGCCGGGGCTGAGCGTCCGCCTCAAGCTCACCCTCAGCTATGCCGGGTTCCTGATGGTCGCGGGCGCCTTGCTGCTCGCGGTCGTCTGGGTGTTCCTGCTGCGCTACGTGCCCGACCGCGTGCTGATGTCCGGCGGCCCCGACGGCTTCATCCCCAACCGTGACGACCTCCTCCGCGCCTTCGCGCCGCGGGCCGGAGTGGCGATGGTGTTCCTGCTGTTGTTCGGCCTCGCCGGAGGGTGGATCCTCGCCGGGAGGATGCTCGCTCCGCTGACGCGCATCACCGACGCCACCCGGTTGGCGGCCAACGGCTCGCTCGCGCACCGCATCCGGCTGCCGGGCCCCCAAGACGAGTTCCGCGAGCTCGCCGACACCTTCGACACGATGCTCGCGCGGCTCGAGGCCCATGTCGCCGAACAGCAGCGGTTCGCGGCCAACGCCTCCCACGAGCTGCGTACGCCGCTCGCGATCACGCAGACCCTTCTCGAGGTGGCCCGCGCCGACCCGTCCCGCGACAACGGCGAGCTCGTGGACCGCCTCCAGCTCATCAACACGCGCGCGATCGACCTCACCGAGGCGCTGCTGCTGCTCAGCCGCGCCGACCAGCGGGCCTTCGCCAGCGCGCACGTCGACCTGTCCCTCATCGCGGAGGAGGCGACCGAGACGCTGCTCCCGCTCGCCGAGAAGCGCGGCCTCACCATCGAGACCTCGGGCGACCGGGCCCTCGCGATGGGCTCGCACGCGCTCCTGCTGCAGCTGACGACCAACCTCGTGCACAACGCGATCGTCCACAACCTGGCTGCTCACGGCGCGGTGTGGGTCACGACCGAGGCGCGCCCCGACGCCGTCGTGCTCACCGTCGAGAACACCGGTGAGCAGCTCGCCCCCTCGCTCGTCTCCACCCTGGTCGAGCCGTTCCAGCGCGGCACCCGGCGCGTCCGCACCGAGCACGCAGGGGTCGGCCTCGGCCTGGCCATCGTCGAGAGCATCGCCCGCGCTCACGACGGGACCCTCACCCTGGCCCCGCGGGCCGGTGGCGGGCTCTGCGTCACGGTGCGACTGCCCGCGGCGCCGGCGCTACGTGGCAGCTGAGCCCGACGAGGTCATCGGCTGACCGCGGCGAAGGCCTCGGTGAGGGCGTCGAGGACGGCGGTGACGGCCGGTGGGTCGGGCGGGTCGCCGTACGTCGCGGCGTAGAGCTGCCGCCCGGCGCCGGTGAGCTCGGTGGCGTGGATGTCGGGGTGGCGGTGGGCCCGGAGCGCCAGACCGGGGATGGTGGCGACCCCGACGCCGGCGGCGACCAGGGCCTGCACGACGACGATCTCGTCGCTGAGCGAGGCGATGCGTGGGGTGAATCCTTCGCGAGCGCACACGGCGTGCAGCTCGGCCTGGCAGCGATCGCACCCGCCGATCCAGGGCGAGTCGCGATGGTTGGCGAGGCTGTCGTCGGGCTGCCGGCTGAGGAGGTAGATCGAGTCGGCGCCGATGGGCAGCAGGCGGAACGCGTCGTCCTCGGCCGGGGCGTCGGCATAGCGGAAGACGACGGCGACGTCGATCTCGCCGTGTCGCAGCAGCTCGAGCGACTCGACCGGGTGCCGGTCGAGCAGGCTCAGCTCGATCCCGGGGTGCGCCACCGCCAGGACCGCCGCCGCCTGGGGCACGATCGAGCTCAGCACCGACGCGTTGGCGGCCAGCCGGACCTTCCCGGCCTGCAAGCCGACCTGGGCGGCCAGCTCGGTGGCCGCCGCGTCGACCCGGCCCACGATCTCGGCGGCCCGGTGCGCCAGCAGCCGCCCCTCCGGCGTGAGCCGGATGCCGCGACCGACGCGTTGCACGAGCTGGGCGCCGGTGGCGGCCTCCAGGCGGGACAGGTGGTGGCTCACCGACGGCTGCGAGTAGTGCAGCTCACGGGCGGCCTCGGTCACCGACCCGTGCCGGGCGACGGCGGCCAGGACGCGGAGATGGACGAGGTTGAGCATTCATCAAGGTTATCAATGTGATGCGCGCTCGATTGGCATTAGACGTCATGTCCTGTCTGTTCCAGACTCGAGCCATGCCGACATCAGCCCAGTGGGTGGCCTTCCTCGTCGCCTCCTTCGTGTTCATCCAGGTCCCCGGACCGAGCCTGCTCTTCATGCTCGGCCGGGCGCTCACCGTGTCGCTGCGCGAGGCCCTGCTCTCGGTGGCCGGCAACGCGTGCGGGCTGCTCGCCCAGGCCCTCCTGGTGGCGGTCGGGCTGGGTGCGATCGTCGCGGCCAACGCCACGGCGTACACCGTGGTCAAGCTCGCGGGCGCGGCGTACGTCGTGTGGCTCGGCATCCAGGCGATCCGGCACCGCGGCGACGCGCGGCTGTCCCTGATGTCCGGCGAGCGCGCACCCGAGCGGGCCGGCGCGGCCTGGCTGACCGGCTTCGTCGTCGGCGTCACCAACCCCAAGACCGTGTTGTTCTTCATCGCGTTCCTGCCGCAGTTCACCTCGCCGACCTCGCCGACCGCACCGCAGATCGCCTTGCTGGGCTTGGCGTTCGCGCTGATGGAGCTCGTCTCCGACAGTGTGTGGGCGACCCTGGCCGGGCGGGCTCGCCAGTGGCTGGCGCGGGTGCCCCGGCGCCTCGACGCCATCGGCGCCGCCGGCGGCGTCCTGATGATCGGCCTCGGCGCGACGTTGGTCGCGACCGAGTAGGCCCCTCTCAACCGAAGGAGCAGCAGCCATGTCACGCGTACGAGTCCACAACTTCGCCGTGTCCCTCGACGGCTTCGGCACCGGAGCCGGTCAGAGCGCCGACGCGCACTTCGGTCATGCCGGAGATCGGCTCCACCAGTGGATGTTCGCCACCCAGTGGTGGGAGGCCGGTGGCAGCGGCGGCGTCGACGACGTCTTCGTCCGACAGCACGACCCGGGGATCGGCGCCGAGATCATGGGGGCCGGCAAATGGGGCCACCCCGGCTGGCGCGACGACCCGGACTGGAAGGGGGCCTGGGGCGACAACCCGCCCTTCCACACGCCGGTCTTCGTGCTGACCCACCATGCCCGCCCGTCGATCGAGATGGAGGGCGGCACGACCTTCCACTTCCTCGACGCCGCACCGGCCGACGCGCTCGCACGCGCCCGGGACGCCGCGGCCGGCCTCGACGTCCGGATCGGCGGCGGGCCCACGGTCGTCCGGGACTTCCTGGCCGCGCGCCTGGTCGACCTCGCGCACATCGTGGTCGTGCCGATCCTGCTCGGCCGCGGCGTCCGGCTGTGGGACGGCCTCGAGGGCATCGAGGACGACTACCGCATCGAGGCCACGTCGGCACCCAGCGGCGTCACGCACCTCACGTTCACTCGCGCTTGAGCTCGCCGAGCTCGTGCCTGGCCAGTCTGCTGGTCCAGACAGAACCCAAGCAGCGAGCCCTGCGCAGGTCGTGTGCTCAGGTGGCGGCTGGAGCAACCACTTCAGCACACGACCGGTCCTCAGCGGGGTGCCACGAAGAACTCGGTGCCGTCGGGGTCGCCGAGCTCGACTCCGCCGTCCCGGTCACCGAGCCGGCTGGCGCCGAGCGCGACGAGTCGCGCGACGTCGACCAGGAGGTCGGTCGCCTCGAGGTGAAAGCGCTGCCGGCTCCGCCCCCGCTTGGGTGCCTCGGACGGGCCACCCCACGCGACCTTGGTGCCGCCGAGGGGCGACTGCACCGCAGTCTCGTCGCCCTCGTCCCAGACCAGGGGCCAGCCGAGCGCATCGCGCCAGAACAGGCCGACCTCCCGGCTGCCGTCGCAGGCCACCTCGCCGAGAGGGCCGCAGCCGGCGAGGAAGCCGTTGCCCGCCTCGATGACGCAGAAGGCGTTGCCGCCCGGGTCGGCCAGCACGACGTGGTCCTCGTCGGGCAGCTGGCCGACATCGAGGTGTCGGCCCCCGAGGCCCAGGGCGCTCTCGACGATCCGTTCCTGGTCCCCGGGTCTGCTGCTGGTCAGGTGGAGGTGCAGGCGGTTGGGTCCGGAGCTCGCCGTGGACTCCTCGAACCGCAGCCCCACCTGCGTGTCGTCACCCGGCAGCAGGGCCCCGCGGGCCTCGTGCACCACGTCCCGGCCGAGAAGTCTGCCCCAGAACGCCGCCACAACGGCAGGGTCATCCGCGTCGAAGGCCACCGCCACGAGTCGAGTGGGCATCTCCGCACGCTAGACCCGGCCTGTCCGTCCCGCACCCGAGTTGTCAGGCGGACGCCGTCCTCGTCGCAGTCCGCCTTGCATCGCGGAGTGACCGTGAGCGTGCCGCTCCCCGACGAGCGCACGGTCTACTCGTCCCGCCGCAAGGACGAGCTCGACGTCCTGGGCGACCGGTCACCCGGTGGTGGGGAAGTGGGCGAAGCTCCAGTCGATGCGTCCCGAGTCGCTCGGCTCGAGCTCGAACAACCGCGCGCAGGCACCGTCGGTGACCGAGCAGCGCACGAGGACGGCTGTCGGGCCCGACCTCATGACCACCGTGACCAGCACCGTCTCGTTCGTTTCCCACCACACCTCCAGCGTGCCCTGGCCGGTCTCAACGTCGTACAGGGGCATGTTGATTCGATTCTCGGGCAGCCGCAGCGAGACCAGGTCGCTCGGGTCCTCGGACCCGACCGGCCGCACGCGCAGCTCGGTCGTGCAGCAGGGCATGATCGTGTCCGGGTCCCCCACAGCCTCCCCGGTGAACAACTCCAAGGTGCCGTCCGGAGACACGAACTGGTCGCGGAAGAAGTCCCCCGTTGTCCCGGAGGGATAGGGCATGTCGGACGTCGTCAGCTCGGGCATCGGCTGCACCGTGTCGGCGCGGACGTCCCAACGGGTCACCGGGATCTCGCTGCCCTCGTCCACCCAGTAGGCCATCCCGTCCTCGTCGATTCCCGCCAGGTAGCCGCGCGGGCGGCCGTCGACGTCGTCGCCCGGCAGGTCGCGGGTGGCCAGCCTCCGGTTGGTCTCGGCGTCCCACATGACGACGCGCGTGGAGTCCGCGGTCGGGTTGGTCCACCAGTACACGATCCGGCCGTCGCGACTCAGGTGCGGATACATGTCCGGGACCGGTACCGGCTCGAGCCGGTCGCCGTCGACAAGTGACCACCCCGGATCGACGCCGCGTTCGCCATAGGCTCCCACCAGGACCGTGTCTCCCACCACCTCGATGGTCGGGCTGTGTCGCCACGGGGTCTCGATCTCGACACCCCGGACGTACAGGACGCCGTCGTGCGAGTACGGCGTCAAGGGCGGCCCGCCGAGCTGCTGTGGACCGACCGGGTCCGCCGGTTCCGGAGCGCTCGCGTCCCGGCCGCTGACGACGGCGGTGGCCGTCACGACGATGGCCACGATCACGGCCGCGGCCGCCACCTTGCCGGCGCGGCGTCGCTCGTCACCGACCCGAGCGATCGCGCGGTCCAGATCCCCGAGAGGCGGGACGTCGACCACCAGCTCGTCGAGGGCTGAACGCAGGCCGTCCATCACTCCGCCACCTCCTCGGCGGAGGCCGCGAAGGTCGCCACGGTGTCCGGGGCGAGGTCGCGCAGCCGCTGGAGTGCGACCCGCGTCTGCGACTTGACCGTGCTCGTGCTGACATCGAGCGCGAGAGCGGCCTGGACCTCGGTGAGGTCCTCGTAGAAGCGCAGCACCAGCACGGCACGCTGTCGTGGGGTCAACCGTTGCAAGGCCTGGGCGAGGGTGAGCCGGTCGGCCGACGCCGACTCCTCGTCCCGCCCGCCGATGTCCGCGGCAGCCGACCAGGGCAGCTCCACGAGGCGCCGCCGACGCCAGCCGTCGACGAACCGGGTGTAGAGGATCCTGCGCACGTACGGTTCCGGGTCGATCTTGTCGATGCGCTTCCAGCGACGCACCATCACCACGTAGGTCTCCTGCACCAGATCCTCCGCCGCATGATGGTCGCCGGTGAGCAGGTACGCCGCGCGGGACAGAGCGGCACCCCGTGTCGCCACGAACTCCCTGAGCTCGACGTCCCGCATCATGGTGTCTCTCGTCGCCGGTTTCCGCTGTCACTACTAGAACGCAGAATCCTGCATGCGCGGGTGGGGGTCCACCTCAGCCAGATCGTCCGGCTATTCGCCGGGGCGGACGAGGCCGTGCTCGTAGGCCAGCACGACGGCTTGGACCCGGTCACGCACCCCCAGCTTCGAGAGCACGCGGGCCACGTGCGTCTTGACGGTTTGGATGCTCACGAACAGCTCGCCAGCGATCTCGGCGTTGGACCTCCCGCGAGCGATGAGGGTGAGCACCTCAGCCTCGCGCTCGGTGAGCTGGTCGTAGCCGCGCGGCGGCCCGTCCCGGCCCGTACGCGTGAACTCCTCGATCAGGCGCCGCGTGATGCTCGGTGCGAGCAGTTCCTCTCCACGAGCGATGGCTCGCACGCCGGCGACGAGCTGCTGGCTCGGCGCGTCCTTGAGCAGGAACCCGCTCGCTCCGGCGAGGAGGGAGTTGTACACGAGCTGCGACCGGTCGAACGTCGTGAGCATCACGACGCGCACGTCCCTCTGGCTCGCGGTGATCCGTCGGGTCGCCTCGATGCCGTCGAGACCGGGCATGCGAATGTCCATCAGCACGACGTGAGGTCGCAACGAGCAGGCAAGGTCTACGGCCCCGTGCCCGTCTGCAGCCTCACCCACGACCTCGAAGTCGTCCTCGGCCGTGAGGATCATCCGGAGACCAGTTCGGACCAGCTCTTGGTCGTCGGCCACGAGGATCGACGTCATCGCTGCTCCTGAGGAATGAGCGCGGCGACCCGGAAGCCCCCCGCCTCCCGGCGCCCCCATTCAAGTCGTCCTCCCATGGACTCGAGGGTCTCAGCGAGCCCGCGCAACCCCGTGCCGGAACCCGTGAGTGCGGCCCCCTGTTGGCTTCCGTCGTCGACGACCTCGACCGAGAGATCGGCTCCGGATCGGTGAACGCGCACCGCGGCCGACGCTCCCGGCGCATGCCGGGCGACATTGACGACGGCTTCGCGGATGACTCGGTGCGCGAGCGCTGCCGCCGGTCCAGATCCCGCGTCGTCAGCACTCACCCGGAGGTCCACGCCGACCCGCCTGCCCAGCGCCGCTATGCGCGAACGGTCGAGTGGACTCTCCGCGCTCTCCATGGCCTCGAGCCCGTCGCGCAGCTCGACCAGGCTCCTCTCGGCCACGGAGGCCATCACCCGTAGAGCATCGTCATGGTCGCCACCAACACGCTGCTGGGCGCCGGCTTGCAGGCACACCACCGTCATCGCGTGTGCGACCGTGTCGTGCAGCTCACTGGCAAGGACCTCGCGCTCCCGCGCCACAGCGAGCCGTACGGCGGCGCCGCGACCGCGCTCGAGCGCATCGACCATCGCTTCGGTCCGACGTACGCGCTCCTGCCAGCCTGCGGTGATGCGCCCGACGGCGACTGCCCCCACGGTCCAGAAGAGGACGATCCACGCATCGTCGCCTCCCGTGGCGTCGGCGCTCGCGCCCGAGACCGCCTCCATCGCGACCGCGCCCACCGCGGCGACCCCCCAGCCGACGAGCCACCACCAACCAGGACACCACGCACCGACGGAGTAGAAGATCACCGTGAGCAGTGCGACGCCGGTGACCGTCTCGGGGACGGGTGTGAGCACTGCGCTCATCGCCACGCCGGCGGCCGTCGACGCGGCGGCCGCCATGATCGCGTGGCGCCTGCGTGCGACCAGCGGTGCAGCGACCACGAAGGCCGCAACGGCATTCGCCCACACGGGGCCGCGGGCGTCGGAGATGACCGCCGTCTCGATGGCCATCGCCACACCCAGAGCGGCGGGCACCAGCACGTCGAGCACCGTCAGGCTGGGGGCCCTGGGCTCCGAAGCCGCTACAGGAGGCGCGGGCGCGTCATCGGCCCGCATGGAACCGAGCGCCTCCCGCAGCCGGTCGAGCACCGAGCGGGCCTCGGTCTCGATTGCCGCGAGCGCCGTTGTGTCGGCCGCTCGTCGCGCTCCCTCGGCACGGATCACGATCGCAGCGATCTGTTCGGCGAGCCCGGCGTGGACCTCTCCCGTGACCCTGCTCTGCTCTTCGAGCCGGGCAGCTGCCACCTCGATGCGTTGCAGCTCCTCGAGCTCAGCCTGAAGTCGCGTCAGCCGGCGCACCTGACGAGCGCGCATCGTGACAGCAGCACCGGCTGCCGCGGGCCCGCCCACCACGACGAGGAAGAACACCGTGTCGTCGAGCCAGTGATAGCCGGCATCGTGAGCCTGGTTGGCCGCGACGAGGATCGCAACAGTCACGACGACACCGGCAACCGCCCACCTGCGCGGAAGCCACGCACCTGCTGCGTACCCGCCGATGACAGGAACCAGCACCATCAGCGGGCCATCCAGGTACCAGTCCCACCCGAGGGCCATCGCCGTCACAGGTACCAACGCCGCCGTCAGGAGAAGGGCGAGCGCAACGGCCGGGCGGGGCATACGCCGAGCGTAGACGCCGAGAACTCGTCGCACGTCACTCTCGGGAGGGACGCATCCGACCCCACGGATCACGATCGTTGGACGCATGAAATCTCAACGGATTGCACTCTGGGCCGCGATCGCCGCCGCCACCTCCTGGACCGCGAAGTCTGTCGCCATCGGCGTCGCCGGTGGCCTGGACAAGAGCCCGCTCGAGGCTCCCCTGTTCTTCGTCGGTCTCACGTGCTTCGTCGCCGCGGTCGTGGCGCTCGGCGTCGCCGTCACCAGCGGCGCTCGCACGTGGATGCGGATCGCCGCGGGCGTGGGCGCGTTCGTCGTCGGGATCGCGTTCACCCTCCTCGTCGACGCCGGGGTCGGCGCGTTCGCTGCCTCAGGTGCTGACCGTCATTGGGTGTGGACCGAGTTCAACCTGTGGGTCGTCGCCCTCGTCGCACTTGCGACTGCCCTCGCCCTGAACCGGCCACGCCTGCCTCGGACCACGCCGGCGTGAACCAGGGCATGGCCGACAGCATTCGTCACCCCGCGTGAGGTCACGACCTTGGACGGCGGATCCAGACCGACTCGTGGCGGACATCGTCACACCGGGCGCACACACGCAGGCACGGCCCGATCGTTGGCTCATGCTCGGAGGAACGTGAGCACGGCGAGCACGCGGCGGTGCTCCCGGGCGTCTGGCGCGAGTCCGAGCTTGGTGAAGATGCTGCTGACGTAGGACTCGATCGTCTTGGGCGACAGGTGCAGCGCATCGGCCAACGCGACGTTCGACATGCCCTGCGCCATCAGGCTCAGCACGTCACGCTCGCGGTCGCTCAGGGACTCCAGGGGGTCTTCCTCGCGGCGGCGAGCGACCAGCTTGGCCACCAGCTCGGCGTCGATCACGGTTGCTCCCGTGGCGACCCGGCGCACGTCGACGGCGAACGCCTCCAGGTCGGAGACCCGGTCCTTGAGGAGGTAGCCGACGCCGCCCTCGAACTCGGTCATCAGCTGCAACGCGTAGTGCGCCTCGACGTACTGGGACAGGAGCAGCAGGCCCACCGAGGGCCACCGGTCCCGGATCTGCTGCGCGGCCTCGATGCCTTCGGTGCCGTGGCCCGGGGGCATCCGGAGGTCGAGGATCGCGACGTCGGGCGGATCCCTCTCGACCAGGCGCAGGCTCCCCGCGACGTCGTCGGCGACGCCCAGCACCTCGAACCCGATCGACGCCAGGACCCGGGTGAGGCCCTCGCGGAAGAGGAGTGCGTCGTCGACCACGATCACTCGCACGGCAGCACCGCCTCTACCGTCGTACCGCTCGGCCCGGAGTCGACCCGGAGGCTGCCCCCGAGCATGAGCATCCGGTCGGCCAGGCCGACAAGCCCTTGCCCCGACGGGTCTGCGCCCCCTCGACCGTCGTCGGACACCCGGACGGCCACTCCTCCCTCGGCCCGCGTCAGGTCGACTCCGACCGCAGCAGCACCCGAGTGCTTGGCCGCGTTGGTGAGCGCTTCGGCGACCACGTAGTAGGCCGCCTCCTCCACGCCCGGCGGGAGCCGACGGTGCAGCTGCGCCCTGACGGCGACGGGGATCGGGGACCTGTCGGCCAGGCGCTCGACAGCCGGGACCAGGCCCTGGTCGGTGAGGATGGTCGGATGGATGCCCTGAGCGAGCTCGCGAAGCTCCGCGGTCGCCTCCATGAGCTCGACGCGGGCGCGGTTGGCTGCCTCGGTCAGGCGCTGGTTGCCTGATGCCGCAGCCATCTCGACGAGCGTCCCCAGGTCCATCCCCAACGTCACCAGTCGCTGCTGGGCGCCGTCATGCAGGTCGCGCTCCAGCCGGTGGCGGGCGTCGTCGCCCGCCGTGACGATGCGCCGCGCCGAGGCGCGGAGGTCGGTCAGCAGCGCCTCGTAGGAGGACTCGACCATCGCGATCCCGGCCGCAAGCGGCAGGAGCGGGACGAAGAGCAGACCTCCGACCACCGTGTCCGCGACCGTGATGCTGAGCACCATGGCCACCACGCTCATCGCCGCCGCGCCGACGAACCACCACAGCTGGCGGCTCTGGTCGGCGTCCGCCACCAGCATGCGGGCGAGCAGGCACACGGCCCACATCAGCTGGAAGCCGAAGTACGCGATGTTGCTCGTGACGGTGAAGAGGTTCTGCACGGCCTCGCCGCCGGGCACAGCGAGTGGATGGCCGACCAGCAGAGCAGTGCGCTCGTACTCGACCGGCCAGAGGGCCGAGACCGAGGCGAGGACGATCGCGACGACGGTCGCCGCGATGGTGAGCCGTCGCCACAACGGTCCGGGCAGCCTGCCCGACGGGAACGACATGATCGTCACGCCCACCAGAACCATGACCAGCGGCAGCGGCCACACCCCGAACCACGCGATCCACTCGGCGCCGGGGACGTCGGGTTCGTAACCCACCTGGCGGCACGAGAACATCACGCCCGAGGCGACGCCACTGAGGAGGAACAGTCGGCCCTCGCGATGACCAGCTGAGTCCGGGTCTGGATTGTGGCGGACCACGAAGGCACCGACGAACGCGAACGACAGGCCGAGCAGCCCGTTGTGCAGGTTCCCCAGGTGTACGCCGCACAGGAAGCCCAGCGCCACGACGACCGCCACTGCGGCCGCCGTGGGCCAGGCCACCCGGCTGGTCCGCGTCATGGCTCGATGGTTCCACGGCGGCGCCGGCGTCCGCAGACGGTGACGCGTCACCGCCCGCGGCGCAGGAGCACGACACCGAAGGCCAGCGTCCAACCTGTCAGGAGCGTGCCGGCGATGGGGAAGAGGACGTCGTCGATGTCGAGGTACGGCGCCGTCACCATCGACACCGTCCAGCTCAGACCGCCCACCACGCCGACCACGAGGCTCACACGGCCGAGCAGCCGGCGACTGAGCCCGCCGACCAGCGCGATGGCCGCCACCGCGAGCCCCCACGCCGGGTTGACGAACAGGTGGGTGGCGAACATGACCCACGAGAACCAGTTGGCCTCGTCGCGGGCCAGGGGGTCCGCCCCCACCCGCCCGAACATGTAGACGAGCTGGCCGACGGCCACAGCCGCGGAGCTCACAGCTCCCCACCGGAGCGCTCGACCGAGCGGCTCGGAGGATCCCGAGAGCCGGGCGAACGCCAACGCGAAGCAGGTGAAGGCGGCGAGCCCCAGGGCCGCGGAGGGGATCCACCTGGGATCGGTGACCATCTCGTGGATCTGCTGCAGCCCGGTCCCGGGGCCGGGCTCCGGGTGCAACAGCCCCGATGGCAGGAAGAACGCGGCACCGGCGATGAGCGCGCTGCCGCTGAGGAGGTCGCGACGCTGCGGCGGAGCCGGGGTCGCGGTGGCGGTGTCAAGGTACTGAGTCATGACTCCACGGTCCCGGGGCCGCGGCTCCGCGACCACGGGGCAGACCCTCGGGTTGACCAGGGTTAGCCCGGTGCACCGACACTGCACTCGCAGGCCGGGTTGACTTGACCGCCGTGACGACTGCCGCCGGCCTGGTGCGGGACCGTCAGTCGGTTCGGGTGCGGAGACTCCGCGCCAGGGTGGGCACCATCACCGCTGCGGCGACGAGGTGCAGCGCGATGAGGGCGGTGGTGGTGGCGGCGTTCGCCGAGGAGAGGAGGGGCGGGACCAAGGAGATCACGGTCAGCGACCCGGCCGTCCACACGAACCGCTCGGCAGGGCGGGCGCTCCAACGAAGCAGAGCGACGGCGATGACGACGCCCACGAGGGAGAAGAAGCCCGTCACCACCGCGATCCCGGACAACGGGATCGCCTCGCCGCCATCGGAGACCTCGAAGTCGACGCCAGGGCCCGGGCGAGGGCGGCGGCAAGGGTGGTGGCCGCATCGCTGCGAGCGCGGCGATGAAACCGGTGACGTCGAGCCACCGAAGGCGGTGGGGGTGGCCTGTCGGGCCGTCTGTCGGGTCGGCTGTCGCGTCGGTGTTCTGCAGGCGGTTCATGTCGTTCCTCCATCGATCGGCACCTGGTCAATCGGCACTGGTCGATCGGCAGCTGGTCATCGGCACCTGGTCGATCGGCACCTGGTCAATCGGCACCTGGTCATTCGGCACCTGGTCCATCGGCACCTGGTCGATCGGCAGCGGGGTAGGGGCCGGGGTGTGACGATGCGCAGCCTCGCCGTGCGACGGCCCGGGTTGCGCAGCGCGCGGACGCCGGTGCCGCGGAGCCAGAACCCGGCGTCGCGTCCGAGGACCGGCCCGGGCTCGCCGTCGCGCAGCTCCAGCTGCACCCGCCCGCGGGTGACGAAGCCGAACGCCTCGCGCCACTCCTCCACGACCACCGAGACTCGCTCGCCACCGCGCAGCGCGAGCGTCCGCACGAGGACTACTCCGCGCCGTTCGCCGGGAGGCGCTCCGGCAGCCCCAGCCTCGGGAACTGGTCGTCGTGGAACGTGGTGATCTCGGTGATCGCTCCGCCGATGATGCGCAGGACGTCGATCGTGAGCGGCAGGAACGCGCCCTCACCCTCGCGCCAGTGGTAGAAGCCGACAGCGGGCTGCCGGTTCACGGAGGCGGGGACGGCGCGCAACCCCTGCATGCCCTCGAAGCCGCTCTCGACCCAGTACCTCACCACCGTGTCGCGGCCGACGTACAGCCCCGGCGTGGCGGCATCGAGCTGCGGACGTCGTCCCGCACGAGTGCAGCCAGCGGTGTCGGTGTCGGTGGCGACGCTAGCGTCGGTGGAGCGGCGCACCACCTCGCGCGTCCCGGCGTCCTCTTCCTCGCCGGTCCAGTCCTGCCGTTCTGCGGGCAGGTGCTCCCGCATGCCGGCGCGGGCCCGCTGCAGCGCACTGTTGACGGAGTTGACGGAGTCTCCGAGGAGCTCCGCGACGTCCTTCGCAGGCCAGCCGAGCACGTCGCGCAGGATCAGCACCGCCCGCGGGCGTGGCGCGAGGTGCTGCACGGCGACCAGGAAGGCCAGCTCGATCGTCTCGCGCGCGACAGCGACGGTCTCCGGGTTCGTCGCGTCGGCCGCGGGCAGCTCGTCGAGCAGCCGGTCGGGGTAGGGCTGCAGCCACAGCACCTCGCCGCGGGTCGCGGGCTCGCGTCGCGGCGCAGGTGGCGCAGCAGGTCCAGGCAGGCGTTGGTGGCGATCCGGTACAGCCAAGCGCGGAAGGTCGACCGTCCCTCGAAGGTCTCCCGGCGCCGCCACGCGCGCAGGAACGTCTCCTGCACGGTGTCCTCAGCGTCGTCGAAGGACCCGAGCATCCGGTAGCAGTGCACGTGCAGCTCGCGCCGGTGCCGCTCCGCCAGCTCTGAGAATGCCGGCTCGTCGACCTCGCTCAAACCACTCATGCGCCGCTCCTCCACCCGCGTGTCCGCGCTCATCGCGTCATCCTTCCGCCTCGTCGTGATCTCTCGTCTGTATGACGGGTGCGGGCGCTGCAACTCATCACCAGGATCGGCTTGACCGTTTCGGTGTCGAAGCCGCTGGACGCAGCACGCAAGGCTCTCTGGAGCCGCGACGGCATTCGGTGTCGTCGTGGTAGACCGGTTGGGTGGGTGATGACGAGGCGTCGTACCTGTTGACGAACGCCGAGCTCGAGACGGCCGATCGGTTCGCGGGCTTGGAGGCCGTCTTCGATCCCGTCCTCGCGGCCACCTGACGCGGCTCGGGCTGGCGCCGGGGGCGCGTTGCCTGGAGGTGGGTGCGGCAGCGGTTCGATCGCCCGATGGCTGGCCGATCAGGTGGGCCACGCCGGCTACGTCCTGGCCGTCGACCTGGACCCCCGCTGGTGTCGACGCGACGGCCGCGCGCAGCTCGACGTGCGCGCACTGGACCTCGTGGCGCAACCCATCCCGCCCGGCCCGTGGGACGTGATCCACGAACGTCTGGTGCTCCAGCACATCCCCGAGCGACTCGACGTGCTCGCCCGCCTGGTGGATGCACTGGCGCCCGGTGGCGTGATCCTGGTCGAGGACCTCGACACCGGCGAGGTGCGGACCGTCGACCGGGCCGGGCCCGACCACGAGCTGATCGTGCGCTGGCTCAGGCCTTCAACCAGCTCCTGGCTACGCGGGGTGGGGTCAGCGATTTCGCGGCCAACGCCCTGCGCACCCTGCGCACCTCGGTCTGGAGGGCACCGGCGCCAGCGGCTACGTGCGCCATCGACCACGGCGGTACCGGCTGGGCGACCGTGCAGGTGGCCAATGCCCGTCAGGTGCGCGACGGTCTCCACGGCCAGGGCATCTCACCCGGAGACATCGATCGCTTCCTCGACGGTGATGGCCGACCGCGACACCATCGTCGGTTCCAGGGTGCTGATCAGCGCCAGGGTGGCGCGCTGGTACCTCGCCCGACGGGACGATCGTTGCCGCCAGCCGGTGCCGGGCCTAGGGTCGAAGGTGGCGTCCTGGACCGACCTCTCGGGGAGGGAAGCCGGACGTGGCCGGCGCCACGGTGCCGGCCGACCGACAAGGAGGTCGTCACGTGAGGAAGTCATTCGTCGCCGCCGCCGCGGTTGCCCTGGTCACGAGCCTGGCCACGAGCCTGGGGGCAGTTACGTCGGCTACTGCGGACCCGCCGCACAACCCCGGCGGACCGTGCATCCAGCCGGACCAGAACGTCAGCCTCTCGAGCGTTGCGGGCTACGCAGACGTCGTGCAGGCGCTGGACCGGATCGAGCGCACCAGCAACGGCCTGGTGAGCGTCGCGTCCGCAGGCACGTCCGGTGAGGGCCGCGACCTGCTGTACGCCACGGTGGGCGACGGGCCGACGACGTTCTGGCTGCACGCTCGCATCCACGGCAACGAGCTGCACAGCACCGAGGCCGTGCTGCAGATCCTCGCCCACCTGGCCAGCGGCGACCCAGCGGCTCGGCTGATCCGTGAGCAGCTCACCGTCATCGTCATCCCGATGTACAACCCGGACGGCGCCGAGGCGAACATCCGCCAGAGCACGACGCCGACCCGGATCGACCTCAACCGCGACTGGGAGAACTTCGCGCAGCCCGAGTCGGTGGCGTTCTGGAAGCTGTGGCGGGCGACCGCACCCGAGCTCGCCCTCGACCTGCACCACATGGGCGAGGCGCCTGTCGTCAACGGCACCGACGACCTCAACCAGTTCCAGATCGGCGCCCGGTCGATCGACCCGTCCCGGATGACGGCCGAGCAGTGGCTGACCAACCGGCAGATGGCGATGGTGAGCGTCGACGCCCTCGACAGGTACGGCCTCGCCAACGTCGCGCACTACCCGCTCATCGACATCACCAACGCCGCGCTGAGCCGGATGCTGATGAGCGGCACCGCACCCGCGGGAGAGGTGCCGGTGGCCCAGACGCCCACCAGGGGCGCGATCTTCTACGAGGTCCGGTCGGTGGGCCAGAAGAGCAACGGTCAGCTCGAGCGGCTCTTCACGATCCCGACGATGGCGGTGCTCACCGCCGCCGCGGACGGCACACTCGCGTCGTACGACGTCTCGGGCTACGCCGACCTGCCGTTCGCGACCCAGGGTCCGTGCGGGGAGTGACCGGGAGCTGACGGCAGCCGTGCCGGGCGGTGCGGCGGCGGCACCGTGTCGCCGCACCGTCCGGCACGGAGATCTCGGTAGGGTGGACGGATGGACGCCGAGCCTGTCCCGATCGCGTACGCCGCCCTGCAGCCCGGAACGCCTGTGCAGACGAGCGATGGCCGCGCGTTCGGCACCGTCGTAGCCGTCCTCGTCGATGCGCCGGTCGACGTCTTCGACGGCATCAACGTCGAGACCCCTGCGGGCACCCGGTTCGTCGACGCCGACCAGGTCGGTCGGATCTTCACGACGTACGTGGGCACGACCCTGTCCTGGGACGAAGCAGCGAACCTGCCCGGCCCACGCTGAGTCCGGACGCTCAGACCTGGGGTCCTAGGCTGCGACGTCCTCGGCCTGGTACTGCGCGAGCAGCGCACGTTCGTCGTCGCGGCTCGGGAACATCGTCGCGACCACGACCGCGCCCACCACGATGGCCACGATCCCCGCTGTGTAGGCCCACTGGTCGCCGTCGAGGAATGCGGACTTTGCTGCCGCGATGATCTGGTCGGAGTGCTTCGGGTGCTGTGCGGCGAGTGCCGCAGCACTCGAGAACGACTTGGTCAGCGCGGACTGCGTCGAGTCGGTCACCGACTGAGGGGCAGCCGACACGGCCGCCGCCATCGCCGACGCGTACCCGGCCGTCAGCACGGCTCCCAGGATGGACTGCATGATGGCACCACCCAGGTCGCGCTGCAGGTCAGCGGTTCCGGACGCCATGCCGGCACGGGCCACGGGCACCGACCCCGTCAGCGAGTGAGATGCAGGTGTTCCCGCGAAGCCCACCCCAGCGCCGATGCACGCGTAGCCGAGTCCGACCTGCCAGTACGACGCGGACTCGTCCCAGAGCAACAGCATCACGATGAACCCGAGCAGACAGAAGACATAGCCCACCAGCAAGGTGAATCGCGAACCGCGGGTCTCGACGAGAACTGCCGAGCGCGGCGCGATCAGCACCATCGCGAACACGGCCGGGAGGATCGCGGCGCCGGCTTCCAGGGTCGAGTAGCCGAGCACGTTCTGCAGATACTGCTGACCGACGAACATGGCCGCCATCAGCGTGCCGAACACGATGATCCCGGCGATGGCTGCCACCCAGAACACCCGCCGGCTCGCGATGTCCAAGTCGTACAGGGGGTTGGCTGCCCGGCGCTGGCGGAGGTAGAAGGCGCCACCGGTGGCGATGACGATGACGGCCAGGCCGATGACCAGGGTCCCGGCGTTCGGCACGGCCGCGAAGTTGATGCCGAGGACGAGTGCTGCCACCAGCACGACAGACAGGATGCCGCCGAGGTTGTCGACAGGCTCGGTGGACTCGTTGACGTGCGAGGGGACGAACACCAGGGCCATCACCAGCGCCACGGCCGCCAGCGGCAGGGTGATCAGGAAGACAGATCCCCACCAGAAGTGCTCGAGCAACAGCCCCGACAACAGGGGGCCGAGCGATGAGATGGCACCGCCCAGGGCGGACCACAGAGCGATGGACTTGGTCCGGCTTGGTCCCGACCACAGGGCGGCGATGAGAGCGAGCGTCGTCGGATACGCCATGCCGGCTGAGACGCCGCCGAGCAACCGCGCGACGATGAGCACCTCCTCGGTGGGCGAGTACGCCGCCAGCAGGCACGCCGGGATCGACAGGGTGACGCCGAGGATCAGCATCATCTTGCGACCGTGCCGGTCGCCGAGGGCACCGAGATACAGCACCGACGCCGCCAGACCCAACGAGTAGCCCACCGCGATCAGGTTGAGCGAGGTCTGCGAGGCGTCGAAGGCCTTGCCGATGTCGGGAAGTGCCACGTTGGCGACGGCAAGGTTGAGGTTGGCGACCGCGGCGACCAGGATCAGGGCAAGCAGGACCAGCCCGGCGCGCGCGGGCGTCGAGCCACCGTCCCGCCCCGATGCGGCAGCACTCTCGGAACTCACCGCCATGCACTGCCCCTCACGTCCGCACCCGCCTGAGCACGATCTCGTCGTCAGACAGCTCGCCAGTCTCCACGAACCCGAGGGAGTGGTACAGCCCCAGCGCTCCCTGGTTGTCGCGCGCGACGGACAGGGCCGCCTGTCGGAACGGCGTACCCGAGAGCGACGGCTCCTCGCGCTCCCACCAGGTCCACAGGGCCTCGACGGTGGCCCTGCCCAGGCCTGCGCGCTGGTGCTCGGCGTCGATGACGAGGCCGCCGATCCAGTGGCTGTCGTCCTCCGGATCCACCGCCCACATGACATGGCCGACCGTGGTCCCGCGATCGTCCTGCACCGCACAGGAGTGCCACAAGCCGTCGTACGCCGAGAGGCACAGGTAGTACGTGACATCGGCGACCCACCGCCGCTGGGGATCTGTCGCTCGGACGCGAGCGATGTCACGCCAGTTGGCGGACGTGGCCGGAGCCAGGACGACCATGTGCACCTCCTGCCGGACGCAGCCTACGCTGGGACTCGTGCCCGCTGCTCGGGCAGCGCGAGCCCGAGCTGTGACTCCCGAGCGTGGCCATCCGGGTACGGTGTCAACACCGCCACATCATGAGGAGCAGCAGTGACACAGCTGGTCAGGGTCCACAACTTCACGGTGTCCAGGGACGGGTACGGCGCCGGGGAGGGCCAGAGCCTGGAGCGCCCCTTCGGCCACGCTGACCCAGCGGCCTTCTTCAGCTGGGCCGGGGCCACCGCGAGCTGGCCGAACCGGACCGACCCCGGCGGCAGCCGCGGGCTGGAGGACTACCTGGTCCGCGACTTCCACCGCAACATCGGCGCCGAGATCATGGGGCGCAACAAGTTCGGCCCTCAACGTGGCCCGTGGGCCGACGAGGACTGGCAGGGATGGTGGGGGACGGAACCGCCGTTCCACACGCCGGTCTTCGTCATGACCAACCACGAGCGGCCATCCTTCGCGCTGGCCGACACGACCTTCCACTTCGTGACGGGCGATCCCTCGACGATTCTGGAGCGCGCCCTCGAAGCGGCCGACGGCAAGGACGTCCGTCTCGGCGGTGGCGCCAACACCGTGCGCCAGTTCTTGGACGCCGGCCTCGTCGACACGCTGCACATCGCGGTCGCACCCGCGGACCTCGGCGCAGGTTCGCGGTTGTGGGGCTCCCCCGACGAGCTCCTGGACCGCTACAGCCGTGACGTCGTCCCCGGCTCCCACGGCGTGGTCCACCACCTGTTCTGGCGCGACTGACCAGCGTCCCGTCGGCCAACGGCACGTGACGGGACCAGGCTGCGGGTGGAGGCTTCCGTCGGACCGCCGGCGTGAAGGAGGATGCGCGCCATGGCCGTTCTCCTGCAGCTCACCGTGACGCCGGCGACCCGCGGGCAGTTCGACCAGCTCGACGTCCTGGTGGAGCAGTCCATGATGCAGGCAGGTGGTCCGCCGGCGGGCCTCATGGCCCACGTCGTCTTCCCGCAGGACGAGGGCTTCGTCGTCGCCGAGGTGTGGCGGACGCAGGCCGAGGGACAGCCGTTCGTCGATGAGGTCCTGCGACCGCTGCTGATCGGGATCGGGCTGACCGCTGCGGAGAGCACGGTGCTCCCTGTCTGGTCCTTCGCACGCCCCTGACGCCGTCGGCGACGCAGTCGCAGGCGACAAACCCGTTGGGAGCGTCGACGGCCCTCGGGACAATGGCCGATGTGGAGCAGGTCGAGGTCGTCGTCGCCCATCACGAGCGCGCGACCCTGCGTGTCGGCGAGGTGTTCCTGAAGATCGACGCAGACCAGGCGCGCACCGACGTCGAGGTCGAGGCGATGACGATGGCCCCGATCCCGACTCCGAGGATTCTGTGGCGGAAGCCGCCCGTGCTCGCGCTCGCCGCCCTTCCAGGGACTGCGCTCGGCCGCCTCGGCGAGCCGTCGACGGCGTCGTCAGCGGCGTGGGCCGCGGCGGGTGCCGCCGCACGTCGGCTGCACGACGCCCCTCTGCCGCGACGGACCGGCCGGAGTCTCGATGAGATCGCATCGAACCTCGACAGCGAATGCGCGTGGCTGCTGGCGAACGACGTCCTGCCTGCTCACCTGATCAGGCGCAACCGCCAGGTGGCCGAGGCGGCGCTCCGACCGTGGACACCGGTGTTCGCGCACGGCGACCTGCAGATCGCCCACGTGTTCGTCGACGGAGACGAGATCACCGGCGTGGTCGACTGGTCCGAGGCTGGCCAGGGCGATGCCATGTACGACCTCGCGAGCCTGACGCTCGGACACCAAGACCGCCTCAGCGACGTCATCGCTGGTTACGGCGCCGACGTCGACGCCGACGTGATCCGGGCCTGGTGGTCGCTGCGGAGCCTGACGGCGATCCGCTGGCTGGTCGAGCACGGCTTCGACCCCTCCTCGCCGGGCTGCGAGGTCGACGTCCTGAGGTCCCAGCTGTGAGGACGTGCACCGGGCCGTCGATCCCCGCGGCGTGCTGCAGCGGGCCGACAGGAGCCGCGCAGGGTCAGCGTGACATCGATGTGGCGACGCCGGAGGATCAGGAGCGGCGATGGATATAGCGGCCGGCGGCCGAACCGACGTAGGCGTCCTGGTCGACGAGGATGACCGTGCCGGTCAGGATCGAGAAGTCGAAGAGTCCGTGCAGGATCGAGTTCACCACGTTGCCGCGCGAGACCCGGGGTGAGGTAGAAGAAGTATCCGGCGAAGCTGACCGCGCCCGCCTGGGGGCGCCTGCCCTTTCCTCACCCTTCCCTCTCCTCCCTCCTCCCTACGCCGGTTTGCAGGATCCGCGCGTACGTGCGCAGCGACCCCTAGGTGGCGCTGCTGGTGCCGAGCGGCCAGGCGTAGACGGTCTCCGGGACCAGGTAGCCGTCCTCGTCGAACATCCTGTGCGCACTCTCGACCCCGCCCATGGCCTCGTAGAAGCGCCGAGCAGGTTGGTTGTCCGTGAGGACCCCGATCTGCAGCTCCGAGTAGCCCAGGCTCTCCAGGTCACGCGATGCCGCCAGCAGCATGGCGCGTCCGACGCCTCGCCTCTGCTCGGCCGTTGCCACGTAGAGGGCGGCGATCCGGGCGATCGCCGTGGGTTCGTCATCAGCGGACGCTCCATAGACGAGGGCCACGAGGTCACCAGCCTCGTCCTCGGCGACGAGGAGCACCTCTCGCCTGGCCCTGTCCTCGGCCAGGGCGGCCAGCAACCGGGCCCATGCACGGGCCGACACCTGCGGTGTCCATTCGTCCACCCGCCGACGATACGCCTCCGCCGGCACCTGCCCCCGATGGGCGGAGAGCCAGGACTCGACCATCAAGCGCCCCATCGCCGGCGCGTCGTCCAGCACCGCAGCGCGGATCCTCATCTGACCTAGCGGCCCATCCCGTCGCTCAGAGCTCGGCGCGCAGCAACGAGGCGGCGGCGGCCATGGCGCGCATCTTCCCCTCGGCACTCGCGCGGGGGAGGTACTTCATGCCGCAGTCGGTGGCGATGGTGATCCGGCTCGGCGAGGTGTGGGCGAACGCGCGGCGTACGCGGTCGGCGACCAGGTCGGCGGACTCGACCTCGTGGTCGGAGAGGTCGATGACGCCCAGGATGATGGTCTTCTCGCTGAGGTCCTTCAGCACGCCGAGGTCGAGTCCGGACTGCGCGGTCTCGATCGAGATCTGGTCGGCCGAGCAGCCGGCCAGCTCGGGGAGGAACGAGTACCCCTCGGGCCGCTCGTGGATGATCGCGGCGTACCCGAAGCAGATGTGGACGGCGGTCGTGCCGGTGACGCCGTCCAGGGCGGCGTTGAGCGCGGCGAGGCCGTAGTCACGGCCGCGTCGGGCCGCGCCTGCATGTAGGGCTCGTCGATCTGGACCAGGTCGGCTCCGGCGGCGTGCAGGTCCTTGATCTCGGCGTTGACCGCGGCGGCGTACGCCATCGCCGTCGAGGCGAGGTCGGGGTAGTGGTCGTTCTGCGCCTGCTGCGACATCGTGAACGGTCCTGGCACGGTCATCTTGATGGTGCGGTCGGTGTTCGCCCTCAGGAACTCGACGTCGCGGACGCCGACGGGTCGCGGCCGCACGATCGGTCCGGCGATCCGCGGCACCGGGTTGGGATGCCCGCTGCGATCCAGGGCCGTCCCGGGTTGTCGATGTCGACGCCCTCGAGGGCGGTGGCGAAGTGGTTGCTGTAGGACTCCCGCCGCATCTCGCCGTCGGTGATGATGTCGAGCCCAGCCTCCTGCTGGGCACGGATGGCCAGCACCGTGGCGTCGTCCTGCGCCTGCTCGAGGTACGCCGGCTCGACCATACAGCTCCCTGGCGCGCACCCGCGGGGGAAGCGGCCGGCCAGCTTCGCCCGGTCGATCAGCCAGTCCGGCTGGGCGAGCTGCCCACCAGCGACGTCGGCAGGATCGGCAGCGGGGTCGAGATCGCGGTCACCTCCGTGACTTTAGTGACGGCGCGCGGCACCAGAGCTGCCCGGCGCGCGCTCGATCACCTGGTGCGGAAGGTCCAGGTCGCCTTCTGCAGGCCGGCCCGGCCCGGCACCTGGTCGAGGCGGTTGCCCGCGACGTCCCGGACGCCGGTGGTGACCTGGACGCGGTATGTCGTCGCGGACCGCAACGCCGTGCGCGGGGTCAGGACGACGCGCTCCCGATCCGCGTCGTACCGCAGACGCGCCTTGACCGGCGTCGCCTGTCGGCCCTGGAGCAGCCGGACGGTCGTGCGCGTGAGCGTGTCTCGGCGGACCGGCTCGGAGAACCGCACCTTCACCCGGGTGCGCGCTCCGACCTTGACCTGCTGCGAGCCCCGCGCGGGGGCGCCGGCCGTCACGCGCGGCGGCATGTCGTCGGTCGTGCCGGTGGGCGGCGTGCCCGGCGGCTGGTCGTCCGCGGCCCGCCACAGCGGCGTCACCCAGTAGGACGAGCTCTGGTAGCCGCGCACCGGGAAGGAGCCACACGCCGCGTCGTCGTAGCAGTGCACGCCGTTCGGGTCGGCGTCCGTCGAGGGAAGGGCGGTGACGGGTCCGACGGTGCGCCCCTGGTCAGCGAAGTATCCGTAGCTGAAGGCGTACCTCGTCGCGGGCGTGAAGTACGACGCAACGTAGGTCGCGCCCGGCACGACCGTCACGGGATCGGTGAAGGCCGCGTCCTGCCAGCCCTCGCCGCTGTCCTTGGCGAGGTGTGCCCGGGCCAGGAGGTTCCCGGCCGAGTCCCACAGCGAGGCCCTCAACCCGGCGGGGTCGACCCGGTAGATCCGGATCCCGGTGATCACCAGCTCCGTCGAGGACTGGAACTTCACGCCGACCTCCAGACCGTTTCGCGAGTCGTCGGCGACGCAGAAGCCGAGCGCGTCGAGGCGGTGCTCGCCGCAGTCGGCCTGGGTCTGATGAGCGGCGAAGTCGGTCGACCACAGGCCCGTCGGCTCGACTGGTGCGCTCGTCGCTGCACCCGCGGCAGGGACCCCGCGCCGGCCGCCATCGCCACGCTGCTCAACGCCGCTGCGAAGCGCTTCATCCCCACGTCGGCCTCCCCGGGTGTAGCCGCTGCCTCCGAGGTGGGGGAGCGGTGCCGACGAGAGGACGACGGCGTGGCCGTCGCGACGATCATGAGCCCGGTTCGTGCGGCTCGCTGCTCACGTGGCTTCTACATCCCCCAGGGTGCATCGTCGGCGTCCCCAGTTTTGGTGAGGTGGCTCCCTTCCTCAATATTGAGGAGTCCCGCCGCTTCTCGATCCACCCGACACAGCCGATGAGTCCGACGACGTCGCCAGGTCAGTCCTTCCATGGCAACCGTGATCCTGCACGCTGTCGCGTCCGTGGACGGCTTCATCGCCGACGAGAACGACGAGGTAGGGCCGCTCTTCGACTGGTACTTCAACGGTGACCTCCCCCTCGTCGACGAAGGGCTCGAGGAGAGGCACGCGTCGTTCCGGGTCAGCCGGCGATCCCACGCGTACGTCAGCGGGTTCTGGGGCAGCATCGGCGCCACGATCCAGGGTCGGCACCTGTTCGACCTGACCAACGGCTGGGAGGCCGAGCCGCCGGCGGGAGAGCACCTCGTCGTGGTGTCGCACCGACCGAAGCCCGAGGGGTGGCACCCAGAGGCGGACGTACCCTTCTTCGACGACGTCACCGCGGCCGTGGAGGAGGCGAAGAGACGGGCCGGCGACCGAGTCGTCGCGGTCTGCGCCGGCCACGTCGGAGGGCAGGCCCTCGCGCTCGGTCTCGTGGACGAGGTGGCGATGGACGTCGTCCCGGTGGTGTTCGGCACGGGCAAGAGGTACTTCGGTCCGGTCGAGGCGCCCCAGCTGCTCGAGGACCCGGACGTGGTCATCCAAGGCGACCGGGTCCTGCACCTGCGCTACCGGGTCCGTCACTGAGATGAGCGGGCCCTCTGGTCTCGCGGCGACGGAGACCACCGCGCGCCGACTGCACCAGCTCGTGGAGCCGATCCACCTGGTCACCTACTTCGCCGAAGAGCCGACGGACGCGCTGATGGCGCTCGGTCACCGCAACTACTGGGACGGTTACTTCGCAGGGCGGGCCGCGCCGCTGGGTGCGGTCCCGGCCGAGGTGGTCCACGCGATCTTCTACAACTTCGCCCCCGGCGAGGTCGCACGCCACATCCCGCGCGTCTGGGAAACGGCCTCGCCCGATGCTGCGCTCACCGCGCGTCGGCAGGGGAGCGCCGCGGCGCTGACGCGGATCCTCGGCGGCCTCGTCGACTCAACTGGTCTCGCGCGCGCCGCCGACCTCGCCACCGCGGCGGCGAGCAGCGCTCCGACGGAGGGGCGGATCATGTACGCCGCGCTCCGGACGCTTCCCGTCCCCGAGGAGCCCGTGGCGCGGCTCTGGCACGCGGCAACGCTGCTGCGTGAGCACCGCGGCGACGGCCATGTCGCCGCGCTGGTCACCGAGGGCATCGGCGGCACCGAGGCCCACGTGCTGCACGCGCTCGCCGACGGCATGCCCGCTGAGAAGTTCGGCCGGGTGCACCACCTCCCCGCGTCCCAGCTCGCCGCCGTCGTGGACGGGATGCGAGCCCGCGGCCTGATCGAGACATCCGGCTGGCTCAGCGACGCCGGCCGGCAGACCAAGGAGCGGATCGAGGCACGCACCGACGAGCTGGCGGCGGCGCCGTACGACAGCCTGAGCCGCGCCGAGCTCGACCAGCTGGTAGCGGAGCTCGAGCCGATCACCGCAGCCCTCGACGCCGCCGGCTCGCGGTAGTCCTCCACGTCCTGACTCGGTCTCGCGCTCGGATTCGAACGTGCAGAAGTCACTCGTCGATCGCCGCCCGAACGCGCCACGGCCGGCGCGAGGCAGGTTCTGCACGTTCAGCTACGAGACGCGCCGGATCGCCGACGAGAGTTAGGCTCGGCCGGCCATGGAGGAGAACCCCACCCCGCCCACCGCTGCCGAGCTGGGGATCAGCGACACCGAGTACGAGCGGATCCTTCGCGACGTACGGCAGCGCCAGGGACTCGCCGAACCCGCCCCCGAGCCGTCCTCGCGGCAGCGCGTGTCGCCGCGGTGGCCGCTCGCGCTGCTCGCCCTGGTCCTGGGTGTCGCGCTGGTGCCCCGGGTCGCCGGTGGCGAGGGCGGGCAGGAGCCGGCGTACGCGTTCATGGACACGCGCGAGGGCGAGCCCGTCGCCTACAGCTCGTGCCGCCTCGTCCAGGTGGCGGTGTACCCGGCGGGCGGACCGCCCGACGCCGAGCAGCTGGTCCGCGAAGCCGTGGCCACGATGCGTGCCGCCACCGGTCTCGACATCGTCGTGAACGGCGTCTTCGGCGGCCACGCTCCCAACTGGAACTTCGATGCCGCCCCGGTCGCTCCCGACGACCCGATCAGTGTCTCCTGGCAGGACGGCGACGCGATCGCCGAGCTGACCGAGCACACCGCCGGGCTGGGGGGCAGTCGCGTCATCGTCAGCCCCACCGGCACGCCCTACCGGGTGTCCGGCACCATCGCCCTCTCGCGCGACTACTACGCGCTGCTGACCGAGCGCGGCGACCACAGCGAGGCGCTGGCGGTGCTGCTGCACGAGTTCGGGCACGTCTTCGGCCTCGACCACGTCGACTCCTCGGGCGAGCTCATGGATGCGGACAACTCCGGCCGCACCTCCCTCGGCCCCGGTGACCTCCGGGGCTCCGGCAGCTCGGGCAAGGTCCGTGCGTCTGATCCCGCGCGGCTTCCACGAACGGGCTGACCATGACGCTGTCAGGGCGGGCAGACTGAGCCGAACGTCGTCCTGGAGGAGAGGTGGTCGCGTGGAGCCGGTCCCGACGCGCCGGTTGCTCGACGAGCTGGAGGCGCAGGAGTCGAGGCTCGTCTTCGACCGCTTCGACGACCACACCGCCTGGGCCCTCGGCGTCGCGCTGCGCGCCGCGGCCCTGGCCGATGCGCTGCCGGTCGCCATCTCGATCCGGCGCAACGGCCAGCTGCTCTTCCATGCCGCGCTTCCGGCGCGTCCGCCGACAACGACGGCTGGCTGGCGCGCAAGTGCGCCGTGGTCGACCGCTACGGCCGATCCTCGCTCCGCGTCGGCGAGCAGTTCCGGGTCGAGGGCGGCTCCTTCGACGGGGACTCCCGGCTCGACCGTCGGTCTACGCAGCCCACGGCGGCGCGTTCCCCATCCTCGTCCGGGGCACCGGCTGCGTCGGCACCGTCGCCGTCTCCGGCCTCCCCGAGCTGGACGATCACCGGTTCGTCGTCGAGGCCCTCGAAGCATTCCTCGCCGGGCCCGACTGAACGCTGGGCACGACTGAACGCTGGGCCCGACTGAACCTTTGCGCCGACTCGAGGCGTTGCTGTGCCGGGAGGCCCTTCCCGACCGGGCAGGACGGGCTGGTCATCGCTATCGAAGAGGGGTGCCAGATGAACGCAGGATCCAACGAGGGAGGCCGGGCAGGCTGGAAGGCCCTGCTCGGTGTCGGGCTGGTGGCGCCGGTCCTGGCGGCGTTCGCGCTGATGCCCTCCGGCGCGTCCGGCGGCGTCAAGGGGTCCCCTCACGACCATCCGGCGGCCGAGCCAGTCGGGGCCGGCATGGCGCAGGAGCTCGCCCAGGTACGCCGCGCCACGGCCAGGTTCCACGACGTCGACGTGGCGATCGCGGAAGGCTACGAGCTCGGCGGGTCAACGGCTCCGGCGCGCTGATGGTCGACAAGTGCGTCGCGCACGCCACGGCAGGGGCGATGGGCTACCACTACTTCAACGCGGAGCTGATGGCCGACAACGGCGTCGACGCTCTCGAACCAGAGGTCCTCGTCTACGCGACAGACCCGGCCGGTGGGCTCAGGCTCGTCGCGGTCGAGTGGGTCGTCCGGAGCGCGGGATCCAACCCGCCGGGCGTCGCCACAGCGCCATCGGTGCTCGGGATGGACATGCACATCCTGGTTCCCCCGCCGGGGCCGGCGTTCTACCTCACGCACGCCTGGGTGTGGGCCCACAACCCTGCCGGGATGTTCGAGGACTGGAACCCGAAGATCAGCTGTCCCTAGTGCCCCGATTCCAGGCTCAGGCCACTAGTACCTAGAACCCACGTGCGGCGGGCCGCATCGACCTATCCCGAGGCCGGCCCGACGCGTTGAGATGGAGGGAGCGTGCCGACGTGGTGTGTTCCCGCTGAGGGGTCGTGATGAGGCAGGTCGACGAGGACCGGTTCGCCGAGTTCGTACGCTCGCAGAGCGCGTCGTTGTTCCGCACTGCCTTCCTGATGACCGGTGACTACCAGCGCGCCGAGGACGTGCTCCAGACCACCCTGGTGCGCCTCTACCAACGCTGGCCCCGGGTGGTCGAGATGGAGCGCCCCGGCGGGTACGCCCACAAGGTGCTGGTCAGCCAGGTGGGCTCGTGGTGGCGCAAGCGCTCGTCGCGCGAGTCGCCGCTCGAGCTGCGTGACGAGCCCGCCCGTGGCGACGGAATGGAGGAGATGGCCGAGCACGAGCGGGTGTGGCAGGCCGTCCTGAGGCTGCCCCCACGCCAGCGGGCGGTGACGGTGCTGCGGTACTACGAGGACCTGAGCGAGGCCGAGATCGCCAGGACGTTGTCCATGGCGCCGGGCACGGTCAAGAGCCATGCGCACGCGGCCTCGCGCCGGCTCGCTGAGCTGCTGAGGGAACCCGTCGTACCGGTGACGAGACCAGCGGAGGAGGCGACGCCATGAACCTGGACGAACGACTGAGCAACGCGGCCCATCGCCTGGCCGACGGGCTCACGCCGCCGGAGGTGGACCTCGACGCGGTGCGTCACCAGGCTCGGGTCAACCAACGGCGAACCGTCGCCCTGGTCGCCACCGGCGCCGTGGTGGCCGTCGTCGTGGCCACGACCGTGGTCGGGATCGGTCGGGAGAGCACCGCGCCTGTTGAGCCGGTGGGCCCGCGCCCGAGCGAGACGGTGGAGCCCGGCTTCCAGGGCGCCGGCGAGTGCGAGTCTGTGCCGTACGTCGAGCAGCCCGTCGCCGCGGCGACCACCACCGCCGGCCTGGGCGAGTGGATCGACTCCCTCCCCACCGGGGCGCCGCCGGCCGTTCCCTACTGGCATGACGGCGTGCTCCACGTCGACGGTGCCGAGATCGAGGCTCCTTATGCCGACGTCGACCTCGAGACGGCGGGCGGCACGCTCATGGTCGTCGGCTTCGACGACGACAACGGACCCAACAAGACTCCGTCGGAGTGGTCGCTGCTCCGGGACGGCGCGCTCGAGCCGATGCCCGTGGCGGCCGGCGGCTACGCGACGCTGAGCAACGACGGCAGGATCGCCCACTGGTCGACGCGCGGCGGGGGCGTCACGCGACACTCCACCTGGGACATCGAGACGGGCTCCGCGCTGGCCACCCGCACCATCCCGAACAACGAGAACCCCGGCGGGATGTGTCGGGTGCAGATGCTCGGCATCGACGAGGACGGGATCGCCTACCTGATCGACCAGGCGAACGATCCCCCGATCACCGCCTGGGACGTCAGGGCCGACACGCTGGAGGAGACCGACCTGACCTACGACCCCGCCCTGGCGCCGAGCGACCAGTACGCCTTCTCGTGGAACCGGCACCTGGGCTTCGAAGCGGCGTACGTGTCTCCCGACGGCGCGCGGGAGGTCTTCACCGGCCCGGTTCCGGGTGACCCGACGGCCGACTGCTGCGCGACCCGGCTCCGGATCCGCGCGGCCGGGTCCGCCGAGTCGGCCACCGCCGACGACGTCGTCGCGCTGGACGTGCCGGACGGCATCCCGGCCATGGCCCTGTGGGACCCCTACTCCGACCGCGGCACCTGGGGCGTGTGGTGGGAGACCGACGAGACGTTGCTGCTGGACGCCGAGGTCGGCGGCGACAGCTATCTCGTGCGCTGCCCGGCCGACGGCGAGACCTGCGAGCTGGTCTTCGATCTGGGGTCGAACACCAGCGAGGACGTTCTCTACATGCCGGACTGGGAGCGGGAGTGGGGCATCGCCCGCCTGCCGTTGACCGAATGAGGTCCGAGCGTCCTGCCCGGCGTCACGACCTCAGCACCTTGTCCATCGCCTTGCCCTTGGCGAGCTCGTCGACCAGCTTGTCGAGGTAGCGGATCTTCTGCATCAACGGATCGTCGATGTTCTCCACGCGGATCCCGCACACCACGCCCGTGATCGACGAAGCCAGCGGGTTGAGCTGCGCCTCGGCGAAGAAGTCCTCGAAGGTCGTCCCTGCCGCCAGGTGCGCCCCCAGAGCCGCCTCGTCGAAGCCCGTCAGCCACTCGATCACCTGGTCGAGCTCGGCCCTCGTGCGGCCCTTCTTCTCCACCTTCGTGACGTAGTGGGGATAGACCGAGGCGACGCTGGTCGTGAAGATCCGGCTCACCCACGTGAGGGTAGCCCGCCATCCGGATGCACCGGTACGCGTCATGGATCCCCGCCTGCGACGTCACAGTGGTATGCCCCCCACCGTCGTACCTACGCCAGGCTCCGCGGCGACGGCCACCGTGCCCGTCGCGGAGCAGTTGATCGAGCACTTCGCCTGGGCGGCCCGCGCGTCGCGGGTCGACCGGTCGGGCGCCGACGGGTCGTCGGCCAAGCACCGAGCGGCCGACGCGTGATGACCGTCGAGTGCCTCCACCACGACTGGAGCGTCCGCGCCCTCGAGCTCGCGCCCGACGGCGTGTGGACCGAGGAGGTCTGCCGCTCGTGCGGCGACGAACGCGCCGTCCGCCCCGCCAAGGCCGCGACACCGGCACTGTTCGCCCCTGCCCTACGCGTAGGGTGCGGCCTCCTCGCCGACGACGAAGGTGATCGAGTCGCGGGCCGGAGGCTGGCCGAGCCGTCCCGTACCGGATTGATACGTACGTGAGACCGGTGGTCGTGGTCGGGCGGCATCGTCGGGGCTGCCTGGCTGCCTACCTGGCTGAACGCGGTGACCTCGACGTCACCGTCTCGAGCGCGGGCCATCGGGCCGGCTGCTCGGTTCGTGGGACGGCCCTACCGCGACTCGCAGGTGAGCTCGCGCTCGGCGCGGCACCGGTCGTCGCCGCCGCGGCCGTGGACCTCGTCGCGGCCGGGACCTCCGAGGAGCACGTCGTCCTTGGTCGAGCCCAGCAGTCGGTCGTCGCCGCCGCCACCCTGCGCGACGATCCGTGCCGTGCCGCCGTGGAGGGTCTCGTCGGCGTCGGAGCCCACGAAGCGCCAGCGGCCGTAGCCAGGCAGCCCGAGCACTGCCACGTCGGTGACGGTGGCGCGACCATGAGGGGGCGTCGGCGAGGCGGACGGTGAGCGTGCCGCGCCGCCAGGTCGAGGGTGCCGCCGACCGGCCGCTGCCGGCCCGCCGCCGATAGGCGACGTTGAACCCCAGCTCGTCGCGCCCGGGTCCGCCGGTGATCGTGCCGGTGTGTGGGGGTGAGATAGCCCCAGAGGTGGTCGCGGCCGCGTCCGCCGTCCATCAGGACGATGCCGCCCTTGTCGTCGAGAGTGTCCGCCCAGGGCCGCCCAGCAGCGTGTCCGGGCCCTCTCCTGCCGACAGCGAGTCGTCACCCGGCCCGCCGTCGAAGCTGGTCTGCGGAGCGTGTCGCTGCCCTCCTCCCACGTCTCGAGCAGGAAGTCCTCGCCACCCAGGCCGGCGAGCACGTCGTCGCCGCCGTTGGCCACGAGCAGGTCGGGCCCGGCCGAGCCGACCATCGTGTCGGCGTACGCCGAGCCCTCCACCTCGAGCCCGAAGCCGGTCGCCGGCACCGGGAGCGGCAGAACGATCCGGTCGGTGCCCTCTCCGGTCACGGTGCCCGGCGGTCAGGTCGACGCGGACGCCGGCGGCGGTACGCGGTGAGGTCGAGGGTGTCGTAGGCGTAGTAGTCGTCGGCGTGCCGACGTGACGGCCCGAGGTCGAGCACGTCGTCGCCGGGCCTGGGCACGAGGTGGTCGCCTTGGGGATCGGGCCCGCTCTCGAAGACGGGCACGGTCCCGATCGGCCCGGCCAGCAGCTTGTCGAGGCCCACATCTGCCCGGAAGGGTGTCGGCACCCCGCCCACCGCAGCGGGCGTCGGCGCCGCCGAGGCCGTCGAACTCGTCGTTGCCGCCGAGCCCAGCGATCACGTCGGGGCCCTCCGTGCCCACGAGCGTGTCCTTGCGCTCGGTGCCGACGATCGTCGGCACGAGACCCGCACAGGTGTCCTCCGCGGCTCCCACCGAGCCACCCGTTCCGACCACGCTCACGACCAGGGCCGCGCACGCCGTTCCCGCCGTCACCCGCCGCACGGCGCCACCTCCCGAGCTCCTCGCGGGCGTACGTCGCGTGACCGACGGCCGGCCTATCGTGCCGCCATGGCACGCATCGACGACTGGCCCGACGCGCCGACCCTCGTCGGCGAGCGGCTGATGCTCGAGCCTCTGCGCCCGGAGCACGCGGACGAGCTGGCGCCACTGCTCGACGACGTGGCCCTGCACACCTTCATCGGAGGTGAGCCGGCCACGCGCGACGCGTTGCGCGACCGCTACGCCCGGCAGGCCGTGGGCCGGTCGCCCGACGGGTCGCAGCGCTGGCTCAACTGGGTGGTGCGCCGACGAGACGACGGAGTCGCGGTCGGCACGACCCAGGCCACCGTCGCCGAGCAGGACGGCACGCTCACCGGCGAGGTCGCGTGGGTCATCGGCGTACCGCACCAGCGACAGGGGTACGCACGTGAGGCGGCGTCGACGATGGTGACGTGGCTGCGCGACCCCGACGGCCACCCGGGCGTGGCGGTCGTCGTCGCGCACGTGCACCCCGGGCACGACGCCTCGATGGCCGTCGCCCGTGCGCTCGGGCTCGGTCCCACCGACGCGGTCGTCGACGGCGAGGTGCGCTGGCAAGGCTGACGGCGACGCCGCTCTAGGTTGGTCGGCATGGCGCTCTCACCCGACGACTTCTACGCCCATGCCCTGGCCGCCACCGACGACGAGCAACGGCTGCCACTGTCACGCATGACGATGTGGGACGTGGCGCCCTTCGACCAGGACGGGCTCCGCGTCGTCCCGCTGCGTCCGCCGGTCGTCCCCGAGAAGCCCCGCCAGGACGAGGATCCCGCCACCTGCGGTGCGTGCTCACGGCGAGACGAGGGCCTGTGGCGCGACGACCGCTGGCGACTGCAGCGCATCGGCGGCGTCGGCGTACCGCTCGTGATGATGCTCATCCCGCGCGCGCACGTCGACCTCCACGACCTGCCCGACGACTGGGCCGCCGAGCTCGGCGTGCTCAGTGCACACCTCGGCCGCCACATCGAGGCGCTGCCCAACATCGCGCGGGCTCACGTCTACCGCGTCGGGGACGGCGGGGCGCACCTGCACATCTGGTTCTTCGCGCGACCCCTCGGACAGGGCCAGCTGTACGGCTCGTGGCTGCCCGTGTGGGACGACCTGCTGCCGGAGTATCCGGCTGACCTTGCCCAGGCCGACGCCGAGGCGGTCGCGCAGGCGCTCGCCGGCTCCTACCGTGCGGCCGCCCGATGAGCGACCCGGCGCCCGCGTGAGGCAGTGGGCGCTCCTCCTCGGCGCGATCGCGTGCGAGGTCACCGGATCGCTGTCGCTGAAGGCCGCCCTGGACCGGCCGGAGCTCTACGTCCTCGTGGCGGTGGGGTACGTCGCGTCGTTCGTGCTCCTCGCGGCCGTGCTCCGGTCAGGGATGGGGCTCGGTGTGGCGTACGGGATCTGGGGCGCCCTCGGCGTCGCGGCCACCGCGGTGCTGTCGTGGCTGATCTTCGACGAGGGCCTGACCGCGCCGATGGTGCTCGGCCTCGGGCTGGTCATCGCCGGGGTGCTCCTGGTCGAGCTCGGCTCCCACCGGGCGCGCGTGGCCGGCTGATGGCGTACCTCTACCTCGCCGCCGCGATCGTGATGGAGCTCAGCGCGACGCTGTCGCTGAAGGCGGCCACCCGTGGCCGCCGGGCCTGGTACGTCGTCGTGGTCGTCGGCTACCTCGGCGCATTCGTGCTGCTCGCGCTGACCCTCGACGCAGGGCTGGGCCTCGGCGTCGCGTACGGCATCTGGTCGGCCGTCGGGGTCGCGCTGACCGCGGTCGCGTCGTACGCCTTCTTCGACGAGCCGTTCACCCCGCTGATGGCCGCGGGCATCGCCCTGATCGTCGGCGGGGTGCTGCTGATCGAGCTCGGCTAGGAAACCGACGCATCCGTCGACTGGTCCATCACGTAGACGACCATCCCGCCAGGGTCCTGGTACGTCGCCATGAATCCGCCCGGGATCTCGTTCGGCTCCTCCAGCACGCCCAGGCCCTCGGGCCGGCCGGCGTGGAAGGCCACGACGCTGTCGACGACGAACAGCGGCCCGACCGGCGCGGACGGGTCGTTGGAGTCGAGCATCAGCTGGACGTCGGTGCCGGGGAGCGTCAGCGCCACCGTCGCGTCGCCCTCGCGCCAGACCTCCTGGCAGCCCAGGCCGTCGCGGTAGAGCTTCAGCGACGCCTCGAGGTCGGCGGTGGGGGCGAACAGGAACTCGAGCTTCATCGGGCGACTCCTCGTGTCGTAGTGGGATTTCGTAGAGCGTAACGGCATTATGTACCTGTGCGCGAGTGGATCCCGATCTCGACCTCCCCGAAGGGGCGGCTCGCGCTCGTCGCCGTCCGGGAGTTCGGGGCCCGGACCTTCGACGAGGTGACCGTCGGCGAGCTGGCCACGGCGGCCGACGTCACGACCGGGGCGCTGTACCACCACTTCCAGAGCAAGCTGGGTCTCTACGCGTTCGTCCGCGCCGATGTCGAACGACGCCTGCTGGACCGGATGGAGGGCGCTGCAGCCGCGGCCGGGGACGACCCGCTGGGGCTCGCCCTGGCGGTGGGCTTCGACTTCGCCGTCGACCAGCGGTTCGTGCGCCTCCTCGGCGAGCCTCCCCCGGCGAGCGAACCGACGTCCTGGCCGAGCTGCTCACCCGCCTCGCCGCGCCGGTGCCGGCTCCCGTCGGCCGGCTGCTGGCCGCGGCCTGGCGCGCGGCGCTGGCCGACGTCGCCGAGGGCGGCTCACAGGACGCCGCCCGTGAGGCGCTGCTCGCCCTCAGGGTTGGCTGAGTCCGGCTGGATCAGCAGTCGTGTGCCTGAGACCGCGCTCTGGCGCGGTGCCAGGCACACGACTCGACAGCGTCAGTGCCACGCCGACAGGAGGTCAGACGCCCTCGTCCTCGCGCACGAGGGCGGCGTACGCCAGCTCGCCGACCTGGGCCTCGTCGACGCCGACGAACACGTACTCACCCGGCACCACCGTGGGCGCCATCGATCGCAGCAGCTCGTCCAGGTCTGAGATGCCTGCCATGTGTCTCCAATCCCTCGGCATCAGGGCTCGACGACCGTGATCCCGGACGGCGACCCGTGGTCCATCGCGGCCAGCGCGGCCCCGGCTTCGTCCAGCCCGATACGGCGGGTCACCAGCCGCTCGGGATCGATCGCGCCCGACCGCAGGAGCTCGAGCATCGCCGGGTAGTCCGCCGCGGGCATGCCGTGCGAGCCGAGGACGCTGAGCTCCCGGGCGACGACGAGGTCCATCGGCAGCGCGGTCGGCGCGTCCTCGCCGACGAGCAGCCCCACCTGGACGTGCCGGCCACGGGGCCGCAGCGACGAGATGGAGGCCGCCGCCACGGCCGGGTCACCGATGGCGTCCAGCCCGACGTGGGCGCCACCGTCGGTGCGGACGCGCACCGCCACGACCACGTCGTCGACGTACGACCCGTCCACGACCGCGTCGGCCCCGAGGGACATCGCCACCTCGAGCGCCGCCGGGCTGACGTCGACCGCCACGACATGGGCACCGAGCGCCTTCGCGATCATCACCGCCGACAGCCCGACGCCGCCGGTGCCGTGCACCGCGACCCATTGGTCGGGCTCGACCTGACCGTGGGTGACCACCGCGCGGAACGCGGTGGCGAACCGGCAGCCCAGCGACGCCGCCGCCACGAAGGAGACATCGTCGGGCAGCAGCACCACGTTGGCGTCGGCACGCGGTACGGCCACCCGCTCCGCGAACGATCCGGGCAGCGTGAACCCGGGCTGGAGCTGGTCGGGGCAGACCTGGGCGTCGCCCGCGCGGCAGTGCGCGCAGACGCCGCAGCCGAGGACGAAGGGCACCGTCACCCGCTCGCCGACGGCCCACCGGGTCACCTGGGGGCCGACCGCTGCGACGGTGCCGGCGTACTCGTGGCCGGGGACGTGCGGCAACGCCACGGGGTCGTGGCCACGCCAGGCGTGCCAGTCGGAGCGGCACACGCCCGTGGCGGCCACCTCGACCACCACCCCGTCGGCAGGACACGCCGGCTCCGGCACGTCGGCGACGGCGGGCATCTCGCCCAGGGCTCGGTAGACGACGGCCTTCACGGGCGTCAGGCTAGATCCCGCGGCCGCTACCGTCGCCACGGTGACCAGGCTGATCCACCTCAACGGCCCGCCCGGCATCGGGAAGTCGACGCTGGCCCGGCGCTACGCCGCCGACCACCCGGGCGTGCTCGTCTGCGACATCGACCTGCTGCGCACCCTCGTCGGCGGCTGGGAGAGACGCTTCGGCGAGGCCGGAGCACTGATCCGGCCCGCGGCGCTGGCGATGATCACGGCGTACCTCTCCGGCGGCCACGACGTCGTGCTGCCGCAGCTGCTGGTCCGCGCCGAGGAGCTCGCGCGCTTCGAGGGCGCGGCGAGTGCGGCCGGGGCCGAGCTCGTCGAGCGCTTCGTGATGGACAGCGAGGACGCCGCGGTCGCGCGCTTCCACCGCCGTGGCTCCGGGGACGACGCCGACCCGTGGCACGACCAGGTCCGCGCGGTCGTCGCCGCGGACGGTGGCGGCAGCTCGCTGCGCACCTACCACGCCGGCCTGGTGCGCTTGATCGGGCAGCGACCGGGCGCTGTCGTCGTCGAGAGCATCGAGGGCGACGTGGAGGCGACGTACGCCGCGCTCGTGGCGTCGTTGACCGGTCCCACGCGCGAGTGAGGCAGGCTTGACCCCATGGGACGGGTGGGGGAGGGCTACGCCGGCGACGACTTCTACTGCGACGTCGCCATCCCGCGCTCGGCCGAGCTCGACGTCGTCCACGCCGACGACCTCGTGCTGGCCTACCACCACACCAGGCCGTTCTGGACCGTCCATCTGGTCGTCGTACCGAAGCGGCACCTCGCCTCGCTGACGACACTGACCGCGGCAGACGAGGCCGACGTCCGGGCGTTGCTCGCCGTGGTGCAGGCGGTCGCTCGCCGGGTGGAGGACGAGCACGGTGAGGCGGCCGTGCTGACCAACCTCGGCGCCTACCAGGACTCCAAGCACCTCCACGTGCACGTGCACGCCGGCCCGCTCCGGCTGGCGGGTTCGTGAACGACGCGGACCAGGTCGCCCTCTACGGTCCGTGGGCGCGACGTACGCCGGCCGACGTGGCGCGCCTCTTCGAGGGGTACGCCGGCACCTGGTGGCTGGCGGGTGGCTGGGCGATCGAGGCGTTCACGGGTGTCGCCCGCGAGCACGACGACATCGACCCGTCGGTGCTGCGCGACGACCTCCCGCTGCTGCGCGCCCATCTCGCCGACCACCTGCACGTCTGGGCGGCGGCGGCCGGCAGCCTCACCCCGCTGCTGCCCGACCTCGACCCCGAGGGAGCCGCCGACGACGTGCTGCCCGCCGGCTGTCACCAGGTCTGGACCCGCCCGACGGCGCTCGAGCCGTGGGAGTACGACGTGCTGCTCAGCGCGGGCTCCGCCGAGGAGTGGGTCTACCGCCGCGAGCCCCTCCTCCGGATGCCCCTCGCGGACGCGCTGTGGGAGCGCGACGGTGTCTGCTACCTGCAGCCCGAGATCCAGCTGCTCTTCAAGGCTCCCGGCGTGCGCCCCAAGGACCAGGCCGACTTCGACGCGACCCTCCCCCACCTCGACCGGCGTCGTCGCGGCTGGCTGCGCGACGCCCTGGCCGCCACGATGCACGACCATCCCTGGGTGGCTCGCTTGTCGGGCTGAGCATGGGTCAGCGGCGTAGGTCGTCGCGGAGCAGCGCCCACACCTCGAGGTCGTCGTAGCGCTCGTGCACCCGGAACACCTGGCGCAGCGTGCCCTCGTGCGTGAAGCCCAGCCGGCGCGGGATCGCCCGGCTGGGCTCGTTGCCCGGCGCGCAGCGCCACTCGAGCCGGCGCAGTCCGCGCGTGTCGAAGGCCCAGGCGACCATGGCCTCGACGGTGCGGGTGACGATCCCCTGCCCGCGTGCCGGGGCGGCGAGGAAGACGCCGAGCTCGCCCGTGCCGGAGCGCGCGTTGAACGTCGGGAACAGAGCGCCGCCCACGAGCTCGTCGTCGACCCAGATGCCGAAGAGGCGGCGGTTGTCGGCCGCCCGCCCCTCGGCGAAGCTGGTCAGGAACGACCTCGCTGCGTCGACGGCCTCGAGGTGCTCCCAGGGCAGCCAGTCGTAGAGGTCGGCGCCGGAACGCTGGAAGTACGCCGCCAGCTCCTCGGCGTGCCAGGGCTCAAGGTCGCGGACGCGGGCAGGGCTGATCTCGAGGCTCAACACGACGCCACCGTAGGCGGTGCCGGCCCCGGCTGACGGATCCGGTGGGTGAGGAAGGACGACGTCCTGTCTCGAAGCCTCCGGCTAGCCTCGGCGGATGAGCGACAGACTCGCGACGGCCGCGGAGGTGGTCGCGCGGCTCGAGTCGCTGCGCGACGAGTCGCAGCTCGCGGCGGTCCGCAAGCGGCTCGCGCCGGACGAGCCGGCGATCGGGATGCGCATGCGCGACCTGTTCGACACCGCCAAGGCCGCGACGGCCCTGCCGTTGGGCGAGGTGGAGCAGCTGATCGACGAGGCGGCGTACGAGCCCCGGATGGCGGCGTTCTGCATCCTCGACTTCAAGGCGAGGCGGCGGATCACCGACGACGAGCGGCGCGAGCTCTACGACGTCTACGTGCGCCGGCACGACCGGATCACCACGTGGGACATGGTCGACCGGTCGGCGCCGCGCGTCGTGGGCGGTCACCTGAGTGGCGGCCCGTACGACGCGCTCCATGCCCTCGCAGGCGCGCGCGAGCCGCTGCGGCGGCGGACGGCGATCACAGCGCCGCTGTACTTCGTGACGACCGGCACGGACTCGGATCTCGACGAGGGCTTCTCGCTCGCCGCGACCCTGCATGCCGACCAGGAAGCAGTCGTGACCAACGCGGTCGGGATCTTCCTCAAGCACGCGGGCGGTCGCGACCGCCGCGCCCTCGAGTCGTTCCTCGCCGAGCACGAGGCGACCATGCCGCGGCCGGCGTACCGGCTCGCCACCGAGAAGCTGCGCAAGGGAAACTGAGGAGAGATCTCGGGACAGCTGTCGTGTCCCCGACCGCCCGTTCGTGGAGTGGGCAGAAGCAACCCACCACCGACATCCGGAAGGACCATCGACATGGCCACCATCGCAGTGCACGAGTTCATCTCCCTCGACGGCGTCTTCGAGTCGCCGACCTGGACCTTCGACTACGGCTTCGACCCGAGGATGGGCGAGACCCTCGGCGAGATCACCGATGCGTCCACCACGATCCTTCTCGGCCGGAAGACCCACGAGATGTTCGCGCCTGCCTGGCGCGACCGGACGGTCGAGGACGACCCGGGCGCCGACTTCTTCAACCAGACCGAGAAGCTCGTCGTCGGCAGCAACGAACCGGCCGAGGAGTGGAACAACACCACTCGCCTCGGCGCCTACGACGCCGACGCGATCCGGCGCCTGAAGGAGGAGCGCGAGGGCGTCATCTACATCTCCGGCAGCGGCCAGCTGGTCCGGGCGCTGCTCGCGGAGGGACTCGTCGACGACCTCCACCTGTTCGTCTACCCGGTCGCTCTCGGTGAGGGCGAGCGGTTCTTCAAGGAGGGCGAGCAGCACCGGCTCGCGCTGCGCGGGAGCCACGTCTACGACAACGGCGTCGTGCACCTCGCCTACGGCCCGGCCGCCGCCTGACCAGCCGGGCGGTCGTGTGCTGAAGTGGTTGCCCGAGCAGCCACTTCAGCACACGACCCACCTGAGCGCCCGGGGCGGCTGACCGCCGCCGGCACGGCTCACCGCACCACGTCCCGGAACCACGCGACCCGGTCTGCCGGGTCCGGGCCGCTACGCCGCCGCGTCGGCGGACGCGCGTCGGGCACCGGCGCGTGGTGGTCGAGCCGGGTGGTCAGCACCCCCTCGCCGCTGGTGAGGTCGGGCAGCCGAGCGGCCAGGTCCGGAACAGCGGAAGCCGGAAGGTGCCCGACGAGTCGCGTGTAGCCACCGGTCGAGCTGGTCTCGAGGGTGGCCCCGCCGAGCCGGCCCAGCAAGGCGGCGATCGGCCCGAACACGTCGTCCGGCAGCTCGAGATCGAAGCGGTCGACGGGACGGCAGACGCGCGTTCCGGCTTCGGCCAGCGCGGCGTGGAGCACGACGGGCGTGAGGTAGCGGAAGTCGGCGGCGACCGTGGAGATGGACTTGTCGAACTTCTGGTGCGGCTTGCTCTGCCGGGGGAAGTACGTCGACTCGGTCATCGTCACCTTGCAGTCGGTGACGACCCAGCCGTGCAGGCCCTGGGCGAGCGCGGAGCGCACCCCCTCCTCGGTCGCGGCGACGAACGCCGGCGGCAGGTTGCCGCGCTCGACCCCCGGCGAGAACTCCACACCGTGGCCGACCGGTCGCGCCTCGACGCGCAGCCCGACGGTCGCGAGGTAGGGGTTGCCGCGCTCGCCGACCCTGTCGAGCGCCGCGCCCGTGCCGACGACCCGTTCGAGGCAGACCACCGAGGTGTCGGAGAAGCGCGCCCGGACGCCGTACCGCTCCTCCAGCAAGGCGCCGATGACTTCCTTCTGCACCTCGCCGTGCAGGCTGACCGCGGCCTCGCCGTCGGTCTCGTCGAGGCGCAGGGCGATCAGTGGGTCCTCGTCGGCGAGCTCGGTCAGTCCGGCGAACAGTGCGGTGCGCTGGGTCGGGTCGACAGGCTCGACCAGCGCCTCCAACGTCGCGGGCGGGAACGCGTGCGTACGCCGCCGCGGCGGCTGTCCACCCGGCTGACAGAGGGTGTCGCCGATCCGCGCGGCCGGCCCACGCACCACCGCGATCTGACCGGCGGCGGCGACGGGCCCGACCGCGACGCCGCCGGGCGTGCTGACCCCGACCTCGGTGACGCGCACCGGCCGCGCCCCGCCGACGGCCACCTTGTCGCGTACGCGGAGCTCGCCGGACCACAGCCGCACCCAGGCGCGCCGACCGCGTGCGTCGCGATCGACCGCGAAGACGGTGCCGGCCGCCGGACCGGTGTCGACCCCGCCGCGGTCCACCGGGCGCGGCAGCACCTGGGTGAGCACGTCGCGCAGCTGCGGTGTGCCGGCGCCGGTGATGGCGGAGCCGCACAGGACAGGGGTCAGGCGAGCCTTGCGCACGTCGCGTCGCAACACCCGCAGCACGTCGCCGGGCCGGATCGCCTCGCCTGCCACCCATCGCGAGAGCAGGCCGTCGTCGGACTCCGCCACCGCGGCCACGACCCCCTCGTCTGCGAACGCGAGCCCGGTGACCCTGGCGTCGCGACGACCCTGGTCGTGGGCCCGGGCGAGGGGTACGACGGCGGACGTCAGCCGGCGGCGTACCTGCTCGACGACCCGCTCGACGTCCGCGCCGGCCCGGTCGACCTTGTTGACGAACAGGACGGTCGGGACCCCGATGCGCTGCAGCGCGCGCCAGATGACCACGCTCTGCGGCTGCACGCCCTCGACGGCCGAGAGGACCAGCACGGCCGCGTCGAGAACGCCGAGCGAGCGCTCGACCTCCGCGATGAAGTCGGGGTGGCCCGGGGTGTCGACGAGGTTGACGGCGAGGTCGCCTCCGCGACCGCGCAGGGGGAACGAGGTGACCGCCGCACGGATGGTGATGCCGCGGCGGCGCTCGAGGTCCATCGAGTCGGTGCGGGTCGTCCCCGCGTCGACGCTGCCGATGGCGTCGGTGACGCCCGCCTCGAACAGGAGGCGCTCGGTCAGGCTGGTCTTGCCGGCGTCAACATGCGCGACGATCCCGAGGTTGAGCGGGTGAGAGGTGGTCAAGGGTCAGCTCCACGGTGGGACGGATGAGGGTCCGGGGCGTGGTGGCTGCTCGCATGTCACTTCTCCTGATGGGTGGCCGATCGCGGATCGGTCGGGCGTCTCGACTGTGGCACCGGCGTACTTCTTCGGGCGACTGGTTTTCGCCGCCGGTGGTGTCGAGACGCTCGCTTCGCTCGCTCCTCAACCAGCGGAGGTGTGCTCCACAGGTAACGTCGTCGGATGGCTGTCGACCTGTTCGCCGGGATCTCGGTGTCGGACTTCCAGGCGTCACTCGCCTGGTACGAGCGGTTCTTCGGAGGCCCTGCCGCGTTCTTCCCCAACGACGTCGAGGCGGTGTGGGAGGTGGGCGGGCACCAGTACGTCTACATCGAGGACCGGCCCGAGCATGCCGGGCACGCCCAGGTGACGATGTTCAGCGAGGACTTCGACGAGCGCGTCGACGGGATCGTCAGCCGGGGCATCGACCCCGATGTGCGCGAGACCTACGACAACGGCGTACGGCACGTCACCTTCCGCGACCCCGACGGCAACGAGCTCAGCGTCGGCGGCGCTCCGCTTGCCGATGAGGCGGCCGTTGACGGGTGACCCTTCCAGCGCTCTGTCGCGGTGGCCAGGTGGCCACCGCAACAGAGTGCGCCGAGGGTGCCACTAGAAGGGCTGCTCGCCGCGCGCGATCGGCACCAGGTCGGCGACGGAGTCGAAGACGCGGGTGGGCCGGTAGGGAAAGGTCTCGATCGCCTCGGGGCGGGTCGAGCCGGTGGTCACCAGCGCGGTGCGCAGCCCGGCCTCGAGGCCGCTGATGATGTCGGTGTCCATCCGGTCGCCGACCATGACCGTCGACTTCGCGTGCCCCGAGATGCGGTTGAGCGCGCTGCGCATCATCAAGGGGTTGGGCTTGCCGATGAAGTACGGCGAGCGGCCTGTCGCGGTGCTGATCAGGGCGGCGACCGAACCGGTGGCCGGCAGCATGCCGTGCACGCTCGGGCCGCTCACGTCCGGGTTGGTCGCGAGGAACCGCGAGCCGTCGGCGATGAGCCGGATCGCCCGGGTGATCGCCTCGAAGGAGTAGGTGCGGGTCTCGCCGAGGACGACGTAGTCGGGGTCGCGGTCGGTGATGACGTAGCCGATGTCGTGCAGGGCGGTGGTCAGCCCGGCCTCGCCGACGACGTACGCGCGGCCCTCCGGGCGCTGGTCGGCGAGGAACTGCGCGGTGGCCAGGGCCGAGGTCCAGATCGCCCCTTCCGGGACGTCGAGCCCGCTGCCGAGCAGCCGGGCCCGCAGGTCGCGCGGGGTGAAGATCGAGTTGTTCGTCAGCACGAGGAACTTGCGCCCCGACTCCTTCAGCGCGTCGAGGAACTCGACGGCTCCGGGGATCGGCACCTCCTCGTGGACGAGCACGCCGTCCATGTCGGTCAGCCAGGTCTCCACCGGTCGATGCGTCACGCCCCCATTGTCGGGGCCGACCCGGGCGCGGTGCACATCGTCGAGCCGGGTGGCCGGCCATGGCAGGCTTGGCCGCATGGCGATGCGGACCGGACTCGTGCTCGGCGGTGGCGGGGTCACCGGGATCGCCTGGGAGATCGGCGTCCTCAAGGGGCTGCGCGACGAGGGCGTCGACGTGACCGGCGCGGACGTCGTGGTCGGGACGTCGGCGGGATCGGTCGTCGGCGCGCTGGTGACCGGCGAGGACCTCGACGAGCTGTACGCCGAGCAGACCTCACCTCCCGACGAGGAGATCAGCGCCGTCTTCGGACTCCGCACCGCACTGACGATCGGCGTCCTGATGGTGCTGCCCGGCGACGGCCGCACTCGGCGGGCCCGGGTCGGCCGGGCGGCTCGGAAGGCCAACCCGGGACCCGGGACCGAGCGGCTGGCCGTCTTCGAGTCGCGGCTGCGCCGCCCCGACGGCTCGCTGGTGGAGTGGCCCGACCGGGATCTGCGGATCACCGCGGTGGACGCCGAGGACGGGTCGTTCCACGTCTTCGACCGCGACGGCGATATCGACCTGCTGCACGCCGTGGCCGCCAGCTGCGCGGTGCCGCTGGTCTGGCCGGCGATCGAGGCCGCCGGCCGGGCCTACATCGACGGGGGCATGCGCTCCCCGGCCAACGCCGACCTGGCCACCGGCTGCGACGTCGTGCTCGCGCTGGTGCCGCTGCCGCAGTCGATCACCAAGCGACACTCGCTGCCCGAGCAGCTTCGGCGCACCGGCGCTCGCTGGTCGGGCTGGATCAGCCCCGACAAGCCCGCGCTGGAGGCGATCGGGCGCAACGTCCTCGATCCCGCGATGCGCGTCGGAGCCGCGCGGGCCGGCGCGGTCCAGGGTCGCCGGATGGCGGCGGAGGTCGCGCAGCGCTGGCCGGGTGGCGGGGGGTCGGTTCCCCTGTCCACCGGGGGAGTCGACCCGCGAGCTGCCCCGCGCGGGTGAACCTTTCGGGAGGCTGGGCCGTAGGACGAGCAAGGAGGTACGAACCCATGACCCGACGTACCAGCATCAAACTCATCGGTGGGACCACCGCTCTGCTTCTCGCCGCCGGCGCCACCACGGCCCTGGTCGCTCCCGCCCAGGCCGGTTCGGCTGGCTCTGCCGCTCCGGTGACGCTGATGGCCGACCTCAAGGCCAGCGGCGACAGCAACGGCTCCGGCCACGCGATGTTCACGATCACCAAAGCCAAGAAGAAGGTCTGCGCGACGGTCACGTGGACCAACATCGCCAAGCCGTCAGCGGCGCACATCCACCGCAAGTCCGACGGCGAGATCGTCGTCGACCTCGTCGGCTCCGTGACCGGCGGCGCGAAGTGCGCGAAGGGCGTCCCGAAGAAGACGATCCAGAAGATCCTCGACAAGCCGGGCAAGTACTACTTCAACGTGCACAACACCCCCTACCCCGCCGGGGCGATCCAGGGCGCGCTGCACCGGTAGTCACCACGCGTCCGGTGCGGCATCCGCACGTGGGGTGCGGATGAGCACCGACGGGTCAGCCGAGGAGGCCGCGCGCGTAGCCGGCCTGGCCGAGGTGCTGCCAGTCGTCGCCGATCACGCTGACCAGTCGCGCGCCCAGCGTGACCGGAGGGTCCCAGCGCTCGTCGACGATGCGGTCGAGGTCGCCGTCGGACAGCCCGGCGAGGAAGCCGGCGGTCTGCTCGTGGGTCGCGCGGAGGTACGCCGCCAGGTCGGCCGCGCTCGCCCGGACGGCCGCGACGTCCTCGTGCGTGTGGCCGTAGCCGGTGTCGGCGGCGTCGAACGGCAGCCCGAAGCGGTCGGCGTACCCCTGGGCGGTCCACACCTGCTCGAGCCCGGCGACCTCGGCCACGTGGTCGTCCTGGACACGGGTGAGGTGCCAGACCAACCAGGCGATCGTGTTGGCGCCTTCGCGCGGGTGCCTCGTCAGCGTCGTCTCGTCGAGGCCGTCGACCGCCTGCGCCCCGCCCTCGGCGATCCGCTCGAACGCGTCTGTCAACAGCTGCACGGGTGTCATGGACCCAGTGAACCCCTGCTCACGGCCCGGCGTCGACCGCCCTGAACCCGCCGGCAGCCGTACCCGCGTCGACCACGTGGTCGCGACCCGGTCCGCCTCGGAGCAGATCGGCCCCGGTCCCCCGAGGAGCCGGCCGTCGGCGCAGGGAGACACGGAGACCCCGCCCGGTGCCGGACGGGTCGTACCGGATGTGTCGTCGCCCCCCGAGAGGGGCGGCGTCATCTTCCGGGTACCCAGTTCGCCCGTCGACAGACCCACCTACGATGACTCGATGCGCCCCTTCGCCCCGTTCGTCGTCGTGGCGGCACTCGTGTGCCTGCTGACGCCCGCATCCGCCCAAGCCGCGACCCCCGAGTCGCGCTACGGCGCGAAGGCCGTGCGGGCGACCAACAACGCGCGCGCCGCCGCCGAGCTGCGCGAGCTGAAGGTGAACGACTGCCTCAAGCGCTTCGCGGTCCGGCAGGCGCAAGGCGATGGCGGCGCAGGAGGAGATGTACCACCAGGACCTCGGTCCGATCATGGACGAGTGCGGTCTCTCCACCGTGGGGGAGAACGTCGCCTACGGCTACGCGACCGGTCGGGCCGTGGTCCGGCAGGGCTGGATGCTCTCCGAGGGGCATCGCGCCAACATCCTCAGCCGCGACTACCGGCTGGTCGCGGTCGCGGGGCGCCGCAGCGACGACGGCACCTGGTACGCCGCGCAGGTGTTCGGCCGCAAGGGCTGACCGCGACGCGCGGAACGCGCGCACCAGCACGGACCGGCGGCCCCGACCACGCACACTGGACGACGTGACCGACCCACGCACCCCCGCCTCGCCGCTCACCGCGCGCGAGGCCGAGGTGCTGGCCGCCGCGGGTGCGGACCGGCCGATTCGCGAGGTCGCCCAAACGCTCTACCTCTCGCCGGGAACGGTGCGCAACTACCTGGTCACGGTCACCCACAAGATGCGGGCGGGCTCGCGGGCCGAGGCCTACCGCCGGGCCCAGGAGCAGGGCTGGATCTGACCCCCGCTGGTTGAGGAGGCGCGCCAGCGCCGTCGCCCCCGCTGGTTGAGGAGGCGCGCCAGCGCCGTCGCCCCCGCTGGTTGAGGAGGCGCGCCAGCGCCGTCTCGAAACCCGGGCCCTACCGCGGGACGGCGATGCGCTCGTCGACCGGCGACTCCTGGTCGAGCACCCAGGCGTCGACCACGTCGGCGACGTAGAGCCGGAGCCTGGCCTCGCCCGTGACCCGCGCCCGCTCCCACGAGCCGATGCCCTGGGCGCGCGACCGTGCGTCGAAGATCGCGAGCGCCGCGTCGACCTGGTCGTCGGGGCACCGGGCAGCTCGCGCCGTCGCGTAGAACGCGGCGCCCTCTCCCGGGGTGACACCGGAGTCGAAGACCGTCAAGGCGATCTCCGGTCGCACGGCGATGAGCCGTGAGTGTCGGCTGCCCGGCCACGACACCCACACCAGCCGGTCGAGCCCGTCGTGGGCGAACCACACCGGCGTGGCCCACGGGCTGCCGTCGGCGTCGGCGGTCGCGAGAACGACGTACGTGTTGTCGGTCAACAGACTCAGAGCGTGCGCGGCATTGTCCATGAGCGGGTCGACCTCTCGGGTGTCGCCGACTCATCGGGCGATGAGTCGCGGGGACGGCGGGTCTATCCTCCGACCGAGCCAGAGGGGAGAACGAGATGTCGCACCAGCGCGGCTACGAGATCTCGGACGATCCTGCGCGCGTCGACCGGAACGCCGTCTGGGCGTTCCTGTCGAGCGAGGCGTACTGGGCACGATGGCGTTCGCGTGCCGATGTCGAGCGCCAGCTCGACGGAGCGTGGCGAGTGGTCGGGGCGTACGTCGAGGGCACGGGGGAGCTGGTCGGCTTCGCCCGCGCGCTGTCGGACGGCGTCGCGCTGGCCTACCTGGCCGACGTCTACGTCGCCGACGCGCACCGGGGCCACGGCCTCGGGCACGCCCTGGTCGCCGCCGCGGTCGACGAGGGGCCGGGCGCGGACTTCCGGTGGCTGTTGCACACCGCCGACGCGCACGAGCTGTACGCCGCCCACGGCTTCGGCCCCGGTGACGCCACGTTCATGGAGCGCCCCGGCCGCCGCAGCTCTGACTCCGACTCGTGACCTAAGGGCAACCTTCTCGTGCTGGCCGTCCGCTCGGCGGGTCAGGACGATGGCGAGATGGCCGCCTGCTGTCGCCCCGTCGCGGGCCTGCTCCCCGCGGCGCTCTCGGCCATCGTCCTGCTCGGGTCGGCCTGCGCAGGGGACGGGCCACCCGAGCAGGAGCGCGCCGACGACTCGTCGAGCCCGTCGTCGAGCCAGGCCCCGGCGCCGTACTACGCCGACGTGGCCGCCTTCACCGCCGCCCTCGACGCCGAGAACACCGCCGTCGACGACGAGATGAACGACGCGCTCGCGACGACTCCTCCGCGCGCGGTCGGCGACCTGTTCGCGCGCGTCACGCGCGAGTCGGCGGACCGGCTCGACGAGCGGCTGGCCGACCTCGAGGCGCTCGAGCCGCCGGCGGAGGCGACCGGCGTCCACGACGACCTGGTCGCGGCGTCCGCCGCGCTGGCCGAGGAGAGCCGCGTGTACGCCGGCACGCTGGTCGGCGTCCACGGGGACGACCTGGGCTCGGTCGAGACGCCCGACTCGTTCGTGACGGCCGAGGAGGCCGTCGACGACGCCTGCGCGGAGCTCCAGGCCATAGCCGACGCCGCCGGGGCGGAGGTCGACCTGTGCGTCGGCCTCTTCGCCCCGGCGATGTGAGAAGCAGGCAACCCGCCGGCTCAGCGGGTCCGGTCGAAGAGCAGGTGGGTGACCCGCTTGCCCTGGACGATCTCGGTGGGGTCGTCGAAGACCGCGGGGTCTGCGATCGGGCCGGTCCCGAAGTAGGGACGGCCGGTGCCGAGGACGACCGGCACCAGGTTGAGCACGACCCGGTCGATGAGTCCGAGCCGGAGGGCCTGGCCGCCGACATCGCCGGGGGTGACGGAGATGTCGCGGTCGCCGGCGTACTCCCGGGCCCGGGCGATCGCCGCCTCCACGCCCTCGGTGACGAACGTGAACGGCGCGGAGTCGGTGTGCTCCCAGTCGGCCGGCGCTTCGTGGGTGACGACGAACACGTGGTCGCCGGCAGCGGGCCTGCCCTCCCAGCCGTTGGTGATGTCGAAGAGCCGGCGGCCCTGGACGATGCAGGCGACGTCGACCGATCGCGCCATGAACTCTGCGGTCTGCGGCGTCGTGTTGAACACGCGCTCCTCGTCGCTGAACGTGCTGTCGGTGTCGCCGTTGTAGTACCAGTCGAACAGCGGTCCGACCTCGTCGTTCTCGTCGGCGATGAAGCCGTCCAGTGAGACGGCGGCGAACATCGTGGTGGCGCCCATGGGGGTGCTCCTTTCGTTGCTTCCACCCTCTACCGACTCGGCGGCCTTCCTCAACTCATCGGTTGACAACGCGCCGGGCTCCCGTCGTCCGCTGGATCGAGACGGCGCTGGCGACCGCCTGAGGGCTCGACCTAGGCCTGCTCGGCCGCCTCGGAGCCCTCCGCCTCTGCCATGTCGAGCTCCTTCACCGCGTCGATGAGCTGCTCGAGGACGGCGGGGGGAAGTGCACCGGCCTCGCGGTAGACGAGCCGGCCGTCCTTGAACGCCATCAGCGTCGGGATCGAGGTGATCTGTGCTGCCCCCGCCAGGCCCTGCTCCGCCTCGGTGTCGATCTTCGCGAAGACGACGTCGGTGTGTTGCTCGGAGGCCCGCTCGAAGACCGGTGCGAACTGGCGGCAGGGTCCGCACCAGGCGGCCCACCAGTCGACCAGGACGATGTCGTTGCCGAGGATCGTGGTCTCGAAGTCGGTCGCGCTGAGCTGCACGGTGGCCATGCGCTCGACCCTACGCGAAGGTCCCGAGGGGCAGGTTCGCTGAGATTCAGGCCCCTTCGTCGCGGTCGGCGGCGGCTCAATGTCTGGCTAGTTCGCCGCAAGCTGCACCACTTTCGGTCCGAAATCGGTGCAACTTGCGGCGAACTATCCCGGTGGGGCGGGCGGGGAGGGAGGGGCCCAGGGGTGGCTGCGTAGGTTGGGCGGCATGACGCAGCAGCTGCCGCAGCGCCGGCTGGGGGACCGTTCGGTGGGCGCGATCGGGCTCGGCGCGATGCCGATGTCGGTGCGCGAGGTCAACGACGAGCAGCGCGGGATCGCCACCGTCATCCGGGCCCTCGAGCTCGGGGTGACCCTGATCGACACCGCCGACGCCTACTCGATCAGCGAGGACGACTTCGGCGCCAACGAGCTGCTGATCGCCAAGGCGCTCAAGGAGTACGCCGCAGGGGAGGGCGAGGTCCTGGTGGCGACCAAGGGCGGGCACACCAGGTCCGGCACCGACTGGGGGTTGGACGGCTCGGCGGCGTACCTCCGCCGCGCCTGCATCGCTTCCCTCGAGCGCCTCGGCGTCGAGCGGATCGACCTCTTCCAGCACCATCGCCCTGACCCGAGCACGCCGTACGACGAGACCCTCGGCGGGCTGAAGGCACTGCTCGACGAGGGCCTGATCGCCCAGGCCGGCATCTCCAACGCCGACCCTGGCCAGATCCGTCGGGCACGCGAGGTGATCGGCGAGGGGTTCACGGCGGTGCAGAACCAGTTCTCGCCGGCGTTCCGCTCCTCGGAGCCCGAGATCGCGCTCTGCGAGGAGCTCGGCATCACCTTCCTCGCCTGGAGCCCGTTGGGCGGGATGTCCAACGCGAGCGACCTCGGCGACCAGTGGCAGCGCTACGCCGATGTCGCCGCGAGGTACGACGTCAGCCCGCAGCAGGTCTGCCTCGCGTGGGAGCTCTCCCTGTCCCCGGCGCTCGTGCCGATCCCCGGCGCCAGCCGTCCCGAGTCCGTCACCGACTCGGCCGCCGCCGCGACCCTGGAGCTCGACGACGACGACCTGGCGCGACTGAGCTGAGGATCGACCCCGAGCCGACAGGACACAGACAAATCCGAGCGGCCGGGGTTCGACGTACCGTTGGGTATGCGCACTCGTTCTCGGAACCTTCCCCTCGCCCCTGCCGCCGTCATCGCGGCCTCCCTCATCGGCACCGCCCTCATCGGCCCCGCGCCAGGAGACGCCGCGATCAGAGCCGACGACCCCTTCCCGACCGTGATGGACCTTCCCGACGGCTGGCAGCCCGAGGGCATCACGATCGGTGCGGGCCAGCGGGCCTGGCTGGGCTCGCGCGCCGACGGCAGCATCTACGAGCTCGACCTCAAGACCGGCGAGGGCGAGATCGTCAGCCAGGGGCCGGGTACGGCGTCGGTCGGGCTCAAGGTCGACCGGCTCGGTCGGCTGTTCGTGGCCGGCGGCCCGTCCGGCAGCGCGCGCGTCGTCGACACCGAGACGGGAGCCATCCTCGAGAACTACCAGCTGGCCTCGGCCCCCACCTTCGTCAACGACGTGCTGCTGCACCGCAAGGCGGCGTGGTTCACCGACTCGCAGAAGGCCCAGCTCTACAAGGTGCCGCTGGGCGAGGCCGGCGCGCTGCCCGACGCCAGCGAGGTCGAGACGCTGCCCCTGACCGGCGAGTGGGCGCAGCTGCCGGGCTTCAACGCCAACGGCATCTCCCGCACACCGGACCACAAGGCGCTGCTGGTGGTGAACTCCGCCGCGGGCTCGCTCTACCGCGTCGACCCCGAGACCGGCGTGGCAACAGTCGTCGACCTGGGCGGCACGAGCCTGACCAACGGCGACGGGATGCTCCTCGTGGGCAACAAGCTGTACGTCGTCCGGAACCAGCTGAACCAGGTCGCCGTGCTCAAGCTGGACGCCGACGGCACAGCCGGCACGTTGCAGCGGACGATCACCTCGCCCGACTTCGACGTGCCGACGACGGTCGCCCGCTTCGGCAGCCGGCTCTACCTGCCCAACGCCCGCTTCTCGACGCCGCCGACACCCACGACGACGTACACCGTCGTGCAGGTGCCGGCGAACGCGACGGACTGACCCGCACATCAGGGCCAGGCGGCGACCAGCCCCGACACCGCGGCGAGCTTGAGCAGCCAGTCGCCCGCGTGGAGTGCGGCCTGCCGCACCGGCGTGCCCTCATGGGCGACCGCGCCGACCCACAGGACCAGCGGGAAGCCCACCCACAGCGCCAGGCCCAGCACCAGGCCGCCGCCGAGTGTGTCGACCGTGGCCGCCGCGGCGAGGCCGCCGACGACCGCGCTCACCACCAGGTTGCGGGGCAGCTCGACCGCCGGCACGACCCAGCCGGGAAGGTCCCGACCGCCGGTGGTGCCGAGGACCCCGTAGTAGACGCTGCTCAGCACGAACGCGACGATGGTCGCCACCAGGACCGCTGCCACCGAGACGTCAGCCACGGGACCCACCGGCCTCGAGCCCGGCCTTGAGCGCCATCAACCGCTCGCGCCACCAGGCCTTGCGCTCGTCGTACGCCGCCGCGTCGGGGATCCGGGCGTGGGACACCGAGACCAGGCAGCGGTTGCCGCCGTCCTTGGCGTCCATCGTGATCGAGACCCGCGAGCCGTCGGCGGCCCAGTCGTAGCGGACCACCCGCGGCAGGCTCGTCGACCGCACCGTCAGCGGCGCGTCCGACAGCCAGGCCCCGAAGGCGGCATAGACCGTCTCCGGCGACGCCGCGACGGTGCGCGAGGCAGTCGCGGTGAAGCCGTCGTCGTGCTGCCCGACCAGCTTGCCGCGCCGGGCGATCTCATAGCTGTGCGTGATGGCCTGCGCGTTCCACGCGAGCGGCTCGATCTCCAGGTAGTCGGCCACCCAGCGGGCGATCTCGCGATGCGTCGCGGCCGGCGAGACCGAGCCGTCGAGGAGGTCGAACCACTGCTCCCAACCCATGCCGGTGCGCTCGCGGATGCGCTCGTCGGACGTCGCGAGCGGCGGCTTGGTGCCGGGCTCGATCGGGACCGCGCCGGCCAGCAGGATCGCCCGCGCCGCCGTGTAGCTCTCGCCGGTCTTCTCCATCCGGAGCCGGACCAGGCGCTTGAAGGATCGGTTCTGCGTCATGTCGTTGTTCCTCTCGGGCGGGGCGACCCGACTCACGCTCGGTCCACACCGCCGGATCAAGAGGAATCGACTCCGACGCCCCGAGGAACTCTCCCGATCGCTCGGGCCCCCTTTGCCCCGCTGGCCGGTGGCGTGAGCACCGGAACCGGGGTTGGGCGTAGGACGGCGCCCGAGGTGATTGTCCACCTGTTGACCGGCGAAGGCCAGAGAACTCATCGGCGGCACGCAGCCGCGCACGGCACAATCGCGGTGATGGACGAGACCGCGCTGCTCGAGCGAGCCCGTGGCGGTGACGACGCGGCCTTCGCCGAGCTGGTGGCGCCGTACCGCGCGGAGCTGCACGCCCATTGCTACCGGCTGCTGGCCTCGCCCCACGACGCAGACGACGCACTCCAGGACGCGCTGGTCGGGGCCTGGCGTGGGATAGGCGGCTTCGAGGGCCGGTCGTCGGTGCGCGGCTGGCTCTACCGGATCGCCACGCACGCGGCGTACCGCGTCGGCGCCAAGCGGCCGAAGCGACAGCTCTCGCTCGACGTCGGGCCCGCCTGCACGGACCCGCACGACCTCGGCGAGGCTCGGGACGGGCCGGTGTGGGTGGAGCCGTACGTCGCCGACCCGGCCCGGTCGGATCCGGCGAGCGCCTACGACGTCCACGAGGACGTCGAGATCGCCTTCGTCGCAGCCCTGCAGCAGCTGCCCGCCTCGCAACGGGCCGTGCTGCTCCTGCGCGAGGTGCTCGGGTTCTCCGCGGCCGAGGTGGGCGAGATGCTCGACCTGAGCGTGCCGGCGGTGAACAGCGCCCTGCAGCGATCGCGCGCGACGCTGGCCACCCGCTCCCCTCGCCCCGAGCGCACCAGCAGCCCCGACGACGCGGCCGAGCGCCAGCTGGTGCGTGACCTGGTCACTGCCTGGGAGGCCCGCGACGTCGACGCGTTCGTGGGCCTGCTCACCGACGACGTACGGCTCTCGATGCCGCCGCTGCCGGCCTGGTTCGACGGGGCGGTGGCCGTCCGGGAGTTCCTGGAGGAGCGGATGCTCGTGACACCGTGGCGGCTGCGGATGACCGAGGCGAACGGCCAACCCGCGCTGTGGTGCTGGCAGGCCGACGAGGAGGGCATCCACCCCGGTGGGCTGACCGTCCTCACCCTCCGCGACGGCCGTGTCGCCGCCCTCACCTGCTTCCTCGCGCCCCTCGTCGACCATGTCTTCCCAGATTTCTCCTCGGAGACCGATGAGTCCGGGGTCGCCGGCGTCTCGTGAGGGGTGAGGGCGCGACGCGCGCGCCCCGTCACCGAGAGGAACGCCTCATGCGCAAGCTCGTCGTCACCATCCTCACCTCGCTGGACGGGTACGCCGCCGGGCCCGGCGGCGACGTCATGGCGCTGCCGCTCGACGCTTCCTTCAGCGCCTACAACCTCGAACGGCTGCGGACCGCCGACACGTTGCTGCTCGGCCGCTCGACCTTCGAAGGATTCCGGTCCTACTGGCCGCCCGTCGCCGACGACCCCGCCCAGGACGAGACCGAGCGGGAGATCTCGCGCCGCAACACCGCGGCCCGCAAGGTGGTGGTCTCGGACTCGCTCGCGCCCGACCAGCTCGGCGGCTGGGGCGAGGTCGAGCTGGTCCGCCGAGCCGACGCCCACGACGCCGTACGCCGCCTCAAGTCCGAGGACGGCGCCGACATCTTGATGTTCGGCAGCATCCCGGTCTGGAACGACCTGCTCGCCGCCGGCCTCGTCGACGAGCTGCACCTGATGGTCGGCAACGGCGTGCTCGGTGCCGGCGTGCCGGCGTTCACCGCGCCGGTGGCCGACCGGTTGCCGTTGCGTGAAATGCGCCGGCTCGAGGGCTCCGACAACGTCCTGCTGGTGTACGCCGTCGGCGGCCGCGGCTAGTTTCGAGGCATGACCACGATCCTCAATCCCTACCTCAACTTCGACCGCACCACCCGCGAGGCGATGGAGTTCTACCAGTCCGTCTTCGGTGGCGACCTCAACGTGATGACCTTCGGCGACATGGGCGACGAGGGCGACACCAAGGACGGTGTCATGCACTCCCAGCTCACCACGCCCGACGGCTTCACGCTGATGGCCTCCGACCCGCCTCCGGGAGAGGCCGCTACGCCCGGCACCCTCGGCGGCGTCAGCCTCAGCGGCGACGACGAGGCCAAGCTCACCGGCTGGTGGAACGCGCTCAGCGACGGCGGCACGGTCACGGTCCCGCTGGAGAAGCAGATGTGGGGCGACGCCTTCGGCATGTGCGTCGACCGCTTCGGCACTCCGTGGCTGGTCAACATCGCGGGCGAGCCCGCGAGCTGAGTCGACACGGCAGGTTTCGAGTCGGGACTTCGCCCATCCTCAACCAGCGGTGTCGGTCCCTTGCCGCTGGTTGAGGAGGCGCGCCAGCGCGTCGTGCCGCTGGTTGAGGAGGCGCGCTAGCGCGTCGTGCCGCTGGTTGAGGAGGCGCGCTAGCGCGTCGTGCCGCTGGTTGAGGAGGCGCGCCAGCGCGTCGTGCCGCTGGTTGAGGAGGCGCGCAGCGCGTCGTGCCGCTGGTTGAGGAGGCGCCAGCGCGTCGTGCCGCTGGTTGAGGAGGCGCGCCAGCGCGTCGTGCCGCTGGTTGAGGAGGCGCGCCAGCGCGTCGTGCCGCTGGTTGAGGAGGCGCGCTAGCGCCGTCTCGAAACCAAGGCCTACCGACCGACGTTGACGTCCACCCAGACGAGCCGGTGGTCGCTGGTGGGGAACGGGAACACCCCGGTCAGCCGGAACAGCGGGTCGGCCTGCAGCGGCCAGAAGACCGCCGAGTCGAGAATGTCCAGCGTCGCGCTGGGCAGCACGTAGTCGGCCCGCAAGTTGCCCGGCGCAGGGTTGTCGTTGAAGTCGGCGGTGTCCTGGGCGTCCGGCCCGACGTGCGCGAGGTTCGCGCCGCCCTGCAAGGCCGACGCCTCGACGGCTCCGTCGCTCTCCGGCGCCGAGGACGCGTTGATCCGCGGGTGGTCGAGGAACTGCAGGATCGCGTCGTCGGCGGAGTCGCCGTCGAACGGGTCGGCGTTCTGGTCTCCGGCGATCACGAAGTCCTGGCCGCGCCCGAGGCCGCCGTACTCTCCGCCGTCGTCATAGATGTACGACGCGTGGCGCCCGCCGGAGACGTAGTCGGCCCAGAAGCGGATCTCGTCGTGGTTGCGCGTGCCGTTGCGGTCCTCGGCGCCGTCGAAGGTCGGCGGCGTCGGGTGCGAGACCAGGAAGTGCACGGGCTTGCGGCCGGGCAGCTTGATCGGCACGTCCCAGTGCGACTTGCTGGAGAGACGGAAGATGTCGAGCTCTTCGGGTGAGTACCAGTCGGCCTCACCCGGCACCGCGGGGTCGTTGGGCAGCAGGGCGCCCGGCATGTCCTTCCAGAGGAAGTTCTGGAAGGTGCGGACGTCGTCGGTCTGGATGGGGTACTTGGAGAAGACGGCCATCCCGAACTGTCCGGGGTAGAGCCCGAAGCCGTAGGAGTCGTCGCCACCGGCCTGGGTGCCGGGAGCCCCGACGACGCCGTTGTTGTTGAGGTCGAAGCCGGTCGGGATGCCGGTGTTGCTGGGCGCGACGAAGTAGTAGGGGTAGTCGACGGGGGTCGACCCGTTCCACGACTTCTCCAGGTAGTTGTCGCGGAAGAGCACCGCGGCCGCGCCGTCGGGCTCGAAGTCGAACTCGTTGACGAGCACGACGTCGGGGTCGGCCCGCTGGATCGTCTCGGCGACGTTGGCCGCCTGCACGTTGGTGCCCGACGCGAGGTCGGCGAGCAGCTGGCCGGCGGCGGCGCGGTTGAGGGAGGCGTTGAAGGTCGAGAAGCGGACCTCCGTGACCTTGCTCTTCCTCGCGCCCGTGTCGGGTGGAGGAGCGGCGGCCGAGGTGACGGCGGGCGCCACGAGGCCGAGGCAGGCGAGAGCGGCGGTGGCCGCGATCAGGGTGCGGGTGCTCGGTGCAGTCATCCCGGGACCGTACCCCTCTCCGATGAACGCCACTCGTCCGCGAGAAGGCCGTAGGCGTACCCGTCGAGCCAGCCCCGCTCGCGGTGGAGCGACTCCTTCACCGTGTGTGACTCGCGGCGCATCCGCACCTTCTCCATCAGCCGCCACGAGGGCTCGTTGTCGGCGAAGCACAGCGCGATCACCCGGCGCAGACCGAGCCCCTGCGGAGCCTCGCCGAAGCAGATGCCGAGCAGCGCCCGCACGGCCTCGATCGCATAGCCCTGGCCCTGGTGGTCCGGATGCAGCCCCCAGCCGATCTCGGCCTGCGAGCGCGCGGCCTGCTCCTTCACCTCGGTCTGGGCGTAGGGGTCCTCGACCGCGACGTAGAGGTCGCCGATGACCCGGCCGTCCAGCTCGATCACCAGCATCTTGCTGACCCACTCCGGGTCGTGGAAGTGCTCGGCGTACCTCGCCAGGTCGTCGTGGATCGTCGTCATCCACTGATAGCTGGCCGGGAGGCGCCGATAGCCCCACACCGCCTCCGCATCGCGCACCTCCGCCGGGCGGATCGAGAGCCGCTCGGTGGTCACCGGCCAGGCGAGGGCATCGATGAGCTCGCGGTGCGTCGGCTGGGTCGTCGGCTGGGTCGTCGGCTGGGTCGTCGGCTGGGTCACTCGACGTCCACCATCCTCGGGATCACGGGCTTGAAGGTCACCGGCTCGCCCGGGCGACCTCCGGGCCGGCCGCGGTACTCCGGCACGCCGACGCAGGTGAACAGCAGGGTCACCAGGTCGGCGTCCTCCCCGAGCAGCGCGGGCACCTCGGAGTCGAGGAAGGTCATGCCGCTGGCACTGATGCCGCGCGAGTACGCCGCGAGGTGCAGCCGCCCCTCGACGAGCCCGGCGGCCAGCTGGGCGTCGCGGTAGGTGCGGTCGTCGAGGGTCGCCGGGTCGGTGGCCGAGATGACGACGTACGCCGCTTCGGCGCCCAGCGACTGGCCCAGGCAGATCCGCCCAACCTCGTCGCGCAGAGCCTCGTCGCGCAAGGCACCGGTCGGGGACGGGCCGGTCCGCAGGGGAGCGGACACGTCGGGCCAGCGGTAGACCCCCGGCTCGACGCCGTCGACCGAGTGCACGACGACCCAGTGCGGCACGTCGATGCCGCGCATGGCGACCGACATGGGCCACTCCAGCAGGTCGAGCGGCACCGACGCTCCGCGGATCATCCGGCGTTGCGAGCCGCGGCGGCGTACGACGTCGTCGACCGTGGGTGCCTCGGGCACCGCGGCGACCGGAGGTCCGACCGGCCAGGCCGCGCCGAGCTCGTCGCGCTCGCCGGCGACCTGCGCCTCGGTGTCGAGCGGGAACTCGACGGGAGGCAGCCAGCCGCGGGCGGCCGGCCCGGAGGCGTCGATCGCGGGAGCACCGTCGCCGAGCGTGAGCAGGGCGAGAGGTACCTCGTGCACGCCGTCGGCCCCCACCAGGTCGCGGATCCGGGCGTCGGGGAAGAGAGTGCGCAGCCGGGGATCGAGCCCGGCGCTGGCGGCGGCCGCCTCCAGCTGGGAGAGGAGCGTGCCGGCGTCCCAGTAGAGGTGCCGCCATCCGCGCTCGGCGTAGCGCCAGCCGGTGCGCCAGGGGACGCCCGTCACGACCAGAGTCGTCTCGCCACCGGTCGGCGCGGGGCCGACCGGCACCAGGGCGTGCCGCTCGCCGTCGTACCAGTGCACGCCGTCGGGAACGCCCTCGACGCCACGAGTGCAGGCATAGACCTCGAGCGGGAAGCGGGCGCCGGCCGAGCCGGAGGCGCGGAAGAGGATGCGTCGCTCGCCGCGCTGGACGAAGCGGACGACCCCGGCGCCGAGGAAGAGGACCCGCCCCAACCCAGCGGCGTCGAGCACTCCGGGGGCGACGCGCTGCCCCGCGAGCACCGCCGCCGTCGAGACCTCGGAGACCGGCAGGTCTCGCGGCAGCTCGAGGCGCGGCAGGTCGGCGGCGTAGTCCTTCAACCACGGCGGCACGGTCGCCAGGTCGTTGGGCTCGAGGTCGTGGCGCACGCGTGGATCGTCGACCGGCACGTCCCACTGACGCTCGGGGGTGTAGGACGTGAGGCGGTGCAGGAGGCCGGCCCCGCTGTCGGGGCTCAGCACGGCAGGTGCGCGAAGTGCGCTGCATCCGAGATGCTGGTAGGCATGAACGGCATCCTTGCCGACACGACCGACGACCGCACGGCGGTTTCCGCGCCCGGTCGCACCAGGCTGGCGGCGTACAACGTGGAGAACATGTTCGACCGGCCCAAGGCGATGAACAGCCGCAACTGGGCGTTGGGCGCGCCCGTGCTGGCTGCGCAGGCGCGCGTCAACGAGCTCTTCCAGCGCGACGTGTACGACGCCGCCACGAAGGCCGAGATCCTCGAGCAGCTCGCCGTGCTCGGCCTGGTGCGCTCGGACAGCAGCACGTACGCCGTGCTGCAGAAGATCCGCGGCCGCTTGCTGACCCGTCATCGCGACGGCACCACCAGCGTGGTGGCCTCCGGCCGCGCCGACTGGGTCGGCTGGGTCGAGCTGACCACCGAGTCGGTGACCGAGCTGGCCGGCACGCACACCGCCATGGTGGTGCGCGACGTCGGCGCCGACGTGCTGGGCGTCGTCGAGGCCGAGTCGCGTCCCGTGCTGGGGATGTTCTCGACCACGCTGCTGACCGACATCGGGTGGACGGCGTACGACGAGGTGCACGTCTTCGACGGCAACGACCTGCGTGGCATCGACGTCGGCCTCCTCGCCCGGGGCGGCCACCGCGTGACTGCTCTGCGCACCCACGTCTACGACACCGACGCCGACGGCATCGTGTTCTCACGCGACTGCGCCGAGTATCACGTGGCGACCCCGGGGAGTCACGAGCTCGTGGTGCTCGTGAACCACTTCAAGTCCAAGGGCTACAGCACGCCGGGTGACCCGCAGGGTGCGCGGAAGCGGAGCCGCCAGGCGTCCCGGGTGGCGCAGATCGTCACGTCGCTCCTGGCGACCGGGCACGAGAACGTCGCCGTGGTCGGTGACCTCAACGACAGTCCCGACAGCGCCGCGCTGGCGCCGCTCCTGCACGACACGGACCTCCGCGACATCAGCGAGCATCCCGACTTCGAGTGGAGCACTCGCCGGGGCACCTTCGGCAGTGGCGACGAGGACGACAAGATCGACTACGTCCTGCTGTCGCCGGCGCTCTTCGCGCGGGCGACGGGCGGGGGCGTCTTCCGCAAGGGCGTCTACCGCGGCCCTCGTACCCGCGAGCCGTGGGACGTCTACGACACCCTCGTCGACGAGGTCGACCAGGCCTCCGACCACGCGGCCATCTACGCCGACCTCGCGTTCTAGCGCCTCACCGGACCGGACCTGTTGAGCTGGCCCAAATGGTTGTTCGAGCTGGCCCAAATGGTTGTTCGAGCTGGCCCGAATGGCGGCAGGCAGCAGCGGCTCGCAACCATTTGAGCCAACTCACACAACCATTCGGGCCAACTCAACGAGTGGTTAGTGGAAGCCGCGCAGGCGTTGGCTGTTGGTCACCACGAACACCGACGAGGCGGCCATGGCCAGGCCGGCGAGCATCGGGTTGAGCAGGCCGGCCGCGGCGAGGGGGAGTGCGGCGACGTTGTAGGCGAAGGCCCAGAAGAGGTTGCTTCGGATCGTCGCGAGGGTACGCCGCGCGAGGCGGACCCCGTCGGCAGCGACCCGGAGGTCGCCGCGCACCAACGTCAGGTCGCTGGCCGCGATGGCGGCGTCGGTGCCCGTGCCCATCGCGAGCCCCAGGTCGGCCTGGGCCAGCGCGGCCGCGTCGTTGACGCCGTCGCCGACCATCGCGACGACCCGCCCTTCTGCCTGCAGGCGCTTGACGACGTCGACCTTGTCGGCGGGCAGCACCTCGGCGATGACGTCGCCCTCGGCGATGCCCACCGCGGCCGCAACGGTGGTGGCGGCCGCGCTGTTGTCGCCGGTCAGCAGGATCGGGCGCAGGCCGAGCTCGCGGAAGCGGGAGACGGCCTCGGCCGAGGTGTCCTTGACGGTGTCGGCGACCACGAGGACGCCGCGTGCAGCCCCGTCCCACCCGACGGCGACGGCGGTGCCGCCGCTCGCCTGGGCCCGCTCGAACGCGGCTCCGAGCTCGGGGTCCAGGTGCTGGGACCACTCGGCCAGCAGTCGCGGGCGCCCGACCAGCACGGCGTGGCCGTCGACGACGCCCTGGACGCCGAGCCCTTCGAGGTTGGCGAAGTCCTCGACGGCAGGCAAGGTGCCGACCCGCTCGCGGGCGGCGTCGGCGACGGCTCGGGCGATCGGGTGCTCCGAGGCGTCCTCGAGCGCGCCGGCCAGCCGGAGCAGGTCGTCGACCTCGGTGCCCGGCGCCGGAACGACGTCGCGCAAGGTCATCCGTCCGGTGGTGACCGTGCCGGTCTTGTCGAGGACGACGGTGTCGACCCGGCGCGTCGACTCGAGCACCTCGGGCCCGCGGATCAGGATGCCGAGCTGCGCGCCCCGTCCGGTGCCGACCATCAGCGCCGTGGGCGTGGCCAGCCCGAGCGCGCACGGGCAGGCGATGATGAGGACGGCCACGGCGGCGGTCATGGCGGCGCTCGCGCCGATGCCGGTGCCGAGCCAGAACCCCAGAGTGCCGACGGCGAGGGCGATCACGACGGGCACGAAGAACGCCGAGACCCGGTCGGCCAGCCGCTGCACCTCGGCCTTGCCGTGCTGGGCCTCCTCGACGAGCCGCGCCATCTGCGCGAGCTGGGTGTCGGCGCCGATCCTGGTCGCGCGGACGACGAGGCGGCCGCCGGCGTTGACGGTCGCGCCGGCGACGGCGTCGCCGGGACCCACCTCGACCGGCACGGACTCGCCGGTGAGCATGGCGGCGTCGATCGCCGACGTACCGGTCGCGACGACGCCGTCGGTGGCGATCTTCTCGCCGGGCCTGACAACGAAGAGATCGTCGACCTTCAGGTCACCGACCGGGACGCGCACCTCGGCACCGTCGCGGAGAACCGCGACGTCCTTGGCGCCGAGCTCCATGAGCGCCCGAAGTGCAGCTCCCGCCTGACGTTTCGAGCGGCTCTCGAGCCAGCGACCGGCGAGCAGGAACGTCGTCACGCCGGCGGCGGCCTCGAAGTAGATGTTGCCGGCGCCGTCGGTGCGCTCGATGGTCAGCTCGAACGGATGCGTCATGCCGGTCGTCCCGGCGGTGCCCCAGAACAACGCGTAGACCGACCAGCCGAACGCCGCGAGCGTGCCGAGCGAGACCAGCGTGTCCATCGTGGTGGTGCCGTGCCGCAGGTTGAGAGCCGCGGCGCGGTGGAACTGCCAGCCACCCCAGAAGACCACGGGCGCGGCAAGCGTGAGCGACAGCCACTGCCAGTAGTCCACCTGCAGCCTGGGCACCATCGCCATCGCGATCACGGGGATCGAGAGCGCGGCCGAGACGAGCAGCCGATGGAGGGCGGGGTCCAGCCCGGTCGGGGCCGCCACGGGGGCCGCGTCGACCGCGGGCCTGGGCAGCTCGGCGGCGTACCCCGCCTGCTCGACGGTGCGCAGTAGGTCGTCGGTCGAGACGGACTCGGGGTAGGTGACCCTCGCCTTCTCCGTCGCGTAGTTGACCGAGGCGACGACGCCATCGAGCTTGTTGAGCTTGCGCTCGATCCGGGTCGCGCAGGACGCGCAGGTCATCCCCGTGATGGCGAGCTCGACGTCGGCACTCATCGCGACGCCTCGACGATGAACGACGCCGTCCGCACGCGGTCGCCGTGCTTGAAGTCGAGGTAGAGGTGGTAGCGCCCCGCGCTCGGCACCTCGGCCACGAAGCCGATCTGCGGGCCGGCCTCGGGCTCGCCGGCCTCGGCGTGCTCGGGATGGACGTGCAGGTAGGCCAGATCGCCGTCGCGCAGCGCCACGAGGTGTCCGTAGGCGCCGAGGTAGGGCTGCAGGTCGGTCACCGGCCGCCCGTCGCGCTCGACGGTCAGCGTCAGCTCGGCGTCTGCGCCCGCGCGCAGGTCACCGTCGAGGGTGACCGTGTAGGGGCCGACCTGGGCAGCTCGCGTCTCCGGCGCGACTGCAGCGGGCTCGAAGGTGCCGGGCACGGCGAGGTCGGCGCCGAGGGTCAGCCCCTCGTCGGCACCGGCCGGCACGAAGTCCGCCAGCACGCGCCAGTCGCCCGGTCGCAGGTCGACCTCGGCGCTCCAGACCCCGGTGGGCACGTCGAGCTCGGGATGCACGTGCTGGAAGCCGGTTCCGTCACGGCGTACGACGATCAGGTGCAGGAGCTTCTCGTGCTCGACCTCGTACGCCGTCAGGGGCTCGCCGTCGGGACCGAGCACCCGGAAGGAGAGTGGCACCCGACTCCCAGCCGGGGCCAGGGTCTCGTCGAGGACCAGGGTGTAGCCGTCCTGGCTGACCATCAGCCCGCCGGGCAGGTGCTCCGCGCCCTCGGTGTGCTCCCCGCCCATGGTGTCGCCCGAGTGCGCCGCCATGTCGTCGGCGGGCGGCGGGTCGACGACCGGTCCGAGAGCGCGGCCGACGCCGAGGGCGGTCGCGAAGACGACGACCAGGCCGGTGGCGAAGGCCGCGACGCGGGCCGGGGTGCTCAGCTCCATGACGTCAGACGAGCTGGTAGCCGGCCTCGTCGACGGCGGCCCGGACGGCCTCGCCGTCGAGCGGCGCCTCGCTGGTCACGACGACCGCGCCGGTCTCGAGGCTCACGTCGACGGCGGTGACGCCCGCGATCTCCGAGATCTCCTCCGTGACCGAGGCGACGCAGTGGGCGCAGGTCATGCCGGTGACCTGCGCGGTGAAGGTGTGGCTCATTGTCTTCCTCCTGTCGGGAATCGGTGCGTCAGGACCGCACGAGGCGGCCGATGGCGTCGGAAGCTTCCTTGAGCTTCACCTCTGCGTCGGGCCCGCCGGCCTTGGCTGCGTCGACCACGCAGTGGCCCAGGTGGTCGTCGAGGAGCCCGAGTGCCACCGACTGGAGGGCCTTGGTCATGGCGGAGACCTGGGTCAGGATGTCGATGCAGTACTGCTCCTCCTCGACCATCCGCTGCAGCCCGCGTGCCTGTCCCTCGATGCGACGCAGCCGCTTGAGGTACTCGTCCTTCTTGTGCGCGGCGAGGTAACCGTGCTGACCCTGGTGTTCGTCCATGATGGGTACTATACCCCCCCTAGGTATTTGTGCAAGTCCACACGGTGACCCTCTGGACCGCGACCCGCCGCGGGTGGACGCTGACACCGTGGAGATCCGCTTCGTGGACGCAGCCGGAGCACGACCGGCCGGGCCGGAGGAGCTCGACGCCTTGCTGGACCGCAGCGACGGGTTCTGCTGGGTCGACGTACCGGTCTGGAGCGACGCCGCGGACGCACTGCTCGTGCGGCTGGGCTGTCACCCCCGGCTCCTGGAGTCCTGCCAGCGGCGGAACTACGTGCCGGTCGTGCACACCTACCCGGGGCAGGTCTTCGTGACCGTCCACGCGCCGCTGCTCGGCAGCCATGGCCATGTGCACCTGCTCGAGCTCGACCTGGTCATCGGCGAGCACGTCCTGGTCACGGTGCACGGGCCGATCAACCCCGAGCTCGACAACACGGTGGCGCTCGTCGAGACCGATGCCGTGCGCGCGCGGCTCGACGCCGGGCGGATGACACCCGACGGACCCGCAGACATCGCGTACGCCGTCACCTCGGCCGTCGCCCGCCGCCAGAGCGCGCTGATCCACGAGATCGCGGAGCGGCTGCCCGGGCTGGAGAAGGAGGTCATGACGTCGCGGCTGCGCTCTCCCGAGGCGCTCCTCGAGCGGATGTTCCTGATCCGGCACGAGCTGATGACCGGGCGGACGATGGCCGCGCAGTGCCACGAGGTGTGGGCGCGGATCGCCGGGCTGGGCCGGTTCGCGCGAGAGGGGCGCCCGGACCAGGCGGCCGACCTCGCCGACCAGTTCTCCCGGGTCCGCTCGCTCGCCGACGGCGAGACGATGTTCCTGGTCGCGGTGATCGAGCTCTACCAGACCAAGGTGCACACCAAGATGACCGTCGCGATGGAGCGGCTGGCCGTGATCGCCGCGCGTCACCCTCCCGGTCACCGCGCTGGCCTCGATCTTCGGGATGAACCTCATCAACAACGACGTCACGCGCTGCCTGACGATCGCGATCGTCGTCCTGGTCATGCTCACGATGAGCGCGTTCCTGCTGCGCTGGGCGCGTAAGCAGGGCTGGTGGTGAGCTGGCTGGTGGTTCGAGGGACTAGTGTCGCGACAGGAAGTCGCGGATCGCGTCGCGCGGCCGGTCGCGCAGCTCGGGTCCGTGGGTGAACGCCGCGACGTCGTACTCCAGCTCGGCCAGGCGGTGCGCGGTCTGCTTCGTCATCCGGAAGTCGGTGCAGAGCGCCTTGACCGGCCACCGCAGCCGGCGCACGTTGAAGATCGCGTCGCCGGTGACCAGGACCCCGGAGCTCTCGTGGAGGTACGACGCGTGGCCCGGCGAGTGGCCGGGCGTGTGCACGACGCGCAACCCGCCGGCGACGTCGACGACCTGGCCGTCGTGCAGCTCCTCGGTGACCTCGACCGGCGCGAAGGACCCGCTTCCCGACACCTTGGCCATCAGCCGGCCCAGCGCGGACGCCGCCGGCGCCACCTTCCCGGCCCGCACGAACGCCGCGTCGTCGGTGTGCACGCCGACGCCGCGGCCGGTCGCCTTGGCGACGTACCCCGTGCCGCCGGCGTGGTCGGCGTGCGCGTGCGTGAGCAGCAGTCGGGTGACGTCGCCCGGGCCCGACCCGATCGCCCCGAGCGCGGCGACGATCTTCTTGCCCGACTGCCTCAGCCCCATGTCGAGCACCGTCACCTGGCCGTCGTCGTCGCGGAACAGGAAGCCGTTCACGAAGTCGCCCACCAGCGGCACCCGCCACACCCCCGGCGCGAGCAGGACGACGGGTTTCCTGGCCATGCCCCGCACGCTACTCGTGCCGCTGACTCGGGGTAGTTCGCCGCAAGTTGCACCAGATGTGAGCGGTCACATGGTGCAACTTGCGGCGAACTATCCCGGTCGCGGCGTCGTCAGGCGAGGCCGGCGCGGATGGCCAGGATCGCGGCCTGGACGCGGTCGCGGCTGCCGGTCTTGGCGAGGACGTTGGTGACGTGGGACTTCACCGTGCTCATCGACAGGTGCAGGCGGGCGGCGATCTCGGTGTTGTTGAGCCCGGCGCCGACGAGGGCCAGGACGTCGCGCTCGCGGTCGGTGAGCCGGTGCGGCTCCAGGGAGTACGGCGTCGCCTGGCCCGTCGCGCGGACCCGGGCCAGCACGGCGCCGGTGACGGCGGGCGTGAGGATGGATCCTCCCGCGGCGACGGTGCGGACCGCCTCGACGAGCTCACGACCACTGCACCGCTTGAGCAGGAAGCCCCGGGCCCCGGCGGCCACCGCGTCGAGCACGTAGGCGTCGTCGTCGAAGGTCGTCACCACGATCACGGCCGGTGCGTGCGGCACGGCTGCGAGGGCGCGGGTGGCCTGGAGCCCGTCGAGGACCGGCATCCGGATGTCGACGAGGGCCACGTCGATCCGGGGGTCCGCCCGCACAGCCGCCAGGAACGCCCGCCCGTCGGCGGCCGCGACCGCCACCTCCATGTCGTCCTGGGCGCCGATGATCATCGCGAAACCGTCGCGGACGAGCTGCTGGTCGTCCACCACGGCGACCCGGGTCAGGCTCACCCGCGCGTCACCGGGACGACGACGTCGAGCATCGTGCCGCCGCCGGGCCGCGCGCTCAGGTCCCAGCGGCCGCCCATCGCGGCGGCCCGTTCGTGGATGCCGAGCAGCCCGCTGCCTCGCTCGACGGTCTCGGGCGGCCCGGCACCGTCGTCACTGACGCGGAGCCGGACGTCGCGGTCGCCGCTCGGACCCAGCTCGACCCAGGCGTGCCGGGCACCCGCATGCCGAGCCACGTTGGTCAACGACTCCTGGGCGATCCGGTACAGGCCCAGCACCTGGGTCTCGTCGAGCTCGAGGTCGGGCGCCACCGAGACGGTGACCGCCACGCCCTGCTGGCGCAAGGGCTCGGCGAGCAGCTCGTCGATGTCCTGCAACCGCGGCGGCGCCGAGAGGGTGATCGCCGCGTCGGGGTCGCGCAGGTGGACGACCAGCGCGTCGAGCTCACCCAGCGCCGTACGCCCCAGGTCGGCGATGGTCCGCAGCGCACCGTCGCGGTCACCCAGCTGGCCGGCCTCGGCCTGCACGACCATCGCGGTCACATGGTGGCCCACGACGTCGTGCAGCTCGCGGGCCAGCGTCGTGCGCTGCTCGAGCCAGACGTGCTCGTTGCGGAGCTCGGTGGCCTCCTCGGTGAGGGAGTCCGCCCGCTCGCGCAGCCGCACCAGGGTGGCCAACCCGCCCCCGAGGATGACTCCGGCGAAGGCCGTCGGATCCTGCGTGGAGCCGATGAACAGGGACACCACGGCGCCGAGCGAGCCGGCGGCCCAGCCGAGCCATGGCGGGTCGGCAGGGTCGGTCACCACCGATGCGAAGACGAGGGCGGCGAGGCCGGGCCACAGGTAGTACGACGCGTCTCCCGCGGTCACACTGGCGGTGACGAACGCGGCGCCGGCGAAGGTCCAGTGCTGGCGCTCCGGGATCACCCGCGAGGCCAGGACGGACACCGGCAGCAGCAGCCATACGTAGATCCCCGCCCCCGGCTGCTGCTCGGTCAGGGCTGCCACGACGGTGACCAGCGCGCCGAAGCCGGCGACCGCCCAGGCGAGCCGCCGGAACCGTTTCGGGTCCGAGAGCTCGCGTACCGCAGCCCTGATCCTCACGAGGTCAGTCTGACGGTGCCGTCGACCGGTGTCGCGGGCGCTGGCCGGGTTCGGTACCCGGGTACCGGCCGACTCGGCACCACCGGTGGTTCTCGCGCGGTTCCGTCGAGGCGAACGTGGGAGGCATGACCCTCACCGACGTCCACGCCCCCGCACCGAGGTACGACGCCGCGTCGGTCGCGCGCGTCGCGACGGTGCCCAACGTCATCACCCTCGTCCGCACCGCCGTCGCCGTCACGATCGGGCTGTTGGCAGCCGCGACGGGCGACCTGCGGATGCTGGGCGTGGCGTACGCCGTCTACTGGGCCGGCGACATCCTCGACGGCTGGTCGGCGAGGAGGCTGGGCCAGGAGACCCGGTTGGGCGCCGTGCTCGACATCGTGAGCGACCGGGCCTGCACCGCGGTGCTCCTGACCGGGCTGCTCGCGATCGTCGACGACGGGGGCGCGCTCGTGCCGGTGGGGGCGGTCTTCCTGCTGTCGTTCATGGTCGTGGACACCTTGCTGTCACTGGCGTTCCTGCTCTGGCCGATCTCGGGCCCGAACGACTTCCACCTGGTCGACCGCCGGGTCTGGCTGCTCAACTGGTCGCCGCTGGCCAAGGCCGTCAACACCGGCGTGGTCGTGGTGGCGATCGCGCTCGGACTGCTGTCCGTGGCGTTGACCGTCGCGGTGGTCGTGCTCGGCATCAAGCTGGTGTCGGCGCGACGGGTCCTCTCGCTGCTGGCGGATCCCCTCCGATGACGGCGGCCCTGGTGCTGCTGCTCGGCCTCGGGGTCGGCGCCGGGTCGGCGCTGGTGCCGCTCCTGAACGCCGAGGCCTACGCCGTGGTCGCCGCGGGCCCTGCGAGCCCATGGGTGTGTCTCGGCCTCGCCGCGGCGCTGGCGGTCGGCCAGACCGCGGGCAAGCTGGTCCTCTTCGAGGCCGGCCGTCGGGGGAGCGGGCGCCTGCTCGGTCGCCTTCGCGGTCGACTCACCGAGCGCCGGCGCCGCGCGCAGGCGTCCAGGTGGAGCGAGCGCGTCTCCGCGTGGCTGACCGGGCGCATCTCGGGGGCGGCCACCGTGCTCTCCGCGGCCGTGACCGGGCTGCCGCCCCTGGCCGTGGTCAGTGTCGCCGCCGGGGCGGCCGGCCAACGGCGTACGACCTTCGCCTGCTGGTGTCTCGCCGGCCGCGTCATCCGCTTCGCTGCCCTCGTCCTCCCCGCTGCTTACGTGCTCGGCTGACCTGTCCGTGTAGTTCGCCGCAAGTTGCACCAGTTGGGGCCGCCGGATGGTGCAACTTGCGGCGAACTATCCCCATGTGCGGTCAGTAGCCGCAGGAGTCGCGGACGTACTGGATCGCGTGCGCGGCGCCCTCGGGGGACATCCGCAGGATCAGCTCGCCGGACTCGGGCTCCTCGCCGGCTCCCGGGGTCACGGTGAGCTTGACCCGCAGCGCGGTGCCGCCGGCGGCCTCCATGAAGGCGTGCTCGTCGCAGCGCGCGGGGTGGACGGGGAGGTCGACCGAGGTGGGGCCGTCGGTGCCGCGCACGGTCAGGTCGGGGGTCCAGACCGGGGTCCGGTACGACGACAGCAGGGGCGTCCCGCTGACGGAGTCGACCGTCAGGCTCCCCTCGCCGCCGCGCGGCCGGACCTGCAGGACCAGCGTCCCGATGCCGCCCTCGCCCGGGTGGTCGACGGGCACCTCGTCGGACCAGGACAGGTCGGCGACCTCGGCCACGGTGAGCTCGAAGCACCGGGTGTCCTGGAAGCGCTGGACGACGTCGGCCTCGTCCTCGACGGGCAGCTCCTCGCGACGCCGACCTCCTCCGGCGTCGTGCTCGACCACGACCGTGCCCGAGCCGGACGCAGCGGTGGCCCCGCAGTCCGGCAGGCGCGGCAGGGTGAGGGTGTAGCCGCGGAAGCTCCTCGCCGGGATGAGCCGCAACCGCCCGCCGGTCAACGGCGAGGTGAGCCGGTCGTCGGTGTAGGTGACCCGCGTGGGGAGGAGGTCGGTCTCGCGGTCGTTGCGGATCCAGACCTGCATGCGCCCCAGCGCGGCGTCGCGCGACGACTGGCGCAGATCGGCGAACAGCTCGCCGGTGGCCGGCGGGCGGGTCACGCGGAGCGGCTCGAGGGTGCGCACCGACGACGAGGGCGACGGCACGGGCTCGTCCGAGGCTGGGTCGGGGTCGGCCGCGCAGCCCGCCACGGCCAGCGACACGACCAGCAGACCGACGTACGCCCCCTGGAGAAGCCGGAGCCTCCCGGTCACCCACCCGCTCACTGGCGCAGGGTAACCGGGAGGCCCGGGTCGTGTCGGTGTTCGATCCCCCGTAGGGGCTGATGCCTCGGAGAAGCCAGCCCGGCTAGAAGACGCGGCGGCGCGTGCCGCCGATCGGGACCAGGTTCAGGATCAGCCCGACCACGATCAGGATCAGCCCGATCGTGACCAGGATGCCCGCCCCGTCGAGGAGCAGGCCAAGGATCAGCAGGATCAAACCAAGGACGACCATGGGTATTCCTTCCGGCCGGGCTCCCTCCCGTGGTGCGACCCGGCCTTGGATCGGTAGCAGTTGTGAGGGGAGGAGGTCTGGTGGCCGCTCACCGCGCGCCCTCGGGGGCGGGGCCCTCGATGCGTGCGCGGTCGGGGTGGAAGCCGTGCTCGACACCCCACAGGACGGCGTTGGTACGGCTGGTGACGCCGATCTTGCGGTAGGCGCTGCGGATGTAGGACTTCACGGAGTTGATCGACAGGGACGAGTGCGTGGCGATGTCGCTGTTGCTGAGCCCCTGCGTGATCAGCGCGATCACCTCGGCCTCCCGCGCGGTGAGGCCCTCCTCACGGCCCGGCCAGTCACCACCGACCGAGCTGCGCTTGCTCGAGCTGCCCGAGACGACCTTGCCGCCGGCCTGGACGGCGTGCAGCGCCTGCACCAGCTCGTGGGCGGGCAGCGTCTTGGAGACGTATCCGGACACCCCGTGCTCCATCGCCCGTCGCGCCATCGCGGGAGTGACGTGCCAGGCATAGACCACGACCTGCCGCACGATCGGGTTGGCGAGGAGGTCGTGGACGTCCTCGCCGTCGCCGGAGCTCTGGGCGAACACGTCGAACAGGGCGATGTCGACGGGCTCGCTCACCTCGGTGTTGGCGTTGAGCTCGACGATGGTGAAGTCGTCGGCGTAGTTGCGCAGCATCGAGCTCAGGCCACGGACGACGACTTCGTAGTCGTTGACGAGCGCGAGGCGGATGGACACGACTTCCACGCTCGACCAGCCCGGGTGCGTTGTCCACACCCCGTGGGGTGGGTCGGCCCTACCCGCCTGGGGACGCCCGGCCGGTCGCCTGCTGGAACGCATCGACGCAGCGGCGTACGTCGTCCTCGGAGTGGGCCGCGGAGAGCTGCACCCGGATCCGGGCCTGGCCGCGGGGCACCACCGGGAAGGAGAACGCGATGACGTAGACGCCCAGCGCCAGCATCTCGTCGGCGACCCGAGACGCCTCGCGGGCGCCGTCGTCGCCGCGGAACATCACCGGTGTGATCGGGTGCTCCCCGGGGAGGATCTCGAAGCCCGCCTCGGTCATCAGCGTGCGGAACAGCGCAGTGTTGCGGCGCAGGGTCTCGCGCGCCTCGGTGGACTCGCCCGCGATCCGCAGCGCCACCTGCGACCCGGCCGCGACCGAGGGCGCCACCGCGTTGGAGAACAGGTAGGGCCGGGCGCGCTGGCGCAGCAGGTCGACGATCTCGGCGCGTGCGGCGACGTAGCCGCCGGAGGCGCCGCCCAGCGCCTTGCCGAGGGTGCCGGTGACGATGTCGACGCGGTCGGTGACGCCGAAGTGCTCGGGGGTCCCGCGGCCGTTCGGCCCGACGAACCCGACGGCGTGGGAGTCGTCGACGAGCACGAGCGCGTCGTGCTTCTCGGCGAGGTCGCAGATCGCGTCGAGGGGTGCGAGGTAGCCGTCCATCGAGAACACCCCGTCGGTCACGATGCACCGCGTGCGGGCGTCCTTCGCGGCGACGAGCTGGGCTTCGAGGTCGGCCATGTCGGCGTTCTTGTAGCGATAGCGCGCGGCCTTGGAGAGCCGGATGCCGTCGATGAGCGAGGCGTGGTTGAGCTCGTCGGAGATGATCGCGTCCTCGGCTCCGAAGAGGGTCTCGAAGACGCCGCCGTTGGCGTCGAAGCAGGACGAGAACAGGATCGTGTCGTCGGTGCCCAGGAACGCCGACAGGTCGGCCTCGAGCGCCGCGTGCAGCTCCTGGGTGCCGCAGATGAAGCGCACGCTGGCCATCCCGAATCCCCACCGCTCCAGGGCCTCGCTCGCCGCTGCGACCACCCGGGGGTCGTCGGCCAGGCCGAGGTAGTTGTTGGCGCAGAAGTTGAGGGAGTCGCCGCCACTCGTCGCGATGTGCGCCGACTGCGGGGTCGTGAGCTGCCGCTCGCGCTTGGTGAGGCCGGCCGCGTCGATCTCGTCGAGGGTCGCGCGCAGCCGCTGCTGCACCTTGTCGTACGCCGTCGTCGTCATGGTCATCGACTCCCCACCTCTGCCCAGTCCAGGATCACCTTGCCGCACTCACCGGCGCGGACGGTCTCGAAGGCCTCGGCGAAGTCGGCTGCCGGGAACCGGTGGGTCACCACGGACCGCACGGCGTCGCGCAGCGCCGCCGACGTCTGGAGCATCGACGACATGGCGTACCAGGTGTCGTACATCTCCCGGCCGTAGATGCCCTTGATCGTCAGCATGTGCGTGATCACCTTCGCCCAGTCGACGGGGTACGGCCCGCTGGGCAGGCCGAGCATCGCGATCCGGCCGCCGTGGTTCATCGTCGAGATCATCGACTCCACAGCCGCGGGTGCCCCCGACATCTCGAGCCCGATGTCGTAGCCCTCGCGCATGCCGAGCTGGTCCATCGCCGTGCGCAGGTCGGTGCGCGTCGGGTCGACGACCAGGTCCGCGCCGGCCTTGCGGGCCAGCTCGAGCCGGTAGGGGCTCAGGTCGCTGACGACGACGAAGCGAGCGCCGACGTGACGCGCGATCGCGGTGGCCATCACACCGATGGGCCCGGCGCCGGTCACGAGGACGTCCTCGCCGGCCAGCGGGAAGCTCAAGGCGGTGTGGGTGGCGTTGCCCAGCGGGTCGAAGACCGCGCCGAGGTCGGGGTCGAGGTCGTCGGGCTGGACCCAGACGTTGGAGGCGGGGATGACCACGTAGTCGGCGAACGCGCCGTCGCGGTTGACGCCGACGCCGATGGTGTTGATGCACAGGTGGCGCCGCCCGGCCCGGCAGTTGCGGCACGAGCCGCAGACGAGGTGGCCCTCGCCGGAGACGAGCTGTCCCTCCCGCACCCCGGTGACGTCGCGACCGACCTCGGCGACCACGCCGCAGAACTCGTGCCCGAGCGTCATCGGCGGGTCGACGACGGAGGCCGCCCACTCGTCCCAGTCGTGGAGGTGGAGGTCCGTCCCGCAGAGTCCCGCCCGGAGCACCCGGATCTTCACCTCGTCGGGTCCCGGAGTGGGCTCGGGGACGTCGACGAGCTCGAGTCCGGGGCCCGGCGAGGTCTTCGCCAGCGCCCGCATGCCGCCGACCCTACGGCTCGACCCGGAACCTGACGAACCCGGTGCTGGTCGCTGTTGTCGGGCCGACGTAGGTTGCGGCTTGGTGACGATCAGGGGCGAAAGGTTGCCAACCCGGCCAGCGAGCCGGAGTCTCACGCGGGCGGGCGCACGGTGGCGGACGGCGCACGGTGGCGGACACAGACAAGGGGACGGGCGGGGTGAGCGAGGAGCGAGAGGGCGCCGGTGGCGGCATCGGGGTCCGCTGCGAGGGCGTGGTGCACCTCTACCGCACCTTCGAGGGCCACGACGTCGTGGCGCTGCGCGGCGTCGACCTCGAGATCCTGCCCGGTGAGCGGATCGCGTTCCTGGGCCCCTCCGGCTCGGGCAAGTCGACCCTGCTGACCCTGCTCGGTGGCATCCAGAAGCCCAGCGCGGGTCGCATCTTCCTCGGCGAGGAGGAGATCAGCCGGATGGGCGAGCGCTACCTCGCCCGGGTCCGCGCCCGCCGGGTCAGCACGATGCTCCAGGGCGCGACCCGCAACCTGCTGCCCTACGCCACCGCCCGCCAGAACATCGGCTTCGCCCGGCTCGGCATGGAGCCGTCGCTGCGACGTACGGCGATGGCGGACCGCGAGCTCCTCGGCCGCGTCGGGCTCGAGGCGCAGGCCGACCAGATCGTCTCGACGATGTCCGGCGGACAGCGTCAGCGACTGGCGCTCGCGTGCGCCGTCTCGACGGGTCCGCAGCTGCTGCTCGCCGACGAGCCGACCAGCCAGCTCAGCCACGAGGACCGCGACCACGTGCTCGAGCTGATCCACGGTCTCGGTGACGAGCTCGGCACGACGGTGGTGGTGGTGACCCACCAGCCCGAGGTCGCCGAGACCTTCCCGCGCACCGTGACGATGAAGGGGGGCCGGGTCGGCGCCGAAGGGCGCGACGGCTCGGAGTACGTCGTCATCGGGGCGGAGGGCGTGCTCCACCTGCCGAGCCACTACGTCTCCGAGTGGCCGCAGGGCACGCTGGTGCGGATCGAGCCCGAGGGCTACGAGCGCCTGGTCCTCTCCCGGCCCGGGCAGGTCGAGGGTCAGGTGACCGAGTGAGCGACCTCGAGGTCAAGGACATCACCTACGTCGTCGGGCGCACCCTGCTCGACGACGTGACCCTGACCTTCCGCGGCGGTGAGGTCACGGCCGTCTCGGGCCCCAGCGGCTCCGGCAAGACCACGCTCCTCTCGATCGCCGGTGGACTCCTCGAGCCAACGAAGGGGACGACGTCCTACGACGGCAGGTCGATGTGGCTGGGCACCGGGGACCCTCTCCCCGTGGTGGCCTTCGTGCTCCAGGTCTACGGCCTGGTGCCGATCCTGTCCGCGCGCGAGAACGTCTCGATCGCCCTGCGGGCCCGTGGGGTCGCGCCCACGGAGGCGGACGAGCACGCCGAGGCGGCGCTGGCCCGCTTCCACATCGCCGACCTGGGCGACCGTCAGGTGGAGGAGCTGTCCGGCGGCCAGATGCAGCGCGTCGCCTGCGCCCGGGCGTTCGTGGTCGGCGCCGAGATCCTGCTGGCCGACGAGCCGACGTCCGAGCTCGACGAGGGCAACCGCAGCCTGGTGCTCGACGAGCTGCGCGCGGAGGCCGCGCGCGGCTCCGTGGTCGTGGTGGCGACCCACGACCCCGCCGTCGTCGACGCGTGCGACCGGCACTACGCCCTGGACGAGGGCGTCCTGGTCGAGCACGTGCCGCCGCGGACCCGCCGCGCCCAGGAGGAGGCGGCCCGCGCCCATGCCGTGACCCAGTCGCCCTTCGACAAGACCGGCCCGGCGGCGTACGCCGTGAGCGGTGCGGCCGAACCCTTCCGGGACCCCTCCCACGACGGCGTGGCCCACCACCGCCGCGCGGAGTCGATCCCGGATCCCGAGCCCCAGCCCGAGCCCCAGCCGGAGCCCCAGCCGGAGCCCCAGCCGGAGCAGCTGCGGGAGCAGGTGCCGGAGCCCGAGCCCGAGCCCGAGCCCGAGCCCGAGCCTGCGGCCGCCCCCGAGCCCGAGTCCGCGCCAGAGCCAGCGCCAGGGCCCGCGCCAGGGCCCGTGCCAGGGCCCGCGCCCGCGCCCGGTCCGGGCCGCTCGCCGTTCGCCCGGCCCGTCGACGACCGGTGAGGCCGCGATGACCCGCGCGACCCGCGGCGCGCGTTCGCGTCGAGGGACCCTGCTGACGCTGGTGGCGATGACCGCCGTCGTCACCGCGGGGGTGGTGACCGTGCTCGGCTTCGGGGACGTGCTGCGCGAGTGGTCGTCCGGGACGGGGGGCGCCGACGAGGACCAGGCGATCACCATCTCCCGGTGGCTGTCCCTTCCTCTCCTGGTGATCGGCGCGGTCGCCGTGCCCGCCGTCGGGCACGAGCTGTCCATCGCGCGGCGTGAGGAGGTCGGCCTGGCCCGGTTGCGTGGTGTGCATGGCCTGCGGATGGTGGTCCTCCTCCTGGCCGAGCCCCTGCTGGCGGTCGTCGTCGGCGCGCTCGCGGGGCTCGCGCTGGGCCTGGCCGGAACCTGGCTGACCACCCGGTGGTGGCTGGAGGAGCCGGGTGTCGGAGCGTCGGCGTACTCCCTCGGCGCCGCCGCGCTGGTCGTGGTCGTCGCGATGGGCGCGGTGTCGGCCGGGATGCTCGCGGCCAGCCGTGAGCCGCTGTCGGACCAGGTGAGCATCGCGACCCGGACGCGCCCCGCGACCGCGTGGTCACTGTTCGGCAGCGTGCTCGTGCTGGCCGCGGCGGGGCTGGCGGTCTATCGCAGCGGCCGGCAGGCCGAGCCCGACCTCCTCGTGCTGGCGGGTCCGGCGCTCGTCGGGCTGGCGGCCGGGCAGCTCACCGTCTGGCTGCTGCGCGGTGTGGCCCGGCTGGCCCAGGCACGGACGACGGGAAGCACGCTCCCGGCGTTCCTGGCCACCCGGCGCGTCGGCCGCGGTGCCGACCGGGGCACCTCGCTGCGGCTGCTCGTCGCCGCCGGGGCCGTCGCCACCCTGGCCGCGACCGGCGCCGCGGGGGTGTCGGGGTGGACCGACGACAACGCCCGTCTGACCAGCGGGGCGCCGTACCGCGTGGACTTCGACCTGACTGCCCAGGAGGCGTCGGCCACCGCCGCCGAGCTCGACCCGCAGAGCCGTTGGCTGGCAGCCGCCGTGCTCGTCCCCGACGACTCACCCACGCGCCGTCGCGCCTTCGTCGACACCGCGCGCTACGAAGAGCTCGTCGGAGACTTCTACGCCGGAACGCCCGCGGCCGACGTGACCGACGACCTGGCCGGGCTCCGCACCGAGGCGCGCCCTCCGGCGGTGGGCGACCGGCTCACCGTGGCGGCCGACGCGTTCCCCACCCGGGTGGCAGAGACCGGCCCCCAAGCCATCGGAGCCGTCGAGATCACGCTGGACTACGTCACCGCGGCCGGCTCTCCTGGCACGGCGATCGTGCGCCTGCTCGGTGCCGACGAGGGCCAGGTCTCGGGGAGCACCGAGCTCGAGGAGTGCCAGCAGGGGTGCGTCGCCAAGGACCTGGCGGTCGCGACGGGCGTGGAGTTCCAGGGCGACTTCTTCACGCTGGGCGACGACTTCTTGACCAACGACGACGGGCGGCGCACCACGATCCTGCGCAGCCTCAGGCTCGGCGACACCGAGCTGGTCGACGACGACTGGACGGTCACCGGCGCCGAGAACCTCTCCGATGAGGAGAAGGGCATCGTCGAGCGCACCGACGACGGGGCGCTGCGGGTGACGACCAACCTCGCGGGCGGCGTCCGCGCCCTGCCCGAGTCGCTGGTGCGCCCCGCCCCGGTGCTCGCGACCGAGCAGCTCGCCTTCGGCGAGGGAGGCCCGGTCGTGTCCGGCCCGGGCGGCGACCAGAGCCCGGCCGAGATCGCCGCGGAGCTGCCCGGCCTGCCGCTCGTCGGCGGCGCAGGGCTGCTCGGCGACCTCCCGGCCGCGCTCTACGGCAGCGGCCCCACGGTCCCGGCGGCGCAGGTCATGGTGCTGGCGGCCGCGGACACGCCCGACAACGTGCTGGCCCAGCTGCGCCAAGCAGGTGGCACGGTGCGAACGCTCGAGGAGATCGAGTCCGCCACCCGCCTGGAGACGGGCGCCGTCACGGCGTGGGCCTACGCCGTCATGGCCGGCTGCTGCCTTGCGGTCGCGCTCCTGGCGATGGCGGCGTCGTCGGCGCGCCAGCGGGCGGCGTACCGCATCGACGTCGCCTCCCTCCGCGTGGTCGGCGTCCCGACCCGGCAGATCCGCTCGGCCGGCATCGGCGAGCTGGTGCTGCTGGCCACCGTCGCCGTCGTCGCCGGCACCGCCGCCGGCCTGCTGGCGGCCCGGCTGCTCCTCGACGCCCTCCCGCTGGCGCAGGTGCCGGAGTTCTCGGTACCGCTGGAGGCGGCGTCCCCGATCCTGCCCGCCGTCGGCATCGGCCTGCTGCTCGCGCTCCTGGTCGCGGTCGTCGCCGGCCGCGGCCGACGGCTGGACCTCGACGACACCCGCCCCGCGATCCTGCGCGACGAGCAGGCCGTCGAGCTGGCGGCCCCGGCGGTCGCCCGATGACCGGGACGATGGTCGGCGCGGTCCTGCGTGGCATCCGCTCCCGCTCGCTCCTGTCCGTCGGGTCGGTGCTGCTGATCGTGCTGGCGATCGGCTCGGCGATGCTCGGCCCCGTCTTCCAGGTCGCCGTCACCAAGTCCTACGTCGTGACCAGGCTCAACGACGCGCCGCCCCGCGCGACCGGTGTGAGCCGTCTGCTCGTGCCCGACCCGGGCTTCCCGGGCGGCCCGCAGGCCGGGGTCGAGCTCGCCGTCGACGAGACGCTCGCCCGCGACCAGGGGCCGTTCTCGGCGCCCACGACCCAGCTCGAGACCACGCGGGTGGAGGGCGGCGTCAACAACCCCGACGGGACACCGGGCCTGGTCCGGCTGCTCGCCAAGGACGGCGCGTGCGAGCACCTCGAGATCACCGGACGCTGTCCCACCAGCCCGGGCCAGGCGCTGGTCCTGGGTGGCGACGCGGAGTACGCCGGGCTCGAGATCGGCGACCAGATCCCCCTCACCGGCGGGCTGGCCAACGTCACGATGGTCGGCACCTACCGGGTCCCCGCGGCGGAGGAGGAGTTCTGGTACGACCTCACGCGGTTCGACAGCGTCCCCCGGGACACCGACGACATCTCCGGCGACGTCGACCCCTACATGCCCGGGCCGCTGGTCGTGGACACCGCCGCGTTCGACGCCGTCCCCGACGAGCTGTGGCGGGTGCGCGTCGACCACCGCCTCGTCGTACCCCCCGACTGGACCGACGCCGAGCTGTCGGCCGCGGCGTCCTCGGCCGCGGCGGCAGCGGGCGATCCGGTGCAGATCGAGGGCGCGTCCCTCGCCGGCGACGCCCTCGGAGACCTGCCGGCCCTGCTGGCGGAGGTGCGCTCCCAGGAGGACACCGCCCGCAACTCCATCGCCCCGGCCGTCCTGTCGCTGGTGCTGGTCGCGCTCGCCCTGCTCATGCGCCTGCTCACGGCGGCCAGCGAGCTGCGCATGCCCGAGCTGGCCCTGGCGTCGTTGCGGGGCGTGACCGAGCGGCGCCTGTGGGGGCTCGGCCTGGTCGAGCCGTTCGCCCTGCTGCTCGTCGCGGCGCCGCTCGGCGTCGCTGCTGGCCTCGCGCTGGCCGCGGTGCTCGTCCGGTGGTGGCTCGTGCCCGGACTGCCGCTCCCGCTCCCCGCCGAGGCCTGGGCGGCGGCCGGCCTCGTCACCCTGGCCACAGCCTCGGTCGCCGTCCTGGCCGTGGGCCTGGTCCTGCGCGACAGCCTGTCGTCCCAGCTGACGGGCCTGAAGCGACCGACGACCCAGCGTCGGGCGGGGTTGATCGCCGAGCTCGCCCTCTTCGCCATCGCGGCGGGCATGCTCGTCTCCCAGCTCTCGGCCGGGCAGGCCAGCCAACCCGACATCACCGACATGGCGCTGCCCGTCGTCCTCGCCGTGGTGGCCGGGCTGCTCGCGACCCGGCTCATCGGCTGGTTGGCGCGACGCTCCAGCCGGCGCAGCGGCGGCCGGTCGCTGCCCGGATTCGTGACCGTGCGCGCGCTCGGCCGGCGGCGGGAGGGCACGCTGGTGATCCTGCCGATCACCGCAGCCATCGCGGTCGGCGTCTTCGCGGTCGGCGTCTACGACTCCGCGGCCGACTGGCGCGCCAGCGTGGCCGCCACCGCGGCCCCCGCCACCGAGATCTGGTCCACCAGCCGCACCATGAGCCAGGCCGTCGATCTGACGCAGGAGCTCGACCCCGAGGGCGAGCACCTGATGGCGCTGGCCGAGTTCTTCGCGCCCGGCGCGCGCCTCAGCGTGGTCGACGGCCCCCGGATGGCGTCGGTGCTGTCGTGGCCCGGCGACTGGACCCCCGGCACCACGGAGGAGGAGGTGCAGGAGCTGATCCAGTCGCGCGGCACGACGCCGAGCTTCACCGGACGTCGCATCGGGGTCGCTGCCGACCAGCAGCTGACGACCGACGAGAACGTCACCCTCGAGCTGCGGCTCTCGACGTCGGTGGGCGAGACGAAGGACGTCTACCTCGGCCCCTTCCCTGCCGGCGCGTCGACCCAGAGTCGCCCCGCGCCGTACTGCCGCAACGGCTGCCGCATCGAGCGGATGACCCTCGGCGGACCGGCAGCGAGCAAGATCGCCATGTCCGGGACGTTCTTCGTCGACGACTTCGTCGTCGACGGCGCCCCGCTCGAGGGGGCCGCGACCGAGGCCGGCTGGTCCTTGTCAGAAGGTGTGGGCAGCGCGCTCGCGCCCGGCCAGACGGCGACCGTGGACGTCGTCGACGACCGGTTGCGCATCGACGTCGACACCGCCGCCAGCACCGCCTTCGTCCGGATGGCTCCCGGCGAGCTGGCGCCGGCCCGGCCGGTCGTGGTCGGCGTCCAGGCCGACGACCTGCTGGGCGACGACCCCGAGGCCCCGACCTTCCCGATCTCCGGGATCGACGTCCCGGTGGAGAAGGTCCTCTCCGCCGAGAGCCTCCCGATGCTCGGCCCCTCGGGGATCCTCATCGACTACCGGATGCTGGTGAGCGACCGGCAGCTCTACAACAACACGTTCACCGTCTACGTGGCGGTCGACGCCGACACCCCGCCGGCCCTGAAGGAGCGGCTGACCGACCGGGGCCTCAGCGTCAACCGGACCCTCGCCGAGGAGCAGCGCATCCTCGACCAGGGTGCCTATGCGCTCGCCCTGCGGCTCTACGCCGTCGCAGCCATCCTCGTGCTGCTGATGGCCATGGCCGGGCTCTTCGTCTCCACCGCCGTGCAGCTGCCGGCGCGCCGGCGCGACGCGGCGGCGATGCGCGTGGTCGGCGTGCCGCGCAGAGTGGTGGTCTCCGCGGTCGCCCGGGAGTTCCTCGCGGTTCTCGGCGGAGCCGCGGTGGCGGGCATCGCGGCCGGAGCCCTGGCGCAGTACGTCGTGCTGCGCACGATCAGGCTCGGCTACGTCGAGGCGCTGGTGACCCCCCGGCTGGTGCCGTCCGTCGACCTCGTCCAGCTCGCGATCATCGCCGCCGCCACGGCCGCCGGCTTCGCGACGTTCGCCTTCGTGAGCGCGACGCTCACCGTGCGCGGCGCGCGGGGGGCGACGCTGCGCGAGACCGCGCGCTGAGGCCGTCGGCAACGCGCCGTCGGGGGTGCTCCTGGTGCCGTCGCGACGGCGCACAAGCGCCCGCCACGGCGCGTTGCCCGGACGGCCCCGCGCCTCAGCGGCCGAAGAACCGCGCCATCAGGTTCGGCTGCCCCGGAGCCTGGCCGTCGTGGCCCTCGCACAGGTCGTCGGCGGCGAAGCCGGCCAGCGCCTGGTCGACGTGGTCACCGCACCCGGCCCAGGTGACCTTGCCGCACTCACGGCAGCGCACGGCGTGGCACATGGCGGGTCCTTCCTGGGCGGGGGTGAGCCTCCAGCCTACGGACCCCGGTCAGCCGATGACCGCGCGGGCCGGCGGATCGTCGCCGTCGCGCTGCTCGTCGGCGAAGAGGCAGAACGGGTGGCCGGCCGGGTCGAGCAGCACGCGCACGTCGTCCTGGGGCTGGTACGCCGCGAGGCTGGCCCCGAGCGACTCGGCGTACGCCACCCCGGCTGCCAGGTCGCTGGCGCCGATGTCGAGGTGGACCTGCATCTGCTGGTCGCCCGGCTCACCCGGCCAGCTCGGCGGGACGTGCCCGTCCTCGAGCTGGAAGGCCAGCCCGGTGGTCCGGCCGGGCGGTCGCACCTTCGCCCAGTCGGGCTCGGACTCCACGACGTCCCAGCCGAGCAGGGCCGCGTAGAACCGGGCCAGACCCGGGGGATCGGGCGTCCCGATCACGGTGGAGGACAGGCGGGTGCGCAGCTCGCTCATGCCCACACGATATGAATGTCTCCGTCGGCCCGTCGCGTGCGCCTGTCGTATGCGGTCGGCCGCGTTCGTGGCAGTGGTGAGGTCCCGCACGGGGACCGTGACCGAGGAGGACCACATGACCCAGTACATGCTCTCCGTCCACGACGTGGTGGACGCGGACGATGCCCCGACCGACCCCGCCGAGCTGCAGAAGATCTTCGACGACGTCGACGTGTTCAACGAGAAGGTTCGTGCCGCCGGCGCCTGGGTCTTCGCCGGCGGGCTGATGCCGATCGACGCGACGACCTGCGTCGACAACACCAGCGGGCAGAACCTCGTGACCGACGGGCCGTTCGCGGAGTCGAAGGAGTATCTCGGTGGCTTCTGGGTCATCGAGGCACCCGACCTCGACGCGGCGCTGAAGTGGGCCGCGGAGGGCTCGAAGGCCTGCGCCGGCAAGGTCGAGGTCCGGCCGTTCCAGGCCGAGTGACCCCTCCACATTGACGGAGCTGTCGGAGCAGATCGAGCGCGTCTTCCGCGAGGAGCACGCGAGAGTCGTCGCGTCGCTGGCCCGCCGTTTCGGTGATCTCGACATCGCCGAGGAGGCGGCCGGAGAGGCCCTGGTCCTCGCGCTGGAGAAGTGGTCCGTCGACGGGCTGCCACCGAACCCCGGGGGCTGGCTGACCACCACCGCCGGCAACAAGGCCATCGACCGGATCCGCCGCGAGGGACGCCGCCACGACAAGCACCGCCAGGCCACCATGGAAGCCGAGCGTCGCGGGGACCACGACCCCGCCCCTCACCTGCACACCGGAGCGATCGAGGACGACCGCCTCCGGCTGGTGTTCACCTGTTGTCACCCGGCCCTGGCCCCCGAGGCCCGGGTCGCCCTGACCCTGCGACTGGTCGCAGGGCTCACGGTGCCGGAGATCGCCGGCGCCTTTCTTGTCCCTGAGACAACTCTGAGCCAGCGCCTGACCCGTGCCAAGAAGAAGATCAAGGACGCCAACATCCCCTACCGCGTGCCGGAGGCCGACGACCTGCCCGACCGGCGTACCGCCGTGCTCGCCGTCGTCTACCTCGTCTTCAACGAGGGCTACCTCGCCACCAGCGCCTCCACGTCCGAGGCGCCGATCCGGGGCGAGCTCTGCGCCGAGGCGATCCGACTGGCGCGGCTGTTGCGCGAGCTGATGCCCGACGATCCCGAGGTGGCCGGCCTGCTGGCGCTGATGCTGCTGACCGAGGCGCGTCGGCCGGCGCGCTACGTCCACGGCGCCCTGGTGCCCCTCGGCGAGCAGGACCGTGCGCTGTGGGACGCGTCGTTGGTGGCCGAGGGACACTCCCTGGTGCGCGAGTGCCTGGCGCTGAACCGCCCGGGGCACTACCAGCTGATGGCCGCCGTCAACGCCGTGCACACTGACGCGGCCTCGACCGCCGAGACCGACTGGTCGCAGATCGCGACGCTCTACGGACAGCTGTACGCCGTGTCACCGACCCCGGTGGTCGCGCTGAACCGGGCGGTCGCCATCGCCGAGCTCGACGGCGCGGCGGTGGGGCTCGCCATGCTCGAGCCGCTGGCCCTCACGGCGTACACGCCCTGGCACGCGAGCCGTGCCGACCTCCTGCGCCGCCTCGACCGCCGCGACGAGGCCCGCGCGGCGTACGACGACGCCATCGCAACCAGTGACAACGAAGCCGAGCGCACCTGGCTGAAGGGCCGCCGCGACTCACTGTGAAGCCGACCAGCGCGAAGCGGTGACCAGGCGGCAACCCGAGAGCCGCCGGCGGCGGGTGACTGGCAGGTTGAGTTGGCCCTGAGGGCTGACGCACCACCTGTGAGCGACCTACGGCCAAGCCCTCAGGGCCGACTCAACCAAGCGCGAACCCAAGCCAGCGCGCACGTGACTGACCACGTGCGGGCGATCGGTCGCCCGCACGCCGCGCCCGCACCGCCGCCCGCACCGGCGCGCCCGCGCACCGCCGCGCCCGAAGAAGACCCTTGTGTCTCACCGACTGTCGTGCGTACTATCACGATATATCGCGAGTGTTCTCGCGACAGGTCGTGAGGAGGGCTCATGGGACAGCAGGACTTCGGGCGGCAGTTCGCCCGGTTCGTGGATCAGCAGTGGGGGCAGCACCGCCGCGGCTGGGAGGGCCACGGCGCGAGCAGCACGGGCAGCTGGGGCGGCGAGTGGAGCGGCCAGCGTGGCCAGAAGAGCGGCCCGCCCCCGTGGGTCGTCGGGCTCTTCGGCCTCACGCAGGGCGACCAGGGGCGCGGCCCGCGCGTGCGTCGTGGCGACGTGCGCTCCGCGATCCTCGACATGCTGCGGGGCGAGCCCATGAACGGCTACCAGCTGATCAACCAGATCGCCGAGCGCAGCTCGGGCGCCTGGAAGCCGAGCCCCGGGTCGGTCTACCCGACCCTGCAGCAGCTCGAGGACGAGGGCCTCGTGGAGGCCGACGCCGAGAGCGGCCGGCGGACGCTCCGGCTCACGGCCGACGGGGAGCGCTACGTCGACGAGAACGCCGGCGACCTCGCCGAGGTGTGGGCGCCGTTCGAGGCCCGGACCGGTGGGGACGTACCCAGCGAGGAACGCACCGACTACGGATCGCTCAAGCCCGAGATCGGGCAGGTCATGAGCGCGGTCTGGCAGATCATCTCCTCCGGCTCGGAGCGGCAGCGCCGCGAAGCGGTGGAGGTCCTGATCGACACCAGGCGCAAGCTCTACGGGATCCTCGCGGAGGGAGACGCGGAATGAGCCAGACGAGCCCGGTGCCGAACGGGCCCGACGGCCTGCGGCTCTCCGACGCCGAGCGGGAGACCGTGAGCCAGGCGCTTGGCGAGCACTTCGCGCAGGGCCGCCTCGACGCCGACGAGCATGCAGAGCGGCACGAGCGGGTGTGGTCGGCGAAGACGCGCGGCGAGATCCCGCCGCTCTTCGGCGACCTCCCGGGCGGCTCGCCCCTCCACCCGGCGCCGCCCCGGACCGATCGGCCAGGAGGGCCGTCGCCGACCACCCCACCGTGGGTCGCGCCGTCGCGCTACCCCCGGTCGCGCCGCCTGGGCATCCCCGTCCCGGTCAAGATCGCCTTCGGCATCGTCGTCACAGTGCTGGTCATCACGCACTGGTGGCTGGTCCTGATCGCGCTCGGCGTCGCCTGGATGCTGAGCCACGGGGGCGGCCGCCGGTCTCGCCGCTCGCAGCGTCGCTACGCCGGCCACGGCCGCTGCCAGCCTCGCGGCGGCTGGTCGACGACCTGACGACCGACTCCGAGCTCCAGGCTCAGGCCGGACCGGGTGGCCGCGGCCGCGCGGGCACGCCGGCAACGGTCGCCCCAGTGGGAACGTCGCGACTGACCACTGCTCCCGCCCCGACGACCGCCCGCTCGCCGACGACGACGCCCGAGAGGATCTGGGCTCCGCCCCCGATCCGGGCCCCGCGTCGCAGCACGGCGGGCGTCGGCGTGGTCGGCCGGCTGCTCATGGTCATCCCGGCAAGCACCGCCACCATCGGTCCGAGGAAGCAGTCGTCCTCGACCACCACTCCCGTCGCCAGCCCGCAGTAGCCCTGCATCCGGACGCGGTCGCCGACCACGGCGCGGGCGCCGACGGTGCTGGCGTGACCGATCGAGGCGCCCACGCCGAGGCGAGCGCCCTCGCGTACCAGGCTGTGGTCGCCGACGTACGCCTCCGCGCCCAGCACGGCCCCGGCACACACGACCGCATGTGTGCCGATGATGACGGCGTCGCCGATCGTCGTCGTCGCCGCCACGGCAGGCGGGCTCGCCGACCGACTGCCGATCGCTGGCACCTTGCCGAGGATCGCGCCGTCCTCGAGCGTCACGCCCCTCCCGAGCACCACGCCGGTATGGAGGACCACGTTGGCGCCGATCACCGCGTCGCGCGGGATGTCGACGTCGACCGCCGCCAGCAGCTGCGGGGCACGGGAAGACGACGCCAACGGGCTCGTCATGAGGCGTCCGAGATGGTGGACGGGAGCACGCGCAAGGCCATGCCGAGGCGCACCCAGCGCCGCCTCAGCAGGTCGTCGTAGCGTCTCCTCAGGGCCTGCCGTCGCCGGTTCGCGCGCGCCCGTTGACGCAGCGCGGCCGCCCGGAGCTCGCGCTCCACGGCCAGCGCCGCCTGGGCGTCGGCACCACGTGCCTCCGACGCCTCGAGACGTCGGGTGACCTGCTCGACCTCTGCCCGGGCCTGCTGCGCCTGCAGCTCGATGCGGTGGAAGTCGGCGCGCAGCACGTGCAGCTCGCGCTCGGCGCGCCACCGCATGCGGACGAGGCGGGCCAGCTCGCCGGCCTGGGTCACGCCCGGGGAGACGTGGGGGGCAACCTCGGCGAGGAGGCCGACCAGCTCCTGCGCGTGGGTCCGGGCCTGGTGGTGCTTGAGCACAAGGGTGCGGTTGACGTGGCCCATCGCGGGGTCGTAGGCGGCGAGGTCGTCACGGAGCCGGGCCGCGTCGATCACCTCGGGGAAGGCCTGACCACCGATACTGTCCGCCTCGATCGCGGGATAGGTGTCCGCCGTCACCCAGCCGTCGCTCCCATAGGCGTCGAAGACATAGGCCGGACGGCCACACGACATGGCCTCCAGGATCGCGCGCCCCTTGCCGACGACGATGTCGGCCGCGGCGATGTCGTCCTCCGGGTGCAGGGTCGGACGCGTCCGGTGGCCGACCTGCACGATCTCCACGCCCAGCGCGGACCAGGCGTCGACGATGAACCGCAGTGCGTCTCCTTGGAGGTAGCTCCCCAGCAGCAGCGCGCGCCGTGGCGTGGCCGAGACCGGCCCGCGTGGCACGAGCCGCTCGGTGTCGATCGGCTGGCGGAGCCGGACGATGCGCAGGGGGGCGTCCATCGCGGCCACGCGGCGGTGAACGCGGTCGCTCATCACGACCACGGCGGCGGTCACCCCGGGCACCAGCGGCGGCTGCTGCAGGTCGAACATGGCGCTGTGGCATACGAAGACCTGGGGCACGCCCGGCCACACCTCGACCAGCTCGTAGGCCGTGGCGCCGTCCTGGGCTACGACGACGTCGGCAGGCTCGCCGAGCTCGTCGAGCCTGCCCACCACCTCGACGCCGCGACCGCGCGCCAGCTCGCCCATCTGCCCGAGGCGGGGGGAGTAGATCCGGACGTCGTGCCCGAGCCGGAGCAGCTGCTCCGCCAGCGTGAGCACGTAGGTCTCGGTCCCGGCGATGCCGTCGAAGCTGTCGGTAGCGAGCACGATGCGCACGGGGAAGAGGCTAGTGGTCAGGCCCGTGGATCCTCGGGGCGGGCGAGACCGCCGCTGGCGCCCTGGAGGCCCACGGGAGCAGGATCGAGGCCATGACCGAGACCGCCGACGCCACCGCCAGGTTCCGAGCCGCCCGTGACCAGCTGCTCGAGCTGCGCGGTGAGCACGAGCGTGCCGTCGCGGAGTTCGCCTTTCCCGACGTGGGCGAGGAGTGGAGCTGGGCGAACGACTGGTTCGACGCCTTTGCCCGGGGCAACGACAGGCCCGGGCTCGTCGTCGTCGAGGAGGACGGCAGCGACCAGAGCCTGAGCTTCGACGAGCTGGCGCACCGCTCCGACCAGGTGGCGGTCTGGCTGCGTGACCGCGGTGTGCGCAAGGGCGACGCCGTCATCGTCATGCTCGGGAACCAGGTCGAGCTCTGGGAGACGATGCTCGCGGTCGCCAAGGTCGGCGCGGTGATCATGCCCACCACGACGGCGGTCGGCCCCGCCGACCTGCGCGACCGGATCGAGCGCGGCAGCGCGAGGTTCGTGGTGTGCAACCCGGCCGACGCCGCCAAGCTCGACGACGTGCCGGGCGACTACACGCGCATCGGCGTCGGCCGGGTCGAGGGTGCCGCTGGGGAGTGGCACGACCTCCACGCGGCGTACGAGCTCGGCACGGTCACCGTCGAGCATCCCGGCACCGCCCCCGACGACCGGCTGCTCCTCTACTTCACGAGCGGCACGACCTCGCGCCCCAAGCTGGTCGAGCACACCCAGGTCTCCTACCCGCTCGGACACCTCACCACGATGTACTGGCTCGGCCTCCAGCCCGGCGACGTCCACCTCAACATCTCCTCGCCCGGCTGGGCCAAGCACGCGTGGTCGTGCTTCTTCGCGCCGTGGAACGCCGAGGCGACCGTGCTGGTCTACAACTACGCGCGCTTCGACGCTGCAGCGCTGCTCACCCAGCTGCGCGAGCGCGAGGTCACCAGCTTCTGCGCGCCGCCGACGGTGTGGCGGATGCTCATCAACGCCGATCTCTCCGGCGGGCCGGGCGCGCTTCGCGAGGTGATCGGCGCCGGCGAGCCGCTCAACCCCGAGGTGATCGAGCAGGTACGCCGCCACTGGGGTCTCACCCTGCGCGACGGCTACGGGCAGACCGAGACCACGGCCCAGATCGGCAACACCCCGGGGGCGCGGCTCAAGCCCGGCTCGATGGGCCGGCCGCTGCCGGGGGTCCCGGTCGCGTTGGTCGACCCGGCCACCGGACAGCGGGTCGACGGTGTCGGCGAGGGCGAGATCTGCCTGCAGCTCGACGGGCCGGGCGGGCGGCCGCTGCCGCTGATGACGGGCTACCTCACCGACGACGAGCGCGACGGCGACCCTCCGCCGTCTGAGGTCGGCGGTCTCTACCACACCGGTGACATCGCCGAACGCGACGAGGACGGCTACATCACCTACGTCGGCCGCACCGACGACGTCTTCAAGGCCAGCGACTACAAGGTCAGCCCGTTCGAGCTGGAGTCGGTGCTGATCGAGCACCCGGCCGTCGCCGAGGCTGCCGTGGTCCCCGCCCCCGACGAGGTCCGGCTCGCCGTCCCCAAGGCGTACGTCGTGCTCGCGCCCGGCCACGAGCCGACCCGCGAGACGGCGTACGCCATCCTCAAGCACGCGCGCGAGAACCTCGCGCCGTACCTCCGGGTCAGGAGGATCGAGTTCGCCGAGCTGCCCAAGACGATCTCGGGCAAGATCCGCCGGGTCGAGCTGCGCGCCCGCGAGGTCGAGCTCGCCCGCGGCGAGGGCGCCACCGACGAGTGGCGTGACGACCAGTTCCCTGAGCTCCGGGCCTGAGGTCTCGAGACGGCGCGCGCCTCCTCGGCCAGCGGCCCTGTCCGGTTGCGGCAGCCGACCGAGGTGCTCAGCGCAGGCAGGCACCCGCCTCGTCGCGCTCCACCGCGATGCAGGTGTTGTTGCGCTTCTCGTCGCCGCCGTAGGTGTCAGTGCCGTCGCCGCCGTCGAAGAGGTCCGCCTCCTTGAAGTCGCCGAGGAACCGGTCGTCGCCGCCGAGCCCGAAGAACGACGTGCCGGCGCTGAAGGTGACCTGCACGAAGTCGGCCTCGGCCGTGCCGCGGATCGTCCACCTCCGCTGGCCGTCGGGGAAGATCCTGGCCGCCCAGGCGAGCTCGACCGTGGTGCCGCCGACATCCGCGAGCCCCGTTGCGAGGTCCCACACGACCGCCCGGGGGCTCACCACCGACAGGCTCTCGCGCACGTCCTCGCGCGGGCCCATCGAGATGCGCTCACCCTTCTTGCCCATCACGTCGTCGGTCACCTCGTCGCGACCGCGGCCGGCGTCGATGTCGTCCGGCGTCCGGCCGTGCTCGAAGATGTCGTCATCGCCTGCCCCGCCACGGATCACGTCGCGGCCCTTGGCGCTCTCGACGTCGTCGTCGCCCGCGCCCAGGTCGACCACGTCGTCGCCGTCCCGGACCGTGACCCTGTCGTCACCGGCCCCGGTGCTCACCTCGTCGTCGCCACCCGTGCCGATCGTCTTCCCGCCGAAGCGGAACCTGCCGTCGTCATCGGCAGCGACCTCGTCGTCGCCCGCCCCGGTCCGGATGGTGTCGTCGCCTGCCCCGCCGCTCACACCGACCGGGAGCTTGGAGCCGCGCACCTTGTCGTCGCCGGGACTGAGCACCAGCCACATCGGGCGCACCACGATCCGGTCGCGGCCGGCGCCGACCGCGGTCCCCGACCGCAGGTCGACCGAGACGCCGTCGGCGGCGTCGCCGAAGCTCACCACGTCGACCCCGAACGACGAGACCTTCGCGGGACCGTCGTTGGCCCCGGGGTCGAGCCGGTCGCCGCCCGGGCCGCCGATGATCTCGTCGCCGGCCCTGACCTGCGTGCCCTCGACGAGCTGGACCCCGCCGCGGCCGCCGTCGAGGCGGTCGTCGCCCGCGCCGCCGTCGAGCAGGTCGGCACCGTCGCCACCGCACAGCACGTCGTTTCCGGCCAGGCCCGAGATTCGGTCCTGGCCGGCCAACCCGGAGATCACATCGCGGCCCGGGCCGCCACGGAGCACGTCGTCTCCGGCCGTTCCGACGATCGTGGCGCGCTCTCCCTGGCACATCGCGGCGGCGGCCGCCGAGGACGGCACGGTCACGGCGTACGCCGCGAAGGGTGTGCCGAGGACAGCGAGGGCGAGGGCGATGCGGGGGGTCTTCATGAGGGGGTCCCTTCGGTTGCACCCAGCGTCGCGGGGAAAGAGGTGACCCGGCAAGGCGGTACATACCTGTCTTGACGTCCTACGCTCGGCGACGATGGACACCACCGCGGCCGCCGACGACCTCGTCGCGCTGGATCGTGCCATCGCCTCGCTCGAGCAGCAGCGGGCGACGCTCGGGGACGACGTGGTCGACGTCGCGCTCGCCTCCATGCGCGACCGCCGCGAGGCCCTGGTCTCACGCCAGGTGGAGCAACGCCGCCGGGTGACCGTCCTGTTCGCCGACCTGGTCGGCTTCACGTTCCTCGCCGACGACCTCGACCCGGAGGACACCCGGACCGTCGTCGACACCTACTTCGCCCGCTGGCGCCGGATCATCGAGGAGCACGGCGGCGAGGTGGAGAAGTTCATCGGCGACGCGGTGATGGCCGTCTTCGGGCTGCGTCGCTCCTACGAGGACGATCCCGAGCGCGCCGTCCGGGCTGCCCTGGCCATGCTCGACGACCTTGCCGACCTCAACACCGAGCTCGCGGCGACGTACGCCCTGACCCTGCGGATGCGCGTCGGCATCGACACCGGCGACGTCGTGGTCAGCACCCTCGGGCGCGGCGACGGCGCCTTCGTCGCGGTCGGCTCGACGGTCAACCGCGCCGCGCGCATCCAGGCTGCGGCGCCGGTCGACGGCATCCTCGTCTCGGACGGCACCCAGCGACACGTGCGCCGCACCTTCAACCTCGAGCGGCGCGACGCCCAGCAGTTCAAGGGGTTCGACGAGCCGGTCGACACCTTCGCCGTCGTCTCGGAGCGGCCGCGGACCTTCCGCCCCGACCGCGGTTCCGGCATCGAGGGCGTCGAGACCGAGACGGTCGGCCGCGGCACCGAGCTGGGCGCCCTCGAGGAGCACCTCTACGCCGTCGCCGAGCAGCAGCGCTGGCGGGTGCTCACCGTCGTGGGCGACGCGGGCGTCGGCAAGTCGCGGCTGCTCGAAGAGCTCGACGCGCGGCTCTCGGAGAACCCCCTGGTCATCTGGTGGTTCGGGGGCCGCGCGCAGCCGTCGGGCTTCAACCGACCCCTGGGCCTGCTCCGCGACCTGCTCGCCGGCCGGTTCGGCATCGCCGAGACCGACGAGCCCGGGGTGGTCCGCGCCAAGCTGGAGGCGGGCTTCGCGCAGGCGTACGCCGGCTCCGGAGACGATGACAAGGCGCTCCACGACGCCCACCTGGTGGGCGCGTTCGTCGGCTTCGAGACCGACCTGCCCGGAGCCGGCGTACCGAGCGACCCGCAGGCCTTGCGGGTGGCGGGCACGGTCGCGCTGGCGGAGTACTTCGCCCGGCTGGCCGACCAGTCTCCCGTGCTGATCCAGCTCGAGGACCTGCACTGGGCCGACGACGGGTCGCTGCGCTGGTTGGAGGCGGCCGACGCGGCCCTGCACGACAAGCCGGTCCTGGTGGTCGCGACCGCCCGACCGCAGCTGCGCGAGGAGCGACCGCAGTGGGGTCGCGGCCCCGACCAGCAGCCGCTGGGGCACCACACCCGGATGTGGCTCCAGCCGCTGGCCCCCGACGACGCCCGCAGGCTCGTCCGCGACCTGCTCCGCTTCGTCGAGCACCCTCCCGACGAACTCGTCGACCTCGTGCTCGATGCCGCGGGTGGCAATCCCTTCTACGTCGAGGAGCTGGTCACCTGGCTGGTCGACGCGGGTGTGATCGTCCGCGGTGATCCGTGGCGGGTGGTGCCCGAGCTCGTCGGGACCGTCCAGGTGCCCAACAGCCTGCGCGGCGTGCTCCAGGCCAGGCTCGACGCGCTCGACCCCCTGCAGCGATCGGTCCTGCAGCGTGCCGCGGTCGTCGGGCGCGTCTACTGGGACGCCGCCGTCGCGCACCTCGCGGACCATGGCACCGTCGACGTCGGTCGCGTGCACGACGAGCTGCGCCGTCGGGAGCTGGTCTTCGAGCGCACCGACTCCATCTTCACCTCGGCCCGCGAGTTCGTCTTCCGTCACGGCCTGCTCCGCGACGTGGCCTACGACGGCGTGCTGCGCGCGCACCGCGAGCGCTACCACCGACTCGCGGGTGAGTGGCTGGCGGAGACGTCCGCGCGGAGCGGTCGGGAGGACGAGTTCGCGGCCGTGGTCGCCGAGCACTTCGACAAGGCGCGCGACGGGCGTGCCGGCGCGTGGTACCTGCGAGCAGGTCAGCAGGGCACCGCCGTGCACGCACTCGAGGAGGCGAGCCGGCTGCTCGGGCGGGCGCTGGAGCTGGCCGACGACGACCTGGCCCGCTTCGAGGCGCTCGTGGCGCGCGAGCGGGTGTCGGACTACCTGGGCGACCGCGCGGCCCAGCAGACCGACCTCGACACCCTCGACGGGTTGCTGGTGCGGCTGCCCGACGACGCGGACCAGCCGCGGCGGCGTACGGCGGTCCTGATCGCCCGAGCCCGCGTCGACTTCGCGCTCGGCAACTACGACTCGGCCGAGCGCGACGCCGGTGCGGCCGCGGGGGTCGCGGCCGGGGCCGGGCTCGGCGTGGTCGAGGCGGAGGCGGTCCTCGTGCACGGCAAGTCGCAGACCTGGCGCGGCAACGGTCCTGGTGCGGCCGCCAGCCTCACCTACGCCCTCGAGCTCGCGCGCGAGCACCGGTCGGCGCCGCTGGTCGCCGAGTCGCTGCGCTACCTCTCGATGCTGGCCAACAACGAGGGCCGTCTCGAGGAGGCCCTCGACCTGGCGGGTGAGTCCGCGGCGGTGTTCCGCGCCGACGGCGACCTCGAGGGCGAGGCGATGGCCCTCGCGCAAGGTGGCGCCACTGCCTACAACATGGGTCGCCTCCGCGAGGCGCGCGCTGCCCTCGAGCAGACGCTGCCGATCTTCCGCCGCTCGGGACACCGCTACCGCGAGGCCGTGGTGCGCGGCAACCTGGCGGCGATCGTGAGCGCCCAGGGTGAGTACGGCGCCGCCCGCGAGCTTCTGCGCCAGGCGATCGAGGTCAAGCGACGGCTCCAGGACGCCGAGTCGCTGTGCATCGACCTCCTCATCCTCGGCATGGTCGAAGGCTCGACGGGCGGCTTCGAGGCAGCGATCGCCGCCCTGGAGGAGGCCCGCGAGATCGGGGCGTCGCTGGAGGGCCGCAGCCAGGAGATCGACGCCCACAGCCGGCTCGCGATGGTGCACCTCAACCGAGGCGACCTGCGCGCGGCGAAGAAGTCGGCGAAGGTGGCCAGGAAGATGGCCGGCTCGGCAGCCTCGCCGCTCGACCTCGGCACGGCGCACCTCGCCGCGGGCTACGTCGCGATGGCCGACGGCAACCCGCGCGACGCCTTCGCGTCGTACACCGAGGCACGCCGGCACTACACGATCGCCGGGAGCGACGTCCTCGCGCGCGAGGCGCGGGCCGGTACGGCGGCGGCGCAGTCGGCGCTCGGGCACCACCCCGCTGCGGTGGCCGCGATCGAGGCCCTGCTGCCGACCCTGCAGACCGCCGGCGCCGAGGGGAGTCTGCGCCCGACCGCCATGCTCGCGCACGTCTGGCAGGTGCTGCGCGACGCGGGTGACCCCCGGGCGGCCGCGGCGCTGCGCCGCGCGCGGCGCTACGTGCACCGCACCGTCGAGCGCATCGGTGACGAGGAGATGGCCGCGGGGTTCCTGGCGCTGCCGACGAACCGGCTGCTGCTCGGCGACTGACCACGGACCCGATGGTCGAGAGCCCGCGGTAAATGACGAGAGAGCCGGCTCGACCGCTCGCGCGGCCGACATCGGATCGACTGCCACCCCCTGGCACGGCAAGGGTCTCGGGTCCCCGGCCTTGCCTGACAGTCGACCGAGCGGGAGCAACTCCCGTCCGGCTCTCGTCCGGTGCTCGAACCGCCCGCTTCCCCCCGGTTGCGGACGGTGCTGACACCGTTGTAACACCGTTATGTAACAGCGTTTTTGATACCCTTGTCAAGTGGGAAGGCCTAAAATCTACGATGAAAGCCTTCGTAGACAACTGATTGCGTTGGCGGCCCAGGCGATCGCCCAGGGCGGCCCCGACGCGCTGGTGCTGCGTCGCCTCGCGCGCACCGCCGGCACCTCCACCACCGCCATCTACACGATCTTCGGCAGCAAGGAAGAGCTCGTCGTCGCGGTCCTCGGGGCCGCGAGCGCGAGCCTGACCGCCGCCCAGGAGGCCGTGCCCGCCACCGACGACCCTCTCGAGGACTTCGCCGAGCTCGGGCGCGCCTACCGGCGCTGGGCGCTCGAGCAGCCCGCGCTCTACGACGTCATGTTCGGCCGCTCCGGCCTGCGCGAGATGATCGCCGGCACCGCGCTCGACGTGACCATGCACCCCCTCCTCGACGCCGTACGCCGCTGCATCGCCGCCGGCGTCCTTCGCGACGTCGACCCGCGGGCGGCGGCGATCTCGATCTGGTCCTCGGTGCACGGGCTGGTCAGCCTCGAGATCGCCGGCTACCTCGAGGACGACCAGGAGGTGCTCGAGGAGCATCTCCTGGCCACGGCGACGTACTGGCTGCCTCCGGAGCTGGTGCCGACCGATGGGGCACCCAGGTCCGTGGTGCCAGTCCCCGCATCCCACTAGCCTCCGTCCGAGGCTCGACACACCCGCTGTCTTGGGAGGCGCGATGACGTCCAGATCCCGCAACATCCGGCTCCTGGTTCTGCTGCTCCTGGCCCCCGCGGTGGTGCTGCCGCTGGTGGTCGGGCTCTACGACCGGGTCGATCCGACGCTGTTCGACTTCCCGTTCTTCTTCTGGTTCCAGATGCTGCTCATCGTCTTCAGCTGCGTCGTCACCGGCATCGCCTACTTCCTGTCCGAGCACGCCGACCGGCTCGACCGCCGGGCCCGGACCGACCAGGCCGGCGGCGGCCAGGAGCGCGGCCGGTGAACGACACCTCGATCGACGGCGTCGCGGTCGCCGTCTTCGTCTTCTTCTTCCTGCTGGTCACCGTCCTCGGCTTCGCGGCCGTGCGGTGGCGTCGCGTGGCCAAGCTCGACAACCTCGACGAGTGGGGCCTCGGCGGCCGCGGGTTCGGCACCTTCGTCGCGTGGTTCCTGATCGGCGGTGACCTCTACACGGCGTACACCTTCATCGCCGTGCCCGCGACGATGTTCGCGGGCAGCGCCGTCGGCTTCTTCGCGATCCCCTACGCGACCATCGCCTATCCCTTGATCTTCCTGTTCCTGCCGCGCCTGTGGTCGGTCTCGCACCGGCACGGCTACGTCACGCCGGCCGACTTCGTGCAGGGCCGCTACGACTCGAAACCGCTCGCGCTCGTCATCGCGATCACCGGCATCGTCGCGACGATGCCCTACATCGCCCTCCAGCTCGTCGGCATCGAGGTGATCCTCCAGGTGATGGGCCTGCAGGCCGGCGAGGACGCCGCCTGGCTGCTGCAACACCTCCCGCTCTTCATCGCCTTCGGCTTCCTCGCGGCCTACACCTACTCCAGCGGCCTCAGGGCGCCGGCGCTCATCGCGTTCGTGAAGGACACGCTGATCTACGTCGTCGTCATCGTCGCGGTGCTCTACCTGCCCTCACAGGTCGGCGGCTGGGACAGCGTCTTCACCGCCGCCACCGACAGCTTCGACGCCTTCAACGCAGAGAACGCCGACGCCATCGCCGCGGGCCAGGTCAACGGCCGGGTGATGATCCCGCCCGAGGCGGCGCACTGGGCCTACGCCTCGCTCGCCCTGGGCTCGGCGCTGGCGCTCTTCATGTACCCCCACTCGATCACCGGCGTGCTCGCCACCAAGAACCGCTCGGTGATCCGTCGCAACGCCGCCCTGCTGCCGGCGTACTCCTTCCTGCTCGGGCTGATCGCGCTCCTCGGATTCGTGGCGATCGCCGCGGGGGTCCAGGTCGAGAACGCCCAGCAGGCGGTGCCGCAGCTGTTCGAGAACGAGTTCCCCAGCTGGTTCGCCGGCGTGGCGTTCGCGGCGATCGGCATCGGCGCGCTGGTGCCCGCCGCGATCATGTCGATCGCCGCGGCCAACCTGTGGACCCGCAACATCTACAAGGCCTACGTCAACCATCACGCCACCCCGGCGCAGGAGGCCAAGCAGAGCAAGCTGATGTCGTTGCTGGTGAAGTTCGGCGCCCTCGCCTTCGTGCTCGCCCTGCCCAAGCAGTTCGCGATCAACCTTCAGCTGCTCGGTGGGGTCTGGATGCTCCAGACGTTCCCGGCGATCGTGGTCGGCCTCTACACACGGTGGTGCCACCGCTACGCCCTCCTTGCCGGCTGGGCCGTCGGCATCGCCTACGGCACCTGGATGGCCTACGGCGTCGCCATCCCCGGCGATCCCGGAAGTCACTTCGGCGGCCCTCTCGTCACTTTCCCGGGCACCGAGACCCGCGTCTACATCGCCTTCATCGCCTTCCTGGCCAACGTCGTCGTGACCGTCGTCCTCACCGTCCTGCTGCGTGCTCTCGGCGTCGACGAGGGCCATGACCAGACCGACGTGTCGGACTACCGCGCCGACGCGGACGACCCGGGTGTGGAGCCAGTCCTGACACGTTGAGTTGGCCCAAATGGTTGTGTGAGTCGTGGCAAATGGTCGTGCGTAGCAACCATTCCGGCCAACTCGCACAACCATTTGGGCCAACTCAACGTGTCAGGCGAGCCCGAGGGCAGCAGGCGACGTGCGCTCCTGCCAGGTCCGCAGCCAGTCACCCGAGTCGCCTGCCGTGAGCCCCGAGTGCACCACCAGCAGCACGCCGGCGTCGACGGACACCTCGACGGTGCCGGGCCGGTCGGCGTCGGCGTACGACGCCAGCCAGGAACCGGCGTCGGACTGGATGAACGCCTCGGGGACGACGGCGCCGACGACCACCCGGTCGGCCAGGGCCGAGCCGCGGGTGGGTGGTGCTGCGAGGAGCTCGTCCATCCAGGCGAAGCACGCGCGGGCCGTGTCGATGAGCGGGCGCGCGTCGGGGAGGAGCGACTCCACCCGGGCCCGGTGCGCGGGCGGCAGGTCGGTGTCGAGGTAGCGCAGCCCGTAGTCGAAGCGCCACGGGCAGGTCTCGTTGCGGAGCAGGGTCACCAGGGCCATCAGCCCGAAGCGCAGGTAGAGAGCGGTGGCCTCGGCGGGCTGCGTCCGGGCGTTCGCGCGGGCCACCAGCCAGCCGGCGACGTCACGGCGGCTCGCGATCTGGTCGAGCTCGAGCACCCGGCGGCGGACCAGGTCTCGCTCGTCGTCGTCAGCCTGCTCGACGATGCCGTCCGGGTCGTGCACGACGATGACCCGGCCGTGCCGGCGACCGTCGACGCGCCGGGCCTCGGGGATGTCGTCGTGGACGTGGAGGTCGACGATGCGGGTCGGCTCGGCCAGGGCGCCGGGGTCCGGGTGGAGCGTGAGGAACGACTGGCGCCCGTCGGGCCAGGTGCCGGCGGGCAGCCGCCAGGTCGACACCACGGGGCTGGACATGAACCCGGCCACGGCGGCCAGCATCGCGTCGTGGACGCGGACGGACTCGCCGGGCGTGCAGAGGACCTCGAGGTCGATGTCGGACCAGTCGTCGTACCCTCCGGTCGCGGGGGACCCTCCGATCCAGATCGCGCGCAGGTCGGGCTCAGCGGCAGCGCAGGCGCGCACCCAGGCGAGGACGTCGTCGTAGCGGCTGAGGTCGGCAGTCACCAGACGGTCATACCAGGTGGATCGCCCGGCTGAGCCAGACCGAGGTGACCTCCATGCCGACCTTCGTGTAGAGGTCGAGCGCGCCGGTGCGCGAGTCGGTGCTGAGTCCGGAGACCAGGGCGCCGTGCTCGCGGGCCACCTCGAAGGAGTCGACCATGAGCGCCTGGGCGAGGCCGCGGCGGCGCTGGTCGCTGCGCACGGCGAGGCGGGAGACGTACGCCTCGGGGTCGCGGCCGTCGTCGGTCTCGGCGATCACGACGTAGGAGACGCCGACGACGGCGCCCTCGGCGTCGGTGACGACCCGCAGGTTCCACGGCTCGAAGCCGGGGCGGCCCTGGATCGACGCCACGAAGTCGTCGTACGGCTCACGATCGCGCACCGACCACTCGAGGAACGCGTCCTCGACGACCTCGTGGGCCGCCGGCCATTCGTCGGGCCGGGCCTCGCGGACGGCGTACCCCTCGGGCAGGTCGCGGCGCACGATCTCCGCGCCTTCGGGCAGCTTGAGCACCCAGCTGGTGTGGCGCACGTGGTAGCCGAGCGCCTCGAGCAGCCGGTCACCGGACGAGCCCTCCGGCACGGGCATGCCGACGATCGTGGAGCCGCGGCGGCGGGCCGTGTCCTGCATCCAGAGGGCCAGGCGGGTGCCGATGCCGCGCCCGCGGTACGCCGGGTGCACGGCCGCGTCGCCGCGGTCACCGCGGGCGACCTCGGCGTAGCCGACGAGCCTCTCCTCGCCCCCGGCCCCGTCGAAGACGCCGACGGTCTGGGCGGAGACGTCGAAGCTGGGGAGGCCCCAGTCGCCGACGATGTCGGCCTCCTCGATCTCGATCATCCCGATGTCGTCCATCTCGGCGGCGGCCATCACCTCGTAGACGGCGCGGGCGTCCTCGAGGGTGAGGGGCCGTTCGGTGAGGCCCTCAGGCAGGGGCGGGGCGGTCGTGGTCACGGCGGTATTAGACAGCCAGCCCCGCCCGGCGCGCACCCGGATTACGCCGAGCGGGCGCAAGACGCCGAGCGGGCGCAAAACGCCGAGCGGGCGCAACTTCACCTTCCCCCGCTTCGCTCCTCCGGTGAAGTTGCGCCCGCTCGGCGGTGAAGTTGCGCCCGCTCGGCGGTGAAGTTGCGCCCGCTCGGCGGTGAAGTTGCGCCCGCTCGGCGGTGAAGTTGCGCCCGCTCGGCGGTGGGTCAGGCCTTCTTGACGGCGGAGACGTCGAACTCGAGCTTGACCTTGTCGGAGACGAGCACGCCGCCGGTCTCGAGCGCGGCGTTCCAGGTGAGGCCCCACTCCTTGCGGCTGATGGCGGTCGCGCCCTCGAAGCCGACGCGGGTGTTGCCGAACGGGTCCTTCGCAGAGCCGGTCTGCTCGAACTCGATGGTGACGGGCTTGGTGACGTCCTTGATGGCGAGGTCGCCGGTGATGGCCCAGACGTCGCCGTCGCGCTCGACCTTGGTCGAGGTGAAGCTGATCCGCGGGTTGTTCTCCACGTCGAAGAAGTCGGGGGACTTGAGGTGGCCGTCGCGGTCGACGACGCCGGTGTCGATGCTGGCGGCGTTGATGACGATCTCGACGTGCGAGGCGGCGGGGTTCTCGGTGTCGATGCGGGCGTTGCCCTCGAAGTCGGTGAAGCCACCGCGGACGGTGGTGACCATCGCGTGGCGCGCGCTGAAGCCCAGGCGCGTGTGCGTGGTGTCGATCGCGTAGTCACCGGTCAGGTTCTCGGCGAGGTTGCTCGGGGCGTCGAAGACGTCACGCTCGGGCTGGCGGCTGAAGATGCTCATGGGGGTTTCCTCCTGGTTGAATGGTTCAACTTTCAACCATCAAAACAGGACTACGGTCCGTTTTGTTCCAACGGGGTGACCCGACGGAATGTGAACTGGCCCACACCCCGTGAATCGGGATGCGGGCCAGTCGCGGGCGTGGGGTCAGGCGGCGTGGACCGCCGAGCTGACCGGCGCGGGGGCGGTGTCCCAGCGCATCTCCAGGCGCGAGCCTCCGTCGGCGGTCGGCACCTCGACCCAGCTCAGCTGAGGGCGTTCGGTCATCAGGTAGTCCTTCATGGGACACCTCCTGTTCATCTCTTGTTCACCAAACGTATCACGCCCCCACCCAGAGGTTTGAATTTCCGAGAAATGCGCGCGGACCCTCCACTTTCTAGAGCGAGCAACGCCAAGACGCAGGGCTGACGCTCCACCCTGAGCGTGAGGGTACGTCGCTCAGAACAGCGCGCGGCTCGCCACCGCCCGCGCCAGGTCGTCCCGGCACTCCAGGACGACCCGGCGCTGGCCGGCGTCGGCGTCGGCCGTCGTCAGCGCGGCGGTGCGCTCGACCACGGATGCCGTGACCATGGTCGCGGGGAAGGCCGACCCCGTCAGGACTCCGGCGAGCTCAGGGCTCCGGCGCCGCCAGATGTCGGGCACGTCGGCGAGATAGCGGTCGACGTACGCCGCCAGCAGGTCGTCCTGGCCGGGCCGCCAGAACCCCAGGCCGAGAGCGCGGGCCCGGGACGTCGAGAGCTCACCGGTGCCGGTCAGCTCGGCCCAGGCGGCGGCCTTGGCGGCCGGATCGGGAAGCGCCGCCGTGGCGTAGGCCAGATGGTTCTGCGCCGTCGACGTCGGCTCCGAGGCGTAGGCCGCCTCGAGCTCGGCACCCGAGACGTGCCCGAGCTCGGCCAGCCGTCGCAGCTGCAGCCAGCACAGCTCCTCGTCCTCGGGAAGCCCGTCCGGCAGGGCCAGGCGGGCGGGTGTGGTCGCCAGTGCGGCGCGGTGGAAGGCGAGCTGAAGGTCGCTGCCGGGCACCGTCTCGACCGAGACCGCCAGCGCGTGCAGGCCGGCCACGAGCTCGGCGGAGCCGGCCCACAGCTCGGCGGCGATACGGGCCTGGGAGAGGAGTGTGCCGACCAGGTCCGGGTCCGTCTCACCCTCCACGTTGGCGAGCACGATCCTGACGTAGTCGTAGGGCGACAGCTCGGCGTCGCGGGCGGAGTCCCACAACGAACCCCAGACCAGGGACCGGGCGACCGGGTCGTCGAGGGTGTGCAGCGAGGCCCGCACGGTCAGCAGAGAGCGATCGTCGAGGCGCACCTTGGCGAAGGTCAGGTCGCCGTCGTTGGGCAGCACCAGGTCGGCCGGCTCGACGTGCGTCCCCGACCCGGGCAGCTCGAGGTCGAGCCGCTCGACCAGGCGCAGGGGGCGGCCGGCGTACCGGCCGACGCCCACGTGGTGCGGTCGGTCGTCGTCGCTCTCCAGCAGCCCGTCCCGGACCCGGATCGTCGACGTGCCGGCCGTCTGCAGCCACGAGCTCGACCAGGCGGCGAGGTCGCGTCCGGACTCCTGCTCCAGCGCGACGAGCAGGTCGGAGAGGGAGGTGTTGCCCCAGGCGTGCCGGTCGAGGTAGCGGCGTACGCCGGCGAAGAAGGCCTCCTCGCCGATCCACGCCCAGAGCTGGCGCAGCGCGGCTGCGCCCTTGGCGTAGGAGATGCCGTCGAAGTTCATGAGTGCTGCCCGGCTGTCGGGCACCGTTCCGGCGATCGGGTGTGTCGTCGGCAGGGAGTCGGCGCGATAGCCCCAGGCCTTGCGGGCCAGGGCGAAGTCGGCCCAGGCGCCGTCGTACTCCGTGGCCTCCTCGACCGTGTGCAACCCCATGAGCTCCGCGAACGACTCGTTGAGCCACAGGTCGTCCCACCAGCGCATCGTCACCAGGTTGCCGAACCACATGTGGGCGAGCTCGTGGGCGATGACCTGCGCCCGCTGCCGGCGCTCGCTCCTGGTGGTCCGGCTCCGGCGGACGAAGTACTCGTCGGCGAAGGTCACCATCGCGGCGTTCTCCATCGCCCCGGCGTTGAAGTCGGGGACGAAGACCTGGTCGTAGGTCCGTCCGAAGGGCATGGGCCGGCCGAAGAGCGGCTGCTGGAAGTCCAGGCTCTGCCGGGTGACGGCGATGATCTCGTCCGCCTCGAAGTGGGGCGCGAGCGAGGCGCGGCACCAGACACCGAGGTCGAGACCGTCGTGGTGGGCGGTCTCGCCGTGCCACGGCCCGCCGGCCAGGGAGAAGAGGTAGGGCGGCATCCGCTCGGTCGGCTCGAACACGTGTCGGCCGCCCGCCGAGCTCGTGGCCGTCGTGTTGCCGCGCACCACCCAGCTCTCGGGGGCGTCGACCGTCATCGTGAAGGTGGCCTTCAGGTCGGGCTGGTCGAAGCAGGCGAAGATCCGCTGCGCATCGTCGAGGAAGGACTGGCCGTAGACATACACCGCGCCGTCCGCGGGGTCGACGCTGCGCACCAGCCCGACCCCGTCGGAGGTGGTGCGGCAGCGCGCGACGACGGTGGCGACGTGCTCGCCCGCCTCGAGGTCGAGCGGGAGCCGGTTGCCCTGCTGGGCCAGTGGCGTCCCGTCGAGGTCGCCCTCGAGCAGGTCGCCGTCGAGCTCGAGGAACGTCCGGCCGGTGCCGGATCGGAAGCGCACGGTCGTCCGGCTCTCGAAGTGCTCGGCCTCGGAGAGCACCAGCTGGACGTCGTACGACGCGACGTCGAGGAGCGCCGCGCGCTCGCGGGCCTCGACGACGGTGAGGTTTCGGGCCGGCCCTGTCGCCGCCGTCATCGGAGTCCCTCGGTGACGGGGGCGGTCGCCGGCGCACCCGCGAGCACCAGCGCGAGGGCGAGGCAGGGAGGGCGCGGCACCCCGGCAGCGTAGACGGCGCGCATGGGCGCGGCTGTCTCCAATCCGACACAACGGCAGCTCCGAATCCTCTCGCGAGGCACGCCACCCCGACGTGCCCGCATCCCGTGAGGGGCACAACGACATGACAGACACCAGCAGAAGGAAGCTCATCGCCGCGGCGGGTGCCGGCACGGTGGCGGGCGCGGTGGCGCTCACGCCTGGCGTGGCGTTCGCCCGCGGGACACGCGCTCGCCAGACCGAGGCAACCCAGACCGAGGCAACACCGGGGAGCGCCACGGACTCCGTGGTGGCGTACGTCGAGGACCACCGGTCCGACACGCTCCGCCTCATGGTCGGCGAGCACGAGGTGGTCGTCCGCGACCGCGACCTCGTGGCCCGCATCCTCAACGCAGCAGGCTCCACCAACAGGACGGGGAACTGACATGTCGTCGCACCGCGAAGCACCGGAGATCAGCAAGGACCCGGTCGCCGACAGCACCGACGTCTACGCGTTCGTCAGCCCGTCCAAGCCTGACCACGTCGTGCTGATCGCCAACTACGTCCCACTCCAGGCACCCGACGGCGGCCCGAACTTCTACGAGTTCGGCGACGACGTGACCTACGAGATCCACATCTCCAACTCCGGCAAGAGCACTGCCGACATCTCCTACCAGTTCCGCTTCACCACCGAGATCCGCAACCCGAAGACGTTCCTCTACAACATCGGGCCGATCTCGAGCATCGGCGACAAGAACTGGAACCGGCCGCAGTTCTACTCGGTGACCCGCGTCGAGAACGGCAAGCGGCGCCAGCTGGCCGGCAAGCTCGCCTGCCCGCCGGTCAACGTCGGCCCGCGAAGCACGCCCGACTACGCCAAGCTGTCGCAGCAGGCCGTGCACAAGCTCGGCCGCGGCCGGGTCTTCGCCGGTCAGCGCGCCGACGCCTTCCACGTCGACCTCGGCAGCGTCTTCGACCTCGGTGCCCTGCGTCCGCTCAACGAGGCGCACCTCATCCCGCTGGCGAAGATGGACGGCATCAACTCCGTCCAGGCGTTCAACGTGCACTCGATCGCGCTCGAGATCCCGATCACCGAGCTGACCCGCAACGGCCGCAAGCCCACGAGCGTCAACTCGAAGGACGCCACGATCGGCGTCTGGACGACGGCCAAGCGCCAGAAGAACCGGATGTACGACGACAAGCAGAACCGCTACCGCGGCACCGGCCCGTGGGAGCAGGTCTCGCGGCTGGGCAACCCGCTGGTCAACGAGGTTCTCATCCCGATGGCCGAGAAGGACCGGTGGAACCACACCGCGCCCAAGAACGACGACAAGTACGCCAAGTACGTCGACAAGCCCGAGCTGGCCGCGTTGCTGCCGGTGCTCTACCCGGGCGCGTTCCCCAACCTGGCGAAGTACGGCAAGCCCCGCGCCGACCTCAACGCGATCCTGCTCACCGGGATCCCGAAGGGCATCGTCCCCGGCTTCCAGAACTTCACCGGGCCGGTGGCCGCCGACATGCTGCGGCTCAACGTCGCGATCCCGCCGTCGGCCCAGCCGAACGACCTGGGTCTGGTCGCGGGCGACGCCGCCGGCTTCCCCAACGGCCGCCGCATCAATGACGACGTCGTCACCATCGAGCTGCGGGCCATCGCCGGGCTGACCCTGCCGCTGGTCGACCCGTCGTTCAAGCCCGACGGCGCGGCCAGCGCCGTGGCGGACGGCACGACCAACACGAACGCCGCGGCGACCGACTCGTTCCCCCACCTGGGGCTGCCGGGTGGCGGCTACCAGACGACGCCGGGCACCACGAAGGCGTCGTGATGCTGGCCGCGCCCGAGTCCCACAACCGGTACGCCGGGCAGGGGCCCGTCATGGTCGACATCGGCGGTGACGTCGGGGCCCTCGTGGTCGCGATGCCGCCGGAGATGACCGGCGCCGAGGTGGAGATCCGCCCGGCCGACGGGCGGGGGTCGTCCGACCACGTGCACCACCCGCACGTGGCCGTGGTGGTGCGGCAGACCGAGGACGGTCCTTTGCCCTGCCTGGTCTACCCGAGCGTGCCGCAGGGGCACTACGTCCTCGTGGTCATCGGCGACGAGTCCGCCCGGAGGGACGTCAGCGTCCAGGGAGGCGTGGTCACCACCACCGCCTGGATCTGACCGCTCCTGACGGGACACGGGGCCCGTCAGCGGCGTTGGGATAGTCCCTGACAATCGGTCGCCCGATTTCGTCGGGTCGGGTGCCGATAGTCAGGGACTATCCCGGTTTGCATAGTCATGCAGAGGCTTGCATACTCATGCCTATGTCCAAGGTGCTCACCTCCCTGCCGGTCGGCCAGCGCGTCGGGATCGCCTTCTCCGGCGGTCTCGACACCTCGGTGGCGGTCGCCTGGATGCGCGAGAAAGGGGCGGTGCCCTGCACCTACACCGCGGACATCGGGCAGTACGACGAGGCCGACATCGACGGCGTACCCGACCGGGCCCTGGCCTACGGCGCCGAGCTGTCCCGCGCCGTCGACTGCAGGGCCGCCCTCGTCGAGGAAGGGCTGGCCGCGCTGGCCTGCGGGGCCTTCCACATCCGCTCCGGGGGTCGCGCGTACTTCAACACCACGCCGCTGGGCCGCGCCGTGACCGGCACCATGCTGGTGCGCGCCATGCACGACGACGGCGTCGACATCTGGGGTGACGGCTCGACGTTCAAGGGAAACGACATCGAGCGGTTCTACCGCTACGGGCTGCTCGCCAACCCCGACCTGCGCATCTACAAGCCGTGGCTCGACGCCGACTTCGTCGCCGAGCTCGGCGGCCGCAAGGAGATGAGCCAGTGGCTCACCGAGCGCAGCCTGCCCTACCGCGACAGCCAGGAGAAGGCGTACTCCACCGACGCCAACATCTGGGGCGCGACCCACGAGGCCAAGACCCTCGAGCACCTCGACGTCTCGCTGGAGACCGTCGAGCCGATCATGGGGGTGCGGTTCTGGGATCCCGCGGTGTCGATCGAGCCCGAGGACGTGACCGTCCGGTTCGAGCGTGGCCGGCCGGTCGCGATCAACGACGTCGGGTACGCCGACCCCATCGCCCTGGTGCGGGAGGCCAACACCGTCGGCGGCCGGCACGGGCTCGGCATGTCCGACCAGATCGAGAACCGGATCATCGAGGCCAAGTCACGTGGCATCTACGAGGCTCCGGGGATGGCGCTGTTGTGGGCGGCGTACGAACGGCTGCTCAACGCCGTCCACAACGAGGACACCATCGAGAGCTATCACAGCCAGGGCCGTCGGCTCGGCCGGCTGCTCTACGAGGGCCGCTGGCTGGACCCGCAGGCGCTGATGATGCGCGAGGCGATCCAGCGCTGGGTGGCCTCGCTGGTCACCGGCGAGGTGACCATGCGCCTGCGGCGCGGCGAGGACTACTCGATCCTGCGCACCGACGGGCCGTCGTTCTCCTACCATCCCGACAAGCTGTCCATGGAGCGCGTCGAGCACGCAGCCTTCGGGCCGACCGACCGGATCGGTCAGCTGACCATGCGCAACCTCGACATCGCCGACTCGCGGGCCAAGCTCGAGCTCTACGCCACCCAGCCCCTCGACGAGGGCCAGGTGCTCGTCGAGCACGGCGTACTCCTCGGCGCCCTGCCCGCCGGAGGCGCGCAACGCATTGCCGCCAACCCCTCGGTCGATGCCGAGGATGACGACGCGCTCGATCGCGCCGCGATGGAGCTCGGCACCGACTGACCCGCGCGCGCTTGGCTGGGTCGTGTGCTGCAGTGGCTGCCAGGGCAACCACTTCAGCACACAACCTCCGGAGACTCGACCGGCCCGTGCATGATGGAGCCATGACCGAGGGCCGAGAAGAGTACGGCGACTACAGCGTCGACGACGAGGACCAGCTGCAAGCCGAGGACACCCTCGACGACCGCGGGGTCGACGACGTCCTCGACGAGGGCATCAACCCGCGCGAGGACTGGTCGCCCGGCCAGGGCTTCGGCAACACACCCGCCGAGGAGCATGCCGGCGAGACGCTCGACCAGCGGATCCGGCAGGAGGAGCCCGACTACGACCCGGCCACGGACACCTGGGACGAGGAGGACCTCGACGACGGTGAGGTGGGTGACGAGCGGTCCGGCCGGCTGATCGCGAGCGACGATGGCGACGACCGGTTCGTCGAGGACGCGGGCATCGACGCATCGGCGGCCTCCGCCGAGGAGGCCGCGATGCACGTCATCGACGAGGAATGATGGCCCCGAGACCGCGGCGGCCCTTGCGAGTCGCGCGCCGGCGCGGGTACGCGGGCTTCTGCAGGTGGTCGCTGAGCGCCCGGACGATGGTGGGTCCGACGTGGTGCATGGTCTCCTCCTTTCCTCGTGACAAGGACGCTAGGCGTCAGCCGCGCCGCACACATCGGTAAGACTCCTTAGATCCGGGACACAGAGCCCTACCTCAGGAGCGGCGCTGGGGTGCTGGGTTAGGTTCTGGCGCGTGAGGTACGCCGGCTCGGGGATCGCGACGTCCCTGCTCCTGGTGGCTGCGCTGACGGCCTGCAGCAGTCCCTTCCAGCCGGACGAGCCGGACCTCCCCTCGCCCGAGCCCGCCGTGGACGCGCTGGCCACCGGTCTGAGCGAGGGCGACCTGAGCGAGGTCGCCTTCACCGACGCGACCGCCGCCGACGCCGGCGACTTCGCCAGCGTGGTGGAGCTGATGGGCTCGACCGAGTACGTCGTCCGCGCCGAGGCAGGCGACGTCGTCGAGGGAGCCGACGGCGAGGCAGCGACCTCGACCGCCACCCTCACCTGGACCTGGGACCTCGCCGGCACCGGCGACCAGGCGCAGGGCTGGACCTACGAGACGCAGGCGCAGCTCACGCTGGCCGACGACTCCTGGCAGGTCGCCTGGGAGCGGGCCCTGGTGGAGCCGTCGCTGAACGCCGGTGCGGTCCTCGACGTGACGACCATCCGCGCGGCCCGAGGTGCCATCACCGGCGCCCGGGGCGACGGCCTGATCGCCCCGCGGCCGGTCACCCGCTTCGGCATCGACAAGTCGCGAGTGCCCCTGCCGCGAGCGATCCGGTCGGCCCGGGAGCTCGCCGCACTGCTGGACATCGACGCGGCGGCGTACGCCAAGGAGGTGGAGGCCGCCGGCGAGAAGGCCTTCGTCGAGGCGCTCGTGCTGCGTCGTGAGGACGTGCCGGTGCGGGTGGCGCAGGACTACCTCGACATCCCTGGCGCCGCAGCGCTGGCCGAGGACCTCCACCTCGGCCCGACGCCCGACTTCGCGCTGCCGCTGCTCGGACGGGTGGGGCCGGTGACCGCCGAGATGGTGGAGGAGGACCCCGAGCGCTACGCGGCCGGCGACGTGGTGGGGGTCTCGGGGCTGGAGCTGAGGTACGACGACCAGCTCACCGGCTCCGACGGCGTCGTCGTCGACGCGATCGCCTCCGACGGCAAGGAGCGCGAGCTCTACCGCGTCGACGCGGTCGACGGTGACCCGCTCGCCACGACGATGGACGCCGAGCTGCAGCTGACCGCCGAGCGGCTGCTCGCCGACGTCGGACCGGCCGCCTCGCTGGTCGCCCTCCGCCCCTCCGACGGCGCGGTCCTGGCCGCCGCCAACGGCCCCGGCACCAACGGCGGCAACATCGCCACCTACGGGCAGGCGGCGCCGGGCTCGACGTTCAAGACCGTCTCGACCCTGGCGCTCCTGCGCGCGGGCCTGCGCCCCGACGACCTCGTCGACTGCCCGGCGTCGGTCGTGGTGGACGGGCGGTCGTTCGAGAACTACGACGACTACCCGCCCGGCGGGCTCGGCCGGATCCCGCTGCGCTCGGCGCTGGCCAACTCCTGCAACACCGCCTTCATCGGAGAGCACGGCCGGCTTGGGCGGGGCGACCTCGCCGACGCCGCCGCCACGCTGGGCCTCGGCATCGACCACGACCTCGGCTTCCCGGCGTACTTCGGGCAGGTGCCGCCGCCCGCGACCGAGACCGAGGCGGCCGCCGACCTGATCGGCCAGGGCACCGTGCTCGCCTCCCCGATGGTGATGGCGACCGTGATGGCCTCGATCCAGGCGGGGCGCACCGTCGTCCCACGGCTCCTCGACCAGGTCGACGTCGCGGTCCCCGACGAGGCGCCGCCCCTCGCGCCCGCCGAGGCCGACGCCCTGCGCTCGATGCTGCGCACGGTCGTCACCTCCGGCAGCGGGGTCGGCCTGCTCGACGTCCCCGGGCCGCCGGTCATCGCCAAGACGGGCACCGCGGAGTTCGACCTCGACGGCGAGCGACTCCTGCACGCCTGGATGGTCGCCGCCCAGGGCGACCTCGCCGTCGCGGTGTACGTCGACATCGGCCAGTCCGGCTCCCGCACCGCCGGCCCGATCCTCGAGGCGTTCCTGCGTCAGGCTCGTTGAGTCGCGCCCTAGGTCCGTTCAGTCGCGCGTCGCCTCGGTTGCGTTGGTGTCCGGAGGCGCCGGTCAACGGACCCAAGGCGCGACTCAACGCCGGGCGCGCTGGTCACCTACATCCGGTGCTCGCGCACGCCGACGGTACGGGCGACCTCCTCGGGCATGGGCTCGTAGTGGGCGAACGAGCGGGTGAAGGTGCCGGCGCCGTGGGTGGCCGAGCGGAGGTCGGTGGCGTAGCGGGCGAGCTCGGTCTGGGGGACCTCGGCGCGCACCAACGTCCGGTCGTCGCCGACCTTGTCGGTGCCGAGCAGGCGCCCGCGCCGCGAGGAGAGGTCGGACATCACGCCGCCGACGAGGTCGTCGGGGACGATGACGGTGACGGCGTCGTAGGGCTCCAGCATCGACACCGTCGTGCCGGCGGCGGCCTCGCGCAGCGCCAGCCCGCCGGCGGTCTGGAACGCCATGTCGGAGGAGTCCACCGAGTGGGCCTTGCCGTCGACGAGGGTGACCCGCAGGTCGACCACGGGATACCCGGCCCGGACGCCGCGCTCCATCTGCGCCCGCACCCCCTTCTCCACCGACGGGATGAAGTTGCGCGGCACGGCCCCGCCGACGACCTTGTCGACGAACTCGAACCCCCCGCCCTCCGGCAGCGGCTCGACCTCGATGTCGCAGACGGCGTACTGCCCGTGACCTCCCGACTGCTTGACGTGTCGCCCATGACCCTTCGCGGTGCCGGTGAACGTCTCGCGCAGGGACACCAGGAACGGCTCGGTCTCGACGTTGACGGAGTAGCGCTCGGCAAGCCGTTCGAGCACGACCCCGGAGTGCGCCTCACCCATGCACCACAGCACCAGCTGGTGGGTCTCGGCGTTGTTCTCCACCCGGATCGAGGGATCCTCGGCGGCGAGGCGGGTCAGTGCCGAGGAGAGCTTGTCGTCATCGGCCTTCGAGCTGGCCACGATCGCGACCGGCAGCAGCGGCTCGGGCATCGACCACGGCTTGAGCACCCGCGGGTCGTCGACCGACGAGAGGGTGTCGCCGGTCTCGGCGCGGGTGAGCCGCCCGATCGCCGCTATGTCACCGGCGATCACCTTGCCCGCCGGCTCCAGCTGCCGACCGAAGGGATGAGAGAGGTTGCCGATCTTCTCGTCCTCGTCGTGGTCGGCGTGGCCCGCGTCGTCGCCGAAGAAGGACGAGAAGTGCCCGGACACGTGCACGGTCGAGTCGGGCACCAGGGTCCCGCTGAAGACGCGCACCAGGGACAGCCGGCCGACGTACGGGTCGCTGGTCGTCTTCACGACCTCGGCGACCAGTGGGCCGCTGGGGTCGCAGCTCAGCGCGCCGGCGGCCTTGCCGGCCGGCGTGAAGACCTCGGGTGGGGTGTGCTCGGGAGGCGGCGGGAAGGCCCGGACCATCAGGTCGAGAAGCTCGTCGCAGCCGACGCCGGTGACGGAGCAGACGGGTACGACGGGGTGGAAGCTCGCCCGCGCCACCGCCTTCTCGAGGTCGGCGACCAGGACGTCCTCGTCGACCTCCTCCCCGCCCAGGTAGCGGTCCATCAGGGTCTCGTCCTCGGACTCCTCGATGACCGCCTCGATGAAGGTGCCGCGCAGGTCGTCGTCCGCGTGCTCCGACGGCGAGAGCAGGCCGGCGAGGCCGGTGACCTCGTCGCTGTTGTCGGTGCTGTCGGGGCTGTCGGGGCCCGAGCGCACCGGCAGGTAGAGCGGCATCACCTTCTCGCCGAACGCCTGCTGCGCCGCGAGCAGCACACCGTCGTAGTCGGCGCGGGCCTGGTCGAGCTTGGTGATGACGACCGCACGCGGCATGCCGACCTCGGCGCACTCGCGCCACAGCGTCTTCGTCGCGTCGTCGACCCCCTCGTTGGCGGCGATCACGAACAGCGCGCAGTCGGCCGCCCGGAGCCCGGCGCGCAGCTCACCGACGAAGTCGGCGTACCCGGGCGTGTCGATCAGGTTGACCTTCACACCAGCGCGCACCAGCGGTGCCACCGCCAGCGAGATGGACCGCTCGTGGGCATGCTCGGCGTCCTCGAAGTCGCACACGGTGGAGCCGTCGCGCACCGTCCCAGCGCGTGGGATCGCTCCGGCCGAGGCGAGCAGCGTCTCCGCCAGGGTGGTCTTGCCGGAGCCACCCGGTCCGACGAGGACCACGTTGCGGATCCGGTCGGGGCTGCTCGCCTCGAGATCCTGGCCGGCTGGTCTACGTGCGCTTCCCTTCTCCGCCATGGAGCGAGGTAACTCCTGTGCGGCGCAGAAGACAAGGGGCTCGACCCTGGTCGACCCCGTCGCCTCGCTCAGACCGCAGGCGGGCCCTGACGTCCTGTCCGCCGAACCGCCCGATTTCAACAAGTGACACGGGCCCTCGGGTGCCTCTACGTTCGTCGGCGGTGCTCGGACCAGCCCCCGGATCCGAGTTCCGCATCGACCTTCGGGTCGTCCGCGCGCGACCGCCCGGGGGAGCCGCTCTCAGCAGGCGGCATCTCGGGCCTCGGGCGGTCGCCGCGGAGCCGGTGCGGCCGCGTCCGATGCCCTGGCCTCAAGCACTGTGAGCCTGGACAGCACGAACCCGCCATCGCATGGGGTCAACGGCGGGTCCGGCTCATCCGGAGGAGATCAACCCACCGGGTACACCAAGAGTGTCATCGCTCACCTGGCCACGTCAGCCATTTCCGGAGATTGAACAGCGTGGGAGGCTGCGGAACATGACAAGTTTTGCCGTGCAGCCCGGTCGGCTCTTCATCGCAGGCTCCTGGCGCGAGGCCGAGAGCGGGAAACGGTTCCGGGTGACCGACCCCGCCGACGGCTCGACGCTGACCGACGCCGCGGACGCCGACCCGGGCGACGCCCTCGACGCCCTCGACGCCGCGGTGGCTGCGCAGGTCGACTGGGCCGCCACGGCGCCGCGCGAGCGGGGGGAGATCCTGCGCCGAGCCTTCGAGCTGATCACCGCCCAGGCCGACGACTTCGCGCGACTGATCAGTCTCGAGATGGGCAAGACGCTCGCCGAGGCGAAGGGCGAGGTGACCTATGGTGCCGAGTTCTTCCGCTGGTTCGCCGAGGAGGCGGTGCGCATCCACGGCCGGTGGATGCAGAATCCCGCCGGCGGCAGCCGCCTGCTGACGGTGAAGAAGCCGGTCGGTCCCTGCCTGTTCATCACTCCGTGGAACTTCCCGCTCGCGATGGGCACCCGAAAGATCGGCCCCGCCATCGCCGCCGGCTGCACCATGGTCGTCAAGCCCGCCGAGGCGACGCCGCTGACGATGCTCAAGCTCGCCGGGGTGATGCACGAGGCGGGCCTTCCTGCCGGCGTCCTCAACGTGATCACCACCAGCAGCTCACCGGCGGTGTCCTCGGCGCTGATGGCCGACGAGCGGCTGCGCAAGCTGAGCTTCACGGGGTCGACGTACGTCGGCAAGATGCTGGTCAAGCAGTCCGCCGACCAGCTCCAGCGGATCAGCATGGAGCTCGGCGGAAACGCGCCGTTCCTGGTCTTCGAGGATGCCGACGTCGACGCCGCCGTCGACGGCGCGATGATCGCGAAGATGCGCAACATGGGTGAGGCGTGCACGGCTGCCAACCGCTTCCTGGTCCACGAGTCGATCGCCGACGCGTTCGCGGAGAAGCTCGGCGCCCGGATGGGCAAGCTCGCCACCGGTCGCGGCCAGGACGCCGGTGTGGACGTCGGCCCGCTCATCGACGCGAAGGCCGTCGAGTCGGTGCACCAGCTCGTGACCGACGCCGTCCACGACGGGGCGACCGTGGTCACCGGCGGGACCATTCCCGAGGGACCGGGCACGTTCTACACGCCGACCGTGCTGCTCGGGGTGCCGGCCGAGGCGCAGATCAACAGCGAAGAGATCTTCGGGCCGGTCGCGCCCATCACGACGTTCGCCTCCGAGGAGGAGGCCATCGAGCGCGCCAACGCGACGGAGTACGGCCTCGCGTCCTACGCCTACACCAACGACCTGGGCCGCACGATCCGGCTGGCAGAGCGGCTGGAGTACGGCATGGTCGGCATCAACACCGGACTCATCTCCAACGCAGCGGCGCCGTTCGGTGGCGTGAAGGCGAGCGGCTTCGGTCGCGAGGGCGGCTTCGAGGGCATCGAGGAGTACCTCGACACCACCTACGTGTCGATCCCCGGCTCCTAGCGGCCGGCCCGGTGGAGCCGTACGGCGCGGTAGCAGAGGAGTACCTCGTCTTCGCCGAGGATGCCGCCGACGTCTCGCCGTGCTTCGACGCGTGGGGGCGGGGTGTCGCCGACGACCCCGAGGTGCTCGCGTGGATCGACGCGCTGCCGCCCCTGAAGCGTCAGCCGAACATCGTCTTCGCGGCCGCCCGCTGGCACGGCGTGCCCGCGCCCGGCCCGTACGCCGGACTGCGAACGGCCCTGCTGACCGACGACGGCGCGATCCGCGCGACGATCCTCGAGCGGCGTACCCAGACCAACGAGGTCGGCCGGCTCGCCACCCTGGTGCCGCTCTTCGCCCGGATCGCCGCGGAGGAGCTCGCGCCGCTCGCGCTGGTCGAGGTCGGTGCGAGTGCCGGGCTGTGCCTCTATCCCGACCGGTACGCCTACCGCTGGGCCACCGCCGACGGCGAGGTCGCGCTGCCGCTGGCCGGTGCGCCCGAGCTGACCTGCAGGGTCGTCGGGCCGGCCCCGCTTCCGGATCGGCATCCAGGGGTCTCCTGGCGGGCCGGGGTCGACCTCAACCCGCTCGACGTCACCGAGCCCGACGCCACTGCCTGGCTCGCGAACCTGGTCTGGCCGGAGGAGGACGACCGGCGCGCGCGGCTCCGCTCGGCCAGCGCGGTTGCCGCGGCGCAACCTCCCGACCTGCGCACCGGCGACCTGCTCGACGCGCTGCCCGGCCTGGTCGAGGAGGCCGCGGCGTACGGCGTCCCCGTGGTGTTCCACAGTGCCGTGATCGCCTACCTCGAGCCCGCGGACCGGCGGCGGTACGCCGAGCTGGTCACCGGCCTGGTCGCCGCGGGTGCCTGCCGCTGGGTCAGCAACGAAGGTCCTCGGGTGCTGCCCGAGGTCACCGTGGCGGGGCTGGGCGAGCCGCCGGCCCCGGCACAGTTCGTCCTCGGCCTCGACGCTCAGGCGCTCGCGTGGGCCCACGGCCACGGCACCTCGCTGACCTGGCTCGCTTGACCTCAAGCCCACGTGAACCCGCACGCTGAGGGGGAACCGCGGGGTCGTGTGCTGAAGTGGCTGCCAGGGCAACCACTTGAGCACACGACCTCCTCCGGCGATGAGTCCGACCGCTGATGTCGGTCCATTCCTGCATGCTGACCGCGGAGGACCAGGTGAGTGACCCGATGACCGAGCAGGTGCTCGATCCCGCGCCCCAGCCGCCGAGCGAGGCCCGGAAGCTGCCGCGCGCGTTGACGCCGTTCCGCACCTCTGCCTACCGGCGGCTGGCCGTCGCGCTCGTGCTGAGCACCTTCGCCGGCGGCGTCTGGATGGTCGCGCTGGTCTGGGAGGTCATCCGGATCGGCGGCGGGCCCGGTCAGCTGTCGGTCGTCTCGACGGCGGCAGCCGTCGGCGTCATCGTCCCCGCCCTGCTCGCGGGCGTGGTGGCCGACCGGATCCCGCAGAAGAAGATCCTGCTCGGCGTCGCGGTCGTGGAGTTCCTCGGCATGGGCGTCGTCGCAGCGCTGTCCCTGTCGGGCGCGACCCGGATCTGGCACCTCGCGGTCGTGGCCTTCACCATCGGCATGGCGATGGCGTTCTACTACGCCGCCTACTCCGCCTGGCTGCCGGCGCTGGTGCCCGCATCCGACCTGATGGCGGTCAACGGCTTCGAGGGCATGATCCGTCCGACGGTCGGCCAGGCCATCGGTCCGGCGCTGGCCGGCTTCGTCATCGGTGCCGTGTCGTCGGGTGCCGCCCTGGCAGTGGCCGCCGTGTTCGCCGGCCTCAGCATCCTGGCGCTCCTCGCGGTGCCACTGACACCGGTCCGGCGCGACGCCGACCAGATCACGCCGGGCAACCCGGTCGCTTCGGCGTTCCACGACATGCGTGAGGGCTTCGTCTACATGCTGCGGACGCCGTGGCTGCTCGCCACCCTGCTCTTCGCCAGCCTGATGATCCTGGTGATGATGGGCCCCCTCGAGGTGCTCATGCCCTTCCTGATCAAGGACAAGCTCGGCGGTGGGCCGCGCGACCACGCGCTCGTCCTGGCGGCGTTCGGCATCGGTGGTGCCGTCGGCTCCCTGACGATGGCGTCGCTGCGGATGCCGCGCCGCTACCTGACCGTGATGAACCTGGGCTGGGGCCTCAGCGCGCTGCCGTTCGTGTTCTTCGGCCTGGCGACCTCGGTGTGGCAGGTGGTGGCCGCCGGGTTCGTGCTGGGCGCCGGGTTCTCCGCGCCCATGGTCATCTGGGGCACGCTCCTGCAGCGCCGGGTCCCGCCCGACCTCCTCGGGCGGGTGGCCTCACTCGACTTCTTCGTCTCGGTCAGCCTGATGCCTGTCTCGATGGCCCTGGCGGGGCCGGTCTCCGATGCCATCGGCCTGCGCAACACCTTCTTCATCGCGGGCCTCGCCCCGGCCGTGTTCGCCACCGTGGCGATCGTGTGGGCACGCCTGCCCGCCGACGAGATCGCGCACCCGCTGGTCGACGAGGAGCCGGTCCCGGCTCAATGAGCGTCAGCCTCGGCCCGCGCCGCAGCCAGCACCCTCTCGTTGTGCTCGTGGCCGCGCAGCTCGTAGCCGACCACGGTCACCCACGGGGTGGCGGCCAGGAGCACCAGGCACCACGCCATCGACGCCCCCGAGGCCGCGAGAGCGACGCTGGCCAGCAGCACGACGACGGTGACGCCGATGAGCAGCCAGTGGAAGGGGTCGTAGGTCCGGGACAGCTGGGCGTACAGCGCGTAGAGCCCGAGCTGGTAGACCGCGGTCGGGACGGCGACGGCCAGGACGGTGCCGAGGACGCCGAGCTCGCTGTGGTGCTCGAGGTAGTACGCCGCCACGTGCAGGCCGGCGCCCACCGCGACGATGGCGCCGAAGAGCGGGATGTGCCCGTAGCCCCAGCCGAACATGCGCTCGCGGTGCACGGCCAGCAGGTCGCCGCACGGCACCACGAAGTAGGTCCACCACATGCCGAAGACCAGCGCGACCCCGGACAGCCCGACCAGCACGAAGTCGACCGACCAGCCAGGGCCCTCGGGGCCGATGACGGCGGCCATGGAGGCCATCGTGCCGATCATCCCCTCGCCGAGCGCGATGATCACGAGAAGCCCGTAGCGCTCGGCGATGTGGTGGGCGTGCCACGGCGTCGGGCCCCATCCCCGACCAGCCGGCCGGTTCTCCGCGACGATCGGCCCGGCCAGCTCGATGGCGATCAGGAAGCCGCCGATCAGGAACGTCACCGGGATCGAGAAGCTGGGCAGGATCAACAGGCACCAGCCGACCTGCGAGACGACGATCGAGGTGAGGTACGTCATCGCCGTCGCCCGGCGCTCGGGGTCCTCCCGGGCCACGCGCAGCCACTGGAAGACCATCGGCACGCGCATCACGACGTAGCCGAGCACCATCACCCGGTTGTCGAGGACCTCACCCTCCTCGATGGAGGCGAACATGTCGGGCAGGCCCAGCGCCAGGATCAGCACGCCGACCATCTGCACCATCGTCGCGAGCCGGTAGGGCCAGTCGTCGGTGTCGTACGCCGACGCGAACCAGCTGAAGAACGTCCACGCCCAGGCGACCGCGAACGTCGCGAAGCAGAAGCCGATGATGCCGGAGCGGATGTGGTCCTCCGCGAGGGCGTGCGCGAGCTCGTTGGCCGCCGTGCCGAACGCGATGACGAACGTGAGGTCGAAGAGCAGCTCGAGCGGGGTTGCCGCGCGGTGCCCCTGCAGCCTGTCGCGGCCGGTCATCCGGACCGTGCGGTGCGAGATGTCGGACACGGAGCGAGCCTAGGGTCGCGCGCCCGCTGGTTGAGGACGGACGAAGGACAGTCTCGAAACCTGCGACCCGGTCAGGCGGTGCCGAACAGGGCCGGCAGCTGTCGGCGCGAGCGGATCCCGAGCTTGCGGTAGGAGCTGGACAGATGCCACTCGACGGCCTTGACCGACACGCCGAGCCGGTCCGCGATGTCCTGGTTGGTGTGGCCGTCGGCGGCGAGGCGCGCCGTACGCCGCTCGCCGGTCGTGAGGGTGGCGAGCTCCTCCTCGCGCCGCCGGCCGGGTCCGGCACCGAGGCGGTCGAGCAGGCGGCGGGCCCGCTGCTGGAGCGGGGCAAGGCTCTCGCCGGTCGCGTAGGAGTCGGCGTCGCGCAGCAGGGCGACGGCCTCCTCCTGCTCGTTCGGGAAGAGGGCGAGCATCGACGCCAGATCGGTCGCGACCAGGTGCTGCAAGCGCGGCGCCCCGGCCGGCCCGGCGCGCTCGACGGCCGCGCGTAACAGCCCGACGCGATCAGCGGTCACGTCGACGGCGGCGACGGTGCGCAACGCCTGTGCCTCGGCGTACGGCGCCCCGAACTGCTGGGCGAGCTGCAGGTTCTCCCGCGCCAGTGCCGGTGCGCGCCCGGCGCCGCCGCACCTCATCTCCGCGAAGGCCGCACCTACCCGCCACGGCAGGAGACCCGGGTTGTCCAGGTGGAGGCCGGTCGTGTGACCGGCGTCGCGGTAGAGCTCCAGCGCGCGCTGGTCGTGACCCTGGGCGCTGGCTACCTCAGCCAGCGCGTGCCGGATCAGTCCACCAGCCAGCCCGCGGCCGGCGGGCCGCCGGGCCAGGTCGTCGGCGAGTCCCACGGCTTCGGCGAGCTCGCCGCGCGCGAGCCGGGCCTCGATGACGACCGTCAGGTGCGCCGCGGCGTGCCCAGCGGCCAGCGATTCCGGTCCGCGGGCCGCGACCTCGAGGTCGGCCAGGCCGTCGGTGACGCGGCCGGCGCGGACGCGGGCGAACCCTCGACACGCCGCGACGACCATCGCGTCGGACCGCCCGTCAGGCCGACCGTTCGCGTGGTCGAGGGCCGTGGTCAGGACGTCATCGGCGGCATCGAAGGCGCTCGAGGCAACGAGCAGCACGGCAGCCGGCATCAGGACGCGCGCGGGCCGTCGCCCGGCAGCCACGTCCTCGGCGACGGTCAGAGCCAGCTCGGCCACGGTCGCGTGCTCCCGGCTGCGCGCGGCCAGGGCGAACGCCGCGGCGACCCGGATCGAGCGGTCGGGCTGCCGCCCCGCGTCGGCGAGCGCGTCGGCCGCCTCGGCGGCGTACCCGATCTCGAGGGCGGGATCGACGGCCAACGCCCGGGCCCGCGTCCAGGACGCGAGCGCGGCGTCCAGGTCGCCCAGGCTCGCCAGCGCGCGGGCGATGTCGGCGTGGAGGGGAGCGTCGTCGGCGCCGTGCGGCCCTTCGTCGAGGGCCCGCTGGAGGAGCGCCGTCGCCAGTCGGTCGTCGCCGTCGGCGAGTGCCGCCCGGCCGGCCTCGGCGAGCGCGGCACGGGCCACAGGGTCGGTGTGCGGGCGCGTCTGCAGGAGGTGCGGCACGACCCGGCCGGAGGAGGCGCCCCGGCTGATCAGCGCCTGGGCTAGACGGTCGTGGAGGAGCCCGGCCACTGCTCGGGGCGTCTCGGCGAGAACGGCCGTGCGCACCCGGGGACCCGCTGGCGCGATGTACGGCGGGTCGATGGTGACGAGCTCGCCCGCGACGAGCCGGTCCAAGGCCGCCCTCGTCCGGACCTGGTCGCCCCCGGCGGCGGCCAGCACCTCGTCGATCTCCGGCCGGTCGTCGACCAGGCACACGAGCCTGAGCAGCTCGGTCTCGGCCGTCGAGAGCTCCTGGGTGCTGGGCGTCGCAGAGCGCCGCTGCCCACCGAGGGCCCCGGAACGAAGGAGGTCCGTCACGGAGCGGGGGTTGCCGCGGGTCCGCGCGTACGTCGCCGCGAGCGCGTCGTCGTCGAGGCCGGGCTGCCAGACCCCCGCTAGACGGGTGACACCGCCGCGCGACAGTGGGCTCAGCGGGACGCGGCGAGCGTCGGCCACGAAGGAGATGAGCGGACCGCGGGTCTCGGGTCGCGACGGCGTACCCGGCTCGTCGTCGGTGGCGGAGACCGCCAGGACGCAGCGGGTGCTGCGGACGTCGTCGTGCAGGGCGTGCAGCACCCGGATCGTGGACGCGTCGGCGTAGTCGAGGTCGTCGACCACGAGGAGGACCGGCCGTAGGGCGGTCAGGTCGGCGAGCAGCCAGCGCAGGCCGAGCACGAGGTCCGGGTGGGGGGCAGGCCCGGACCCCACAGTGGTCGGGTCCGGCGCCAGCAGCGACCCGAGGGCGCGAGCTGGTCCGTCGAGGGGGTGCGCCCGCGGATCCAAGCCTTCCAAGAGCACCCCCAGGGTGCTCCGGCGCGCCCGGATCCGCGGCGCCCGAGCCATCAGGACAGACCAGCCCGCCGCGGTGGCATCGGAGGCGACCTGCTCCAGCAAGCGGGTCTTCCCGATCCCAGCCGATCCCGTCACGGCCAGTACCGAGCCGCGACCCGCAGCCGCGCGGCGGGTGATCCTGGTGAAGGTGGTGAGCTCTGCCTCCCTCTCCACGACCGGTCCCTGACCGAGCGCCTGCATGAGAAGAACGTTAGGAGGCGGCTTCCGCTCCTGGCGGCGGAATGCGCCACGTCTGCCCGGGCGGATCCCCGACCCGGCCCAGATGGGCCAGGAGGGCCTGGTCAGGTGGGGCATCGGGAGTGGTCACAACGGGTGGTGCGAAGCGCCGCCCGCGGTCAGCGGGTGTCACCACGCCCAGGGCGACGGAGCGCAGGTGCCGGGCCAGCTCGGCCGGGATCCGCGCCGGGTCGTCGAGTGCCTGCCCGACGTCCCAGCCGTGCACGGTGATCTCGAGGGCGGCGGTGTTGACCAGCAGGACGGCGGGCACCTGGTGGCCGGCCACCTGCACGACCTGACGACCGTCGCGCTCCGCGGCGCGCCAGACGTCGGCCAGAGCGCAGGCCTTGACCTGGAGCCGCGTGCAGAGGTCGGCGGCGCTCGCCTCGACCGGCCGGGGGCGCAGCGCGACCTCGCCGCCGGCGGCCTCGAGGAAGGCGTCGAGGGAGTCGTCCATGTGCACGAGCAGGGCGTGCAGGTCCCACCCGGCGCAGGGGGTCGCGTCGCCGAGCCGCGCGGGGGTGATCCCGAGCAGCCGGTCGCGGGTGTACCCCAGCGCCCTGTCCAGGAGCGAGATGGACGTGGGGAGGGAGGGGATCACGCCGTCCGACTGGTCGGGTCGGCCGACCAGTCGGCGGGCAGCCGGGCCGGCAGCCCGAACGCGGTGAAGTCTGCGTCGAAGAACGCGGCGACCTGGCGGACCCGGTCGCCGTCGAGATCGAGCACCTGCAGGTGGAACGGCACGAACTCGTCGCCCCTGCGCATGTAGAGACCGAACGCGGGCTGCCCGTTGGCGGTCGTCCGCAGCATCGGCATGTCGTGGACCCCGCCCGGGCACTGGGTGTCGATCAGACGGCCGATGTTCTCCGCGCCGCGGTAGTGGTTGGTGAACGGGGGCATCTCCCAGATCGCGTCGGCCTTGAGCAGCGCGACGATGGCGTCGATGTCCTTGCGCCAGAACGCGTCGACGTACTCCGTCAGCAGCTGTTGCTGCCGCGCGTCGAGGTCGGGGGAGACCGTGTCCTCGGTGAGGTCCTTCTCGCCGAGCTGGGCGTGGGCGCGCTGGAGGGCCGAGTTGACCGCGGCCACGGTGGTGTCGAGGGCCTCGGCGGTCTCCTTGGCCGACCAGCGCAGCACGTCGCGCAGGATGAGGACGGCGCGCTGCCGGGCGGGCAGGTGCTGCAGCGCGGCCACGAAGGCGAGTCGGATGGAGTCCTTCTCCGCCACCACGACGGCGGCGTCGGGCACCGGTTCGAGCCAGGGGATCTCGGCGTCCAGCTCGAGCGCGTCGCCGGCGAGCTGGTCGGCCGTGCCGAGCCCGGTGGGCAGGGGTCGACGGGGGCGGGACTCGAGGTTGGTCAGGCAGACGTTCGTCGCGATCCGGTAGAGCCAGGTGCGCACCGAGCTGCGTCCCTCGAAGTCGCCGCTGGCCTTCCACGCCCGCAGGAGGGTCTCCTGGACCAGGTCCTCCGCCTCGTGCACCGACCCGCTCATCCGGTAGCAGTGCGCCAGCAGCTCCCGCTGGTAGCGCGCGGTCAGCGTCGGGAAGTCGTCCAGCTCGCTCACACCGCTCGTCGTGGTCATCTGGTCATCCCCTCGCTAGCTCCATCCTGCCCAGAACTACCGACTCGGGTCGACCCCTTAACTCATCGCCGAAACCCTCGTTGAAATGGCCCAAATGGTCGTGCGAGTTGGCCCAAATGGTTGTGACCAACCTCAGAGGGCCCGATGCGTACGACCATTTGAGCCAACTCGCACGACCATTTGGGCCATTTCAACGAGGGTCTGCGTGCGGTCGGCGGGGACGAGGCCGATGCGGGTACGGCGGTCGAGGAGGTCGGCGGCGTCGTGAGCCCCCTCGTGGGTGACGCCGAAGACGAGCTCGGCGAGGCAGGTGGGGACCCCGTCGGCTACCGGGGCGAGCAGCTCGTCGTCGGAGAGTCCGGTGGCCTCGCGGGCGGTGGCGAGGACCAGGTCGGCATCGGTGCCGTAGCGGCGTACCAGGCGTGGGGGCCCCTCGAGCGTGGAGAGGACGGCGCGCGGGGCGGCGCCGGCCAGGGGCAGGCTGCGGGTGCGGCACGGGTCGGCGTCGAGGCCACTGGCGGCGACGGCGGCATCGACGGCGTCCTCGGCCATCCGGCGGTACGTCGTCAGCTTGCCGCCGACGACCGACACCACCCCGGTCGATGACGTCAGGACGGCGTGCCGGCGGCTGAGGTCGGCGGTCTCGCCTCCGCCGGTGTCGATGAGCGGCCGCAGCCCGGCGAACGAGCCCACCACGTCGGAGCGACGCAGCGGCCGCTCGAAGGCGGCCGCCACCACGTCGAGCAGGAACCCGATCTCGGCGTCCACCGGGGTGGGAATGTCGGGGACGGGACCCTCGACGGGCTCGTCGGTGAGGCCGACGTACACGGTCCCGTCCAGCTGGGGGAGCACCATCACGAAGCGGCTGCTCGAGCCGGGCACCGGCGCGGTGACGACAGCACGCAGCCCCGGGAACGTGCCGGCCCGCATCACGAGGTGCGAGCCGCGCGAGGGGCGCAGCACGACCTCGGGCACCAGGTCGCCGGCCCAGACGCCGGTGGCGTTGACGACGGCCGACGCCGTCACGGCGTGCACGGAGCCGTCCAGCTCGTCGCGCAGCGTCACCGACGTGCCGGTGGCGTGGAGCACCCGGGCGCGGGTGCGCACGTGAGCGCCGTGTCCGGCCGCGGTCCGGGCGACGGTGGTGACCAGGCGGGCGTCGTCCTCGAGCTGCCCGTCCCACGAGAGCAGCCCGCCGCGCAGCCCCGCCCGCCGGAGGCCGGGCGCCAGCTGGAGGGTCTCGGTGGCCGAGAGGCGGCGCGGGGCCGGGAGGGTCTCGCGGGAGGTGTGCGACGTACGCCGCAGCACGTCGCCCGCGCGCAGCCCCACCGTCGCCACGGCCGCCTGCGCGTGCGACACCGCCGAGGTCAGCGGCAGCACCATCGGAACGGCGTGGGTCAGGTGCGGCGCCGTGACCTCCATCAGCACCTGCCGCTCGAGCGCGCTCTCATGAGCGACGCCGACCTGGCCCTGCGCGAGGTAGCGGAGCCCGCCGTGCACGAGCTTGGACGACCATCGCGACGTGCCGAACGCGAGGTCGTGGGCGTCGACGGCGAGCACCGTCAGCCCCCGGGTCACGGCGTCCAGCGCGACCCCGGCTCCCGTGACGCCCAGCCCGACGACGACGACGTCGACGTGCGCTGGAGCGTCGGCGAGGCCGGGTCGGATGCGCTCGCTCATGGTTGGAGCAGCCGCTCGACGAGGGTGGTGAGCTCGGCGTCGAGTGCGTCGATGGGAACGTCGTCGTCGACCATCGTCTGCACGGAGAAGACGAAGCCGTGGCTGGCCAGCAGCAGGGTCCGCGCGATGGCGTCGGGGTCGCCGGCCCGGATCGCGCCCTCGCGCTGGCCGGCGGCGATCCGGTCGCGCACCAGCTCGAGCAGCGCCTGCTGGCTGCGGCCGCGGCGGCTCAACAGGTAGGGGAGGAGCAGCTCGGGGTCGAGCTCGACGATCCGCACGAACAGCTCGTTCTCGCGCAGCTCGGCGACGGTCGCGACGAGGCCGCGGGTCAACGCCGTCACGGCGTCGCCGGTCGGGTCGGCCCGCGCGAGGGTGCCGGCCACGACGGACCCCCACTCGCGGGTCATCAGGTCGCCGAGCAGCTGGGGCATGTCGGACCAGGTGCGGTAGATCGTCATCCGGCTCACCCCGGCGCGGCGAGCCACCTCGGTCAGCGTCGTACGTCGCCAGCCGACGTCGAGGATGCAGGCGCGCGCGGCGTCGAGGTAGCCGTCACGGACGGTGTTGTGACGAAGTGACGACATGTGTCACAATGTAACACATGGCCACGCGCACGACTCCGGGGCGACTCCCGGGGCGACGCCCGAGATGCACCCGACCCGCTGGGGCGACCCGGCGGCCGCGACCGCCCTCCCGGAGGCCGCCCGTGGGCTGGTCGAGCTGGCCTTCGGGCTCGACGACCGCCCCGCGGTCGACGACCCCACCCTCCCCCCACCCACCCTCGACCCGGCCGTCGTCGACGAGCTGCGCGCCGCGCTCGGCGCCGACCACGTGCTCGCCGACGACGTGACCCGGCGGCTGCGCACCCGGGGCAAGTCCACGCCCGACCTGCTCCGCGCCCGGTCCGGCGACCTGGCGGACGCCCCCGACGTCGTCGTCCGTCCCGGTGACGCAGACGACGTCGAGACGGTGCTCGCGATCGCCGTGCGACACCACGTCGCGGTGGTCCCGTTCGGCGGCGGCACGGCCGTCACCGGCGGACTGGCACCCGCGCGCGACGGCTTCGCCGGAGTGATCAGCCTCGACCTCGTGCGGATGAACCGGCTCCTCGACGTCGACCCCGTCTCGATGACCGCGACGCTGGAGCCCGGACTGCGCGGGCCCGACGCGGAGGCGCTGCTGGGCGAGCACGGCCTGACCCTCGGCCACTACCCGCAGTCCTTCGAGCACGCGTCGATCGGCGGCTTCGCGGCCACCCGCTCGTCGGGCCAGGCCTCGGCCGGCTACGGCCGCTTCGACGCCATGGTCGTGGCGCTCACCGCAGTGACCCCCACCGGCCGGCTCGCCCTGGGCGTCGCGCCCGCCTCGGCCGCCGGCCCCGACCTGCGGCAGCTGCTCCTCGGATCCGAAGGCGTGTTCGGCGTCATCACCACGGTCACCGTGCGGGTCCGCCGCCTCCCCGAGGTGCGGCTGTACGACGGCTGGCGCTGGCCGAGCTTCACCGCCGGCCGTGAGGCGATGCGCACCCTCGCGCAGAACGGGCTGCTGCCCACGGTCCTCCGGCTCTCCGACGAGGCAGAGACGGCGCTCAGCCTGGCCGATCCCGACCAGATCGGCGGGGAGTCAGCGGCGGGCTGCCTGATGATCGCGGGCTACGAGGGCACGGCCGACGAGGTCGCCACCCGGCGCGCGGCCGTCTCCGCCGCGCTCGAGGCCGCGGGCGGCGCGCCCGAGGGAGAGGGGCCGGGCCGGGCCTGGGCCGAGGGCCGGTTCAAGGCGCCGTACCTCCGCGACTCCCTGCTCGACGTCGGTGTCCTGGTCGAGACGCTGGAGACGGCGACGTTCTGGTCGCGCGTCGAGCAGGTGTACGCCGACGTGAAGGCCGCGCTGGAGTCGCGCCTCCCCGGCCCGGTGCTCGTGCTCTGCCACGTGTCGCACGTCTACGAGACCGGTTGCTCGCTCTACTTCACCGTCGCCGCGAAGGCCGGCGCTCACCCCGAGGCGATGTGGCGCGCCGCCAAGGCAGCCGCGACCGACGCGATGGTCGCGGCCGGCGCGACGATCACCCACCACCACGCCGTCGGCACCGACCACCGCCCGTGGCTGGCCGCCGAGGTCGGTGACGTGGGCGTGCGGGTGCTGCGGGCCGTCAAGGCCGAGCTCGACCCGACCGGCGTCCTCAACCCGGCCGTGCTGATCCCATGAGCCTGATCCCGTGAGCCTGATCCCGTGAGCCTGATCCCGTGAGCACCGTCGTGACCCGGTCGTTCGCGTTCCTCGTCCAGGCGTCGTTCGGGAGGGGTGCTGCCGGAGGGGGCGCGGCGCCGGCGGCCGTCGTACCCGTGGCGCGCGCGCTGCGCGACCAGGGCGCGTCGGTCGAGGTGACGTACTCGCCGGGGCCGAACGCGACCCGGCACCTCGTGGCCGAGGCGGTCGCACGCGGCGACGTCGTGGTCGCCGTCGGCGGCGACCAGATGATCTGTCATCTGGCCGGCGCCGTTGCCGGCCTGGGCGGCACGCTCGGCATCGTCCCGGCCGGGCGGGGCAACGACTTCGCGCGGATGCTGGGCGTCGGCGACGACCCGACCAGGCAGGCGGCGGCGCTGCTGTCCGGTCCGGTCCGCGCCGTCGACCTCGTCACCGTGGCCCAGCCCGGAGTCGCCGAGCGTCTGGTGGCCGGCTCGGTGTACGCCGGTGTCGACGCCCTCGCCGCCGCCACGGTCGACCGGGCCCGCCGGCTCCCGGCATCGGTGCACTACCCCTACGCCGCCGTCCGCTCGCTGCTCACCTACCGGCCGGCGCGCTACCGTCTCGTCGTCGACGGCGACGTGCGCGAGGTCGACGCGGCCACGGTGGTGGTCGCCAACTCGGCCTACTACGGCAGGGGCATGCGGATCGCACCCGGCGCCGTGCTCGACGACGGCGTGCTCGACGTGGTCGTGGTGGGGGCAGCGAGCAGGCGCGGCCTGCTCCGGCACCTCCCCCTGGTGTACGCCGGCACCCACGTCGACCTGCCCGAGGTCTCGGTGCTGCGCGGCCGACGGGTCGAGCTGTCGGCGACCACGCCGGTGCCGACTGGGGGCGACGGCGAGCCGCTGGCGCCGCTGGGCGAGGCACCGACCGTCGTCGAGGTCCGCCCCGGCGCGCTCCAGGTCATCGCCTGAGCGTCATCGCCTGAAGGTCCAGGCCATCAGCTCGGACTCCGCGCTGGCCGTCACGCGGTGACCGGGCTCGTCCGTCACCCGCACGGCGTCCCCCGCGCCCAGGTTGTCTCCGGCCACGTCGACCAGTCCGCGCGTGAGGAAGACGTGCTGGAGCGGGTCGTCGGGCAGCGTGATCTCCTCGCCCGGGGCCAGGCGCGCCACCCACAGCGTCGCCCCGGCCGCGCCGATGGGGATGAGCGCGCCGCCACCGCCCGACGCCAATGGCACCAGCCCGCCCGCGGCCAGCGCCGGGTCGGCCGCCACCACCTCGCGGGCCGGCGGGGCGTCGTACACGTCGGGGCGAACCCACGCCTGCACGAAGCGGGTCGGCCCCGACGCCGGGTCGGCGATCTCGGAGTGCCGGATCCCCGCGCCCGCCGACTGCACCTGCAGAGTGCCGGCGCCCAGCTCGACGGCCGGGTCGGCGGCGCCGCCCGAGTCGTCGCGGTGGAGCAGCACCCCCGCCACGACCCAGGTCACGATCTCCACGTCGGCGTGCCCGTGCTCCGGATAGCCGGCGCCCGGCGAGAGCAGGTCGTCGTTGTGGGCCAGCAGCCCGCCGTATCCCACGTTGTCGGGGTCGTAGTGCGCGCCGAAGGAGAAGGAGTGCCGCGTGTCGCGCCCACTGTCGACGGTGCGCGCGCGGTCGGCAGCGCGCTGCCAGACAAGGCTCACCTGCCGATCGTGGCGCACATTCTTAAGTTGGGGGGTTCACCCGCGCGGGCGGCAGGTCAACAGTTAGGGTCTTCGGGTGACCAGGCGTGCGCCGGACGCTCGGGCCAGGGATGGCTTCCCTGCGCTGCCCGGAGGCTTCCGATTCGGGACGAGCACTGCCGCGTACCAGATCGAGGGCGCCGCCACCGAGGACGGCCGCGGCCCCAGCGTGTGGGACACCTTCACCGCCGAGCCGGGCCGCGTCGTCGACGGGTCCACGGGCGCCGTCGCCTGCGACCACTACCACCGGGTCGACGAGGACGTCGAGCTGATGCGGCGCCTCGGCGTCGAGGGCTACCGGTTCTCCATCGCGTGGCCGCGGATCCAGCCCACGGGCAAGGGCCCGGCCAACGCCAAGGGCCTCGCCTTCTACGACCGCCTGGTCGACACGCTGCTGGAGAACGGCGTGCAGCCGATGGTCACGCTGTTCCACTGGGACCTGCCGCAAGCGCTCGAGGACGACGGCGGCTGGCTCAACCGCGCGACCACCGACCACTTCCAGGAGTACGCCGCGATCGTCGGCGCCGCCCTCGGCGACCGCGTCGAGCACTGGATCCCCGTCAACGAGCCCAACGTCGTCACCATGCTGGGCTACGGCAACGGGACCCACGCCCCGGGCAAGAAGCTGATGTTCGAGGCGCTCCGGGTCGCCCATCACCTGTTGCTCGGCCACGGCAAGGCGGCGATCGCGCTGCGCCAGGCCGGCGCCACCAGCGTCGGCTGCGCCAACAACCACGCCCCCATGTGGCCGGTGACCGACAAGGACGCCGACGTCGGGGCGACCAAGCTCTTCGACGCGCTCTGGAACGCGCTGTACGCCGAGCCGATGCTCTTCGGCCGCTACCCGGCCGACATCGCGCCGATCATGGACATGTACACCCAGGACGGCGACCTGGCCACGATCCGCCAGCCCCTCGACTTCTACGGCATCAACTACTACAACCCGCACAAGATCGGGGCCACCGGCGAGGACGCCGAGCTGCCCTGGGAGCAGTGCGAGGTGCTCGGCTACCCGACCACCGACTTCGGCTGGCCCGTCGTACCCGACGGGCTGCGCGAGCTGCTCATCCTGATGCGCGCCCGCTACCGCGCGGCACTGCCGCCGATCTACGTGACCGAGTCGGGCTGCTCCTACGGCATGGGCCCCGACGCCGACGGCGTCGTCGACGACCAGCCGCGCATCGACTACCTCGACTCGCACCTGCGCGCGGTCGCCGAGGCCGTCAACCAGGGCGTCGACGTCCGCGGCTACTACACGTGGTCGCTCATGGACAACTTCGAGTGGGCCGAGGGCCTGACCCAGCGCTTCGGCCTCGTGCACGTCGACTACGACACCCTGGTGCGCACCCCCAAGCGCTCGTTCGAGTGGTACGCCGCCATGGTCGCTGCCAACCGCGCCGCCCACCGCTGACGCCGACCCGGCGCGTCGTCGAGCTGGTACGTCGCCGACCCGGCGCTTCGTCGAGCTGGTACGTCGCCGAGCCGGCGCTTCGTCGAGCTGGTACGTCGCCGAGCCGGCGCTTCGTCGAGCTGGTACGTCGCTGAGCCGGCGCTTCGTCGCCTTCCCCCGCTTCGCTCCTCCGACGACGAAGCGCCGGCTCGGCTCTGTCTCGGGTTGCTGTTGCTTCTACCTTGCCGCGATGACCGGCCGAGGGCTCGGGATGGGCTGGCCGTCGTCGTCGAGGCGGACGAGGGTGAAGCCGGCGCGCTCGTACTTGTCGATCTCGGGGCCGGGGAGCCGGCCGTGCCAGCGCTCCATGAAGAACTGGCGGTTCTGCGGGATCCGCTTGCCGCGGCCGGGCGTCTTTCCCTCGAGGTGGATCACCAGCGAACGCGGCTCGACGCGGAAGCCCCCGGGGCGGAGCTCGCGGGCGCGCAGGCAGAGGTCGACGTCCTCCATCCCGTTGACGTAGTGCGGGTCGAAGCCCTCGAGCTCGGCCAGGTCGACGGCGCGCATGGCCAGGGCGGCGGCGGTCGCGGCGTGGAACGACATCTGCGCGGTGGGCAGCGCGTCGAGGTACGGGCGGCCGGTGAGGAAGTGGCAGGCCAGGCCGTCGGCGTACGGGAACACGGTGCCGGCGGTCTGGATCGTCTGGTCCGGGTAGAGAAGCACCGGCTGGGCGCCGGCGACCAACGGGTCCTCGAGGTGGGCGAGCACGGCCGGCAGCCAGTCGGTGTCGGAACGGGTGTCGTTGTTCAGGTAGACGACGAGCTCGCCGGTGGACTCGGCGAGGCCGACGTTGCAGGCGATGGCGAAGTTCAGGTTGACGGGCAGCCGGCGGTACCGCACCCGGGCCTCGCCGACGAACCGGGCCGTCAGCTCCTGGCCCAGCTCCATCGGCGACCCGTTGTCGACGACGGTGACCTCGATGTCCTCGACCGAGGTGGTGGCCAGCAGGCTGTCGACGGCGTCGCCGGTCATCCGGGCGTCGTTGAAGGTGGGGACGACGACCGAGACCCGGCCGGGCTGGCGGGCGGGGAGCTTCGTGCGGACGTCGTCCCAGCTGACCCAGGCGCTCCCGATCACCGCGAGCCAGTCGCCGTCGGCGCCCGCGGCGGTCGTCTGCTGGCGGGGCAGGGTGTGCACCAACCGGTCGCTGGCCACGATGGGAAGGGCGTCGAGCCTGGCCCGCGAGGCCAGGCGGATCGCGAACTCGGGGTCCGCGCCCAGCCCGAGGCCCGGCTGGAACCCGCCGACCGCCCGGGCGACCTCGGTCGTGCACACCAGCGTGCCCACGTCGATCCAGCCTCCGGCCCGCAGGGTCTGCAGGTCGGCGCTGCCGGACATCACCGTCACCTGGCCGGTCGCGTCGTGCAGGGAGACCGCCGCGTGGCCCGCCTCGTGCCCGGAGTCGTGCAGCCACTGGACGGCGCCCTGGAGGAACTCCGCGCGCCAGTGATGGCCCGGCATCAGGAACGCGACATAGCCTCCGGCAGCCTCGTCCAGCCCGGCGTTGCGCCAGTCCGTGCCGGGCGCCATCGGCACCACGCGGGCCCGCCCGTCGTGCAGCACCGGCGGCTGCCCGCCGTCGTCGCCGACGAGCAGCAGCTCCCAGCGATGCAGCGTCTGGCCCTGGAGGATCAGCTCGGTCGCGGAAGCCGCCGCCTGCGTCGGCTGGAGCGGCGCCACGACGGTGACCAGGGGCCCGCCCGGCCCCTGGAGGGGCAGCGGCAGCTGACCGCGCCGCCACGGCGAGGCCCCCGCCTCGTGGAAGGACAGCTCGGTCCCGGGCAGGTCGCGCTCCTGCGCGTCGACGAGCCGGGCGTGGTCGAGCAGGGACGCCCGGGCTGCGGCGTACGTCGGCGCCCGCATGCGCCCGCCCCCCGGCACCGGCATCGGGGTGTCGTCGGTGGCCGAGGCCAGGAAGTGGGCGAGGGGGCCGAGGGCGTCCAGCTCCTCGTCGGCGCCGACTCGCTCGACGTACACACCGGGGTGGAACAGCGGGCCGAACGGCTTGTCCCGGTGCCGGTCGTTGGTGAGATGGTCGAGGACCTTCACGATGTTGCCGCGCATCCAGGCCAGCTGGATCCGGCGAGGGAGATAGCCGAGCGAGACGAACGGCGTCGGGCTGAGCCGGGCCGGCATCCCGACGGCGAGGCAGTGCTTCGCCGCCGTCCGCCGGTCCGGGAAGACCTCGCCGGCGGCGGCCGCGTAGTACTCGGCGTCGAAGATGCCCGACCGGAGCAGGGCCAGGGCGGGCGTCCGGCGCTGCTGTCGGCGGTCGGCCCGCGACCGCGGCGGGTCCGCTGGGGTCGCTCCCACGTCGGCGTCGTCGGGGGACTCGGCTCGACGGGACGCAGGCTCGGTGTCGCGGCGGCCGGGCAGCGCCCCGGTCAGCCTGCCCCTCGCGCTCCGCACCGGCTCATCCTAGGAGTCGACCTTGCCGCAGGCTTCGAGACGGGACTACGTCCCTCCTCAACCAGCGGCTCCGCGGGTCCACTACAGCGGGGAGTCGCGCTGCCAGAGCTGGACCCAGTCGACGTACATGTGCTGCGGCAGCCGCTTCTCGCCGCCGAGGTTCGGGAGCTCGTAGTCGGAGGAGAGCAGGCTCAGGATGGGGTACTGCGGGATGCCCGAGACGCCGGCGGTCGTGCGCCAGGTCTCCTGGCCGTCGATGCGGAAGATGTAGGCCTTCGGCGTCCACTCGACCGAGAACACGTGGTACTTCTTCCACCAGGCATCCGACCTGCTCGAGAGGTACTGCTCGGGGTTGCGGATGAAGTCGCCGACCTTCTTGGGCCCGCGCTGGGTGGGGTGGTAGACGAAGCTGGTCAGCCCACCGTTGCGGCTCGGGTGTCCGAACCACTCGACGACGTCGACCTCGGCGCCACCCTTCTCGGCGTTCTTCGCGCCGGTGAAGTCGTCGGGCTGGAGCCAGAACGACGCGTGCTGGCCCTTCACCTTCTGGAACTTCATCCGGGCCGCGGCCACGCCGTAGCGGAGGGTCTCCTGGCCGTCGGTGGAGATGTGGCCGTTGAGGCGGTACCTGAACCGGCCGACCGTGGAACCGTCGCCGCGCTTGGCGGTGCAGAGGCGACCACCCTTGGACTTGTCGACCATGACGCTCAGCCGCACCGCACCGCGGCGCACCTGGACCGCCTTGGGCGAGCCCTTGGAGCAGAGCCGCAGCCCGTCGGGGTTGTAGTCGGGCGCGCGGTGCGACCAGGCGGCGCCCAGCTTGCGGCCCAGGAACTCGTCGGCGAAGTCGGCGGCGCCCCACTCCGTCGAGATGACCTGCGCGGTCTTGATCGCCGGCTTGCCACGGTGGTTCACCGCGACGGCCCGGTAGGTGATCGGCAGACCACCCGACGTGGTGGCCACCGCGAAGTCGGCCAGGCCGCGCTCGTTGAGCCGCGACGTCCCGGCCTTCACCCACGAGGTGCCGGAAAGCCGCTCGAGGCGGACCGGTCGGCCCACGGCCACCGGCGTCACCTTGACCGCGATCGCGGTCTTGGCGCCGGTCCGGGCCGCCACTCGCTTGCCCGGCTGGGCGATCTGCGGCAGGACCGTGATCGAGGCCTTCTGGCCGGCTGCCCTGGTGGCCAGAGTCGTGTCTCCGGCCGAGGAGGGCACGGACGCCGGGCTCGGCTCTCCTGGCAGGCTGGGGACGCCGGCGGCGGCGCCGACTCCGGTCAGGACGAGGGCGGCGGCGGTGAGGCCGGTCGCCGTACGGACGGCTCGGGAACGCAGGTGCAAGGGGCTTGCCTCTCTGAGGTCTCGGTGAACGGTCCTCTCAGACCGAGTGACGAGTCCCCAGTGTCGTCCGGACCGAGGCGAGGTCAAATTCCTCGCCGAGCCATGCGTAGAGCCCGCGCAGCACGGTCGGGTCGGCGACGTAGTCGTCGTAGTGGACGCGGTACGCCGCGTCTCCCAGGCCCGCCGCGACGCGCAGGATGCGCTCCTCGATGCCGGCGAGGTAGGCGGCGTTGTCCTGCTTCGCCCACCACTTGCTCCGGAGCACGTCGGCCTGGTTGCGGGTGTTGACCACGAAGCGCGCGCCCGGGAAGACCTGCTGGAGCCAGGCGCAGAAGTCGGCCAGGTCGTCCTGGTACCAGCGGATCTCCTTGTAGCCCGTCACCCGGGTCTCGGGCTCCGGACGCAGCACGGTGTCGAGCACCAGCCGCCGGGTCTCGCGCAGCGAACGCTCGGGCGGGAAGTCGGGGATGCCGTAGAAGGGGTGGGTGACCTTGCGGCGGTTGACCAGGTTGCCGCGCCGGCTCTCCGCGAGCATCGTCTTGTGGAAGCCGTGCAGGTGGTTCAGCGCGGCGGAGTTCTCACCGCGGATCAGGTAGCCAGGGATCGCGTTGAGCAGGCCCTGCACGAGCGTCGACCCGGACCTGCCGTAGGTCATCACGAAGACGTAGCCGAGGTCGTCGCGCTCGCCCGGGGTGGCGGGGGTGGGCGGGGCGGCCATCGTCAGAGGCTCGCGCGCGGGCGCAGCGAGTAGAGCGACTGCCCGTCGGTCTCGCGGCCGTAGACGAACTCGTCGACGGCGAGACCGGCGTCCCACAGCAGCTCCTCGAAGAAGCGGCGGTCGAAGCGGACGCAGTGCAGCCGCCCCTTCCAGGGCAGCTTGCGGTAGTCGGTGGGGTTCTCCTCCCAGTCCGGCACGGCGTTCTCCACGAACGCGGTCATCAGCGCGCGACCCTGGGGCGCCAGGATCTCCGCGATCGACGCGGCGTAGCCGCGCACGTCGGGCTCGAGCATGTGGGAGAAGACGGAGTAGGCGTAGAGCACGTCGACGCTGCCCGGATCGGCCGGGATGGTGAAGGTGGCCGCGCCCTCGGGGTTGTAGCGCTCGTTGCGCTGGTCGACGAGCGAGAAGCGCGTGTGCTCGTCGGTGAGGTGCTCGCGCGCCCACTCCAACAGCTCGGGCTGGACGTCGACGCCGTGGTAGTCGCGGACGTGGCCGAGCGACTGGCGTACGCCGACCGCGAGCCGCCCGGCGCCGCAGCCCCAGTCGAGCAGCCGGGACTCGCGGGTCAGCCCGGCATGGCGCTGCAGGAGCGCCACGTCGCGGATCGCGGCCGCCACGAAGTCGGCGTCCTCGCGAAAGTGCGCGCCTCCCATGCGCAACGGCACGGGCGGGAGGGGCAGGCCGATCGCAGGCAGCACGAGGTCGGTCATGGCGGCGAGTCTAGGTCGCGGCTCCGACGGCGGCGATTCGTCAGCGCGACGTCGAGGAGGGTGCGGGCGCGGGCGTCGAAGGAGTGCTCGGCGACGACCCGCTCGGCGGCGCGGAGCCGCTCGGCGTGGACGGGCCACGCGTCGCGCCAGCCGGGGCGGGCCAGCAGGGCGAGCTCGGCCGGGTCGGACCACGTGGGGGCTTCGGTGCCCAGGGAGGTGAGCAGGTCGCGCAGGCCGGGAACGTCGTCGGAGAACAGCCGGCCACCGCTCGCCAGGACGTCGAAGGTGCGGTTGGAGACGAAGCCGAGCTCGCGCATGTCGGCCCAGTGGTCCGACAGCACGACCCCCGCCGAGGCGTAGAGCGCGCCGAGCTCGTCGTTGGGCACGTGGCGCCCGGCGACGACCACCGGCGGATCCCAGCCGTCGCCGTAGATCGTCAGCGGCAGACCCACCTCGAGCGCTCCGGTCACGACCGGCCGCTCCGCCCCCCGCGAGTTGCCCACGAAGAGCACCTCCGGGCCCGTGTCGGCCTCGGCGAGGCCGGGGCGGAAGCGGGCGGGGTCGGTGCACTGGAGCAGCGGTCGGACCTCGCGTCCCCACGCCGCCGCCCGGTCGGCGGCCCACGCGTGGGAGGCGGCGAGCAGGACGTCGTACGCCGCGCACTCCTCGGCCGTCACCTCGGCGGGATGGCTGATCACCCACAGCAGCCGGGTGGCGACGGCCGAGTCCGCCGGGGTCGGGGCGACCGGCTCGAGACCGCGGATGACGAGGACGACGTCGTCGTGGTCTCGCGAGGCCCGGACCCGCGTCTCGGGATGGTCGACCGTGACCCACTGGCCGAGCCGCTCGAGGGCGGCCGCGAGGCTGCGCGCGAACGGGTCGTCGCCCCAGCGACGCCCGCGCGGTGCCAGCGGCGCGGCGATGTCGATCGCCCAGCGCAGCGCGGGTCGGCCCTCGACGACGCGCAGCGGGCGGCCCGGTCCCTCGAACCCGGCGGCGCGCCACAGCTGCGCCTCCGCTGGCCGAGGAGGGCGGGCAGCGACCGTCTCGACACGTGCGGATCCCGGGACCACCACCCGCGCGGCGGGCACGACGTACGCCGGGTCGCGCGGCCCGTCGGCGGTGCGGAAGGCGATGACGCCCGGCCACAGCTCGGGCACGGGCAGGTGCGCCATCCGCGCTGCGTCCGCGGGGGTCTCCCCGCGCAGGAACGGGACCGGGCCGTCGTCGCCGGGCAGCGCCGCGGCGGCGACGACGGTCTGGTCGCGCGCGACCAGGAGCGGTCCGACCCGGCCGACCGCGGGGTCCTCGAGGCGGTCGACCAGGTGGTGGAGCCAGGGCCACGGAGGTGGCTCGAGGCGCGGGTCGTCGACGCGCACGGTGATCGCAGCGCGGATCGGTTCGTCCGGCGCAGCGACGCGGGTGCCCGGCAGCGACAGGGCGACCAGCACCGCCATCCGCCGGTCGGCGTCCGTCCGGGCGACGACCACGACCTCCAGGGTCTCGTCGTCCCGGGCGTGAGTGCGGTGGAGGCGGCGCAGCCACTGCGGGATCGGCCGGAAGCGGTCGACAACGGGTACGACGACGCTGACCGCGAGCGGTCCGCTCCGGGGCGCGCCCACCGGCTCGCCGGCGAGGGCGGCGAACGCGGCGGTGCGCACCGCCTCCGTGTCGAGCCGCGAGCTGCCGCCGTCGGTCAGCAGCGGGTGGGTCGAGAGCTCGGCGCGGTCCGCCCGTGCGAGGAAGTGGCTGAGCGGGTCGGGCGCGCTCCGACGCCAGGCGCCGGCGGGGTAGACCCAGGTCGGCTCGAAGAGGACGTGCGGCGAGAAGCCCGTGGTCGCGGCGCCGTCGACGTACGCCGCGGCCGCCTCGGCCCGGGAGCCGAAGGAGGCGCCCACCTGCGCGGCGTACCACTCCTCGTCGAAGAGGTCGCTCGCCGCTACCGCTCCAACGGCGTCGTCGCGCTCGATCATCGGGGCTAGGCCACTAGAACCTGTAGCCGAGGTCGTTGATCGTCCGCTCGAAGGCGGCGGCGACCCGGTCGCGCGAGGTGTCGGTGTACATCGACCGGTAGTCCGCGTCGCGCGGCCTGGTGCCGCTCTTGGCGTGCGGCAGGTCCGGCGCACCGGGCAGCCCGAGATGCTCCCAGACCTCGGCCACCTCGGCGTCGAGGGCTTCGTAGCGGATCACCCGGTGCACCGCGATGTCGCCGTGCAGCCGGTAGATGCCCGCGTTCTTGGCCAGGTTGTCGACCTGCTCGCCCTCGACCACCCACTCCTCGAACGGCGGCGCCTCGCGCTCGCGGAAGCTCCAGTAGTACGCCGACACGACCGCGTCCCACGGGTTCCGCTCGACGGCGAACCGGTAGCAGGCGTCCCAGACCTCGGCGCCGACCGCCTCGTGCGCCATCCGGGCCGGCATGTGGTTGAAGGCCTTGCGGTGCAGGGGCGGCGCGTCGACGTTCTGCGGGCCCGGCAGCCCCTGGGCACGACGCGTCTCCTCGTCCCGGGGGTTGAGCGAGGTGATGACGTCGTCGGGCCCGCACACCCGCGCGAGGGCGAGCTCGAGGCTGGTGCCGGCGGTCTTCCGTGTCTTGAGGAAGATGAACCGGTGCCGGTGCGACACGATCACCGGCCGAACCTAACCTGAATCCCCCCAGCTCGTTGAGTCGCGCCCCGCATCCGTTGAGTCGCGCCGCGCATCCGTTGAGTGGCGCCGCGCATCCGTTGAGTCGCGCGCTCGGTCCGCGACTCGACGGACCGGAGGCGCGACTCAACGAAATCGGCACCCGACCCGGCCAGCCTCCGGGGGGACGAGGTCGACCGGGCCGGGTGGGTCCGGGGTGGGCTGCGGCAGTGGCCGGGTCAGTGCCGAGCCCGCCAGAACTGCACCCAGTCGACGTCGGCGTGCTCCGGGGTCGCGTCGGGGTTGTCGTCCAGCTCGTGGTCGGAGGAGAGGTGGCTGAGGATGAGGAACTGCGGGTGGTGCGAGATGCCCTCGGTGGTCCGCCAGGTCTCGCGCCCGTCGATGCGGAAGACGTACTCCGTCGGCGTCCACTCGACCGAGAACACGTGGTAGCTGCCCCACCAGGTGTCCGAGCGCGAGGCAAGGAAGCGGTCGGGGTCGTCGTAGCGCCCGCCGATGCGCACGGTGGAGCCGTCGGCTGCCGGGCGGTAGACCGTGCTGGCCAGTGCCTCGCGAGAGCCGGCGCTGCCGAACCACTCGACGACGTCGATCTCGGCGCCCCAGGGCGTGGGGCGGTCGGGGAGCAGCCCTCGCGGCTGGAGCCAGAACGCCGCGTGCTGGCCGCGGCTGCGGGGGAAGCGCATGCGCGCCGCGGCGACGCCGTACTGGAAGTCGGCCGACTGCTGGGTGGAGACGTGGCCGTTGAGGCGATGGGTGTACGGCACGTCACCGAGGTCGTTGCCCTCGCCGTCGTTGGTGTAGCAGGGCCCGACCTCCTCGAGATCCGGGAGAACGCTGAGCCGCAGCGCACCGTCGCCGACTGCCACGGCGCTCGGGTGACCTCTCGAGCAGCTGCGTCCGCCCCACGGGTTGTGGAACTGGATGCGGTGCTCCCAGTCGCCGGACAGGGCGTCGCCGGCGAACTCGTCGACGAAGCCGGGGCCACCCCAGGCCGTCGACCAGACGCCGTTCGTCCGGGTGGGCGGCTGACCGCGCCATGCGGGCGCGGTGACGCGGTAGCGCACCCGCTGACCCGTGATGCGGGTCGGGACCGCGACCTCGGCGCGCCCGTTCGCGCGCTGCCTGAGGCGCTCGACCGCCTGCCAGCGCCCGTGGTGGCGGCGCTCCACGACGAGTGGCCGGCCGACGCGGGCCGGGTCGAGCTCGACAACGAGTGCCGTCAGCGCAGCCCGGCTGGGCGCGGGTGCGGGCCCCACCTGGACGATGGGCGGCAGCACGGTCAGCCGCGCCGTACGACGCGGCTCGGCTCGTGACGGGGGTGGGGGAGCGGAGGCGTCGTCGGCGGCCTGGGCGGGCGCGAGGGGTGCGACGGCCAGCAGGAGCAGGCCGGTCACCAGGTGGGTGGTGGCCAGGGTCTGGGGACGGGTGAACGGGTGGCGTAGGTAGGCGGACACGGGGGGATGTCCTTTCGGGGGCTGGTGGGCCCCCACCGGAGGGCCCACCAGAAGGGGGGGTCTCCATCTAACGCCCGGATGCTGTCCAGGTCACGCCTGCCAGAACTGCACCCAGTCGACCGAGGTGTGCTGGGGCAGCGCACCGGGGTTCGCTGCCAGCTCGTAGTCGGAGGTGAGCTGGCTCAGGATCAGGAACTGCGGGTGGTGCGAGATGCCCTCGGAGGTGCGCCAGGTCTCGCGGCCGTCGATGCGGAAGACGTACTCCGTCGGCGTCCACTCCACCGAGAACACGTGGTAGTTGCGCCACCAGCGATCCGACCGCGAGGCCAGGAACGAGTCGGTGTCGGGGAAGCGGCCGCCGATCTGCTCCTTGGCGCCGGTCGGGGTCGGCCGGTAGACGGCGCTGGTCATGCCACCTCGGCGGTCGTCGGCGCCGTACCACTCGACCACGTCGATCTCGGCGCCCCACGGCGTCGTCCCGTAGCGCAGCAGCCCCCGGGGCTGGAGCCAGAACGACGCGTGCGAGCCGCGGGTCCGCTGGAACCTCATCCGCGCCGCGGCGACGCCGTACAGGAAGTCCGCGGAGTACTGCGTGGAGACGTGCCCGTTGATCCGGTACGAGTGCGGGTAGGTGCCGAGCGGGGTGCCGTTCTCGTCGTAGGTGTAGCAGGGCTGGGTGGCCTCGGGGTCGGCCAGGGCGCTCAGCTGGAGCGCGCCGGCCTGGACGGCCGTCGCCTGGGGCGAGCCCTTGGAGCAGCTTCGGCCACCCCACGGGTTGTGGAACTGGATCCGGTGGTCCCAGCGCGCGTCGAGCCCCGTGCCGTCGAGCCCCGTGCCGTCGAGCCCCGTGCCGTTGAACTCGTCGACGAAGCCAGGGGCGCCCCAGGCGTCGGAGCGGACGGGGTCGGTGCTGAGCCTGGTGAGGCGCTGGTACGCCAGGGCCGTCACCCGATAGCGCACCGGCTCGCCACCGGCGCGGCTGCGTGCGGAGAACTCCACGCGGCCGGTGCGCGTCAGCGTCGTGCGCTCGACGACCTGCCACCGGCGGTGGTGCCAGCGCGTGAGCACCACGGGACGGCCGGCCCGTGCGGGACGGAAGGTCGCGCTGATGACCGTCTCGGCGCGGCTCGATCGCTCCGGGACCGGGCCTACCTGCGAGATCGGCGGGAGCACCGAGATGGTCGCGTGCTGCTCCGGCGGCGGGGGCCGGTGCGACCGCGGCTCGGCGTGGGCTCCGGGCGCGACGAGCACGCTCACGATGAGGACCACGAGCACGACGACGAGCAGGACCGCGCCGACGGTGGCGGTGGCGGGGGCGGCTGTCGCGCGGGCGCGCGACCGGATGACGCGAGAGGACACGGGGAAGTCCTTCGAGGGCGGGGGGCAAGTTATGGACCTGTCGAGTCGGGATCTCTCCCACTCCGGAACGCCCCCCGGCGTCCACGACCAATCTTCACGACCTCCGCAGGAGGTGTCAGGAGAATGCTCCAAGTCCACCTGATCGGCGGCCGATCGTTACCGCCCGGACTAGTCATCCGGAGGAATCTGCCGCGTGACCACGACGGTATGGAGCCCTGGGTTCTCGCGCGAGGGACCTGCGTCCTCTCGTCGCGCGCCGGCGGGCGGGACCTGCATCCCCTCGCGTGTGCGCCGGTCGCACGCAAGTCCGCCCCCACCGTCAGTGTCGACGGTGGGGGCGGACAGATGCTCGGAAGAGGCTGGTCAGCGCTCCCAGATCTGCATCCAGTCGACGTACGAGTGCTGCGGGAGCTTGCTCTCGCTGCCGAGGTTCTCCAGCTCGTAGTCGGAGGACAGCAGGCTCAGGATCGGGTACTGCTTCACCTCGGAGATGCCGACGGTGATCGTCGCGGTGACCTTGCCGTCGATGCGGAAGACATAGCTCTTGGGGGTCCACTCGACCGAGAAGACGTGGTAGGCCTTGAACCACGAGTCCTTCTTCGACGCCAGGTAGTTGTCCTGCCCCTTGAGGAAGCCGCCGACCTTCACCGGGCCCTTCTTGGAGGGGTGGTAGATGAAGCTGGTCAGGCCGCTCTGCTTGCCGCCCTCGCCGAACCACTCGATGATGTCGACCTCGGCGCCCCCCACCTTGGCCGTGGTGGCCTCGGGCTTGTGCTCGGTCGGCTGCAGCCAGAACGACGCGTGCTGGCCGCGCTCCTTCTGGAACTTCATCCGGGCCGCGGCCACGCCGTAGCGGAAGTCGTGGTTGCCGTCGGTCGAGATGTGCCCGTTGAGGCGGTACTTGAACTGGCCGATGACGCTGCCGTCACCGCGGAGGGCGGTGCAGCTCTCGGCCGCCCGCGCCGCGTCGGCCAGCACGCTGAGGCGCAGGGTGCCGCCGGTGACCGCCACGGCGGACGGGTCGCCCTTGGAGCAGTTGCGCAGGCCCTCCGGGTTGTAGAACTGCGCCCGGTTGGTCCAGTCGCTGCTCAGCGTCGAGCCGCCGAACTCGTCGACGAAGTCCGCGCCCTTCCAGGTGTTCTTGGCGGTCTTCGTGGTCACGGACGGCTGCCCCTTGTAGGAGGCGGCCGTCGCCTTGTAGACCGCGCCCTTCTTGGTCGGCACGGAGAACTCCGCATAGCCGAGCTTCGTCGTCTTGGTGCTGGCCACCTTCTTGAAGCCGCCGGACTTGAGGAAGAGCGTGACCGGTCGGTTCTTCTTGGCCGGCGTGAACGTCGCGGTGACGACCGTCTTGGCCTTCTTGGCCTTGCCGGTCTTCTTGCCGGCCTGCGAGATCGGCGGCAGCACGGTGATCGTGGTCTTCTGCTTGGCGGCGGCCTGCGCAGACACCCGTGCAGCCGCCGACGCGGACGTCTCGACCCTGGCTCCGGCCGGTGAGGTCGCGCCGGTGAGGGCCGCGAGGAGGGTCAAGGCCAGGGTCAAGGACAGGGCGGTGAGCGCGGCGACGGCACGAGGACGTCGCGAGCTGAGCGTGGGCACAGGGGAACTCTTTCGTTCGACGGGCGGTGAACTCACCGATTGTCACATCATGCGATGAGGGAGGAGGAGGGACCTATGGTGCCTTAGTGCCGTGGCACTAGGTGGGAGGACCCAGGTGGCGGAGCGGGTCAGGAGTGCACGGTCGGCATCTGCAGCGGGTCGTCGACGCGGTAGGGCAGCGGCGGGTCGAGCGGCTGGAGCGGGATCCGAAAGTGGTGCAGGCGCGCGATCTCGGCGTCGAGGACCTCCGCGCGCCCCCGGCTGATCCGGTGCACCGAGAAGAACGGCAGGGACTTGCGGTAGCGCACCATGGACTTCACTCGGTTGACCCAGGCCGAGTTCGGGTGCTGGACGACGTCCTCGCGGGCCCAACGCAGGGTGTGCTGCTCCAGGACCGGCCGGGCCGGGTCGTGGCCCGAGGTGTCGACGTTGAAGTTCAGGAACCGCAGCCGTGGGGCGGTGGCCTCGCGGGCGAGAGCGCGGATGGACTCGTGCCTGGGCAGGTGCAGGAACTCGTCGACGTCGATGAACGCGACCCACCCGCGCCCACGGTCGCCGGCGGCGTACGGCGCCAGCACCTCGGGGATGCGCCGGAACTGCCGTACGGCGATGGGGTCGAGCGCCTTGCCCTTCAGGGTCGCGCGCCACTCGGCGTTGTCGACGCGCCACTGCGCGACGCGCCGGGCTCGCTCGTCGGCGGGCAGGCCGTCGAAGTAGTCGCCCTCCTCGGGATAGCGGTGCACGTCGATCCGCGCGGGCAGGTCGAGCTCCCCCAGGACCTCGTCGGTGTCGTCGACCAGGCCGTCGAGGATGACCTGGAAGTCGTCGAAGCCCAGGCGCTGGTGGTAGGTCATCCACTCGGCGATCCGAGCCGCGTCACCGCGGGACTGGGTGACGATCGTGAAGCCCACCCGCGTGACGCTACACGCGGGCTGTCACGACACCGGTCGTCACGGTGCCGGGCGTCGGCTCACGACTGCCACATGGCCATCCAGTCGACGTACATGTGCTGCGGCAGGCGGTCTTCGCCGCCCAGGTTCTTCAGCTCGTAGTCGGAGGAGAGCAGGCTCAGGATGGGGTACTGGGGCACCTGCGAGATGCCGACCGACGTACGCCAGGTCTCCCGGCCGTCGATGCGGAAGATGTACTCCCGGGGCGTCCACTCGAGCGAGAACACGTGGTAGGCGCGCCACCAGCGATCGGACTTCGCAGCGAGATAGCGGTCGGTGTCGGTGAGCTTGCCCCCGACCTTCTGGCGGCCATCGGGCGTCGGGTGGTAGATGAACGTCGCCAGCCCACCCTTGTCGCCGCTGTTGCCGAACCACTCGACGATGTCGATCTCTGCCCCGCCCTCGGCGGCGCTGGTGGCGTTGGGAAGGTAGGGGACCGGCTGCATCCAGAACGACGCGTGCTGGCCGCGGTCCTTCTGGAACTTCATCCGGGCGGCGGCGAAGCCGTAGTGCAGCGACTGCTGGCCACCGGTGGACACGTGCCCGTTGAGCCGGTAGCGGAACTGACCGATGAGCGAGCCGTCGTCGCCCCGGTACGCCGTGCACAGCTCCGGCCGGGCCGGGTCCGGCACGACGCTGAGCCGAAGCGCGCCGCCGGTGAGCGCGACGGCGGCGGGGTCGCCCTTGGCGCAGTTGCGCTGTCCGGCCGGGTCGTAGTGCTGCACCCGGTGCGACCAGCTGGAGCCGAGGGCGCCGCCGGCGAAGTCGTCGAGGAAGGTGGGAGCGCCCCAGCCCGCGGCCCTGAACGTCGGACCGGACACGGCGCGGCGGCCCTTGAACGCCTTCGCGGTGACGCGGTAGCGCGACTTGGTGCCGACGGCGGTGGGGAGCACGAGCTGCGCGACGCCACGTCGGTCGAGGAACGCGCGGGCGACCGTCTTCCAGGTGCGTCCCTTCTTGCGCTCGAGCAGGACGGGACGGCGCGACTTGGCGGGGGTCACGGTGGCCAGGACGACCGACCGGGCACCCGCGACGCCGGCGGCGGTGCGCCCGGGCTGGGCCAGCGGCGGGAGCACCCGCAGCCTGACCGTCTGCTTCCGCCGCACGGGAGTGCTGTGCAGGGCGCGCGTCGTGGCAGCCTCGGGTGTCGCGGAGAGGGGGGCGGGAGAGCTGTTGCCGGGAGCGCTGGTCGTGGTCACGACGAGGCAGGCGGCGATCGTGCCGAGGGCGGCCAGTGTCGTTCGGCGAGCCCGTACCGTTCGGCGAGCCGGCGCCGCTCGACGAGCCGGTGCGGGAGACGTCATCCTGTCCCTGTCTGACGGGCCCGCGGGTGGGAACCCGGCGGGCGAGCCTGCAAGCCAAGAGACGCCCCCCGGAGTCTCGGCTTCATCGTCACAGACACCGCGTCTGTTGTCCTCGTTTCCCACGAAGCCGACCTTTCATACCTACCCGGTGGTCGCCGACGCCTCGGGGACGACAGGTGGGTCCGGGCAGGCTTGGCCGAGGTCCGTCCGGCGGCGGTCCGGCACCGCCGTCCCACCGGGAGGTGCCGTAGGCTGGCGCCGCCCTGAGCCGGGGCTGAACGGTGCACGTCGACTGGGGAGCGCAGAGCTGCGAGAGGAGGCCCGGGTGTCGCTGCCGCGGTTGCTCGAGCGGGCCGCCCGGCCGACCCTGCTGCTGGCCGACACCGCTGTCTCCCGGGCCGTCTCTCGAGACTCCCTCTCCGCCGACGTGTCGATGCACGTCTTCGGGCAGGCCGCCGACCCGGCCGCGGAGGACTCGCGCTGGGCCTGCGTCGTCGTGGCCGTCGCCGACCGTGCCGCCCTGCGCCGTGACGTCGAGACGGTGCCGCTGCTCGGCCGCACCCGGGCGGTGGTCACCTTCCTCGCCACCGCGTCTTCTCCGCTGGTGCCCGACGTACGCCCGGAGTGGCCAGAGCCGGTGGAGCTCGACGCTCACCTCACCGCAGACGGTGGCGCGGTCACGCGGCTGCGGTTCCCCTCGGCCGTCCCGGTCCACGAGCTGCTCGCCAGGCTCGGCGTCGACGCAGGATCACGCGGCACGGCAGCGCGTGGCGGCCTCGTCATCGGCGGTCACGGGGCCGACGGGGGTGCCGACGCGCAGGTGCCGCCGGACGTCGTGCGCGGCGGCACCCCGAGCGGTGCGGAATCTCCGGTCACCGGCCGACGCGCCGTCGTGGCCGGGCCCGGTCCGGTGGTCGTCGACGAGGGTGTGTTCAACCCGACCGGGTTCCGACGCGACGCCGCTGGTGCCGTGGTCGACCTGCCCGCCGGACCGGTGACCGAGGCGACGGTGGCCGGGCTGCGACCGGCCCGTGCGGTGCGCGTCTCGCCGGCGTCGACGGCGTACGACGTCGCCGCGCTGGCCATGGCCGGGGCACCGCTGATCGCGGACCAGCCGCTGCCGTCCGGGCTCGATCCGGCGCTGGGCGCGCACGTGGAGTCCGCGGACCCGGCAGTCCTGACCGACCCGCTGCAGCGCGAGGAGCACAGTGTGCGGTTGCGTCGTGCGGCGGCTGCGGCGCACTCGACGTTGGCCGAGCGGCTCCGACTCGCGCGGGCCGCGGGGGTTCGGGTGGCTGGGCTGCCGACCGTCAGCGTCGTCCTGGCGACACGGCGTCCGGAGCAGCTCGACTTCGCCCTGACCCAGGTGGCCAAGCAGACCGGTGCGGCCCTCGAGCTGGTGCTGGCCCCGCACGGCTTCGACGTCGACCCGGCCGTCGTCCGGGCCCGGCTCGGCGACCGTCCCGTCGTCGTCCGGCCGGCGCCTGCCGAGGCGCTCTTCGGCGAGGTGCTCGCCGGGGCGGCCGAGGCTGCCTCGGGCGACGTGGTGCTCAAGATGGACGACGACGACTGGTACGGGCCCGACGTCGTGTCCGACCTGTTGTGGGCGCGGCGTACGTCCGGCGCCGAGCTGGTCGGCATGCCCGCCGAGATGGTCTACCTCGAGCAGCTGGGCATCACCGTGCGGCGCCGCACCGCCGTCGAGCGGACCGCCCGGGTCGTGGCCGGCGGCACCATGATGATCGGCCGCGAGCACCTGCGCGCGCTGGGCGGCTTCCGCCCTGTGACGAGGTACGTCGACGCGCAGCTGGTCGCCGCGGTCCGTCGGGCGGGTGGCCGGGTGTACCGGACCCAGGGGCTCGGCTACGTCCTGCGCCGTGGCGTGGGCGGCCACACCTGGGCGGCCGACCTCGGCTACTTCCTGACCCGGCGTGCGGTGGCCGAGCAGTGGCGGGGGTTCCGCCCCAGCGCGCTCCTCTCCTTCGACGAGTCCGAGCGCCCCGCCCGTCCTGTCAGCGCGGCGGTCGCATCGTGACCGCCCCGGAGCAGTGGCGGCAGAAGCGGGTGCGCCGCAACGACTGGAGCACGATCGAGGTCCCGAAGATCGGCGCGTGGACGCCGGGCCGGTCGGTCAGCGTCGTGGTGCCGACGTACCGCGCTGAACGGACCCTGCCCATCGTCCTGGCGGCGCTCGCGGCCCAGACCTACCCAGCCCACCTGCTGGAGGTGATCGTCTCCGACGACTCACCCGAGCCACTCGCGGCGCTGCCCGAGGTCCGCCCGGAGAACACGCGACTGGTCCGCAACAGCACGTCGTGGGGGCGCGCCGCCGCCTGCCACTCGGGCGCCCTGGCGGCCGAGGGCGAGGTGCTGCACTGGCTCGACAGCGACATGCTGGTCGAGCGCGACCACGTCGAGGCCCAGCTGCGCTGGCACGACGCGATCGACCACGCGGTGGTGCTCGGGCACAAGTGGTTCGTCGACCCGGGGCGGCTCGACGGCATCGATCCCGCGCTGGTCCGGAGCGAGGTGGCCGTGGGCCGCGTGTCCGACTGGTTCTTCGACCAGGTGCCGGAGGGGCACGACTGGGTCGAGGAGATGTACGCGCGCACCGACGACCTGAAGCAGGCCGGACCGCGCGCCCACCGCGCCCACGTGGGCGCCACCGCCTCGCTCTTCCGGGCCCTCTACCTCGAGGCCGGTGGCATGGACGTGGCCCTGAAGCTCGGCGAGGACTCCGAGCTCGGCTACCGCCTCGCGGAGTGCGGCGCTGTCTTCGTGCCCGACCGGGAGGCCCGCAGCTGGCACCTCGGACAGACGCACGTGATGCGTCGACAGGACGAGGTCAACGACTACAACTTCCCCTTCCTGGCCGACCGCATCCCCGACGGCCGGGTCAAGCGGGCGACGGTCGGCCGGCATTACGCCGTGCCCTACCTCGAGGTCGTGCTCGACACGCACGACCGGTCGCACCGCGATGTCGTCGCGACCGTCGACGCTGTGCTGGCGTCGACGATCCCCGACCTCGTGGTGACCCTGCCCGGGCCCTGGAGCTCGCTCGACGACGAGCGGGTGGCCGTCCTCGACGATCCTTGCCTCGACGCGCGGCTCGTCCACGCGTCGTACGCCAGTGAGCCGCGGGTGCGTCTCGTGGAGAGGCTCCCCGAGGGCCGCAGCCCCGCGATGTTCCGCCTGACCCTGTCGTCGGCCACCTGGGCGCCGAAGCCCAAGGCGCTGAACCGGATGGTGCGCGAGCTGGAGTGGACGCACCACGGCCTGCGGTCGGCGCTGATGCCCGACGGTGCCACCGCCCGGCTGGAGCGGACGGCTGCCGTGCAGCGGGCCCTGCGCGTGCGCGGGCCCGACGAGGATCTCGACGACGTGGTGGACAGCCTCTTCGGCTCGTGGTGGGTGGACGGCCCGGAGGTTGGCTTCGCACCTTCGGCCACGGTCACCGTCGCCCGGCTGCCCGGCCGATCGGGCGCCGCGCGGGACCCGGCCGGTCTGCCCGAGACCGAGGGCGGCGACAGCGTAGCCACGCCGCGGGCCGCGGCGCCCGAGCCAGGGCACCGGCCGCCCGGCGTACGCCGGGTGCTGGCCCGCCTGCGCGACCGGCTGCGCCCACGCCCGCAGGCAGGCCCGGACCCGGGCGATGGCTGACTCGCTCGAGACCTTCCTGGCGGCGGCTCCGCCGGACGACGCTGGTCGTGATCGGGGAAGGCGCCGGCGGCCTCGTGTCGCCAGGACCCGCCACCCGCGAGGAGCCGTGGGACCTCGCGGTGGTGGTGGTCCGCGACCGCCTGGACCTGCGGGCGCTGGCCTCCGACCTGGCCACCAGCACGGGCTTGTCGAGTCTTGGCCCGGGCTTGTCGAGTCTTGGCCCGGGCTTGTCGAGTCTTGGCCGGGCCCGCCGGGTGGCGGTGTGGCTGGAAGCGAGTCCGGCGCTGCTCCCACGGCCGGCCGGTGACCTGCCCCCGCTGGCCGGAACCCGTTCACGCCGGCTGCCCGACGGGAGCTGGCTCTCGGTGCTGCGCTTCACGTCCCCCGTCTCGATCGGCCGGGTGCTGAAGGAGGTCGCGCGGCAGGCCGTCCGCGGCGACGACACCGGCGACGACGGCCTCTGGGCCGACGCGGTCGCCGCACCGCCCGACGCCGAGGTGCCCGCGGGTGTGGTGCTGGCAGACGACCCGATCGCTTCTGCCGTCCACCCCGTGCTTGGCCGGGCACCCGTCGTCGTGGCCGAGCCCGATCCCGTGCCGAGCCTCGACGAGCGGGTGCTCAACCCCCGAGGCTTCCGGGCGGGCGCGGCCGGCCCCGTCGTACCCCTGCCCGAGGACGCGACGCTGACCGAGGCGCTGGTGGCCAACCTGCGCGAGGCCGCGTCGGTCCCGGTCACCTGGCCGGACGACGTCCCCGCCCAGCCCGGCCGCCAGCCCGGCCGACCAGCCCGGCGACCAGCTGGCGCGCACGGTCGCCGGGCTTGCGATGTCGGGCGTCGTGCTCACCTGCGCGGAGGTGCCGCCCCGGGTCGCGGCCGTCCTCGGCCCCGCCGTGGTCGCGGGGCTGACCGCGCCCCTGCCGCCCGACGACCTCCTCTCCCGGGAGGAGCACAGCCTGGTGCTGCGGCGCGCGGCCCTCGACACCTTCTCCGCGCGAGCCTGGCGACGTCGTACGGCCGCGCGCGCCGGTGTGTCGATCGCCGCCGATCCCGCGGTCAGCGTGGTGCTGGCGACCAGGCGGTCCGAGATGCTCGACGTGGCGCTCGGCCAGGTCGCCCGGCAGCGTGGTGTGCCGCTCGAGCTGGTGCTCGCCCCCCACGGGTTCGAGGTCGACGAGGCCGCCGCGCGAGAGGTGCTGGGGCGCGACGTGGCGCTGGTGGTGAGACCGCAGGCCTCCGACGTGCCGTTCGGCGACGTGCTCCACGCGGCCGCGGAGGCGGCATCCGGAGACCTGGTGCTCAAGATGGACGACGACGACTGGTACGCCCCCGACGCCGTCGCCGACCTGGTCCGCGCGCACCACTACAGCGGTGCGCAGGCGGTGGGCATGCCGGCGGAGTTCCACTACCTGACCGGTCCGGACCTGACCGTCATGCGCGGCCACGCGACGGAGGTCTACGCCCGCTTCGTCGCCGGCGGGACGCTCATGGTGGAGCGCGGCCTGCTGCGCGAGGTGGGCGGCTTCCGATCGGTGCGCAAGTTCGTCGACGCCCAGCTGCTGGCCGCGATCGCCAGTGCGGGAGGCAGCCTGTACCGGACCCACGGCCTGGGCTACGTGCTGCGGCGGAACCCCTCGGGTCACACGTGGGAGGTCGACCTCGACTACCTCCTCGACCCGGTGCGCACCAAGCGACGCTGGGACGGCTTCCGGCCGAGTCGGCTGATGGAGCTGTCGGCCACTGCTGGTTGAGGAGGCGCGCCGGCGCCGTCTCGCCCCAGCAGCGTCTCGAAGGGCGCGGCGATAGGCTCGCGATCGTGATCGTGTCGGACTCCGCCCGCGTGCTCTTCGTGCACGTGCAGAAGACCGGCGGGCTCACCGTCCAGGATCTGCTCCGCCAGGCGCTGCCGGACGCGGCGCCCGTGCAGGGCCTCGGCGGCGGCCGGCACGCGCGCCTGGGTGCGGCGTTGAAGGTGCGGCCCGAGCTGCGCGACTACTACATCTTCGGTTTCGTGCGGAACCCGTGGGCGCGGATGTGGTCGTGGTACTCGATGGTCCAGCGCCGCCGCGACGCGGTCGAGTCCGGCAACGAGTTCATCGCCGAGAAGCTCGGCCGCAACCCCTTCTGGGCCAAGGCGATGGCCGACTACTCCGACTTCGAGACGTTCGTGCTCCAGGGGTCCGAGGAGGTCAAGCGACTGCGCACCCCCCAGGTGCGCTACCTGCGGGGCCAGGGCCGCAAGGCGGACTTCATCGGCAGGACCGAGTCGCTCGAGCCCGACGTCCGCGAGGTCTTCGGACGCCTCGGGCTCGCCCTGCCGGACGAGCTGCCCCACAACAACGCCGGCCCACCCGACGACTACCGCCGGCACTACACGCCGGTTGCCCATGATCGCGTCGCCGAGCTGTTCGCCGACGACGTGAAGGCCTTCGGCTACTCGTTCTGAGCCGCCCTCGCCGCTAGCACGCGCGCCGCTGATCGATTGAGCGCGCGTCAGCCTGGTCAGGTGCGGCCGGTCGGGTGCGGCTGGTGGCCGGTCGGGTGCGGCCGGTCGGGTGTGGCCGGTCGGGTGTGGCCGGTCACGTACGGCGGTGGTACCTGATGTCGCCGTTGGGCATCCGGGTGGTGGTGTAGCGGGTGTCGTGGGCGCGTTTGTGGTGCCAGTGGCAGAGCAGGAGGCCGTCGGCGAGGTTGGTGGTGCCGCCGTTGCTCCAGGGTGTGGCGTGGTGGGCTTCGGTCCACGGGGCGGGGACGTCACAGTCTTCGGCTCGGCATCGGGGGTGCTGGGTGGCGAGGGCTTTGCGTTGGGCTGGGGTGAAGAGCCGGGTGGTGCGGCCGAGGTCGAGGACCTCGGACGTGGTGCCGAGGACGGCGGGGACGAGGCCGGCGGTGCAGGCGAGGCGGCGGGCTTCGCCGGCGGTGATGGGCTCGCCGGTGCCGAGCTGCGCGGTGCCGAGCCCGGCCTGTCAGGGTGTCCAGGGGAAGGGTGACGACCATGGTGGTGGCCTGGCCGCCGTGGTCGGGCAGCTGGTGGGGGTCGAGGCGTTCGAGGAGGGCGCAGAACGCGAGGCCGCGTTGCCGGTCGGCGGGCAGGCGGACGCCGGTGGCGGGGTCGGTGGCGGGGTCGGTGGCATCGCGGGTGTGGTGCTGCCTCGGTGAGGTGAACGCTTCGAGGTAGGTCTTCAAACGGGCGGCGACGGCGTCGGGGAGGGTGGTCGTGATGTCGGTGGATCCGTCGCCACGGCGCCTGAAGTCCAGCCGGGTCACCGACTCGGCCCGACGCTCGGCGCGTTCCAGCGAGCGGCGTTCGTGTTCGTCGCCGACCTCGGGGGCGACCACGTCGAGGACCCGCCGACCCGAGCCGGGCCAGGTCGGTGGGTCCGAAGTCCTGCGCGTGGTCGATCAGCCGCTGCTCGGCCAGGTGCTTGACCTCGGCGCCGACGTCGTCGGGCAGTGCGTCGAGGGCTTTGACGATGACCCGCGCCTGGTCGAGGTGCAGCCGGCCGTCGGCCAGCGCGCCGGCGACGTGGTGCCACGTCTGGTCCAACGCGTGGGCGAGCTTCTCCTGGGCGTACGCCGCCCGCTTGTCCGCGCGGGTGCGGGGCGCGATCCAGTCCGCGACGGTGCGGCAGCCGTGGTCGGCGGCGACGTCACCGGCGGCGGCGACCGCGCGCAGCCGCAGGGCCTCTTGCTGGGAGATGAGCCGGGTGAGCTGGAGCAGGAGCTCGGCCTTGTCACTCGGCGTCGAGGTAGACCGGGTCGCAGTCGAGGACCGAGGCCAGCGCCTTCTCGATGGTGTCCGCGCAGGCCAGCAGCGGGTGCCGGGGTGTGCTGGTCGAGTGGCTCATCGGTGACAACGCTAGAGGAGCCCACCGACAACCGACCCGGCCCGAGAACCCTTTCTCCACAGGGGTTCTGGGCATCTGGGGTGCCTTGGTTTCGAGACGGGACTTCGTCCCTCCTCAACCAGCGGCAGCAGGAGCCGGCTCGCCTCCTCAACCAGCGGCAGCAGGAGCCGGCTCGCCTCCTCAACCTGCGGCAGCAGGAGCCGGCTCGCCTCCTCAACCTGCGGCAGCAGGAGCCGGCTCGCCTCCTCAACCAGCGGCAGCAGGAGCCGGCTCGCCTCCTCAACCAGCGGCAGCGGAGCCGGCTCGCCTCCTCAACCAGCGGCAGCGGAGCCGGCTCGCCTCCTCACGAGGGCCAGCGGCAGACGGGACTTCGTCCCTCCTCAACCAGCGGCGAACGCTCAGCGGCGGCCGAGGCCGCGGACCGTCCAGCCGGCGGCCCGCCAGGCCTCGAAGTCGAGGCAGTTACGGCCGTCGAGCACCTGCTTCCGGGCGACGACGTCGCCGAGCGCGGCAGGGTCCACGGCCCGGAACTCCTTCCACTCGGTGAGGTGCAGCAGCAGGTCGGCGTCGCGCGCGCAGTCGACCGCGTCGGTGGCGTAGGTCAGCGTGGGGAACATCGCCAGCGCCGTCCGGCCGGCCTTCGGGTCGTAGATGCTCACCTGGGCGCCGCGCAGGTGCAGCTGACCGGCGATCCAGAGGGCGGGGGAGTCGCGTACGTCGTCGCTGTCGGGCTTGAACGCCGCCCCCCACACCGCGATCCGCGCGCCGGCGAGCGACCCGTCGAGCATCGAGCTGGCGATGTTGACGACGTGCTCGCGCCGGTTCTGGTTGATCTCGTCGATGTGGCGCAGGAAGGTCATCGTGCCGTCGACGCCGAGCTCGCCGGCGCGGTGCAGGAACGCCCGGATGTCCTTGGGCAGGCAGCCGCCGCCGAACCCGATGCCGGCGTTGAGGAACTTTCGTCCGATCCGGTCGTCGTGACCGAGGGCGTCGGCGAGGTCGACCACATCGGCGCCGGTCACCTCGCACATCTCGGCCACCGCGTTGATGAAGGAGATCTTGGTTGCCAGGAAGGCGTTGGCCGAGGCCTTGACGAGCTCGGCGGTGGCGTAGTCGGTCACGACGAGCGGGACGTCGTGGCTCAGCGCGTCGGCGTACACCTCGCGCAGCACCTTCTCCGCGTGCCCGGAGGCGCCGCCGATCACGAGGCGGTTGGGGCGCAGGGTGTCCTCGACGGCGAAGCCCTCGCGGAGGAACTCGGGGTTCCAGACCAGCTCGGCATCGGCGCCGGCCGGGGCGAGCTCGGCCAGCCGAGCAGCCAGCCGGGGGGCGGTGCCCACCGGCACGGTCGACTTGCCGACCACGACGGTCGGCCGGGTCAGGTGCGGCCCGAGCAGCTCGACCGCGCCGTCGACCTGGCTGAGGTCGGCGCCGAGGCTCTCCGGGAGCTGGGGGGTCCCCACGCAGATGAAGTGCACATCGCCGAACTCCGCCGCCTCCTGGGCTGAGTCGGTGAAGCGCAACCGTCCACTCTCGACGTGCTTGGTGAGCAGCTCCTGGAGTCCTGGCTCGTAGAAGGGCACGCGGCCGGCGTGCAGGCCCTCTCGCTTGGCGGCGTCGATCTCGACGCCGAGCACCTCGAAGCCCAGCTCGGCCATGCAGGCGGCGTGGGTGGCGCCGAGGTAGCCGCAGCCGATGACGGTGATACGCACGGGCAGAACCCTAGATCAGTGCTCGGAGGGGCGCGGTCCGAACTCGTAGCCGTAGGCCTCGATGTCGGCGGCGAAGAGCTCGGCGACCCGATCGCGCGACACGTCGCTGTAGTACGTCGTGTAGTGCGCGTGTGGGCTCTTGTTCGTGTGCGGCAGCTCGTCAGGGAGACGCAGGCCGAGGTGCTCGACCACCGTGCGCAGGTCGTCCCGGAACCGCTCGGTGCGCCCGACGAAGTCGGCCTCCTTGTCGGGAGTGCGGAGAAAGGTCACCTGGGGCGTGCGCAGCCGGTCCAGCTCGTCCGAGCCGCGCAGCACGAACGTCTCGAAGTCGGCGTAGCCCCGCGCGGTCCGGAGGAAGGCGTTGCGCCCGAAGTGCTCCTTCGCGCCGGCCGACCCTGCCGCGGCCCGCTGCTTGAACTTCTGCACCATCGACCACCAGGAGACCAGCCGGGCCCACGGGTTCCGGACGTACCCGAAGGTCCAGTAGTCGGCCAGCGCCGGTTCGTCGGCCAGACCCATCGCGAGCGTGTAGTGCTTCACGCCCACCGGCGGCACCTGTCGCAGGTCGGGGACGAGGTCCTCCAGCACCTTGCTGACGGTCACCCCGCCGGTCTTCTGGACGTGGACGAACACCATCCGGTGGGCGTCGGAGACCAGCATGGGAGTCACGGTATCGACAACTGTTCGGGGTTTCCGCGCGCAGGTGGGCGACCCGTAGGCTGGCGGACATGGACTCGACCCCGTCTGCCGACACGTCCGGGCGGCGGATCTCCTTCGTGGTCGGCTCGGGCCGGAGCGGGACCAGCACGATGTCCGGAACCCTGCAGGCGCTCGGGATGCACGTCCCGCAGCCGGAGGTCGCGGGCAACGCCACCAATCCCAAGGGGTTCGGCGAGCCGCAGTGGGTGGTGGAGTTCCACGAGCGGCTGCTCAACCGGGTGCGTGTGCAGACCGGCGACGCCCGCCCGTCGGCGTGGTTCGACACCGGCCGACCCGCGATGCGTGAGGTGTTCCGCAACGAGCTCTACGACTGGCTCGATGGCCAGTTCGCCGAGGCGGAGGGTGGCGAGGTGCCGACCGGTGAGCTGGTCGTGAAGGACCCGCGGCTGGTGTGGTTCCTCGGCATGTGGCGCGGGGCCGCGATCCGCTGCCGCGCGACGCCGTCGTACATCACCATGCTCCGCCCGGTGACCGAGGTGGTCGGCTCGAAGCAGAAGTACTACGCCGGCAAGCAGAGCGAGATCAGCCGTACTGCCGGCTGGGTCAACGTCATGCTGCACACCGAGGTGGCCACCCGTGACTCCGAGCGAGCGTTCGTCCGCTACGCCGACCTCCTCGACGACTGGACGGTGCCGGTGTTCGAGCTGGGCGAGCGGCTGCGCTACGACGCCGTGCTCCGCGCGTCGGCGCAGGACCTGCGCAAGGTGCACTCCTTCATCGACCCGAGCCTGCGGCGCGTGCAGCTCACCTGGGACGACGTGGTGGTGCCGGCCCGGCTGCGCGAGATCGCCCAGGCGTCGTGGGACGCGCTCGACAGGCTGGCCGACAAGGACGGCGACACTCCCGAGCTGCGCGTCACCCTCGACCAGCTCCGAGAGGCCTATACCGACTACTACAGCGAGGCCGAGCTGCTCACGCAGTCGACCGCCGCGAGCGCCCGGCTGGAGGGGGTCGTCACCGAGCGGGACCGCATGGCCGCCCTTGCGGAGTCGGGAGAGGGGAGCGGCTCCCGGGTGCCGCACGCCCTCCGCGCGATGGTTCCGGCCGGCGCGCGGCGGGCCGTGAAGGAGCGGCTCGAGGCCAGGAAGGCCCCGGAGTGACCGCCCTGAACATCGAGGGACTCCAGGACTTCGAGGTCACCTGGCCCTGGGAGGAGAGTGAGCAGCGGCTCAGGCCCGGCACCACCTCGGTGCTGCGGGTCAAGAACGAGGCCCGCTCGCTCCCGTGGGTGCTGCCGCCCCTGCTGCGCGCGACCCAGGGCGTCGTCCTCGTCGACAACCAGTCCGACGACGGCACTCCGGACGTCGCCATGCAGGTCGCCCGCGAGCACGGCTTCGAGGACAAGATGCGGGTCTTCGAGTATCCCTTCGACGTCAGCCGCTGCGGGCCCGAGCACCTCGGCACCCGCGCCGACTCGGTGCACAGCCTCGTCTACTTCTACAACTGGTCCTTCGCCCACGTGGAGACCGCCTACTCCCTGAAGTGGGACGGCGACATGGTCCTGACCGAGGACGCCGAGGGGCTGATCCACGACCTGTCCTGGCAGCTGCCCGGCAAGGACGTCATCGTCCGCGTGCCGCGCCACAGCCTGTACGTCGAGAGCGACCGCGTCGCGTACCTCGACCTGGGGCTGCCCAACGTCGAGGCGTACGGCTACCCGATGGGGCCGGCGTACACCCATGTCAAGGCGTTCGAGTGGGAGCTGCGCGCCTATCCGGAGGACGTCGAGTTCGTGCGGCTGCCCGACGGCGCCAGCCTGGAGCTGAAGTGGCTCGACTCCGACGAGTTCGCCCACTGGACCGCGCCGGAGGCGTTTGCCGACAACTTCCGCACCGCCCGCAAGCGCCGGGAGTACGACCTGTTCTCCTCGCTCGGCCGCGGCGAGTGGGAGCAGTGGGAGCACCTGCACCGCATCGAGGCGCCCCGCGACCCGGACGGTCAGGGTGTGCACGTCATCGACCACGTCACCCGTGAGTGGCTCCCGCACGCCGACCGCGACGTGTTCGTAGCCCATCGCATCGGCGCCAAGGAGGCGAGTCAGTCGTGACCGAGCCGCATCACCGAGACCCTCCCGCCACCACAGGACCGCATCCCGATCACCTTCTCGATCGTCGGCGTCCAGAAGGCGGGCACCAGCTCGATCGACGCCATGCTTCGCCGACACCGGCTGGTAGCACCCACGTTCCAGCTCGATCCCGCACGGGAGGCCCTGCGGCGCAACGCCTGGTCCAGCAAGGAGCTGCACTTCTTCGATGACGAGCGCCGCGACTGGGAGCACCCCGACTACACCTACTACTGCGGCACCAGGACATCGCCGGACCAGGTGTGCGCCCTGGACTCCACGCCGTCGTACATCATGTGGCCGGGGGCGCTGGAGCGGATGCACCGCTTCAACCCCGGGATGCGGCTGATCGCCAGCTTCCGCGACCCGATCGAGCGGGCCTTCTCGCAATGGGCGATGAGCCGGGAGCAGAAGAACTCCTACCCCGAGTTCAGCGAGGCCATCGACGCCTTCGACGACGTGACCCTGCTCGACCGGATCCCGAAGAAGCGCGGACGGTGGAGCGTGCACCGCAAGAGCATGGTGCTGCGTGGTCGCTACGGCGCGCAGCTGGAGCGAGGGCTGGCGCAGTTCGACCGGTCGCAGTGGCTGATGCTGAACTTCACCGACTGGGTGACCGACTACCAGGCGTGCCTCGACCAGATCACGGACTTCGTCGGGCTGCACAGGTTTCGCCGGTACCCCGACCTGCGCACCTACCCGACGCCCGGTGGTCTGCAGGGCACGCCACCCTCGGAGGACGACGTCAACCGGCTCGTCGAGCGCTACGCCGACGACCTGGCTCTCTTCGAGAAGCTGTCCGGCCTCGATGTGTCCCAGTGGCCGACCCGGCGCATCGTCCAGGGCGAGATGACCGCCGGTGAGCTGGCCGAGAGGCTCGCCCGCAAGTTCGTGGACGCCTAGCGACCGTGTCGGATGCCGCTGCAGAGCACCTGCCCATCTCGTTTGCCATCGTCGGTGTGCAGAAGGCTGCCACCAGCACGATGCACACGATGCTGGTCCGACATCGTCACGTCGCCCGCGGCACCGCGAAGGAGCTGCACTTCTTCGACGACGAACGCCTCGACTGGGCCGACCCCGACTACTCCCACTACGTGGTGCCGCGGACCAAGGGGAAGCAGCGGATCGCGGGAGACGCCACACCGTCGTACATCTGGTGGCCGCAGGCGCTGGAGCGCATGCACCGCTACAACCCCGACATGCGGCTGATCGCCAGCTTCCGAGACCCCATCGAGCGCGCCTTCTCGCAGTGGTCCATGGAGCGCAAGCGTCGGCACTCCTACCCGAGCTTCGGGGAGTCCATCGAGAAGTTCGGGGATCTCAGCCTGTTGGACGAGTTCCCTCCTGGTCACACGTCGCGTGACGTGCGCCGGCTGATGGTGGTCCGCGGCTTGTACGGCGAGCAGCTGCGGCGCGGCCTGTCGGTCTACGACCGCTCGCAGTGGCTGATGCTGGCGTTCCGACGGTTCGTCCGCGAGCCCGAGGTGGTCCTGGACGAGATCGCCGAGCACCTCGGGATCGGCGAGTGGAACCGGCACCCGCCGCTCCGGGCCAACCCCACCCCGCGTGACCAGGTCGGCCCGGCGCCGACCGCCGCGGACATGGAGCGACTGGTCGACGTGTACGCCGACGACCTGACGCTGTTCGCCCGGCTCTCCGGCCTCGACGTGACCGACTGGCCGACGTCGAGGATCGCCGCTGGCTCCCTCGCCCCCGCAGACCTCGCTGCCGAGCTGGCCCGCAAGGTCGGCCTGGAGGTCGAGGAGTGACCCAGCCCGAGATCGACCTAGCCCAGCGCGGTGGCGAGTCGCGTGACGATCCCGGTGAGCCGCTCGGGCGACGTCGCGATGTTGAGCCGGATGTGCCCGGGCAGGCCGTGCTGGAAGTCATCGCCCTCCGACACCCACACCCGGCCACGCTCGAGGGCGACGGCGGCGGGCTTCTCGTGGCCGTAGGCCCGCAGGTCGATCCAGGCGAGGTACGTCGCCTCGAGCGGTCGCATCCGGGCGTCGGGCAGGTGCTCGGCCAGCAGCTCGCCGAGCAGGCGTCGCTGCGCGTCGAGGCGCTCGATCAACGCGGCCAACCACGGGTCGCCGTCGGTGTAGGCGGCGATGCTCGCGACGACACCGAGGTTCGACCACGAGTCGTTGCGGGCCATCGGCACCTCCTCCAGGCGGGCGCGGGTGGCGTCGTCCGGCACGACGAGCTGGGCGCACTTGAGGCCTGCGGTGTTGAAGGCCTTCGACGCCGCCACGACCGCGACGGCGTGGTCGGCGGTGCCCTCGAGGTCGAGGTAGGACACGTACGTCGCCCCCGGCAGCACCAGCGGTGCGTGGATCTCGTCACTGATGACGCGGGCGCCGTGGCGCACCACCACGTCGCGCACGCCCTCGAGCTCGGCGCGGGTGAAGACGCGCCCCCACGGGTTGTGTGGCTGGGTCAGCAGCAGCGTCTGCGCTCCGTCGGCGAAGAGCCGGTCGAGCTCGTCGAGGTCGAGCTCGGCCCGCGGTGCGTCGGCGTCGACGAGGAGGTCGACGCGCTTGCGGCCGCTGACCTCGGCGATCGCCAGCTGGGGGTGGTACGCCGGCCCCGGCATCACCATCGCCCCCGGACCGCTCAGCACGTCGAGCAGCAGCCGCACCCCCGCGGTCACGTCGACGACCGGGCGAACGTGGTCGGGGTCGATGCGTTGACCGAACTGGCGCTGGGCGAAACCGGCGTACGCCTCACCGAGCGGTCCGCCCGACCCGAAGCGCGGGTACCCGAGTGCTCCGGCCCTCACCGCGTCCGTCAGCGCCTCGGTGATGCACTCGGCGGGGGCGTAGTCCATCTCGGCGATCCACGCGGGCAGCACGCCCTCGTCGGCCATGCCCCACTTGGCGGCCAGCGCCACCTTCGCCTCGTCGTCGGTCAGGTCCCTGATCACGCCGCCAATGTAAGCCGCCCATGCAATAGGGCAACCTACGAGGCATGAGCGACGTCTGGCCACTGGTCCACGCCGAACGCGCAGCCCTCGTGGATGACCTCGAGCGCATCGAGGCGGCCGCGTGGGAGACGCCGTCACTGTGCCCGGGGTGGACGGTGCACGACGTGGTCGCCCACCTGGTCGACACGGCGAAGACGACCCGGGTCGGCTTCGCCGTGGGGCTGGCCCGGGCGCGCTTCGACTTCGACCGGCAGAACGCCCAGGGGGTGGCTCGCGAGCGGGGCGCCACGCCGGAGGTCATGTTGCAACGACTGCGCGCAGTCGCCACGCGGACCTCGACCCCGCCCGCTCCGCTCGACAGTCGGTTGGTGGAGGCGGTCGTCCACGGAGAGGACATCCGTCGTCCGCTCGGGATCACCCGCGCCTACCCGCAGGACGTCGTGACGCGGGGCCTGCGTCTGCAGGCCCGCACGTCGGAGTCGTTCGGCGGGGCCAAGGCGCTGGTGGCGCGGGTCCGGTTCGTCGCCACGGACGCCGGCGTCGCGATCGGGAGCGGCCCCGAGGTGCGCGGGCCGCTGCTCGACCTGCTGCTGGTCGCCACCGGACGCCGGACTGCGCTGGTCCTCGCGTCGCTGGACGGTCCGGGCGTCGAGCTCCTCACCGTGGAGGGATAGGGGGATCTGGGTCCCCTGCCACGTACGCCTTTCGTCCCTAGCGTGGGCTCGGACGAGACCGTTCTGCTCCGGAAGGCATGCGATGACGATGAGGCGACGTACGGCGGGCGGGTTGGCGCTGGTGCTGGGAGCAGCGGTGTTGTCGTTGGTCCCGCCGGCGCAGGCAGCGACCTGGCTGCCGGGGGTCAGCGCGTCGGGCCTCGGGGACGTCTTTGATCCGCAGGTCGTGGTTGACGCCGGGGGTGTCGCGACCGCGGTTTGGGTGGGGTCTGGGCTATCCGGGTTCGAGATCCAGACGGCAACTCGTGGAGCGGGGGCGGCTGACTTCGGGCCGGTCCAGACCCTCGGCGCGGGCCGCCGTCCGAGCGTCGTGCTGCATCCCGACGGCGCGGTCACGGTGGCCTGGGACGTCAACCGGACCATCGTGGCGACGACCCGGGGGCCGGACATGGCGACGTTCCCTCCGGCAGAGCTCGTCGCCCCCGTGTCGGGAGACACGGTCGACCCATCGAACCTGACCGTCGACGGTGCCGGGAACGCCTGGGTGTCGTGGCGGTCCGCAGCTGATTTCGTCGACGCACCGGCTGTCGAGACCTGCTGGACGGCGAGACGCGACGCGGAGTCCGGCTCCTGGGGTGACCGCGAGCGGGTGGCCGAGGGCCCAAGCGTCGAGACCTGCGTGATCGAGGCGGCCACCGACGGGACGGTGACCTACGCGTGGTCCAGCACGGTGGACTCGGGTGGCCCCGGCGAGCGCGAGCAGGTGTGGGCGCGCACGCGCTCGGCGGAGGGGACGCTGGGAGGCGCGGAACCGATGGATGTCGCGCCGGGGAGGCTCAACCACTTCGCCCTCACCGACAACCTCGCGGGCGTGACCGCGCTGAGCTGGTCGAAGACCGATGCCCTGGGGGAGGACCTCCAGGTGGCGCTGAGGCCCGAGACCGACGGTGCGTTCGGTACGCACCACGGCTTGTCCGGCGACGAGGTGGTCAACGGAGCGGTCGCGCTCGTCCTCGATGAGGCAGGGCGCGTGACCGGTGGCTGGGCGGCCGCCGCCGGCGGGGTGATCGGCGTGAGCCGGACGAGCGACGGGACGCTGACCACCACGCCACTCGACGTCGGTGGTCGGCGGTTGCGCCCGCTCGACGCTGCCGTCGACCCGCGCGGGGCCGTCACGCTGGTCTGGGAGTCAGGGGGCTCCTCAATCCTCGCCTCGAGGGGGACTGCGGAGGGCGTGTTCGAGGCACCCACCGCTCTCTCCGGAGATGCTGCCATCGTCAACGAAGAGGCCGCGCTGGATGTCGCTCCCTCAGGCGACGTGACCGTCGTCTACGAGTCTCATCCACGGGGCAGCTTCAGCAGTGAGATCACCTCCCAGGTCCTCGACGTCAACGCACCCACGCTCTCCGCGACGGTGCCGACGTCGGGCACCGGGGGCGCCGCCCTCTCGATGAGCGCGACCCCGGGCGATCTCTGGGGCCCGGTCTCCGTCGCGTGGGACTTCGGCGACGGTGCGACCGCGACGGGCACCTCGGTGAGTCACACGTACGCCGGGGCGGGCAGCTTCGTCGTCCGCGTCACCGCGACCGACGGCAGCGGCAACGCCACGACCCTGACCCGGACCGTCAACGTGGCGGCTGTCCCGCAGGCCGCACCGGTGGGCGACCGCACGCCGCCGGTGCTGTCGCGCGCCCGGCTGGCCCCGGACCTCCTGCCGACCGGGCACGGGGCGAAGCTGAAGGTGACCAGCACCGAGGCGGGTCGTCTGGTCGGCGTCGTCGAGCGGCGCAAGCAGAACGGGCAGTGGCGCGAGATCGGCGCCAAGCGCTGGTCGCTGCAGGCGGGCCGCAGCTCGAAGACGTTCTACGGCCAGGCTGCGCAGCTGCGGCTACACCGAGGGGAGGCACCGGGTCCGTCTCGTCGCCACCGACGCCGCCGGAAACGCGTCCAGCCCGGTCGTCGTCAGGTTCCGGGTCGGCCCGCGCTGGCGTCCTAGGCGATCTCGGCCTCCTGACTGTCGGCTCGGAGGGAAAGGGGATCTGGATCCCCTGTCAGATACGCCCTTGGTGCCTAGCGTTGGCTCAGACGAGACCGCTCTGTTCCGGAAGGCGTGCGATGACGATGAGGCGGCGTACGGCGGGCGTGGTGGCGCTCGTGCTGGGGGCGGCCGCCTTGGCGTCGGGGTGGTCGGCGCAGGCGGCGACCTGGCTGCCCGGGGTGAGCGTCTCCGACGGCGTCCTCGATGCGCCCGTCCGGGGCCCTGACGTGGTAGTCGGCGCTGACGGCACGGCGACGGCGATCTGGACGGTAGCGGCGCCGATCGAGGAGGATCCCTTCGCGATCGACGTCGTGCACACGGCCACCCGCCCCGCGGGAGCGCCGGACTTCGGTCCGGTCCAGTCCTTGGGCCAGGGGACGAACCCCGACCTCGTCGACCATCCCGACGGTTCCGTCACTGCCGCCTGGGAGCAGGACGGGATGCTGTGGTCGGCGACGCGGCCGACGGGCGCCAGCGTGTTCTCCACGCCAGCCGTGGTCCCCGATCTCCCGGAGGGCGATGCCGGGACGCCCCGGCTGACGGTCGACGGGTCCGGCAACGTCACCTTGGCCTTCATGCGGGAGGTCGTCGACCCGGCGTTCCAGTCGACGATCTGGACGGCGACGCGGGACGGCGAGTCCGGGTCGTGGTCGGAGCCCTCGCTCGTGCCGGAGTCCGCGAGCGTGATCGAGTTCGACGTCGAGGCGGCTGCCGACGGCACGGTCACCCTCGGGTGGGCGGACGAGAATGACCGCATGTGGTCGTCGGCCCGGCCCCGCGAGGGGACGCTGGGCTCCCCGACTCTGGTAGACGACGGGGATGGCGAGTTCGCCAGCATCGCCCTCGCCGACAACCCTGCGGGCGTGACAGCCTTGAGCTGGAGCCGGTTCGACACGTCCGATGATGAGCTCGAAGTGGCGGTGCGGACCGAGACGGACGATCTCTTCGGACCCGGTGCCGGCCTGTCCGGCGCCGAGCCGGTGGGCGGCGACGTCGCCCTCGTCGTCGACGAGGCCGGCCGCGTGAGCGGCGGCTGGGCCGGCGCCACGCAGGGCGTGGTGGGCGTGACCCGGGAGACCGACGGAACGGTGACCCGGACACCCCTCACCGTGGGCGCATCGTTCGCGCTCGTCGTCGTCGCCGCCGCCGACCAGAACGGGGTGGTCACCCTCGCCTGGCAACAATCGGCCGGCACGTTCTTCGTCGCCACGGCGCGGCGCACGGCCGACGGGGTGTTCGACACCCCGGCTCCCCTCACCGAGGTCAATGGCGAGCACGCCGCCGATCCTGTGCTGGGCGTCGCCCCGTCGGGAGACGTGACCGTCGTCTACCAGCATGCCCCGGCCGACGGGCCGCCGATCTACCGGCACCTTCGAGCCCAGGTGCTCGATGTCAACGCCCCCACGCTCACCGCGACGGTCCCGGCGACCGGCACCGCCGGCAGCGCGATCGCCATGACCACGAGCCCAACCGATCTGTGGGGCCCGGTGTCCGTCGCGTGGAGCTTCGGCGACGGCTCGACGGCGACCGGCACCGCGGCGAGCCACACGTACGCCGGGGCGGGCAGCTTCGTCGTCCGCGTCACGGCGACCGACGGCGGCGGCAACATCACGACCCTCGAGCGGACGGTGACCGTGGCTGCTGCCCCGCCTGTCCCGCCGGTTGCACCGGGTGCGCCGGTGGCGACCGCACGCCGCCGGTGCTGTCCCGGGTCCGGTTGGCTCCGGACCTCCTGCCGACCGGGCACGGGGCGAAGCTGAAGGTGACCAGCACCGAGGCGGGTCGTCTGGTCGGCGTCGTCGAGCGGCGCAAGCAGAACGGGCAGTGGCGCGAGATCGGCGCCAAGCGCTGGTCGCTGCAGGCGGGCCGCAGCTCGAAGACGTTCTACGGCCAGGCCGCGCAGCTGCGGTTCGACCCGGCAAGCACCGGGTGCGTCTGGTGGCGACCGACGCCGCCGGAAACGCGTCCAGCCCGGTCGTCGTCAGGTTCCGGGTCGGCCCGCGCTGACCCTCGCCTCGCTGGGCGGCCGGGGCGTCGATCTCCTCACCGCGGAGGGATGAGGGGATCTGGGTCCCCTGTCATCTGCGCCCTTGATACCTAGCGTTGCCTCGGATGAGACCGCTCTGCTCGGAAGGCTTGCGATGACAATGAGGCGACGTACGGCGGGCGGGTTGGCGCTCGTGCTGGGAGCGGCAGGATTGGTGTCGGTGTGGCCGGCGCAGGCGGCCACCTGGCTGCCCGGGGTGAGCGTCTCCGACGAGACCGTCGGCGACGTCGAATCCGTCGACGACCTGCGCCTGGTCGTCGACGCCGACGGGATGGCTACCGCGATCTGGGTGATGGAGATCGATGGTCAGCCCGACGCCGTGCAGACCGCCGCCCGCGTCCCCGGGGCGACGGACTATGGTCCGGTCCAGGCCTTGGGCGACGGAGGGGACCCGGACCTCGTCGCCCACCCCGACGGGTCCGTCACCGCGGTCTGGGAAGCGGACGGGTCGCTGTGGACGACGACGCGGCCGGTGGGTGTCAGCGCGTTCCCCACCGCAAGCCCGGTCTCCGATGTCCCGAGCGGGAGCGTCCAAGAGCTCCGCCTGACTGTCGACGGCGCGGGCAACGTCACGATGGCCCTCATGGTGGAGCAGGCGCTCTGGTCGACGACACGTGACGGGGTTTCGGGCTCTTGGTCGCCGTCGTCACCCGTGCCGGAGGCTGCCCGCGTGGGTGACTTCGACATCGAGGCAGCGCCCGACGGCACGGTGACCTTCGCCTGGACGGAGTTCGTCTTCCAGGACTTCGACGAGATCCACCGCGTGCGTTCGTGGAGCCGTTCCTTGGAGGGCCCGCTCGGCGCAGTTGAGCTTGTCGACTCCTCGCGGGGCTACCTCGCCAGCGTCGCCCTCGCCGACAACGCGGCGGGGGTGACCGCGCTGAGCTGGACGCGCGGCGGAACGCCGGGCGTAGACCTCCAGGTGTCCCTGCGGGCCGAGGCCGACGAAGACTTCGGCCCCGGCGACGGCCTCTCCGGCGACGAACCGGTGTTCGAGGACGTTGCCCTCGTCGTCGACGCCGCCGGGCGCGTGACCGGAGGCTGGGCGGGCGTCACGCAAGGCGTGGTCGGCGTGACCCTGGACGACCGACGGGACGGTGACCACGACCCCGCTCAGCGTGGGCGACCAGCCCGGGTCCGAGGTCGACGCCGGTGTCGACCAGGACGGCGCGGTCACCCTGGCCTGGGAGCAGGAGGTGGGTGGCTCCGTCTCGGTCGTCTCGTCGAGGCGCCCGGCGGGTGGAACCTTCCAGGCTCCCCTCGTCCTGACCGACCTCGCCGACGGCCGTGCGGAAGACCCCGTGCTGGGGGTCGCGCCGTCGGGCGACGTGACCGTCGCCTACTCCTACCGCCCCGAAGACGGGCTGGCGAGCCTCCACGTGCGGTCGCAGGTGCTCGACGTCAACGCGCCCGCGTTGACCGCGACGGTCCCGACGACGGGCACGGCCGGGCAGCGCGCTCTCGATGACCGCCGCCCCGAGTGACGTGTGGGGCCCGGTCTCGGTGGCCTGGAGCTTCGGCGACGGTTCGACGGCGACCGGCACCGCGGCGAGCCACACGTACGCCGGGGCGGGCAGCTTCGTCGTCCGCGTCACGGCGACCGACGGCAGCGGCAACGTCACGACCCTCGAGCGGACGGTGACCGTGGCTGCTGCCCCGCCTGTCCCGCCGGTTGGCGACCGCACCCCGCCGGTGCTGTCCCGGGTCCGGTTGGCCCCGGACCTCCTGCCGACCGGGCACGGGGCGAAGCTGAAGGTGACCAGCACCGAGGCCGGTCGCCTGGTCGGCGTCGTCGAGCGGCGCAAGCAGAACGGGCAGTGGCGCGAGATCGGCGCCAAGCGCTGGTCGCTGCAGGCGGGCCGCAGCTCGAAGACGTTCTACGGCCAGGCCGCGCAGCTCCGGTTGACACCGGCAAGCACCGGGTGCGCCTGGTGGCGACCGACGCCGCCGGCAACGCGTCCAGCCCGGTCGTCCTCAGGTTCCGGGTCGGCCCGCGCTGAGGGCGCCGAAAGAGGATCGGCTCAGGAGTAGCGGTGGCTCTTGGCCGCGTGGCCCCGCTCGCGGGTGCACGTGCGGCCGCCCATGTTGCGGTGACCGCAGAGCTCCTCGGCGGGCTCGGCGACCACGGGCTCGGCGGCCTCGGTCACGGGGTCCGGGGCCTCGGCGACGCTTGTCCTCGGGCTGGCGGGCGGGGCCACGGGGGACTGCGGGGCAGCGCTGGTGGGCTGGGCCGCCGCGGCGGCCTGGCGGCGCTCGTAGCGCTGCTTCCACATGGCGCGCTGGGCGTCGATCTTGCTCATCGGCTCGTCACCTGACCGACCCTACGCGCCGGCACCGACGGTCGCTTCCGCGCCGCGCTCCCGAGGCCGCCGCAATCATGTAACGCCCTGTTACGACATCAAGCACCCCTGCCAATGGGGGTGTGCAGATGTTGTAACAGGGCTTTACATGCCCCGGACGTAGGCTCACCCCATGGAATTGATCCTGCTGCTCCTGCTGGTCGCGGCGCTGGGGGTGGGCGCCCTCGTGGCGGGTCGCCGCAGCAAGGAGCGGGCCCTCGTCCAACGTGAGGCTGAGCTCGCCCCTGTCCGCAAGCTGGCCTTCGAGGACATCACCGCCTTCGGCGAGGACCTGCAGCAGCTCGACCTGGAGATGAGCGGGCACGTGCTGGACGAGGGCGCGAACGCCGACTACCAGCGTGCGCTCGACACCTACGAGGCGGCCAAGGTCGCCGGCGACTCCATCTCCCAGGCCGACGACATCCGGCACGTCACCGAGATCGTCGAGGACGGCCGCTACGCCATCGCGTGCGTGCGCGCCCGGGTCGCCGGCCAGCCGCTGCCGACCAGGCGGCCGCCGTGCTTCTTCGACCCGCGACACGGGCCGTCGGTCGCCGACGTGCCGTTCATGCCACCGGACGGGGTCGAGCGCGACGTACCCGCCTGCGTTCTGGACGCCGCGCGCGTCCGCGTCGGAGCCGAGCCCCACACGCGCAAGGTGATGGTCGGGGCGCAGCGGGTGCCCTACTGGCAGGGCGGCCGGGCCTACGAGCCGTACGCCATGGGCTACTTCGGCGCCTTCGGCCCGATGACCTGGATGTTCATGGGCGGCATGATGTTCGGCGGCTTCGGTGCCGACGGTGGTGGTGGCGATGGCGGGGACGGCGGCGGAGACAGCGGCGGCGATGGCGGCGGTGACGGCGGCGACGGGGGCGGCTTCGACGGTGGCGGCGACGGTGGTGGCGCGTTCGACGGCGGCGGGGGCTTCGGCGACTTCGGGGGCTTCGGCTTCTGAGCGGCTGCTCGTGGTCACTAGTTGATGTCGAACTCGTTGCCCTCGGGATCGGCCAGCGCGACCGCGTAGTGGTCGAGCCCCTCCTCGGCGTTCGTGTGCAGCCGCGTCGCACCGAGTGACTCGAGTCGCGCGGCCTCGGCCTCGACCTGCTCGCGACGGATCTCCAATGCCACGTCGCGGCCGCTGCTCGCGCGGACGTCGATGTGGAGGCGGTTCTTGACCGACTTCTTCTCGGGGACGACCTGGAACCAGATCTGCGGGCCCTCGCCACGAGGGTCCTCGATCCGGTCGGGACCCCCGCCGAGCTCGGCCTCCGGCACCCCGATCGAGCGGTAGAAGTCGTCCCAGGAGCCGAAACCCGCGGGCGCGGGCGCGACGACGTAGTGCAGCGCTTCGGCCCAGAACCGCGCCAGGGTCTCGGGCGAGGTGCAGTCGATCACCAGCTGGTAGGACACGGCCATCTCGCCTCCATGTGTGCTCGGACCACGAACCCTGTCACGCCGCACCGACGGCCAGCCCTCATGCTGGGTCGGTGGACCTGACCGTGATCGTCATCAACATCGTCGGCTGGATCGGCATGGCGCTGCTCATCAGCGCCTACGGCCTCGTCACCGCCGGCCGGATCAAGGGACCCGACCTGACGTTCCAGCTGATGAACCTGGTCGGCGGGGTGTCGCTGATGGCGAACTCCGCGTACTACGGCGCCTGGCCCTCCGCCGCCCTGAACCTGGTCTGGATGGTGATCGGCGTGGTCGGCCTGGCGCGGGCGAGACGGCGGCCTCAGGTGCGGACGCCGAGCACCGACAGGGTCGCGTAGAGCACCCGACCTCCGCCGATCGCCGAGGTCAGGAGGCCGTGGCCGCGCCGGTTCCGTTGCGCAGCGGGTTGCCGCGACCGGTCGGCCACGGCAGGCAGCCGGTGCCCGACCCGGGGACGGTGTAGACGTCGACGCCGTGGTCGACGGTGGTGAGGACGATCTCGAGCGTGCCGTCACCGGTGAGGTCGCCGATCGACGGGGCCGCCGCCACGCCGATGCCGTTGCCGTCGCGGCCCTGGTTGCGCAGCCGGGTGACCGAGAGCCTCTTCCCGCTGGCCGACAGCACGACCAGCCGCCCGGCGTCGCGGCGCAGAGCGTAGGTGCCGAAGACGAGCTCGGCGACACCGTCCTTGTTCAGGTCGGCGGCCACCACCTCCGAGGCGAAGGTCTTCGAGCGGCGCGGCGCGTAGTCGGCCGTCCACAGCCGGCGGCCGTCCGGGCTCACCGCATAGACCTTGCCGCCGGGCAGCGCCGCCACGATCTCGGGCCGGTCGTCGCCGACGATGTCGACCAGCGTCGGTGCGGGGATGCCCGAGGGTGGGTACCAGTCGCCGCTGGGCCGGTGGACCGGTCGGTTGGACATCGGCAGCGTCTCGAAGCCCGCGTGCCGGCGTGCCGACCGGCTGCCGTCGCCGTGAGCGCCGTCGAGCACCATGAACGCGTAGGCCTGCGTCCGGTACGGGATGTGACGCTCGACGTTGGGGATCCCGATCACCTCGTTGCGGCCGTCCCCGTCGAGGTCGGCCACCGCCGGCGGTGACGCCGTCCACTGCAGCCATGCCTGACGGGCCGGGGTCGGCCACGGGCCGGTGTGCCGGTGGTAGTGGCGACGCTCGACCCGGGGGTCGGCCCAGCGGATGAACTGTCCCCAGCCCAGCCGCCGCCCGGCCGCGGCCGAGTCGCGGTTGGTGAACCACGGCGACGCGAGGATCGACGTACCGTCGAGGTTGAACGCATTGATCTGGTGGTTGTCGAAGGTGGTGATGATCTCCAGGTCGGTGTCGTCGTCGATGTTCCCGATCGCGACGTTCTCGCCGTACGCGCCGTAGCCGTGGTTGCCCACCTTGTTGAACCGCAGGTCGTTGCCCGGCCCGCGCAGCTGGTTGTAGCGCGGCCATGCGGGGGCGTGACCGCCGGCCGGCTGGAACAGGTCGCCGCTCGCGTCGAAGACGAAGACCTGGGCGCCACTGGGCGAGGTGTTGGTCGTGGTGACGGCGACCTCGGTGCTGCCGTCACCGTCGAGGTCGGCGGCGGCGAGTCCGCGGGCCTCCGGCGACTGGCCACCGCTGCGGGTCGACGCGGGCCAGCCGGTCTTGACCCTGAGGCCGCCGGAGGTGAGCTCGTACGCCGCCACGGTGCCGCTGCCGCCGGCGACCACGATGTCGGTGACGCCGTCGCCCTCGAGGTCGGCGACCACCGACGGGGGATAGACCCGGCCCTCGCTCGCCCGGCCCCGGCCGAGCTGGCGCCCGTCGGCGTCGAACACGAAGGTCGAGGAGAACGGCGCGACGATCTCCAGCCGCCCGTCGCCGTCGAGGTCGACCAGGCCCGGCGAGGAGAACCAGCCGGTCTCACCGGTGGCGATCTGGCGGACCAGCTTCGGCGCGCGGACGGCGTCGGTGCCGCCCTCGGCGACGCATGACACGGGCGCCCGCTCGACCGGGCCACCCGCCGGGGCAGCTGCGGGACTCGGCGTACCCGGCACGAGCGCGGCCACCAGGAGTACGCCGGCGGCCTGGCGGCGCAGCTGCATCCGTCGGACCCTACTCGGATGCACCGGCGCTCACACCGGTTCGAGAACGGCCACCGGGATGATGCGGCCCGCCTTCCGCTCGTACTTCGCGACCTCGGGCGCCTCGGCCAGGATGGTGTCGTGCCACATGGCGTCGCGTGCATCGCCGAGCAGCTCGCGTGGCCTGACGACGAGCTGCCGATCGCGGACCTGCACCTGGGAGGTGGGCGCCCGGCGAAGGTTCTGGATCCAGTCGGGGTCTCGCCGCGAACCCGAGCCGGTGCCCCAGACGACGAGTCCCTCCGGCGTCTCGAGGTAGCGGACGCACGTCGATCGCGGGATGCCGGTACGGCGACCGGCGGTCGTGATCATCAGGACGTGGACGTTCTTGCTGCCGCTGGAGAGTCGTCCGTCCAGTCGGCGGTACATCCACACGCCGATGCGGTTGCCCATGCGGAGCCACCGTCGCTGCAGACTCGTCATCGCGTCGTCCCCAGCAGGACCCTCATCTGTCGACGGTACCGACGCGAACACGATCTGTCGCGGACGCCTTCCGTCCGGTTTGAGATCTAGCGTGGGACCGACCGACGGCCCAGCAGGAGGACAGCATGGACATGCTCAGCGGCGAGGACATCACCTCGGCCGGACTGACCGACTGGCGCAAGCTCGGCCAGGGGCTGCACGCCAGGTTCCTGGTCGCCGACTTCGCCGCGGGCGCCCGCTTCGTGAGTGCCATCAGCGACGCGGGGTCGGCGGGGGGCCACCATCCCGAGGTGCGGATGGGGATGGGCTACGTCGACCTGAAGCTGATCAGCGACGACGCCGTCTACCGCGACGACGCCGGCGTCGAGCACCGGGTCGAGTGGGTGACCCGACAGGACGTCGAGCTGGCCCGACGGATCACCGAGATCGCCGCCGAGCAGTCGCTGGTCGCGGATCCGCAGTCGATCAGCACCGTCGAGCTGGCCCTCGACACCGCGAACGCCGCCATGCTGGCCCCGGTGTGGTCGGCCCTGCTGACCGGCGGCCCCGAGGCCCAGGGGCGCGGCACGATCGGCGACGACGTACGGGACGCGACCGGCCGGGCGCCGATCCTGTGGTTCCAGGAGACCGACCAACACGAGACGCCGCGGCAGCGGTTCCACCTCGACGTGCAGGTGCCCTACGACGTCGCCGAGGCCCGCATCGCGGCGGCCGTAGCGGCCGGGGCCGTGGTCGTCGACGACAGCCGGGCACCGCGGACCACGATCGTCGCCGATCCCGACGGCAACAAGGCGTGTGTCGGCACCTTCCAACCTGCGGCATCCCCGCACGGGGGTGGCCCAGGTGAGTGAGGCGGGCTGGCGGGAGTTCCTGGCCGCCGACGGGCTGGACGACTGGGTGGTCCTGCACGGCGGGGCGTCGGCGGTCTACCACGTGGCCTCGCTGACCGAGGCCGTGCGGCTCGCCGAGGCCGTGGCGCGGATCCCCGGTCTCGACGGCGGCGGGGTCGTCCTGACGGTCACGGACGGCCGGCTCACCGTTCGGCTGACCCGCGACATCTGGCAGCTGGAGTCGGGGCACGTGAGCCTGGCCAGGGCCGTCTCGGGGGTCGCGGACCAGCTCGGAGCGGTCGCCGATCGCAGCGCCGCGCAGGAGGTCCAGCTCGCGATCGCCACGCGACCCGACGAGGTCGACGTCGGCTTCTGGCGTGCCGTGCTCGGCTACGACGCGACGGCCGACGACAACGGCACCGATCCGCTCGGACACGGGTCGACGGTCTGGCTGCAGGAGCTCGATGCCGGCAAGCCCTTGCGACACGCGATGCACATCGACGTGTCCGTCGCTCGCGACCACATCGCGGCCCGACTCGCCGCGGCCCTGGCCGCGGGTGGCCGCATCGTCGACGAGTCGAGCGCCCCTGCGCACTGGACCCTTGCCGACTCCGCCGGCAACCGCGTGTGCATCTGCGCCTGGCCCGACGGCTCCGAGGAGCCCACCTAGGGCGAGTCAGCGACGCGCGGCGCGATTGAACGAACGGCAGGCGCGACTCAACGACGCGGGGGCGTGACCGGCACGATCGCGCGGACCAGGTCCGCACGACGTCGGTCGCCACGCCAGACCGCCTTCACCCAGGCCGTCCCACGTGGGGCACCGGCGTCGCGGCGTACCTTGACGGCGACCCGGACCACCGCGTGCTGGTGGGGCCCCAGGCTCACGGTCCACCCCTCGGGTGCACGCATCGCGCGGCTGATGTCGAGGGCACCGACGAAGTAGCGCACCTTGGCCGCCGGGCGGCTCCTGCTGCCCGTGACCGTGAAGGTGCTCCGCACGGTGCCGTCGTTCGTCACGCGCACCTCGAAGCTCTGGAACCGGCCCACCTGTCCGGCGGCGGTCAGCGTCTGTCGGCGGCCGGTCCGGTTGTGGACGTCATCGCCCACGAAGCGCGTCGTGCCGGCGGCGCGGATGAGGGCGTCCGGCTGCTGGTCGCTCGCCCCGATGGTGAGCTCGATGCGCGCCGGATTGCCCAGACGCGGACTGCCCGCAGCGGTTCGCAGCCCGAGCCGGATGGTCTCGGCCGCCTCGGGCCGTCGGTCACCGAGGATCGTCACCGGGAAGGTCTTCACCGTCTCGCCCGGGCCGAAGACGAGGGTGCCGTCGGTCATCGTGAAGTCGGACCCTGGAGTGGCCGAACCCGACCGCCGTGCGTAGTGCACCGACACCGGTCGTTCGTGGTCGCCGAGGATGCGCACCGGGACGTCGACTACCTTCGCGCCTTCCCTGGCCGTCCACGACGGCCGGTCGAAGACGACCTCCGCGCGGCTCATCCACTCGACTCGCGCGGCGAGCCAGCCACGGAGGAAGGCGACCTCTCCGTCGAACGAGTCGGCGTGCACGCTGCCCAGCAGCTCCTCCACCACGGTCGGCCAGAGCGGCCAGTTGGCCAAGGCCGAGGGGCGGATGACGTCGGCCGAGGCGTCGACCTGGCGGATCAGGTCGTCGACCGTCGGCCGCAGCTCGGCCCAGCGGGCCTTCACGCGCGCGGCGAACGCGGGATCGTCGAACATCCGCGCGACCCAGTGTCGACCCCGCCGGGTGTGCCAGCCCTCAGGTCCGGTGGAGACCCTCCACTTGGTGCCTGCGCTGAGGTCGAAGTCCCAGACGGGTCCCATGGCGAAGCCGACGCCTGGTGTGAACGTGACGTTGACGCTGGAGTAGAAGTTGGAGTCCTGGTTGCGGAAGAGCTCCTCGACGAGGTACCAGTCCACGACCGAATCCACGTTGATGTGGGCGGCATAGCCGGTCAGCGGATCGGCGAAGCCCTCGCCGTACAGGACGTCCTCGAAGTCGCGGACGGCATGCTTGACCTCTCGTCGTTGCTCGACGCTCAGCTCGTCGGGGTCCTTGAGGGACACGGGCACTCCGTGCTCGGACCAGAAGCCCTTCTCGCCGCTTGCCCGGAACCGCCGGTCGATCTCGAGGAGATAGCCGCCTTCGGGCAACGCCACGCGGGCCGCGCCCTGCTCGACCTGGTCGGTGAGCAGGTAGAGGCCCTGCGAGACGCCGTTGAGCACCACGTCGACGTAGCGCGTGCTCGGCGACCACGCCAACCGCGTCATGTCGGCGAGGCGCAGCGCGAGGTGGTTGCGCAACGCGCTCCGGTCGCCGTAGTTGGCCAGCAGCACCCACTCCTCGTGCGCCGGCAGCCCGAGCAGCCCCGCTGCGCTACCCAGCTTGATCTTGTAGGGCTTCTTGGGCCAGCCCCACGTGGAGTTGCCGCGACCTCTGATCTCCATCGCGTACGTCACGCCGTCCAGCAGCATCGAGGCGTCGACGTAGTCGTCCTTGCTGACGATCGGGGCGGCACCGACGGTGTTGATCGCGAGAGGCACAGGCGCGGGCGGTACCGCCCACGTCGGCAGCGGATCTGCCGCACGGTTCTCGGTTGCGGTCGAGGGTGCCGTGGCCAGGAGCGGCAGCACCAGGATGCCTGCCACCGCCGTCAGCCATCGAGACCGGCCTGCATGAGAACGCTTCATGATCCCCCTGACGAAAGGCCGTGACATGCGGCCGTCGGCCCCACAGGTCAACCGAGCCTCGTCAGCATAGGCCGCACCTGCTTCGAAATCTGACAATTTGCGCGCCTGACTGCCGGCCCGGTCACAGCGCCGCGGCGACCCGGGTTCCCTGCTCGATCGCCCTCTTCGCGTCGAGCTCCGTGGCGAGCTCGGCCCCGCCGACCAGGTGGGCCGCGACGCCCGCGGCGACCAGGCCGTCGTACAGCGACCGCACCGACTCCTGCCCCGCACACACCACCACCGTGTCGCACGCAACGACCTCCTGGATCCCGTCGACGAGGAGGTGCAGGCCGTCGTCGTCGACCCGGATGTACGCCGCGCCGTTGACCAGCCGGACCCCCGACTGCTTCAGCACCGCCCGGTGCGCCCAGCCCGACGTCCTGCCGAGTCCGACGCCGATCGGCGTCGTCCTGCGTTGCACGAGCGTGACCTCGCGAGCGGGTGTGCGTGGCTTCGGCTCGGTGAGCCCGCCGGGATGCAGCGACGGGTCGCCGACTCCCCAGTGGGCGAGCCACTCGTCCAGCGACTCAGGTTCGTGGGTGAGGAAGACCGACACGTCGACGCCGATCCCGCCGGCACCGATCACGGCCACCCGGCGGCCCGCGTCGACCCGTCCGGCCAGCAGGTCGGCGTACGTCGCCACCGACGGATGGTCGAGCCCCGCGATGTCCGGGATGCGCGGGACGACGCCGGTGGCGACCACGACCTCGTCGTAGTCCGACAGGTGCTCGACCGTCGCGTGCGTCGAGAGGCGGACGTCGACGCCGAGCACCTCGAGCCGGCGGCGGTAGTAGCGCAGCGTCTCGGCGAACTCCTCCTTGCCGGGCACCGCCATCGCCAGCCGGAACTGCCCGCCGATCTGTGCCGTCGCCTCGAACAGCGTCACCGAGAACCCGCGCTCGGCCGCGGACACGGCGGCCGCGAGACCGGCCGGGCCCGCGCCGACGACGGCGACCCGGCGCGACCGCGGCGTCGGCAGGGGGAGCAGCACGAGGGACGTCTCACGACCCGCCCTCGGGTTGACCAGGCACGAGGCCTTGGCGTTGTCGAACGCGTGGTCGAGGCAGGCCTGGTTGCAGGCGATGCAGGTGTTGATCTCGTCGGCCCTCCCTGCAGCCGCCTTGGCGACGAACGAGGGATCGGCCAGCAGCGGCCGTGCCATCGACACCAGGTCGGCGTCGCCGGCCGCGAGCACGGACTCGGCGAGCTCGGGGGTGTTGATGCGGTTGGACGCGCAGACGGGCACCGACACCTCGGCCTTGAGCCGAGCGGTCGCCGAGAGCCAGGCCCCGCGCGGAACCTGGGTGATGATCGTCGGCACCCGCGCCTCGTGCCAGCCGATGCCGGTGTTGAGCACGGTGACGCCGGCCTCCTCCAGACCGTGCGCGAGGTCGACGACCTCGTCCCAGGTCTGGCCGCCCTCGACGAGGTCGAGCAGTGAGATGCGGTACATGATCGGCAGCTCACCGCCCACCAGGTCTCGTGCACGGCGGACTATCTCCAGGGGGAACCGCATCCGGTTCGCCGCGGTTCCGCCCCAATGATCGGTGCGGTCGTTGGTGCGCGCCGCGAGGAACTGGTTGATGAGGTATCCCTCGGAGCCCATGATCTCGACGGCGTCGTACCCCGCCTTCACGGCCAGCGCGATCGTCTTCGCGAAGTCGGTCACCGTGCGGTCGACGCCCGACGTGGACAGGGCCGACGGCTTGAAGGGCGTGATCGGCGACTTCCTGGTGGACGCACCGACGCTGAACGGGTGGTAGGCGTAGCGGCCGGCGTGCAGCACCTGCAGCGCGATCGCACCGCCCTCGTCGTGCACGGCCCCGGTGATCTCGCGATGTCTCATCGCGTGCAGCCTCGTCGACATCTCGGACGCGAACGGCTTGAGCCAGCCTCGTCTGCTCGGTGAGTAGCCGCCGGTGACGATGAGGCCGACCTGGCCGCGAGCGCGCTCCGCGAGGTACGCCGCCAGCGCCGGGATGTCCCACCGCCGGTCCTCCAGGCCCGTGTGCATCGAGCCCATCACGACGCGGTTGCGCAGCCGCAGCCCGCCGATCTCGATCGGGCTGAGCAGGTGCGGGTAGTCGGTCATCGGGTCCGAAGATACTGCAACACGTTCTAGTTCACGGGCTCGACGACGCCTGATCGCAGGCCTCCTCTTCTCGCGGCGCTGCCCCTACGATCTGCCCATGCGTTCCCGGCGAACCCTCGCGACCCAGCTGGCCCCGACCGTCTCGATACTGGCGCTCCTTCTCGGGGCAGCGGCCTGCGCACCCGCCGAGGAGGAGGATCCGACGCCGACCGCCGAGGACACGTCGAGCACCGAGCCGTCGGACGACGCGACAGAGGACGCCGCCGCCGACCCCGCGGCATGCGCCGAGGACAAGACGCAGATGAGCGGGATGCTCATGATCGGCACCGACTCACCGGCGTACGAGCCGTGGTTCGTCGACAACGACCCGACCAACGGCGAGGGCTACGAGTCGGCGGTCGCCTACGCCGTCGCCGAGCAGCTCGGCTTCACCGGCGACGCGGTCAGCTGGGTGAAGGTGCCGTTCAACACGTCGTACAAGCCGGGTCCCAAGGAGTTCGACTTCGACATCAACCAGATCTCGATCACCGCGGCCCGGGCCGAGGCCGTCGACTTCTCCGACGGCTACTACCAGGCCGCCCAGGCCGTCATCGCCCTCGACGACAGCCCGGCCGCCGGCGCCACCACCGTCGCCGAGCTCGCTGATCTCAAGCTCGGCGCACAGACCGGTACGACGTCGCTGACCGCGATCCGCGACGTGATCCAGCCGACCGAGGACCCCGCGGTCTTCGAGGACACCAACATCGCCAAGCAGCAGCTGATGAGCGGCCAGGTCGATGCGATCCTCGCGGACCTGCCGACCGCGTTCTACATCACCGCCGTCGAGATCCCGAAGGCCTCCATCGTCGGGCAGTTCCAGCCCGAGACCGGTGAGCAGGAGGAGTTCGGGATGCTCTTCGAGAAGGGCAACCCGCTCGTCGAGTGCGTCAACCTGGCGCTGGCGGCCCTCGAGGCCGATGGCACCATCGACGCGATCGAGCAGGAGTGGCTCTCCGACACCGTCGGGGTCCCCGAGCTTCAGTGAGCCCCGCCCAATGAGCCCAGCCCAGTGAGCTGGGAGCCCAGCGCCCGCGAGGTCCAGCGGCGGTCGGTCCGGCGCAGCCAGCGCAGGCGGTCGGTCGCCGTCGCGACGACCGCGGTGGTCGTGGTCTTCGGACTGCTCGCGGTCGGCATCGCGTCCTCGCCGGGCTGGCCGACGATCAAGGCCACGTTCTTCGACGCAGAGCACGCGCGCGAAGCCTTCCCGGCGATCCTCGAGGGCTTCTGGCTCAACGTGAAGATGTTCCTCATCGCCGAGCCGCTGATCCTGCTGCTCGCCCTCGCGGTCGCGCTGGCCCGACAGGCTCGGGTGCCCTGGCTGGTGCCGCTGCGGGTCCTGGCCGTCGTCTACACCGACGTCTTCCGTGGCATCCCGACGATCCTGCTCGTCGTCCTGTTCGCTTTCGGCATGCCGGTGCTCGGCCTCCAGGGCATCCCCCAGAGCCCGTTCTTCTGGGCGACGGTGGCGCTGGTGCTGTCCTACGGCGCCTACGTCGCCGAGGTGTTCCGCTCCGGCATCGAGTCGATCCACCCCTCGCAGGTGGCCAGCGCCGACGCGCTGGGTCTCTCGCGCGGGCAGGCGATGCGCTACGTCGTCGTGCCCCAGGCCGTACGCCGCGTCGTACCCCCACTGCTCAACGACTTCGTCTCGCTGCAGAAGGACACCGCGCTGGTGTCGTCGGTGGCCGTCTTCGACGCCATGTTCGCCGCCCGCGACTACGCCAACTACAACTTCAACTACACGCCGATCGTCGTCGTCGCCGGCTTCTTCGTGGTGATGACCGTGCCCCTGGCCCGGCTCACCGACTGGCTCCAGTCGCGCTACCGCCAGCGCGAGCTGGCCGGAGCGGTGCGATGACAGCACTCCTCCAGGTCGAGGGTCTTCGCAAGTCCTACGCCGACCGCGTCGTCCTGCACGACGTCGACCTCACCGTCGAGACCGGCGACGTGGTCTGCCTGATCGGCTCGTCGGGGTCGGGCAAGTCGACGCTGCTGCGCTGCCTCAACCTGCTGGAGGAGATCGACGACGGCGTCATCAGCTTCGAGGGGCGCGAGATCTCCGACCCGCGCGTCGACAAGCGGGAGGTGCGCAGTCGGATCGGCATCGTCTTCCAGGCCTACAACCTCTTTCCGCACCTCTCGGTGCTGGACAACATCACCCTGGCGCCGCGCAAGGTGCACGGCGTCGGGCGCGGCGAGGCAGAGGCGCGTGCGCGCGAGCTGCTCGACCGGTTCGGGCTGGCCGAGCATGCGACCAGCCACCCCGATCGCCTCTCGGGCGGCCAGCAGCAGCGCGTCGCCCTGGTGCGCGCCCTGGCCACGAAGCCGGCGCTGCTGCTCCTCGACGAGATCACCGCCGCGCTCGATCCCGAGCTGACCGCGGGAGTGCTCGACGCCGTCCGCGCGCTGGCCGACGAGGGCACGACGATGGTGCTCGCGACCCACGAGATGGCCTTCGCCCGCGACGTCGCGAGCACCGTGTGCTTCCTCGAGAGGGGCGTGATCCTCGAGCACGGGCCGCCCGGCCGGATCTTCACCGAGCCGCGAGAGCCGAGGACGCGGGAGTTCCTGCGGCGGGTGCTGCCGTCGTGACCACGGATCCCCCTCGGTACGCCCTCGGTCGCGGGACCGGTCCGCTGCGCGGCGTCAAGGTCGTGGAGCTCGCCGGTATCGGTCCCGGCCCGCACGCCTGCATGATCCTGGCCGACCTCGGCGCCGACGTGGTGCGCGTCGACCGGGCGGGCGGGGCTGCCCTCTCCACCGGCGACGGCGACGTCATGAACCGTGGCCGCCCGCGCATCGAGGCCGACCTGAAGTCCACCGCCGGCGTACGCCTCGTGCTCGACCTCGTCGAGCAGGCCGACGTCCTGGTCGAGGGGATGCGCCCCGGCGCCACCGAGCGTCTCGGACTCGGTCCCGACGACTGCTGGGCCCGCAACCCGCGGCTGGTCTACGGGCGGATGACCGGCTGGGGGCAGACCGGCCCACTCGCGCAGACAGCCGGCCACGACCTCAACTACATCGGCGTCACCGGAGTGCTGGCCGGCCTCGGCCAGGACGCGAGCCGACCGCACTTCCCGGGCAACCTGCTCGGCGACTTCGGCGGCGGGTCGACGTACCTGGTCATCGGCGTCCTCGCCGCCCTGCTCGAGGCCCGCGTGTCCGGGCGCGGCCAGGTCGTCGACGCCGCGATCGTCGACGGAACTGCTCACGTCAACGCGATCCAGGTCGGGCTGCTCGCCTCGGGCCTCGCCGGGCCGGAGCGGCTCGGCGGGGTCCTGGACGGCGGAGCGCCCTTCTACGACGTCTACGAGACCGCCGACGGCCGGCACGTCACGGTCGCGCCGCTGGAGCAGCAGTTCTACTCGGAGCTCGTCGCACGGCTGGGGTTGGTCGACCTGCCCGACCGGGACGACCCGGGCTCGTTCCCGCGTCTTCGCGAGGTGCTCACCGAGACGTTCAGGCAGCGCACGCAGGCCGAGTGGCTCGAGATCTTCGACGGCAGCGACGCCTGCGTCGGGCCGGTGACGGCGTACGCCGACGCCCCCGACCACCCGCACCTGAAGGCGCGCGGCACCTACGTCGAGCACGGCGGGGTGGTGCAGCCCGCGCCGGCACCGCGCTTCTCGCGCACCGAGGCGACCCTGCGCGACGACGTCACCGTCGAAGCCGCCGAGGTGCTCGCGGCCTGGGGTCTCGGTCTCGACCGAGCTCGACCGGATGGGAGCGGTAGATAGCCTCTGCGCATGGAGACCACCAGGGTCGACACGGTGATCGTCGGAGCCGGCCTCTCGGGGATCGGCGGCGCCGCGCGCCTCGGCCAGGAGCATCCCGACCACGACTACGTCGTGCTCGAGGGCCGCGAAGCGAGTGGCGGGACCTGGGACCTCTTCCGCTACCCGGGCATCCGGTCCGACTCCGACATGTACACCCTCGGCTACCGCTTCAAGCCGTGGACGGGGGAGAAGGCGCTCGCCGACGGGCCCGCGATCCTCGACTACGTGCGCGAGACCGCGCGCGAGCACGACGTCGAGCGGCGGATCCGCTACTCCCACCGCGTCGTCGCCGCCGAGTGGGACTCCGTCACCGCCCGGTGGCTCGTCACCGCCGAGACCCCCGACGGCGCAAGGCTTTTCGAGTCGCGCTTCCTCTGGTCGACGACGGGCTACTTCGACTACGACGAGCCGTACGCCGCGGTGATCCCCGGGCTCGACGACTTCGACGGCCGGGTCGTCCACCCACAGCACTGGCCCGGCGACCTCGACGTCGCCGGCAAGCGGGTGGTGGTGATCGGGTCGGGCGCGACGGCCGTCACCCTGGTGCCGGCCCTGGCCGAGCAGGGCGCGGCCCACGTCACGATGTTGCAGCGCTCGCCGACGTACGTCCTGTCGCTGCCGGCTGTCGACCCGGTGGCCTCGCGCCTGCGGCGCTGGCTGCCCGAGACGGCGGCCTACCGAGCCGTCAGGTTCAAGAACATCGCGGTCGCGGTGGCGTCGTACCAGATCGCCCGACGCCGTCCCGAGCTGGCACGACGCTTCGTCCGCAAGGCCAACGTCGCGGCGCTGCCCGAGGGCTATCCGGTCGACCGCGACTTCAAGCCGGCCTACGACGTCTGGGACCAGCGCCTGTGCCTGGTGCCAGACGGCGATCTCTTCCGGGCGATCCGGCGCGGCGAGGCCGGCGTCGTGACCGACACGATCACCGGGTTCACCGCCGACGGGGTCGTGCTCGCCTCGGGCAGGAGCCTGCCCGCCGATCTTGTCGTGACGGCAACAGGTCTCCAGGTGCTGCCCTTCGGCGGCATCACCGTCACCGTCGACGGCCACGAGGTCAAGCTGTCGGAGACGATGGCCTATCGCGCCCTGATGCTCTCGGGCGTGCCCAACTTCGTCTTCACCATCGGCTACACCAACGCCTCGTGGACGCTGAAGGCCGATCTGGTCGCCGACTACTTCTGCCGTCTGGTCGGTCACGTCGACGAGCGCGGCTACCGGTTCTTCGTCGCCGATCGGGACCCGACGGTCACGGAGGTGCCGCTGATGGACTTCACGTCCGGGTACGTCGTCCGCGCACTCGCGCACCTGCCGAAGGGCGGCGACCGCGAGCCGTGGAAGCTGCGCCAGAACTATCCCTACGACGTGCGCACGATCCGCCGCGCCCCGCTCGAGGACGGCACCCTGCGCTTTGGGCGTTGATTGGGCGGCGGAAGGTCGGCACCACTAGAGTGGAACCACGGTTCCCGTCCAGTCTTGCCCCGGGAAATCCCGCGAAGTCCGTTCCGACGGCTCGCCGCCCAGATCTGGGCCACGCTGCACCACCGCGTTGGTGAGACACCAACACCGAAACGACACTCTTCCTTGTCTTCTGACACCTCTGTCCGCACGTCCACCGACGCCTTCAGTGGCCTGGGCGTTCCCACCCATCTCTCGCGCGTCCTCACAGACCGCGGCATCACCACGCCCACTCCCATCCAGGAGGTCACGCTGCCCGACTCGCTCGCCGGTCGTGACGTGCTCGGCCGCGGCCGCACGGGCTCCGGCAAGACCTACGCCTTCCTGCTCCCGCTGGTCGCGCGCCTCGAGGCGTCGCGTCGTACGCCGCGCAAGGGTGCTCCCCGCGCGCTCGTCCTCGCCCCGACCCGTGAGCTCGTCGGCCAGATCGAGGCCGCCCTGCAGCCGCTGGCCAAGGCCGCCGGCCTCACGACCCTCGTCATCTACGGCGGCGTTGGCCAGGGCCCGCAGGTGCGCGGCCTCCAGCGCGGCGTCGACATCGTCCTGGCCTGCCCCGGCCGGCTCGAGGACCTGATGGGCCAGCGGCACTGCTCGCTCGGCGACATCGAGGTCACCGTGCTCGACGAGGCCGACCACATGGCCGACCTCGGCTTCCTCCCCTCGGTGCGGCGCATCCTCGCCGCCACGCCGGCCAACGGTCAGCGGCTGCTCTTCTCCGCGACGCTCGACGCGGCGATCGACACGCTGGTCAAGCGCTTCCTCACCAATCCGGTGACCCACCAGGCCGACTCGGCGCAGTCACCGATCTCGGCCATGGACCACCACGTCCTGCACGTCGACCGCGCCCAGCGCATCCCGGTGCTGGTCGACCTGGCGAGCGCGCCCGGGCGCACCATGGTCTTCACGCGCACCAAGCGTGGGGCCAAGGTGCTCACCCGCCAGCTCAACCAGAGCGGGGTCCCGGCCATCGAGATGCACGGCAACCTCAGCCAGGGCGCACGCACCCGCAACATGGAGTCCTTCCACGCCGGCCGCGCGACCACGATGGTGGCCACCGACATCGCCGCGCGCGGGATCCACGTCGACGACGTGACCCTCGTGGTGCACGCCGACCCGCCGTCCGAGCACAAGGCCTACCTGCACCGGTCCGGTCGTACGGCCCGAGCGGGTGCCGCCGGCACGGTCGTCACCTTGATGACCTCCGACCAGGTGCGCGACGTGAAGGCGCTGACCCGGGCGGCCGGCATCTCGCCGCGCACGACCGTCGTCGACGGCACCGGTCATCCCGTGCTGGTCGAGCTGGCGCCGGGCGTTCGCACCACCGTTCCTGGCGGGCTCGGGGTTGCTCCTGACGACGACGGTCCCCGCTCGTCGGGTCGTGGACGTCAGGGTGGCGGCGGCCGGTCCGGCCAGAGTCGCCCGCGCCGCTCCGGCGGCGGCGGAGCCGGCCGTGCGGGATCAGGTGGCGGCCGCGCGGCGTCGTCCGGCCGTCCGCGCGCCGGCGCGAAGGCCGGCGCTCCCGCCTCCGGCAACGGTGGCGGTGCCAAGTCCGGCGGCGGCGGCGGTCAGCGTCGGCGGCGCGGCAATGGTGGCGGCAACGCGGCTGGCGGGCGCTCCGGCGGCCACAGCGCGGCGTCGTTCAGCTCGCGCGCTCGCTGAGCCCGCACCCCTTGGGGGGTGTGGCCGGGCCCGGGCCCGGTGTCAGTCTCGAAGGACCATCGACGAGAGGACACCACATGGGACTGGACGACAAGGCCAAGCACAAGGCCGAGGAGGCCGGCGGCAAGCTCAAGGAGACCGCCGGGCACGCCAGCGGTGACGAGTCGCTCGAGGCAGAGGGTCGCGCAGACCAGTCCGAGGCGAACGTCAAGCAGGCCGGCGACAAGGTCAAGGACGCCGCCGACGACGTCAAGGACGCCTTCAAGCGCTGACGCGGACCACGTCGAAGTCCCCGGCGAGCCGGGGACTTCGACGCTTCTCGGCCAACATGTTGCCCGAGAAGCGCACAACTCCCCGGGGAGCCGGGGAAATCTCGCCGGGAACTCGCGTACGTCGCCGGGCGTTGAACCTCTGCCGCCACCGGCCTACCCGAGGAGACCGCTTGCCCGACGCTGCGCAGACCCACACCGCCCTCACCACCGATTTGCCCGATTTGCCCGAGCTGCCCGGGCTGCCCGAGCTGCCCGACCTCGCCGCCCAGGTCGAGCGCCTCGTCGAGCTCGGCTACCCGGCCCTCGCCGGCATCGACGAGGCAGGGTTCCGCGAGCAGCTGGCGCCACTCGCGCCGGTCGCCGCGGGCCTCGACGAGCCGTACGTCCTCGTGGTCACCCGCGAGTGGATCTCGCCCGAGGCCCGCGTCCCGCTCCTGCGGCTGGCCGGAGGCAGCAAGCCCGGCGTCGTCGACCGCAACCACGGCGACGGCGACCTGGCCACCTACCACCCCTTGCCCGGGCTCGGGGTCCCCGCCGGGCCGGCGTACCTCCTGACCGGCGTCGAGCGCGGCGAGGAGTTCTGCGGCGTCCGCCCCGAGGACGCACTCCCCGTCATCACCGGACGCGGGCGAACGCCGATCACGATCGACGAGGGCATCGCCGTGGTCACCCAGCGGCCGGGCCTCCTCGAGAAGAACAAGTGCTTCATGCTCTCCGGATCACGCCGCCACGACCGACGGGTTCCTGCCTTGTGGATCAGCGAGCGGGCGCCCAAGCTCGGCTGGTGCTGGGACGGCAACCCCCACTCGTGGCTGGGCGTCGCGAGCGCGTCGGGCCGGGTCGGCTGAGCTGAAGAGTCACACGGCTACGGGCTGGCCGTGGCGGTGTCGGACGCCGACGCAGAGGGCGACGGCGTCTCGGACTCGTCCGTGGGTGACGCGGACGGCTCCACGGCCGCGTCGGCGATCGCCTTCTCCAGTGCGGCGACGGTCGCTGCGTCGACGGTGCCGGTGGGCTTGACGCCGAGCTCGGTCTGGAAGGCCTTGAGAGCCTCGGTCAGCGCCGGAGTCCATTCACCGTCGACCGGGCCGTCCCAGAAGCCGGCCAGCTTGAGCGTCTGCTGAACCGCTGCGGTCGATGCCAGCGCCTGCTCGGCAATGACGCCGCCCTTCGCCGCCAGGTCGCCCTCCAGCGCAGCGGCCGTTGCCTTGTCCACCGTGCCGGTGGTCGGCAGGCCGTGGGCCGACTGCAGGGCCTCGACGGCCGCCACGGTCGTGGGTCCGTACACCCCGTCGACCGCCCCCTGGTAGTAGCCGGCGTCCAGGAGCGACTGCTGCAAGGTCGACGTGTAGGCACGCACGGCGCCCACGGCTAGTTCGTGCTGCTGGTCCGTGAGACACCCCGCGTCGGCGTACAGCGCCAGCCAGGCCATCTCCACCGCAACGACGGCGGCGTTGAACTGCTGTCCGGCCTGGGTCAACGGGGTCTCCTCGGTGACGCCCTCCTGGGCGGCCTGGAACTCCGTCTCCGCCTGCTTGACGCGGTTGACCACGTCCGCGGACACCATCGGCGACGGACTGGCCGAGTCGTTCGGGGGCTTGGTCGGCGCCGGGCTGCCGGACTTGGCCGCCTTCAGCGCGGCCTTGGCGTCGGCGAGCTCCTGTTCTGCGTCGACCACGGCCTGCTGCGCGTCAACGGCGGCCTCGGCGTCGGAGACGACGTCCTCCTGCGGCTGCTCCAGGTCCTCGCCAGCGTCCGTCACGTCGCCGACGGTCACCGCCGTCTGGCCCAGGACGTCGCCGTACCGATCCAGCGCGAGGATGTAGGTCTGGCTCGCACCGCAGAACGCCTCGGACTTCTCCACCAGGTCGGCCTTGGCGTCTGCGAGGTCCTCCTGCTTCGCGGTGACCCGCGCTTCAGCCGCCGCGACGGCTGAGTCGCCGTCGCCGTCGCCGTCGCCACCGCAGGCGACCGCACCGGCGAGCATCAGCAGCACCGGCACGGCCCGACCGAGCCGGCCGTAGCGCCGCCGTCCCGGCATCGTTGGCGTGAGAAGTGGGCTCGTCGTGATCGTCATGCGTGCTCCAGAGGTTCGCGGTAGCGCAACCAGGACAGTTGGTTGGTGCCAGGGTGCCGCGCAGGCCGCCGCCGAACATCACCCCGAGAGGGTGGGGCTCAGCGGCTCTCGTCGACCAGCGAGGAGGCGCGGCGGGCGATGTTGGCGCGCCGGGTCTCGTCCATGCCGGCCTCGTACGCCGCCACCAGGCTGTTGATCGACAACGGCTTGAGCCGCTCGACGACCTCCTGGATCCGCTCGGGCGAAGCGCCGGACTCGCGGTAGTGCGGCCACACCTGGGTGCGGAACACCTCGTAGAGCTCGTCGGCGATGGCCCGGCCGTGCTCGGCGTAGATCTTCGCCGCCGCCCGCGCGGCCTCGACCGGGTAGCCGAGGTCGAGCAGGCCGAGCGCCGACGTTGAGCTGGGAGAGCGCGACGCTCCAACGGCCGCGTGCCAGCGGCTCGACGACGCCCAGGGCCTCGAGCGCCTCGATGTCGTCGGGCGTCAACGCGCGGCCGGCGCGACGGTTCAGCTCGGCGCGGGTCAGCGTCGTCGGGTGGCTCGCGTGCCACGGCGCGAGCATCGTGCGGTGCAGGGCGATGTCCTCGGGGGTCGCGCGGTCGGGGATCTGGGCGACGTAGCGCTCGATCGCCGCCAGCGTGAAGCCGTGCCCCTGCAGCTCCTGCACGAGCTCGAGGCGGGCGACGTGGTCGGCGTCGTAGTAGCCGGACCGCCCGCGGCGGATCGGGGGCGGCACCAGCCCGCGCGTCGTATAGAAGCGCACGTTGCGGACGCTCAGACCCACGCGCTCGGTCAGCTGGGCGAGGGTCAACAGCTCGCCGTCCCTGCCGTGGCCGCCGTGCGCGCCCGTGTTCGTGAGAGCCACCACACTCCTTCCGATCCTGACAGTGATGGTGTCACAATCGACGGCATGGCTGAAGCATTCGTCTACGACCACGTGCGTACGCCGCGCGGCAAGGGCAAGGCGGTCGGCACCCTCCACGAGGTGAAGCCGGTCGACCTCGTCGTAGGTCTCCTCGACGAGGTCCGCACCCGCAACCCCACCCTCGACCCAGCGGCTGTTGACGACGTCGTCCTCGGCGTGGTCACCCCGATCGGCGACCAGGGCGGCGACATCGCCAAGACGGCCGCCCTCGCGGCGGGCTACCCGGAGACCGTCGCGGGCGTCCAGCTCAACCGCTTCTGCGCCTCGGGTCTGGAAGCCGTGAACCAGGCGGCCATGCGGGTCCGCAGCGGCTTCGAGGAGCTGATCCTCGCCGGTGGGGTCGAGTCGATGAGCCGGGTGCCGATGGGTTCCGACGGCGGAGCCTGGGCGGCCGACCCGGCCACCGCGCTGAGGACGGGCTTCGTGCCCCAAGGCATCGGCGCCGACCTGATCGCGACCCTCGGCGGCTGGACCCGCGGCGATGTCGACGCGTACGCCGCCGAGTCGCACCACCGGGCCGCGAAGGCCTGGGCCAACGGCTACTTCGCCGGCTCGGTCGTCCCCGTGCGTGATCTGAACGGCCTGGTCGTCCTCGACCATGACGAGACCGTCCGCCCCGACACCAGCCCCGAGGGACTGGCCGGGCTCAAGCCGTCGTTCGCCCAGATGGGCAAGGACGCGGGCTTCGACGACGTCGCGCTGGAGAAGTACCACTGGGTCGAGCGCATCGACCACGTGCACCACGCCGGGAACTCCTCCGGCATCGTCGACGGCGCTGCGATCATGGTGGTCGGATCCGAGCGGGCCGGCGCCGACCTGGGCCTGACGCCCCGCGCCCGGGTGCTCGCGACCGCGGTCTCGGGCGCCGACCCCACGATCATGCTGACCGGCCCCGCGCCCGCCTCGCGCAAGGCACTCGCGAAGGCCGGGCTCGACGTCGAGGACATCGACCTCTTCGAGATCAACGAGGCGTTCGCCGCCGTCGCCATGCGCTTCATGCGCGACCTCGACATCCCGCCGGAGATCACCAACGTGAACGGCGGCGCCATCGCCATGGGCCACCCGCTCGGCGCCACCGGCGCCATGATCCTCGGCACCCTGATCGACGAGCTCGAGCGGCGCGACCTGCGCCGCGGCCTCGCCACTCTCTGCGTCGGCGGCGGCATGGGCATCGCCACGATCGTCGAGCTTGTCTGACCATCCGCCGATGGTTTCGAGACGGGCCCGGCGGCCCTCCTCAACCAGCGGAGATCCGAAGGAGAACTCATGAGCAGCACCCAGACCGACGTGTCCGCCGTGCGCTACGAGCGTGACGACGACGGCATCGTGACGCTCGTCCTCGACGACCCGACCGCGAACGCCAACACGATGAACGTCCTCTACAAGGACTCGATGCTCGCCGCGGTGCAGCGGCTGTACGACGAGGTCGACGCCGGTGAACCGACGACCGGCGTCGTCGTCACGAGCGCGAAGAAGACCTTCTTCGCCGGCGGTGACCTTCGGGCGATCGTGGCGGCCGGCAAGGCCGATGCGCCCGCGTTCTTCGAGCTGTGCGAGCAGGTGAAGGCGGGCCTGCGGCGGCTCGAGACCTTCCCGCGCCCGGTCGTGGCGGCCATCAACGGCGCCGCGCTCGGCGGTGGCTTCGAGATCGCGTTGGCCACCAACCACCGCATCGTCTTCGACCATCCGTCGGTCGAGCTCGGGCTGCCCGAGGCGACCCTGGGCCTGTTGCCCGGCGGTGGTGGCGTCACTCGCGTGGTCCGGATGCTCGGCCTCCAGGACGGCCTGATGGAGGTGCTGCTCCAGGGCACTCGCTTCAAGCCCGCGGCGGCCAAGGCGAAGGGTCTCGTCGACGAGCTCGTGGGAAGCCTCGACGAGCTCGTGCCGGCGGCCAAGGCGTGGATCCGCGACAACCCGGAGAGCACCCAGAACGCCTGGGACCGCCCGGGCTACAAGATGCCCGGCGGCAGCCCCAGGAGCCCGGCGCTCGCGCAGTTCCTGCCGGCGTTCCCGGCCCTCTTGCGCCAGCAGCTCAAGGGCGCCGACTACCCGGCGCAGAGGGCGATCCTGTCCGCGGCGGTGGAGGGTGCGCAGGTCGACTTCGACACCGCGACCAGGATCGAGTCGCGCTACCTGACCAACCTGATCGTCAACCAGCAGTCGAAGAACATGATCCAGGCCTTCTTCTTCGACCTGCAGGCCATCAACGCCGGCAAGCTCCGACCGGGTTTCGAGACGGGACCTAGTCCCTCCTCAACCACCGAGTCCAGTCGATTCCGCGCCACCAAGGTCGGCGTGCTCGGCGCCGGGATGATGGGTGCGGGCATCGCCTACGTCTGCGCGAAGGCCGGCATGGAGGTCGTGCTGAAGGACGTGGCGGCCGAGAACGCCGAGAAGGGCAAGGCCTACAGCGCCGGGCTCCTCGACAAGGCGATCTCCCGCGGCCGGAGCACCGAGGAGAAGAAGGCCGAGCTGCTCGGCCGCATCACCGCCACGGCCGACCCGGCCGACCTGACCGGGTGCGACCTGGTGATCGAGGCGGTCTTCGAGGACCCGTCGCTCAAGCACGCGGTGTTCGCCGAGGTCGCCGGCCACGTCGCCGCTGACGCGCTGCTCTGCAGCAACACCTCGACGCTGCCGATCTCCGAGCTGGCCGCCGGTGTGGATCGGCCCGCCGACTTCATCGGGCTGCACTTCTTCAGCCCCGTCGACAAGATGCCGCTGGTCGAGATCATCAAGGGCAAGGAGACCTCGGACGTGGCGTTGGCCAAGGCCTACGACGTCGTCCAGCAGATCCACAAGACGCCCATCGTCGTCAACGACAGCCGGGGCTTCTTCACCTCGCGGGTGATCGGCACGATGGTCAACGAGGGCCTGGCGATGCTCGCCGAGGGCGTGGCGCCGATGTCGCTCGAGAGAGCGGCGACCCAGTCCGGCTACCCGGTCGGCCCTCTGCAGCTCTCCGACGAGCTCAACATGGAGCTGATGGCCAAGATCGCCAAGGCCACCCGCGATGCGGCCGAGCGCGACGGGACGGCGTACGACGAAAGCCCTGGCAGTGACGTGGTTCGGCGGATGATCGAGCTCGGCCGGCCGTCCCGGCTCAAGGGCGCCGGCTTCTACGAGTACGTCGACGGTCGTCGCGAGCGGCTCTGGCCCGGCCTGGCCGAGGAGTTCCCGATCCAGCCCGACCGTGTGCCCTTCCGCGACGTCAAGGACCGACTGCTCTTCATCGAGGCGCTGGAGACGGCCACGTGCTTCGAGGAGGGTGTGCTCGAGTCCGCGGCGGCGGCCAACATCGGGTCGATCATGGGCATCGGCTTCCCGCCCGGCACCGGTGGCGCCGCACAGTTCATGACCGGTTACCAGGACCCCCAGGACACCGACGCCCCGATCGGGCTCTCGGCCTTCGTGGCGCGCGCCGACGAGCTGGCTGCTGCCTACGGCGAGCGCTTCCGGCCGACCGACCGGCTTCGTGAGATGGCAGCCAACGGCCAGACCTTCCCGTCCTGATCCAGGCTGGGGCCGCCGGCGTGTGGCCATGACCGCCGGCCCTTTGCTGACGCTTTGCCGAAACTGACGACGACTGCGGCCGATTCGGGGAGAATCCTCGGGTGACCGCCCAGGACCGTGGCCCCGACCGCCACCCCGTCGTCGACGTGGCCGGCCTCCACGTGCGCTTCGGCGAGGTGGAGGCCGTCGCCGGTGTCGACCTCCAGGGCTTCGCCGGCCAGGCCACGGCTCTCCTGGGACGCAACGGCGCAGGCAAGTCGACGACGATGCGCGTCCTCGCAGGCGTGGTGCCGCCGACACAAGGTCAGGCCTGGGTAGCGGGCTACGACGTCCGGCGGCACACCCTCGACGTCAAGCGCATCGTCGGCTACTGCCCCGACGTCGGCGGGCTGATTCCGCGGGCGACGCCGTGGGAGCACCTCCAGCTGTCCGCACGACTGCGCCGGCTCGACGGGTGGGAGCCGCGAGCCCGCGACCTCCTGGAGCGGTTCGAGCTCGGCGACGTCGCCCATCGCATCACTGCCGGCTTCTCGCACGGCATGGGCCGTCGGCTCTCGGTGGTGCTCGCCGCACTGCACGAGCCCCAGGTGCTGCTGCTCGACGAGCCCTTCGACGGCGTCGACCCCATCGGCGTCGACGCGACCTTCGACGTCATCGCCGATGCTCGCGCGCGGGGTGCGTGTGTGCTGGTGTCGACGCACCTGCGCGAGCTCGCGATCCAGGCGTGCAGCACGGTCCTGGTGATGCGGGGCGGCTCGCGGGTGGCCACCGTCGAGGCCGCCCAGATGGTCGGGGAGGACGGCGCCCGTGCCTACCGCGCTCTCCTGGACTGAGACCACCCGCGCGGTCCAGGACGTCGGCCACCTGCTGCGGTTCCGCCGCGCAGCCGTGAGGCGGCGGGCCGGATCGCGCTGGGGCATCGGCCTCGTCGCGACCATCACGGTGAGCGCAGCGATCGTGCCCGCGTTCCTCGACACCTACCGCACCCCCGAGCGCATCGGCGACGTTCTCATCGTGATGCCGTCTGCCCTGGGTGCCTTCCTGCTCATCAGCATCCTCTCCGGCATCGCGTCAGGAGGTGGCCGCGAGCTGCTCTCTCGGGAGCAGGGCGTGACGTTCCCGGTCAGTCCCACGACCGACCACCTCGGCGCGCTGTTGCTCGCCCCGCTGAACGTCGCCTGGCTGGTGCAGGCCTGGGCGCTGCTGGGGGCGATGGCATTCGGCAACGGGTCAGCCGGACTGTTGGGGGCCCAGCTCGTCATCGTGCTGTGGATCGTCGTCGCCACCTGCGCTGCGCAGGTCGTCGCGTGGGCGGCGGAGGCGGTACGCCGCGGCCCGGCCGGCATCATGATCGTGCGCGTCGCCGGCGCCGCGGTGACCCTGGCTGCCGGTTGGCTCTATCTCGTCGGGTTGATCGGCGCCACTCTCGACGCCCTGCCGAGCACGCAGATCGTCCTCGCGGCCCTGTCGGCCGAGTCGGGGAACTGGTCGCGGCTCGTCTCCACCGTCGTCGTCCTTCTTGCCCTGATCCCGGTCCTCGTCACCCTCGGCGCCGGAGCGGCGCACATCGCAGCCAAGCGGTCCCCGCGTGACGAGCTGCGGATCGAGAGCGAGACCCACAACGCGCGTACCCCTCCGGCCACCGACCTCCTGGGCCTGCTCCGCGTCGACCGGGCCTCGGTCTGGCGGGTGGTCCCGATGCGGCGCGGCATCGTCTTCCTCGCCTTCGGCCCTGGGCTCGTCGGACTGGCCGGTGGCCTCGACTGGGCGCAGCTGACGATCCTGCCGGGTCTGGTCGCCTCCGGTGGCGCGCTGCTCTTCGGCGTCAACATGTGGTGCCTCGAGAACCGCGGCATTCTCTGGCGCGAGAGCCTGCCCATCCATCCGGGAACGGTGTTCTCCGCGCGCGTGATCGTTCTGCTGGAGTTCCTCCTGGTCTCGTCCGGTTTCACCATCCTGCTGTCGTCGCTGCGCGCCGGCGTGCCGAACTCCCAGGAGCTGGCCTCGATCCTGTGCACCTGGCTCGTCGTGATCATGCAGGTGGTGTCGGCGTCGACGCGGTGGTCGCTCAAGCGGCCCTTCGCGGTCGACCTGCGCTCGGCCCGGGCAACCCCGGCGCCGCCCGGGGTCATGGTCGGCTACTCCGCACGGCTCGCCGTGTGCACGACGTTCACCAGCCTGATCTTCTCCGGCCTCGCGCGCATCCCCGCGTGGGAGCTCTCGGTGTTCGTCGCGCTGCCGTTCCTGGCGTGGTCGACCGGACGCATCGTCTTCGCCCGCAGCGACTGGCTGGACCCGATCGTCCGGGTGCGCGTCGTCTCGGCCGTCGCCGGCTAGCCCGCTCGCTTGCTCCCGACGGCTCGCCGGGGTTCTGCGCGGGGGGCGTCAGAACCGGTGGGCGTGGTGGTGGCGTTGTGGTGGGGGGTGCGTCACAACGTGTGCTGGCGGTCGCCGGGTTCTGCGCGGGGGGCGTCAGAACCGGTGGGCGTGGTGGTGGCGTTGTGGTGGGGGGTGCGTCACAACGTGTGCTGGCGGTCGCCGGGTTCTGAGGGCTGGGCGTCAGAACCCGGCGTTCCTGCTGCGACGTCGAGGGCGGGCTTGGCCCTGCCCACCTGACGCCCGGGCTAGGGTCCCTGCCATGCCCGTCCCCGACCAGCGCAGGGTCCTGGTCACCGGTGCCGCTCGCGGGCTCGGCGCCGCCTTGGTGCGGGCGTTCCGTGCCCGGGGCGACGACGTGCTGGCGACCGACCGCGAGGACGTGGACGTTGTCGACCTCCACCTCGACGTGACGAGTGCTGGCGACTGGGCCACCGCGCGCGAGACCGTCGAGCAGCGCTGGGGCGGACTCGACGTGCTCGTCAACAACGCCGGGGTCGCCGGGGGTGGACGGCTCGACGTCGCCGGCCTGGACGAGTGGCGGTGGATCACCGAGATCAACCTCTTCGGCGCGGTGCAGGGGACGGCGACGTTCGTGCCGGTCTTCAAGCGGCAGCGGTCGGGACACCTGGTGAACATCGCCTCGCTCGCCGGGCTGGTGCACCCGGCCGGGATGGCGTCGTACAACGCCGTCAAGGCTGCCGTCGTCGCCCTCACCGAGACCGCCGGCCACGAGCTGGCGGCGTACGGCGTCCGGGCCAGCGTGGTCTGCCCGTCGTACTTCCGCACCGACCTGGTCGCGGGGATGCGGGGTCGCGACACCGCCCTCGGCGCCCTCATCGGCCAGCTGGTCGCGTCGGCGCCGCTCGGACCCGACGAGATCGCGGCCGCCGTCCTCGACGGGATCGACCGCGGCGACGAGCTGATCCTCCCCGACGAGGCCGCGCGGGCGGCGTACGCGCTGAAGCGCGACGACCGGGCGGCGTACGACGAGCTGCTGCGGCGCCAGGCCCTACGCCTCGACACCTTGGAGGTGCCGCGGTGAGCGACGAGCCGGTCGCCCTGCGCGACGAGGACGCCTTCGACGTCGACTGCCGTCGCCTCGTGGCTGCGCGAGACGGCGCGCGCCGAGCACGCCGAGGTGGTGGTGGGAACACCGCAGGTGCGGCAGTTCCCGGGCGGTGCCTCGAACCTGACGTACCTGCTTCGCTACCCCGGCGGCGACCTGATCCTGCGGCGCCCACCCGCCGGGGCGAAGGCCCGGGGTGCGCACGACATGGGCCGGGAGTTCCGGATCCAGTCGGCGCTTCGGCCGGTCTTCGCGCGGGTCCCCAGGATGGTGGCGTTCTGTGACGACGAGGCCGTCCTCGGCTCGGACTTCTACGTGATGGAGCGGGTCGTCGGCGACATCCCGCGCCGCGAGCTGCCGTGGCCGCTACCCGAGGCTGAGGCGGCCGCGCTGTGCGGACGCGCGTGGGACGTGCTCGTCGAGCTGCACGGGGTCGACGTCGCGTCGGTGCCGGAGCTCGCGGCGCTGGGCCGCGGCGAGGGGTACGTCGCCCGGCAGGTGGCCGGGTGGACCGAGCGGCTCTCGCGCGCGGCGACCGACGACCTCGGCGACTGGGGGCCGGTCACCGCCTGGCTCGACGACGTACAGCCGCCCGACCTCGGCCAATGCCTGATCCACAACGACTTCCGGCTCGACAACCTGGTCCTCACGCGGGCCACGCACGGCCCGCCCAGGGTCGCCGCCGTGCTCGACTGGGAGATGGCGACGGTCGGCGATCCGCTCATGGACCTCGGCGGCTCGATGGCGTACTGGGTCGAGAACGGCGACGACGACTTCATGCGCCGCTTCCGTCGCCAGCCGAGCAACGCCCCCGGGATGTGGACCCGGGCCGAGATCGTGCGGCACTACGCCGAGTCCACCGGCCGGGAGGTCACCCCGGAGCAGTGGCGGTTCTACGAGGTCTTCGGGATCTTCCGGCTGGCCGTCATCGCCCAGCAGATCTGGTACCGCTACGCGCTCGGCCAGACCACCAACCCGGCGTACGCCGCGTTCGGGCCCGCGGTCGGGGCCCTCGAGCGGCGCTGCCGCCGGCTGATCGGCTGAGCCTGAGGGTCACCCGTCGCCCGCTCGCGCCTCCCCGACAGCGCCCGCCTCGACTGAGATGTGGGATGGGCAGGGACTGTCCCAAATAAACAAGCAGGCTTGACTGTTTGTTGGGTACGCCGCCACGATGAGGCCGTGGTGAGTGGTAGCGCGGTGCGGGTGCCGCAGGAGGAGCGCACGCGGGCGATGCGGGCGCGGCTGCTGGAGGCCACGGTCGAGTGCCTCGTGGAGAAGGGCTTCGCCGGAACGTCGACCACGCTGGTCTCCGAGCGGGCCGGGGTCAGCCGCGGCGCCCAGCTGCACCACTTCCCGACCAAGAACGACCTGGTCGTCGCCGCCGTACGCCACCTCACCGAGCTGCGCGGGGCGGAGCTGCGCGCTGCACTACGCCGCGTGCCGACCGGGCCCCGGCGTACCCGGGCCGTCCTGAACGTGCTCGCCGTCCACTTCACCTCGCCGGTGTTCACCGCGGCGCTCGAGCTGTGGGTCGCCGCCCGGACCGACCGGGCGCTGCTCGCGGCGGTCGCACCGCTCGAGCAGGAGGTCGGCCGCGAGACGCACCGGCTCACCGTCGAGGCGCTGGGCGCCGACGAGAGGACCGCCGGCGTCCGCGAGCTCATACAGGCGACGCTCGACCTGGTCCGCGGGCTGGGCCTCGCCAACACCATCACCGACGACGCCCGGCGGCGTGGCCGGATCCTCGACCAGTGGGCCCGGACCCTCGACGGCGCCTTGGGGGCTTCCGCGTGAGCGACCTGCTCGACGGCGTGCTCGGCGACCTCAGGGCCGAGAGCGACCAGCTCTGGGCGGTCGTCTCCGGCCTCGACGACGCCGGGTGGCGGACGCCGACGCCGGCGGAGGGCTGGGACGTCACCACCCAGGTCGCCCACCTGACCTGGACCGACGAGGTCGCCGTTCTCGCGGCCACCGACCAGGCGGGGTGGGACGCCGTCGTCACCGACGCGCTGGCTGATCCCGACGGGTACGTCGACACCGCTGCCCGCGCGATCGCAGCCCTGGTGCCTCAGGCCCTGCTGGCCCGCTGGGGCGCAGCCCGTGAGGCGCTGACGACCACCCTGCGCGACTACCCGGGCGGCGAGCGGATGCCGTGGTTCGGACCGCCGATGTCGCCCGCCTCGATGGCGACGGCGCGCTTCATGGAGACCTGGGCGCACGGCCTCGACGTGTACGCCGCCCTGGGCGTCCATCCCGAGCCGACCGACCGGATCAGGCACGTCGCCCATCTCGGCGTCCGCACCCGCAACTTCTCGTTCGTGACCCACGGACTGGACGCGCCCCTGGAGGAGTTCAAGGTCCGGCTGACGGCTCCGTCGGGCGAGAGCTGGTCGTGGGGACCCGCCGAGGCGCCCCAGTCGGTGCGCGGCTCGGCGCTCGACTTCTGCCTGCTCGTCACCCAGCGCGTCAACCGCGCCGACACCGATCTCGAGGCCACCGGTCCCGACGCGGACCGCTGGCTCGACATTGCGCAGTGCTTCGCCGGCCCGCCGGGCCCGGGGCGGGCGGCCAGATGAGCGCGCTGATCGTCGGCAACTGCTCGGGCTTCTACGGCGACCGGCTCTCGGCGATGCGCGAGCAGCTGGAGGGCGGCCGGCTCGACGTCCTCACCGGCGACTACCTGGCCGAGCTGACGATGCTGATCCTCGGCAAGGACGCGATGAAGGACCCCTCGCTCGGCTACGCGCGCACCTTCGTCCGGCAGCTCGAGGAGTGCCTCGGCGCGGCGGTCGAGAAAGGTGTGCGCATCGTCAGCAACGCAGGCGGGCTCAACCCGGCCGGCCTGGCCGAGCAGGTCCGGGAGGTGGCGCGCGGGCTGGGGCTCGACCCTTCGGTGGCGCACGTGGAGGGCGACGACCTGCGCCCGCTCGCCGACGAGCTGGGACTCGTCGAGCCGGCAACGGGCGAGAAGGCGCTCACGGCCAACGCCTACCTCGGCGCGTTCGGCATCGCGGCCGCCCTGCGGGGTGGCGCCGACGTCGTGGTCACCGGCCGGGTCACCGACGCCTCGCTCGTGGTCGGGCCGGCGGTCGCGCACCACGGGTGGTCGCCCGCGTCGTACGACGAGCTCGCGGGGGCGACCGTCGCCGGGCACGTCCTCGAGTGTGGCTGCCACGCGACGGGCGGCAACTTCTCCGGATTCCGCGACCTGATCGCGACCGGCGCGATCACCGAGGGGCAGCCGCTCGGCTTCCCGATCGCCGAGATCGCCGCGGACGGGTCGAGCGTGATCACGAAGCACGACGGGACCGGCGGCGCCGTCACCGTCGACACCGTGACCGCCCAGCTGGTCTACGAGATCCAGTCGACGCGCTACCTCGGACCGGACGTCACGACGCGGCTCGACACGATCACGCTCGAGCAGGCCGGACCCGACCGGGTCTCGGTCACCGGGGTGCGCGGCGAGCCGCCGCCCCGGCTGCTCAAGGTCGGCGTGAACGAGCTGGGCGGCTTCCGGAACTCCCTCGAGCTGCTCGTGACCGGGCTCGACGCGGACGCGAAGCAGTCCCTGGTGCGCGCACAGCTGGAGGCCGCCTGGGGCGACCGTCGGCCCGCGACCGTGGTGTGGGACGACTCCACGCCGACGCGCTTGCGGTGCACGGTCCTCGACCCGTCGCCCGACGTCGCCGGCAAGGGCTTCACCGGCCCTGCGGTCGAGCTCGCGCTGGCGTCGTACCCCGGGCTGACGCTCACCGCCCCGCCCGGCCCCGCGACGGCGTACGGCGTCTTCCGCGCGGCGTACGTCGACCGCTCGGCCGTCGAGCACACGGCGGTGCACGCCGACGGCCGGCGTGAGGTCGTGCCCGACCCGATCGAGCTCGTCGACGCGGTCGCTGACGACGGTCAGAGACCGTCGCCCTACCCAGCGCCGCAGGACGTCCGGACCCGTCAGCTGCCGCTCGGTACGTTCGTGCATGCGCGCTCCGGCGACAAGGGCGGCGACGCCAACGTCGGGCTGTGGGTGGCGCACCGCGACCCGGAGCTGTACGAGGCCCGCGTCACCTGGCTGGCCAAGATGATGAGCCCGGTGCGGATCCACGCCCTCTTGCCGGAGGCGGCCGACCTGGACGTCGATGTCTACCTGCTGCCCAACCTCGGCGCGGTCAACGTCGTCATCCACGGGCTGCTCGGGGACGGCGTGGCGGCCTCGACGCGCCTGGACCCCCAGGCCAAGGGGCTCGGTGAGTGGCTGCGCGCGCAGCTGGTGGCGATCGAGGACGGCCTCCTGTGACCGACAACCGGAGCTCGATGCTGGAGAAGCTGGCGTCGCTGGACGCCGAGCACGCCAAGGCGGTGGCGGGAGGCGGGGCGAAGTACGTCGAGCGCCACCACGCCCGCGGCAAGCTGCTGCCGCGCGAGCGGATCGAGCTGCTCGTCGACGAGGGCTCGGCGTTCCTGGAGCTCTCGCCGCTGGCGGGCTGGGGCTCGGACTTCACCGTCGGGGCCAGCGTCGTCACTGGCATCGGCGTGGTCGAGGGCGTCGAGTGCATGATCACCGCCAACGACCCGACGGTGAAGGGCGGTGCCTCGAACCCCTGGACGGTGAGGAAGATCTTCCGCGCCTCCCAGATCGCCGAGGAGAACGGCCTGCCGACCATCGCGCTGGTCGAGTCGGGGGGCGCGGACCTCCCGACGCAGAAGGAGATCTTCATCCCGGGCGGGCGGCTGTTCCGCGACATCACGCGGTCGTCGGCGGCCCGGCGGCCGACCGTCGCGATCGTCTTCGGCAACTCCACCGCCGGTGGCGCCTACGTGCCCGGCATGAGCGACTACACGGTGATGGTCCGCGGCCAGGCCAAGGTGTTCCTCGGCGGGCCGCCGCTGGTGAGGATGGCGACCGGCGAGGAGTCCGACGACGAGTCGCTCGGTGGCGCCGAGATGCACGCGAAGGTCTCCGGGCTCGCCGACTACCTCGCCGAGGACGAGCCCGACGCGATCCGCATCGGTCGGCGGATCGTCGCGCGGCTCAACTGGCGCACATTGCCGAGCGGACGCAACGTCGCCGCCGGAGCGGGTGAAGCTGCGTCTGGTGGGCGGCGAAGTTGCGCCCGCTCGGCGTACGCGGAGCCTGACCTCGACGCCGACGGGCTGCTCGACCTGGTGCCGGCCGACCTGAGGGAGCCGTTCGACCCGCGCGAGGTGATCGTGCGGATCGTGGACGGGTGCTCGGCCGACGATCCACAGGCGTTCGACGAGTTCAAGCCCCTCTACGGCTCCTCGCTGGTGACCGGCTGGGCGCGGCTGCACGGCCATCCGATCGGCATCCTCGCCAACGCCCAGGGCGTGCTGTTCAGCGAGGAGGCGCAGAAGGCGACGCAGTTCATCCAGCTGGCGAACCAGGTCGACGTACCGCTCCTCTTCCTGCACAACACCACGGGCTACATGGTCGGCGCGGAGTACGAGCAGGGCGGGATCATCAAGCACGGTGCCCAGATGATCAACGCCGTCTCCAACAGCAGCGTGCCGCACCTGTCGGTGGTGATGGGAGCCTCCTACGGCGCCGGCAACTACGGCATGGCCGGTCGGGCCTTCGACCCGCGTTTCCTGTTCACGTGGCCCTCGGCGAAGTCGGCGGTGATGGGGCCGGCGCAGCTGGCCGGCGTTCTCTCGATCGTCGCGCGCGCAGCCGCGGAGGCGAAGGGAGCGGCGTACGACGAGGAGGGTGACGCCGGCATGCGCGCCTTCGTCGAGCAGTCGGTCGAGGAGCAGTCGCTGCCCTACGTGCTGAGCGGGATGCTCTACGACGACGGCGTGATCGACCCGCGCGACACCCGTACGGTGCTCGGCATCTGCCTCTCCGTCATCGCGACCCGCGGGTGGCGCGGTGGCCAGGGCTACGGGGTGTTCCGCCCGTGAGGTACCCACATGATTAGCCGATTGCTGGTCGCCAACCGTGCCGAGATCGCGTCTCGCGTGTTCCGCACCTGCCGAGAGCTCGGCGTCGAGACGGTCGCCGTGCACTCCGACGCCGACGCGGACCTGCCGTACGTCGCCGAGGCCGACCTCGTCGTCCGGCTGCCCGGCTCCGCGCCGGCCGACACCTACCTGCGTGGCGACCTGCTCGTCGACGCGGCACTGCGCGCCGGGGCCGACGCGATCCATCCCGGCTACGGCTTCGTGTCCGAGAACGCCACCTTCGCCCGCGCGGTCATCGAGGCCGGGCTCGTCTGGGTCGGGCCGACGCCCGAGTCGATCGAGCAGATGGGCTCGAAGGTCGAGGCGAAGCGGATCATGGCGGCAGCCGGAGTGCCTGTCCTCGCCGCGCCGGAGGAGCCAACCGAGGCCGACCTCCCGTTGATCGTGAAGGCGTCTGCCGGCGGCGGCGGACGGGGCATGCGGATCGTCCGGTCGCTCACCGATCTCCCCGATGCCGTCGGCGCCGCCGAGGCCGAGGCGCTCTCGGCGTTCGGCGACGGGACGGTGTTCGTCGAGCCGTACGTCGAGCACGGCCGTCACGTGGAGGTGCAGGTTGTCGGCTTCCCCGACGAGGTGGTCGTGCTCGGCGAGCGCGACTGCTCGCTGCAGCGCCGCCACCAGAAGGTGGTCGAGGAGGCTCCGGCGCCGGCCCTGCCCGAGGACATCCGTACGGCGCTCCTGGATGCCGCTCGCACGGCCGCTGCCGCGATCGGCTACCGGGGCGCGGGCACCGTGGAGTTCCTCTACGACGCTGCCGCCGGCAGGTTCTTCTTCCTGGAGATGAACACCCGCCTCCAGGTCGAGCACCCGGTCACCGAGCTCGTCCACGGCGTGGATCTCGTGGCGATGCAGCTCGCGGTCGCTGAGGGAGGGTCGTGTGCTGAAGTGGCTGCCTGGGCAACCACTTCAGCACACGACCCCACCGGTGACCCCCGCGGCCACGCGATCGAGGTGCGGCTCTACGCCGAGGATCCGTCCGACGACTACCGCCCGCAGTCCGGCGTGCTCACTCGCTTCGAGATCCCGACGCCCGAGGGCATCCGGGTCGACGCGGGTTACGCGACCGGCTCGACGGTGTCCACGCACTACGACGGCATGCTGGCCAAGGTGGTCGCGCACGCACCGACGCGCACGGCTGCGATCCGGCTTCTCGCCCGCACGCTCGCGCGGGCGCGGATCCATGGCGTCGTCACCAACCGCGACTTCCTGGTCGAGGTCCTCCGGTCAGAAGCGTTCGTGGCGGGGGAGGTCCGCACCTCCTTCCTCGGCGGTTTCGAGACGGTGGCTGCGCGACCTCCTCAGCCACCGAGGAGTGCCGCAGTCGCGGCTGCGCTGGCCTTCGCATCGCTTGCAGGACTGGAACGCACGGTGCAGCAAGGGATTCCTGTCGGGTGGCGCAACGTGGTCAGCCAGCCGCACCGCGCGACCTTCGACGGGGACGTGACGGTCGAGTGGTGGGGCACTCGTGACGGGGTGGCCGTCGAGGGGTTCGACGTCCTGGTCGCGACGCCCGAGCGAGTCGTGCTCGAGGACGACGGGGTGCGGACGGCGTACGACGTCGCGATCGCGGGCGACTCGGTCGACGTCGACTCCGTGCACGGCCATGTCCGGCTGGTGCGCACGCCGCGGTTCACCGACCCCGCCGACGCGGTGGCCGGCGGGAGCCTGTTGGCCCCGATGCCGGGCACAGTGGTGAAGGTCGTGGTGCAGAAGGGTGACCGGGTCGCCGCGGGCGACGCCGTGCTGGTCCTCGAGGCGATGAAGATGCAGCACACCGTGACCGCTCCGCACGCCGGCACGGTCACGCAGATCGATGTCGGGACCGGGGCGCAGGTCGCCGCCGGGCAGGTACTCGCGATGGTGGAGGAAGCATGACGCCGAACCAGACCAACTCCTTCCAGGAGTCCGAGGAGCGGCAGGAGCTGCGGCGGCAGGTCGCCAAGCTGGCCTCGAAGTACGGGCGCGACTGGTTCACCGAGAAGGCCCGGGCGGGAGAGAAGACCACCGAGCTCTGGCTGGAGATCGCGAAGTCCGGCTACCTCGGCATCAACATCCCCGAGGAGCACGGCGGCGGGGGCGGCGGCATCGGCGACATCGCCGCGGTCTGCGAGGAGCTCGCCGCCCAGGGCTGTCCGCTGCTGCTGATGGTCGTGAGCCCGGCGATCTGCGGCACGATCATCAGCCGCTACGGCACCGACGAGCAGAAGCAGCGCTGGCTGCCCGGCATCTGCGACGGCACCGGCACGATGGCGTTCGCGATCACCGAGCCGGATGCCGGCACCAACACGCACGCCATCACGACAACAGCCCGCCGAGACGGCGACCAGTGGGTGCTCAGCGGACGGAAGATCTATATCTCCGGGGTCGACGAGTCCGACCACGTGCTGATCGTCGCGCGCACCCAGGACGCCCGCACCGGCCGGCTCAAGCCCTGCCTGTTCGTGGTGCCGACCAGCGCCGCGGGCTTCGACTGCCACCCCATCGCGATGGAGATCGTCAGCCCCGAGCTGCAGTTCACCGTCTTCCTCGACGACGTCCGGCTCGGCGACGACGCCTTGGTGGGCAACGAGGACGCAGGACTGGAGCAGCTGTTCGCCGGGCTCAACCCCGAGCGCATCATGGCCGCGTCGTTCTCCACCGGGCTCGCTCGCTTCGCGCTGGGCAGGGCGGCGGCGTACGCCAAGGAGCGGGCCGTCTTCGGCCAGCCCATCGGCGCGCACCAGGCCGTCGCCCACCCGCTCGCCCAGTCCTACATCGAGGTCGAGCTGGCCCGGCTGATGACGCAGAAGGCGGCCGCTCTCTACGACGCCGGCGACGATGCCGGCGCCGGGGAGGCCGCCAACCTGGCGAAGTACGCCGCAGCGGAGGCCGCCTGCGACGCCGTCGACCGCGCGGTTCAGACCCACGGTGGTAACGGCATCACGCAGGAGTACGGCATGGCCGGGCTCCTCGTCGCGACCCGCGCCGGCCGGATCGCCCCGGTCAGCAGGGAGATGATCCTGAACTACGTGGCCATGCACTCCCTCGGGCTTCCGAAGAGCTACTGACCGAGCCCCCAGGCCGCCTGCTGGCGGCCCGAGCGGACCTAGGTGGCCTGCAGAGAGACGACGTACGTCAGTCGCGTCGGTGTGACAACGAGGGCATGGTGTCTCGAACCGCGTGCGTGACGCAGACCACACGCCGACTGGCTTGCAGGAAGGAGCGCTTCGTTGCGGAGGTCCTTGCTGTCCCGGTGGCTCGGTGTCGTGATCCTCAGCACGGGGCTGGGCCTGGCCCCTGCGATGGTCGGCGAGGCGACTGCTGCGCCGATCCCTGCCGTGGGCGATCGCGACGGAGACGGGGTCGCGGACGCCGACGATGCTTGCCCCGACATGGAGGGCACGCTCATCAACGACGACGTCGGGTTCGAAGGCTGCGTGCGGGTGGGGCAGGTGGTCTACCAGGTGCTGACGGGCAACCAGGTGAGCGGGCAGGTCGTGCCGTTCGGCATGTGGCGCGGCCAGGACGTGTGCCGCACAGGGATCGAGGCGACGCTGAGGGCCCGGTGGTACACCGACCACGACCCGGCGACCGAAGCGGACGCCCTGACCGAGGTCACGACGTCGGACCCGGGTGGCTTCTTCGCCTTCGAGGCCGAGCTCCCCTTCGGCACGGAGTACTCCGTCGAGGTGAGTCCCCGACTGATCGTCGGCGACCAGGCCTACTGCGCGTCGGCGCACACGGAGGTCGAGCGCTACGTGGACGTGGTGTCCCGTGAGGTGGCCGCGACGTACAAGAGCCTCACGGGGACGGTGACGGGCCGGGCGGTCGTGCTCCCGGGCTCGAGCGTGGAGCAGCCGTGCAGCGACCTGCAGACGGCGACGCTCCTGCGTCGCTTCGACGACCGCTCCAGCGAAGAGATCAAGTCCACGACGTTCCTGGGCGCCGACGAGACGTTCTCGATCGAGGCAGGCCCGCTCGTCGACGGGGCGAGCTACTACGTCGAGGTGGCGGAGCGAGGCCCCGCAGGCTTCCCCGACGTCTGCCGCCCGGCCCGCGTCGACATCACGGCCACGGCCGACGCGGACGACGACGGCGTCGGTGACGTCACTGACGCGTGTCCTCGGGTGGCCGGCCCCGTGGGCGGCGACGTCCCGGGCTGTGCCGTGGTCGAGCGGCAGCTCTCGGCCGACTACGACGGCGGGCGGGCCTTCGGCGAGCTCACGGTCGTGTCGTTCCCTCCGGGGACCAGCAACCCGTGCCAGCTCGCGATGCGCATCGAGCTGTGGACCGTTGACGACACAGGTCGACGGGTCACCCTGGTGACGTCCGGCCTGTCGAGCGGCGGCCTGGACCAGACCTACTCGCTGCCCGTGGATCCGCCGTTGCCGAACGGGACGCGCTACGTCGTCGCGACCGAGCAGGTCCCCCAGACCGAGATCGCCCTGTGCGGGGCCGCCCAGTCCAAGCCCCAGGTGTCCGACGACCGCGACGGCGACGGCGTGCCCGACGGCAGCGACGCGTGCCGGACGGTGTCCGGCCCGGCCCCCACGGGCTGCCCCACCGTGACGCGGGCGGTGACGGCGTCCTATCGTGCCGGCCGGCTCACCGGGAAGGTGTCGGTGGCCTCTCTCGGCGGAGCGCCCGCGGGAGCGTGCAGCTCTCCGGCCCGGCTCCAGGTCTGGCAGATCGGGGCGGACGGTGCGCGGGTTCCGCTGGGCCCCCGGGTGTTGTCCTCTGCGGACGGAAGCTTCTCGATCGATCTCGCGCTGGACGCCGGGACGACCGTGCAGGTGTCTGCCCTGGTGAGCGGAGACACGGGCGTCGCGCTGTGTGCAGCCGCGAACTCCCCGGAGGTGGTCGCGTACGGCGATCGCGACGACGACACGGTTCCCGACGCCGACGACGACTGTCCCGATGTCGCGGGGCTCGCAGGCAGCGCCGCCGCCGGCACCGCGGGCTGCCCCTCGGTGCAGCGGACCGTGGAGGCGTCGTACGCCGTGGGCACCGTCTCCGGCACGGTGCGTCCGATCGGGTCGGGGCTGCCTGCCGGTGCCTGCACGGGCGCGCCGGTGGCCGTGTCGTACGCCGGACCCGGCGGTGGCCAGGTGCGCTACGACGGCATCGTGGGCTCGACCGGGGCCTTCGAGGTCGAGGTCGGCCGCCCGGCCGTCGGCTCGACACTGACCGTGACGCTCGACGCCTACGACCACGACGAGGTCGCCTTCTGCCCCGCCGTCCAGCCTGCCACGACCGTGACCGTGGCCAGTGACCGCGACGACGACGGCGTGCCCGACACCTCCGACCGCTGCCAGGACGTCAAGGGACCCTCGCGGTTGGTCGCGTCGGGGTGCCCCGACCTGCCACGCCGGCTGGACACCCGCTATGTCGACGGTGTGCTCTCCGGCTCGGTCGCCCTGGTGGACCCGGAGGCCGCGCCCCCGGGCGCCTGCTCCGAGCCGTCGATGGTCTCGGCGGTCAGGTTCGAGGGGCAGCCCACCCGGGACGACCTGTGGAGCGGCCCGACCGACGCCGCCGGGACCTTCGCCGCGCCGGTGGGGCCGCTGGCGCACCAGACGACCTACACCGTGCATGTCGACGACTACCTCGACCCCGATGCGGGGTTGTGCCTGGGCGCCGAGGACTCGCAGGTCTTCCTGGACCGCGACGGCGACACCTTCGGCGACGGCGCGGACGCGTGCCCCGACTACGACGGTCCGGCCGTGGGCGCCCCCGGCTACTCCGCAGCGTTCCGGGGCTGCCGGCTGGTCGACCTCGGCGTCACGGCTGCCTACGCCGACCGGCATGTGTCCGGCCGACTCACCGTGACCGGCCCCGCAGACGCACCGGCCGGAGCGTGCCGGGCCGCGGCGCAGGTGCGGGTGACCAGGCTGGACGGCGACGTCGAGGGCGTCGAGCTGGGTCGCGGCGAGACCTCGCCGCAGGACGGGACCTACGCCGTGCACGTCGGCGACCTCCCCACTGGCTCGAAGCTGCGCGTGACGACGTTCTTTCCCCAGCTCGTGGTGGCGGGCATCTCCGCCTGCGGTCCGAGCCGCTCGGAGGTGGTGGAGATCGCCGATGGCGACGGCGACTCCGTGCCCGACCACGCCGACGAGTGCCCCGGTGTGCCGGCCGGCCCGGTCTCCGAGCTGCGGGCCGGGTGTCCGACGTTGGCTCGACTGGTGACGGTGAAGCCGTACGCCGGCGGCGCGGTGTCTGGCGAGGTGCGGCTCGTCGCCACGAATGCCCCCGAGGGTGCGTGCCTGCCCGCGAAGGTGGACGTCTACCGCGTGGTTCCGGGCGTCCCCGCCACCTGGCTGGCATCGGATACGACGGACGCCGAGGGCCGCTTCGACATCGCGCTGGACGCGCCACTGGACGCGGGAACCGCGATTCAGGTGGTCGCGCCAGCCTTCCAGGACGGCGACGTCGCCGACTGTCGCCTTGCGGAGTCGGCGGGGGTGGAGGTGCCGCAGCCCGATCTGGACGGCGACGGGGTCGCCGACCGGGACGACCTGTGCGACGGCGTCGCGGCACCCAACGGCTACCAGGGTTGCCCGAAGGTGGAGCAGGGCCTGACGGCGAAGTACGACGTCTCCGGAGTGATGACCGGCCGGCTGAGGGTGGTGAATCCTGACCTGTCGCCGGGCGCCTGCCTGTCGGCGACGGTGCAGCTGCTACGGACGGGTGCCGACGGAGTGCCCGCCGTGGTCGCGTCGCAGGCGACGGAGGCCGACGGCAGCTATCGGATCGTGCTCGCGCAGCCACTCGCCGCAGGTGACGTCTATTTCGCCGTCGTGCCGTCAAGGGTCGATCGCGAGCTCGCCTTCTGCGCCGGAGGGCAGTCGGCCGCCCGGGTCGCCCCCGTGATTCCGGCAGTCAGGTAGGCAACGCCGGTCGGGTGGGGCGTCGGCGGGCCGTGGCAGGCTGAGTCCGTGACCAAGCGACCGGAGCGCCCGCTCGTCCCCGAGGAGTGGGTGCGGCGGATCGGGGCCGTGCTGACGGCGTACCCGCGCTGCGAGGAGGAGAGCGCCTGGGTGGGCACCCGGTGGCGGGTGGGCACGGCGACCGTCGCCCACGTCTTCGGCGGTGAGGACCAGCTCTTCCGCATCACCTTCCGCGCCGAGCCCGACGAGGTGATGGCCTTCCAGCACCTCGGCGCGCCGTACTTCAAGTCCGAGTGGGGCGGCAACGTCGTCGGCATGATCCTCGACGACGACACCGACTGGGCCGAGCTGAGCGAGCTCCTCACCGACTCCTACTGCGTCCAGGCGCCCGAGCACCTCGCCGCGCAGGTGCCTCGACCTCCGCTGGCGGGCTAGGGCTGGCTGCCCGGCTCGGTCTCGCGCGGGCGGCGGATCCGCACCGACCTCGGCGAGCCGTCGGGGTTGCGGATGATCCGCACCGGCTTGTCGTCCTCGTCGTCGGGCACGGGTGCCACCGGGCCGGCGTCGTGGTGGCGCTTGATCTCCCTGGTGGCGCGCGCCTGTCCCGGCTCGAAGACGTCGATGAAGCTGCCGAACCCGTCGGCCATCCCGCTTGACGCGTTCCCGCCCTTGCGCAGGCCGCGGTGGCCGATGACCGCGAGCACCAGCCCGCCCACGACGACGAACGCCGTGCCGAAGACCAGGCCGGCATCCATGGGGACGACGGTACGCCGCTCCTGGTCAGCCCGGCTGTGGTCGGTGCAGGGGCACGAACCGGTAGCGGCCGTGGTTGCTCGCCTCGCGCTCGTCTCCGTGCCGGACGACCAGGCGCATCACCCCCGCGACGGGAATGACCATCCGGCCGCCGTCCTCGGCCAGCTGGGCCACCAGGTCCTCGGGCAGCCGGCTCGGTTCCGCGGAGACCAGGATCCGGTCGTACGGCGCTTCCGCAGGCAGCCCGAGAACACCCGGCTCGGCCGGCACGAGCGTCGCCCACGGCTGGTCGGTGGCGGCCAGGTTGGCAGCGCCCCAGGCAGCGAGCTCGGGCACGAGCTCGACGCCGCGCACGCGACCCTCCGGTCCTACCAGCCGGGCGAGCAGCGCCGTCGTCCAGCCCGAGCCGGCGCCGACGTCGAGCACCTGCTGCCCCGGCCGGACGTCGAGCAGCCGCAGCATCGCCTCGACGGTCCGCGGCTGGCTGTTGGTCTGGTCGTGCCCGATCCCCAGCGGCCCGTCATGACTAGCCCGCCGCCGGTCGGCCGCGCGCAGGAACCCCTCCCGGCGTACCTCCGCCATGGCTCTGGACACCGCGTCCATGGTCTGACGCTACGCCGAGCGGGCGCAACTTCACCGCCGAGCGGGCGCAACTTCACCGCCGAGCGGGCGCAACTTCACCTTCGCCCCACTTCGCTCCTCCGGTGAAGTTGCGCCCGCTCGGCGTTAGCCAGAGGTCCGGCGCCGCGGCGGCCGCGGGACCAGCATCGGGACGCGAGCGGCGTACGCGGGGTAGCCCGGCCGCTGCATCATGGTGCGCTCGAGGGGACGGGCCCCGGTGGCGTAGGCCAGGAAGTACGTCATCGCGACCGGGGCGGGGATCGTGAGCAGCGCGGGCAGCCACCCGGTGGAGACGGCGGCGACCAGCCAGATGCCCCACCAGACGGCGGCATCGCCGAAGTAGTTGGGGTGCCGAGACCAGCCCCACAGGCCGGTGTCGAGCACCGGCGGGCGCGACTCGCGGGGGAGGCGCTTGTACGCCGCGAGCTGGGCGTCGCCGACGGTCTCGAACACGTTGCCGACCAGCCACACGAGCACGCCCACGACGACGACCCACGGCCAGCGCAAGGACCCGACCGCCGCCGCCTGCAACGGCCACGACACGAACCACACCGCACCGCCCTGGAGCACGAACACCTTGCGGGTCGCCCGACCCCACCAACCCGGCGAGCCCACCGCGCCCACCAGCGCGAGGTAGCGCGGGTCCTCGCCGTGCCCGCGCGAGCGACGGGCCATGTGCCACGAGAGCCGCAGGCCCCACAGCGCCACCAGGACGGCCGACAACGTGGTCAGACCGGTGGGCGACACGACCCAGCACCACAGCGCCGTCACCGTCAGCGCCAGCCCCCACGTCACGTCGACGACCGAGATGCGACCGAGCCGGACGGCCGCGACGGCCGTGAGGAGCATGCCCAGCACGCCGATCGCGAGGGCGCCCAGCGAGATGGCGGCGAGGTCAGCCATGCATGCTCACACCGGCCGCTCCAGCACGAACTGGTTGACGTCGAGGTAGCCCGAGGTGAAGCCGGCGCGGGAGTACTCCAGGTAGAAGTGCCACATCCGCACGAACGTCTCGTCGAAGCCGAGCGACCGCACCCGCGCCTGCGAGCCCATGAAGGTGGTGTCCCAGGCCCGCAGGGTCGCTGCGTAGTGGCTGCCGAAGGACAGCCGCCCCGTCATCCGCAGGTCGGTCCGCTCGCGCGTGATCGCGTCGATCGCCTCGACCGAGGGCAGGAAGCCGCCGGGGAAGATGTACTTGTTGATCCAGGTGTGGGTACGCCGGGTCGCGAGCATCCGGTCGTGGGGCATCGTGATCGCCTGGAGGCCGATCCTGCCGCCAGGTGCGAGCAGCTGGTCGAGGGTCGCGAAGTACTCCTCCCAGTAGTCGAAGCCGACTGCCTCGATCATCTCGACCGAGCAGATGGCGTCGTACTGCTGCGTCGTCGGGATCTGCCGGTAGTCGCACAGGTCGACCGACACCCGCGCCGCGTCGAACGACCCGTCGGTGGCCGCGGCGGCGATGCGCTCGCGCGCCAGCACCTGCTGCTCGACCGACAGGGTCACCGACCGCACCGAGGCGCCTCGGCGGGCGGCGCGGATCGCGAGCTCACCCCAGCCGGTGCCGATCTCGAGCAGCGTCGTTCCGGGGCCGACCCCGGCGGCGTCGAGCAGCCGCTCGATCTTGCGCACCTGCGCCGCGCGGAGGTCCTCGCGTCGCGCGCCGCTGTCGGGGTCGGCCGGCACCGCCGCGTGATGGTCGCCCTGCTCGACCACGCCGGTGTCGAAGAGGGCGGAGGAGTAGGTGAGGGTCTCGTCGAGGAAGGTCTCGAACAGCTCGTTCGACAGGTCGTAGTGGTGCCCGATGTTGTGGCGCGAGTTGTCCACCGAGCTCTCCTGGTGCCGCGGCGGCCTGGCGACGTACGCCGCCCGGAGCCGCTGCAGCGACGCGGGCACCAGCCGCGGCAGCTCGGCGGCGAGCACCGTGAGGAAGCCGCCGAGATCGTCGGCGTCCCAAGCGCCGGCGAGGTACGCCTCGCCGAAGCCGATCAGGCCGTCGGCACCGATCCGGGCGAAGAACTCGTCGGGGTCGTGGACGGTCATCTCGGGGCCGCCCCGGCCCAGCGGCGTGGCGAGGCCGGCCAGGTGCACGGTGACGGGGAGCCGGTTGACAGCGGCGGTGAACAGGCGGCGCGCGATGCGCGCCGCGACCACGGCCCGCGGTCCGGTGGGGACGACGTGGAGGCCTGGCCAGGTCAGTGACGACGGCGGTCGCGAGGGAGCGAGAGTCATTGCACCTTCTCCTGAGGTGGGTGGTGGGGTCGGGCCAGCACCGGGAGCCGCCGCGCCCAGAGCCAGATGCCGTGGACCCGGATCAACGCCGCGCCGCGCAGGGCGGCTGGTGCGGCGGAGAGCGGGCCCGCGGACGAACGAGTACCCACGACGGACGCGCTGAACGCGGCCCCGTCGTCGGTGTGGAGGGTGACCGCCACGTGGAGGCGGTCACCGGGCACGGGTACGGCGATCTCGTAGCTGCCGTCGGTGCCGTGGAAGGGCGACACGTACATCGCCTTGTCGGTCGAGGCGCGACCCTGCTCGTCGGGGTGCACGAGGTAGGCGTGCCGGTCGCCGTAGGTGTTGTGGACCTCGACGATCACTCCTGCGAGCGCGTGGGCGTCATCGAAGCACCAGAAGACCGAGATGGGGTTGAACCCGTTGCCGAACGCGCGGGCGTTGGCGGCCATCAGGATCCTGCCGCCGTCGAGCTCGATGTCGTGGAGCGCCAGGAAGGCCTCGACGTTCTCGCGCAGGGTGGCCCGGGGGTCGCCGAGGTGGTCGCGGGCCTCGAACCGGCCGAGGAAGCCGTGGTCGGGGAGGTCGTCGAGGTCGACCAGCCACATCGTCGAGCGGTGCGTGAACGCGCGCTTGAACGGCGTGCGGCGGGTGTGGGCGATGGTGACGTCGTAGAGGGTCCGGTCCCAACCGCTGGTCGAGGACCCCCGCGACGGTCGCTGCGCGACCTCCTCGACCAACGGAACCTCACCGGTGGTCGAGGAGGCCCGCCAGGGCCGTCTCGAAACCTCCGGCGCCGGCCAGTGCGCACCCAGTCGCTCGGCCGCCGCGAGGCCGGAACGCGCGCCGTCCTCGTGGAAGCCCCAGCCGTGGTAGGCGCCGGCGAAGACGATCCGGTCGGTGTCGATCTCGGGCAGGCGCCGCTGCGCGGCCACGGACGCCGGGCTGTAGAGCGGGTGCTCGTACTCCATCCGGTCGATCACGGTCGCCGGATCCACGAGGCCCTCGCCGCCGAGCGTGACCAGGAAGTGGGTGTCGGTGGGCAGCCGCTGGAGCCGGGTGAGGTCGTAGGTGACCGTGACCTGTCCCGCGACGGCGTCCTCGGGGCGGCGGAAGTTCCACGACGCCCAGGCGTTGCGAGTCGCAGGCAGCACGCTGGTGTCGGTGTGCAGCAGCGCCGTGTTGGACGAGTAGGGCATCGCGCCGAGCACGTCGCGCTGCGCGGTGCTCGGGCCGGCCAGCATGGCCAGCGCCTGGTGGGGGTGCGTGGCGATGACGACGGCGTCGTACGCCGCCACAACCCCGTTGCCGTCGGTGACCTCGACGCCGTCGGCGGTCTCGACCACGGAGGTGACCTTGGTGCCCGTGCGCACGTCGGGGAGCGTGGCCTCGATCCGACGGACGTACTCGCGGGAGCCGCCGGCGACGGTGCGCCACGTCGGTGAGCCGAAGACGGCGAGCATCCCGTGGTGGTCGAGGAAGCGGAAGAGGTAGCGCGCGGGATAGTCGAGCGCGACGTCGGGGTCGCACGACCAGACCGCCGCGACCAGCGGCTCCATGAAGTGGCGGGTGAAGTACGCCGAGAACCGGCCGGCGCGCAGGAACTCCCGCAGCGTGGTGTCCGGCTCGGCGCTCGCGAGCAGCGCCCGCGCGCGACGGTGGAAGCGGGGGATGGCGGCGAGCATCCGCAGGTACGCCGGGTCGGCGAGGTGGCGGGCGGTCGGTACGAGGCCGCGCCAGCCAAGTGCTCCCGCCCACTCCAGCCCGGTGCCCCGGTCGTTGATGGACATCGACATCTCGGAGTCCTGGGTCGTGACGCCCAGCTCCGCGAACAGCCGGAGCAGCACCGGGTAGGTGCGCTCGTTGTGCACGATGAAGCCGGTGTCGATGCCCAGCCGGCCTTCCGGAGAGTCCACCTCGTGGGTGTCGGCGTGGCCGCCCAGTCGCTCGTCGGCTTCGTAGACCGTCACCTGGCAGTCGGGTCCGTCGGGGCCAGGGCGCGTGAGGACGTACGCCGCGGTGAGCCCCGCGACGCCCGACCCCACGACGGCGATGCGGGCCGGGACGACGGTGTCCCGGATGCGGGCCGGAGCGACGGTGTCCCGGATGCGGGCCGGAGCGACGGTGTCCCGGATGCTGCGACGGGTCACGCCAGCTCGATGAGGGCGACAGGTGGCAGGGACGGCTCCTCGGACCCGCCCTCGGGCTCGATGGTGATCCCGACGCCGACCGCGTCGGACGCATCGCCCTCGAGGAGCACCGTCTGGTCGGCTCCTGCGGGCATCAGGCCGGCTGGGACCATCTCGTCCTCCGGCGTCTGCAGCCACAGCTCGTAGACCTTGCCGTCGGGAGCGGCGGGCATGTCCTCGGTGACCAGGACGGCCTTGCCCTGGGAGCGCGAGACGACGACGGTCGCCGTGGCCTCGCCCACCGTGGTCGCGACGGTCTGCGCGTCCGGGGCGGCGAGCACGCGGTCGGCAGCCGTCAGGTTCTGCGAGGTGTCCTCGTCCGCCCAGGGCTCGGCGACGACGACGCCGATGCCGATGGCGGTGATCACGGCCGCCGCTGCGGCCAAGGCGCCCGCCTGCAGCTTGGTGGGCCAGCGACGACGGGACGACCCCCGGGGCGCCGGGTCGGAGAGCGGGGTGACGACGGGCGGCAGCGGGCGCACGGTCCCGATGCCGGCGAGCACCGCGTCGCGCACGTGCGCCGGCGGCTCGACCGCGGTGGTCTCGGCGAGCAGGGCGGTGGCCTCGAGGAGGCCGGCGACCTCGGCGCGGCAGTCGGCACACGTCTCGAGGTGGGTCTCGAAGCGGGCGCGCTCGGCGTCGTCGAGGGCCCCGACGGCGTAGGCGCCCGAGAGCTGGTGCACGGCGTGCTCGGTCATTGCCCCACTCCCATCGCGTCGCGCAACCGGATCAGTCCGTCTCGGATGCGGGTCTTGGCCGTGCCGACCGGTAGATCGAGCATCGTGGCCACCTCCGTGTGCGTGTACCCCCCGAAGTACGCCAGCCCGATCGCCTCCCGTTGTGCCTCGGTGAGCTGCGACATGGCGTGGCGTACTCGTTGTGCTTCCATCGTCCGCGTCGCCGCCTCGGCGGTCTCGTCGTGGGCGACCGGTTGGTTCGTGTCGTGGTACTTCGTGTCGCGCCGGGTGCTGGCCTCGGCCGAGCGCACCCGGTCGACGGCCTTGCGGTGGCCGATGGTCAGCAGCCAGGAGACCGCGCTGCCGCGCTCGGGGTCGAACCGCGCGGCGGACCGCCAGATCTCCAGGAACGCCTCTTGGGTGACCTCCTCGGCCTGGGCCGGGTCGCGCACGACCCGGAGCACGAGTCCGTGGACCCGGGCGGCCGTGGCGTCGTACAGCCGGGCGAACGCCGCCTGGTCACCGCGCGAGGAGCTGCGGAGCAGCTCTCCGAGCTGCTCGGGGCTCGGCGCGCCCGTCCCCTCCGGAGCACCGGAGGGGACGGGCGTGAGGCCTGGCATGTCGTCAATCCTGTCGGATGGTCGGCAGGACAGGAACCTGAGTGACCCTCGTCGTCATGGGGGTCACGATCAGGACGGCATCAGGACGGTGTCGATGATGTAGACCGTCGCGTTGGCGGTCGGGACGTTGCCGCACAGGACGGCCGCGCCCTCGGCGCCGACCGTGAAGTCCTCACCTTCGCCTTCGACGGTGAGCATGTCGCCGTTCAGGGTCTCGTGCTCGCCCGCGAGGTCGTCCGGCGACAGCTGGCCGGCGACGACGTGGTGGGTGAGCACCGCGGTGAGGGTCTCCTTGTCCTTGAGCAGCCCGTTGAGCTGCTTCTTGGAGAAGGCGTCGAACGCGGGGTTGGCCGGCGCGAAGACGGTGACGCCGTCGGCGCTGTTGAGCGTGTCGACCAGGTCGGCCGCGGTAACCGCGGCGACCAGCGTCGAGAGCAGCGGGTTGGCGCTCGCCGCGTTGGCGACGGGCTCGGTGGCCATGCCGACGAACGAGCCGGCGCCGTCAGCCGGGACCTCGCCACAGGCGGCGCCGAAGGTCTGGGCCGCGGGGTCGTCGCCCATCTCGGACTCCTCCATCGGCTCCTCGCCGGTCCCCTCGTCCATGGGAGCCGAGGTCTCGGAGGTGGTGTCCTCCGCGGCGTCGCCGCCGTCGTCGTCGGAACCGCAGGCGGTGAGGCTCATCGAGGCGGTCAGGACCAGCGCGGCAAGGCCGGCCGAGCGGTGCAGTGTGGTGCGCTTCATGGTCGTGCCCCTTAGATCGGGTACTGAGTCGGGTGCTCCCACCCGCGGGTGGGTGCTTCTGTCACGCAGTGGTTCGGCGCCCGCTCCTGAGCGGATGGGTCCGATTCGTAAAAGGTTTGTCCCGGGTTTCGGCCCCGTCGGTTTACCCGGCTGACCGGGTAAACCTGCGGATGTCGGCCAATACTTCGGCCGACAACCGACGGGATACCCGGCCGACCGGGTAAACCAGCAGGACTGGCCCGCAGCGACTCAGCCGACGATGACCGCGATGGACTGCCAGCCCGAGGATCCGTCGGGGAAGGGGGCGGCGCGCTCCTCGGTCTGCAGGTCGCCCTCCCCGGAGGTGGCCCGGACGGCGATGTCGTGGCGGCCGGAGGTGGCGTCCCACGCGAGGTACCACTGGCGCCAGTAGTCGACGCTCACCTCGGGCCCGAGCTCGGCGGGCTCCCAGTCGCCGTCGTCGATGCGCACCTCGACCCTGCCGATGCCGCGACGCTGAGCCCACGCGACGCCACCGATCACGACGCGGCCGGGGTCGAGGGAGGCCAGGGCCGTCGGGGTGTCGACCCGGCTGGCGATCTTCACGGGGGCGTCGGTCGCCCAGTCGCGCTCGGTCCAGTACGCCTGCTCGGCGTCGTACGTCGTCAGCGTCAGCTTCGTGAGCCACTTCGTGGCGCCGACGAAGCCGTAGAGGCCCGGCACCAGGAGCCGGGCGGGGAAGCCGCGCTCGCGAGGGAGCGGGCCGCCGTTCATGCCGATCACGACCATGGCGTCGCGGCCGTCGGTGGCGACCTCGAGCGGCGTGGAGATGGTGAAGCCGTCGACGTCGGTGGACAGGATCTGGTCGGCGTCGTCGCCCACGCCCGCCTGGTCGAGCAGGTCGGTGAGCCGGACGCCGAGCCAGCGCGCGCTGCTGATGTAGGGGCCGCCGACCGCGTTGCTCACGCAGTTCAGGGTGATGTCGCGCTCGACCAGCGGCATCGCGGCGAGCTCGTCGAAGGTGAAGGTCAGCTCGTTGTCGACGTCGCCGTCGATGGTGAGCGACCAGTCGTCGACGCCCACGGTCGGCACGGTCAGCCGGGTGTCGACCCGGTAGAAGTCGTCGGTCGGGGTGCGCAGCGCCGAGATGCCGTCGTACTCCACCTCGAGGCCGCGCGGGAACGGACCGGCTGCGTCCTTCGCGACCGGCAGGACGACGTCGCTGATCCGGCTGCGTACGGTGCCGATCCACTGGCCTGCCGCGCCCATCGCGACGGCGGCCGCGCCGAGCAGCAGGACGGTACGACGACTCGGACCGCTCACGCTCGGCGCCGTGGCGTCTCTGGACACCCCACCGGTCAGCGCGGCGAGGCTGCCCAGTCCGGCGGCGGCGGCGGCGATCGCCGGCAGTGCGTCGGCCACGGTCGCGACCGGCCGGGCCAGCGCCGCCGCCCCTGCCAGCCCGACGAGGGCCAGCAGGAGCGAGGCGCCCAGGATGAACGAGCGCTGCGCCAGCACGCCCGCCACCCCGGCCAGCAGGAGCGTGCCCAGCAGCACGCTGCCGATGAGGATCGGCTTGTCCGCGGTCCCGAACTGCGCGATCGCCCACTCCTTCACCGGCGTCGGCGTCAGGTCGATGACCGTGGACCCGACCGCCAGCACGGGCGACGCGGCCGGGTTCAGCAGGGCCGCGACCAGGTGGCCGGCCGCCATCCCGACGAGGGTCGCGAGCACCCCGAGCGCAGCAGGCAGCAGCACCGACCTGATCCTGGGTGGCCTCATGGCAGTTGTTCGGAGCGGAGGCGGCACCCGGATCGCGGTAGTTCGCCGCAAGTTGCACCGTTCCGGCGCACGGAATGGTGCCAGTTGCGGCGAACTATCCGTGCGGGAGGATGGCGCGCATGAGCGAGCTGGTGCACCTGGAGACCGCCGACGACGGAGCCGGACTGGCCACGATCACGCTGGACTCGCCGCACAACCGCAACGCGCTCAGTCGCCAGCTGGTGACCGAGCTGTTCGCGCACCTCGAGACCGCCGAGGCCGACGACGACGTCCGCGTCGTGCTGCTGCGCTCGAGCGGGACGGTGTTCTGCAGCGGTGCCGACCTCACCGAGGCGACCACGGTCGGCATGGAGGAGGGAGCGCGGCGGATCGTCGCGCTCCAACGGCTGATCGTGTCGATGGGCAAGCCGGTCGTCGTCGAGGTCGCCGGCGCCGTGCGCGCGGGAGGCATCGGCATCGTCGCGGCCGCCGACGTCGCCGTCGTCGCCGAGGAGGCCACCTTCGCGCTGACCGAGGTCAAGCTCGGCCTCGCCGCCGCGATCATCTCGCTCACCGTCCACCACCGGATGAGCCCCCGCGCGGCGGCGCTGACCACACTGGGCGGCGAGGTGTTCGGGGGGGCCGACGCGGCGGCGTACGGCCTGGTGACGACCGCGGTGCCGCGCAGCGACCTCGCGCACGAGGTCGAGAGGGTCTGGACGTCGCTCGCGACCGGCTCCTCGCAGGGCCTGCGGGAGTCCAAGCGGATCCTCAACCGGGATCTGCTGGCCCGCATCGACGCGGGCGGTGAGGAGATGGCCGCACTGAGCGCGCGTCTGTTCGCCTCGGACGCCGCGCGCGACGCGATGACCGCGTTCCTGGCCAGAAAGAAGTAGGCACGGGCCCCGCGGGGTAGGCTTGGAGACTTGCCAGAACCGCGGCAGGGGCCATGAGCGGTGCAGCTTCGGGGGAGAAGGAACGCGTCGTTGACCGACAACATCGCGCAGCGCGAGATCGAGGCGGAGCAGCAGTTCGTCGACAGGGTCTATGTGCAGCTGGACAGATCCGCCAACGCGGCCAAGGAGCTGGCCCGGGAGGGCCACGGTCGCGGGATGCTCGGCCACGAGGGCGGGCTCGTCGAGCGGGACGCCATGGTCTACCAGGCGGCCCGCCGCATCGCCCAGCTCGACGCCGCCCATGAGGGGCTCGTGTTCGGGCGTCTCGACCTCGACGAGCGGGTCGACGCGCAGCCTCGCTACGTCGGCCGGATCGGGCTGCGCGATGACGACAGGGACTCACTGCTGATCGACTGGCGGGCGCCGGCAGCCGCGGTGTTCTACCAGGCCACCGCGGCCGACCCGCACGGCGTCGTACGCCGCCGGGTGCTGCGTTCCTCGGGCCCGAGGGTCGTGGGTGTCGAGGACGAGCTGCTCGACGCCGACAACCCCGCCGCCGAGACGCTGCCCATCGTCGGCGAGGGCGCGCTGATGGCTCAGCTCTCGCGCGCCCGCGATCGCTCGATGCACTCGATCGTCGCCACCATCCAGGCCGAGCAGGACCAGGCGATCCGGGCGCCCAGCCGCGGGGTCACCTCGATCTCGGGCGGCCCGGGCACCGGCAAGACCGTGGTCGCGCTGCACCGGGCGGCGTACCTCCTCTACACCGACCGGCGCCGCTACGAGGGCGGAGGCGTGCTGGTGGTCGGCCCGTCGGGCGTGTTCATGCGCTACATCGAGCGGGTGCTGCCGAGCCTCGGCGAGACCGCGGTTGCGCTCCGCTCGCTCGGCGAGGTCGTCGACGGGGTGCGCGCCGTCCGGCACGACGAGCCCGCCGTCGCCGACGTCAAGGGCGCGGCGCGGATGGCCGAGCTGATGCGCCGTGCTGCCCGCCAGGCGGTGCCGGGAGCACCGTCCGACTTCCGCTTCTTCTACCGCGACGACGTGCTCACCCTCGACGCCCGGGCGCTCGCGCAGGTCCGCCGCCAGCTGCTGGGCCAAGGGTCGCGCAACCGCCAGCTGCCCCGTGTCGCGCGCGTGCTGCTCGACACCCTGTGGCGCCAGGTCCGTGGCGAGCGCGGCCGCGAGCGGGGCCGCGAGGAGTTCGACGACGAGCTGCTGTCACAACGCTCCTTCGTCGACTTCGCGTCCGCCTGGTGGCCGCCGCTGACCGCGCAGGAGGTGCTCGGCTGGCTGCGCGAGCCCGAGTTCCTCGCCCGCGTGGGCGAGGGGGTGGTCTCCAACGAGGACCAGCGGCTGCTGGTGAAGTCGTGGTCGTCGGGCGACTCGCTCTCGGTCCAGGACGTGCCGCTCCTCGACGAGCTGCGGTACGCGCTGGGAGACGTGCCTCAGCGCCACGACGACGACCACCCGCTCGACGACCCGTCACTGGCCGTCGACCTCCAGGAGCTCACGACCGCGGCCGACCGCGAGTACGCCCCGACCGGCCGCGCCTGGGCCCCGCCCACCCATCGCATCGAGGACGACGGCTTCGCGCACGTGCTCGTCGACGAGGCGCAGGACCTCACGCCGATGCAGTGGCGGATGGTCGGTCGCCGGGGCCGCACCGCGTCGTGGACGATCGTCGGCGACCCCGCACAGTCGTCGTGGCCAGAGCCCGCCGAGGCCGCCGCCGCGCGGTCGAAGGCGCTCGAGGGCAAGGAGCTCCACGCGTTCCACCTGTCGACGAACTATCGCAACTCCTCCGAGATCTACGACTACGCCGCGGCGTACGCCGAGCGCGTCGGCCTCGACGCCGACCTCCCCACGGCGGTGCGCTCGACGGGTGCCGAACCCCTCGAGGTCGATGCCTCCGACCTCGAGAACGCCACCCGGACCGCCGTCGCCGACATCGCCGGCCAGGTCGGCGGGACCATCGGCATCGTCGTCCCGGCCGCACGCCGCTCGATGGTCAACGCCTGGCTGGCGTCGTGGCCCGAGGTCGCCGACGACGCGCCCGGTGCTCGCGCGGCCGTCGACTCCTCGGTCCAGCCCTCGGGCGAGGACCGGATCGTCGTCCTGACCGGTGTCGACACCAAAGGCCTGGAGTTCGACGGGATCGTGGTGGTGCGGCCCGACGAGATCGAGGCCGAGTCGGCGACCGGACGGGCCACGCTCTACGTCGTCCTCACCCGCGCCACCCAGCTGCTGACCGTCCTGCGCTGACGCCGCATCTTGGCGCCCCAAGTGTCAGCGTCGCCTGGTCGTAGGCTGCTGACGACCCTCCCGACGACCGAAAGAGGCCATCCAGGTGACGCAGGTCCGTACGTCCGTCCTCCTGCTTTCTCACGGAGACGTCCGCGCGACCACCTCGGCGTGGGACGACCTGGTGGACCGGTCCGGAGTGGCTGCCGACGTGACCATGATCGACGTGACGGCGGACGCGACCTGGTGGCACGCTGCCCGTGACTTGGGCGCATCCGACCTGGCGCTGGTCGCCGAGGCCACGTCCGTGCCGGGGCCGGAGCTGCTGACCCGGATGGCGGCGGCGGCGCAACGAGCGGGCGGTGGGGTCGTCGTCGACGCCAGGGTGCTGCCCGTCGAGCTGACAGCCGCCCAGGCCGATGCGTCGACGCCCGTGGTCTCAGGGGCCTGCGTCCTGCTCCCCGTGTCGCTGCTGCCGGTCCTCGGGGCCGTGTGGGCGACGCCGCTGTCGAGTGACACCGGGCCCGGCCTGGCCGAGCTGGCGAGGGCCGCCGGGGTGTCCGTCGTGTCCGAACCTTCGGCGACGATCTTCCGCGACGTGCGGCTCGACACCGAGGCCCGGCCGCTCGTGTCGGAGCCTCCTCCGACCGTCGAGACCGTGGAGGAGGACGAGGACAGTGGGCGGTGGGACGGCGTCGACCTGCATCCGGCTGCGTTGCCCGCGACCAGCCTGCACCGGGTGCTGACCCGGCACGGGCTCGACCGCGGACTGGAGTGGACCCCCGACGACCCGGCCGATCGGCCGTTCCTCACGATCGTCACGCGCACCCAGGGCCGTCGACCACGGTGCCTGGAGGACGTCCTCACCTGCCTGGCGGGGCAGACCGATCGCGACTTCGAGCTGATCCTCGTCTGCCATCGGGCCGCTCCCGACGCAGTACGTCAGGTCCGCTCCACGGTGGAGAGCCTGCCCGGCTGGCTCCGCCAGCGAGTGCGACTGCTGGAGGTGGAGCGACCTGGGCGCGCCGCCCCGCTCAACGAGGGCTTCGCCGCCGCACGTGGTCGCTACATCGTGATGCTGGACGACGACGACACGGTGCTCGCCCACTGGGTGCGCACCTTCCGCAGCATGGAGGCCACGGCCGCCGGCCGGCTGCTGCGCACGGTCGCCGTCCGGCAGGACGTCGTCCCGCTGGAGGGAGCTGAGGTGCTCTCCCCGGTCTCGGTGGGGGAGCTGTTGCCCGACTGGCCGCCTGCCTTCGAGATCCTCGACCACCTGCGCCAGAACCATTCGCCGTGCATGGTCGTCGCCTTCCCCGGGGGGTCTTCCACGACCTCGGCTGTCGCTTCGACGAGTCCTTGGACACCACCGAGGACTGGGACTTCCTCATCCGGACAGCGGGCGTCGTCGGCGTCGAGTCCGCGCCGGTGGTCACCGCCGTGTACCGGTGGTGGCTCGCGCTGCACTCCTCGCGAGATGCCCACAGCCTCGAGGAGTGGGAGGCCGCGAGGCTCGCCATCGTCGGGCGTCTCGATGCCGAGCCGCTGCTGATGACGCCCGGGCGATCTCGGCCGGGTCTGGAGCCTGCACGACGAGGCCCTCGAGAAGATCCGCGAGCTCCACGCGAGCCAGCACAAGGTGATCCTCGATCTCAACGCGGCGGTCGTTGCGCACGACCATGCGGTGGACCTCTGGCAACGGGCGGAGGCCCGAGTGCGTCGTCGGGACGAGAGGCTCGAGAAGCGCACCGCCCGGTTCAAGGAGCACGTCGAGCTGATGCAGGCGGCCGACCGGATGTTGCGGCCCCAGGCGCCGCAGGGGGACGTGCCGTCGGTCTTCGAGCTCAGCATCGCCGAGCTGCGGGCGGTCGTGAAGGCGGGTGGCGAAAGCGGGACGCCCGATCCGCTGCCTGATGGTCGAGCCGAGGGTCAGGGTCCGCCCGCCGCGCAGGGCCGCTTCCGCAAGCTCACGTCCCGGTTCCGGGACTGAGCCGGATCAGGCCACCTGACCACCGGTCGTCAGCGCGGGCGCGTACGTCGGCGCCAGCGACCGCCGTCCTTCCCCGGGCTCTCGACGGCACCGTCCGCGCTAGCGCGCGCCTTGCGCAGCTTGCGTCTGAGCCGTTCGATCTTCTGGAGCTGTCGCTGCCTGGAGGCCTGCAGTCCTTCGATGGTGGCCTCGAGGTTGCCGGCATGCTGGTGGGTCAGTCTCACCTCCTCACGGAGCCGGTCCATCTCGGCGCGCACGCTCGACATCGCCGGGACCTCCGGAAGGCCGTCGCCCACCAGGATCGCCTCGCCGGCCGGCATCAGGACGGGCGCCGGTTCAGCAGGGCTCTGGTCCGCTCATGGTCCTCCGCCGACGTCTCCTCGGCTGCGAATCCTCGACGAAGCGGTGCATCGCCAGCACGCCGCTCCCGACCTCGCTCACCCCGACGAGCTCGGCGGCGCGGACCAGCAGCTCCCAGTCGGCGCCGCCCCGAGGCCCTCGTCGAACGCCCACCCCATCTCTCGCACCAGCGACGTGGGCAGCGCCCACCCGACCGAGGGGGTGTGGGGGCCTCGGAGGTGCTGCAGGAGGGAGAAGCGCTCGGCGTACGACGCGTCGGGGGGTCCGCTCGCCCTGACGGCGCGGCGTCCGGCCACCTCGACGATGTCGACGGCCTGGGCAACGCACTGGCCGCGCAGCACGCGCAGCGGATCACGCTCGGCCGCGGCGCGGAACGCAGCGGCCCACCGTCCCAGCGGGAGGTCACCCTCGCGCAGCGAGGCTGGCGAAGCGGCCGCGGGCCTGGAGCCAGGCCGACGTTCCAGGCCGCCGGGCCGCCGTTCTCGACGTGCTCGACGCGGATCCGCGCGGCCAGCCGCGGTGGTTGGTCGCCCAGCACCTCGTCGACGGCGTCGCGGGCGTCGGGCGGCACCAGCAGCACGACGTCGAGGTCGCTGTCCGTCTGGGCCGACAGCGCGAGCAGCGTCTCCCGGAGCAGCTCGCGCCGGCCCTCGGCGGCGAGCAGGACGGTGAGGAAGCTCGTGGGGGGAGGGCTCGTGGCTGCCGTGCTCGTCGTGCTCGTCGCGCCCGGCCGGACCGCCCACACGAACTGGTTCGTCAGCGAGTCCGGCGCCGGCGACCACGCACAGGCGGCGGAGGTGGTCGGCCAGGGGACCGGTCGCGAGGAACGGGTGGTCGTCCGGGAAGTGCTGGTCGCTCTGCTCCAGGAGGACGTCATCGCTGTCCACCGGCACCAGGCCGCTGGTGGCCAGCGCCTCCGTGAGCGACCGGCGGGTGTAGAAGCGGAGGTGGGTGTCGTCGAGCAGGCCGGTGCGGGTGTAGTCCCAGCGGCCCGCCAACAGCTTGGCGGCGACGTCGCGGTGAGCGACGTGGGGCACGCTCAGCACGCCGACCGCAACGTGGCGCTCGAGCAGGGTGCTCATCATGTCGAGCAGCCGCTGGCCGTCGACGAGGTGCTCGAGGCCGTCGAGGGACGACACGGACGCCACGGGGCGATCGCCGACGATGCGGTCGAGGGCCTGGGCGGCGTCAGGGGCGCCCAGGTCGACCAGGTGCGCCTCCACCCCGCGCTCGCGGGTCACCCCGACGGCCTCGCTGTCCGCGTCGATGCCCACGTAGGTCAGACCGAGCGCCTGGATCGGCTCGGCAAGGGCGGCGGTCCCGCACGCGAGGTCGAGGTGGACGGCACCGCGCTCGATTCGGGCGTGGGCGCCGACCAGGCGTGCGCAGCGGTCGTAGGTCGACCCGTGGTCGGCCGGCTGGTCGTAGCGGTGGCCGGTCACAACGCGTACCGGTGGACGGCGTAGTTGCCGTCGACGAACTCGGCGACGTCATGGCCGGGATCGTGGCGCGCGACCAAGGAGCCGGCGACGTCGCGACGGCGGAACTCCGCGACCGCCCGTGCGTGCACGTCCTCGGTCGACGCCGACAGCTCGGCGACCAGCGACTCGACCACGTCGTCGCGCGACCACTTGTGCGCCAGCAGCAGGGCGGCCTCGGCGGAGTAGTAGCGCTCGGCCTCGGTGGGGATCCAGCCGCCGCTCGTCGACAGGTCCTTGTCGTGGAACACGACGGCGGCAGGTTGATGGATCACGTCGTACCCTGCCTCCCGGATGCGCCACGAGAGGTCGACGTCGTCGCAGTAGAGGAAGAACGTCTCCTCGTCGAACCCCCCGAGCCGGGTGAACAGCTCCCTGGGCACCAGCGAGCAGGCGCCCGAGCCCCAGGATGTGCGGCCGGTGCCGACGTCGTACGCGCGCGGATGCTCGACCGGTAGCTGCCGCGCCTCCACCAGCCCCACCCCCTCGTCTTCGAGCACCTCGAGCAGGCACGTCAGCGCGCGCCCCTCCGGCTGGATGTCGGGGTTGCAGAGCAGGACGGCGTCGCTCTCGGTCTGCGCGGCCAGCAGGTTCTGCCCCCGCGAGGTGCCGGTGTTCTCGCCGAAGAACACGTAGCGCACCTCGTCGAGGTGCGGGGCGGCTGCCTGCCACCGGGCCAGGTCGTCGTCGGTGAACAGCGGCTCGGGCGACGCATCGCCGAACGCCAGGACGAAGTGGTGACAGCGCCCCGACGACCGCGCCACGCGAACGGTGTTGTCGAACGCCTCCACGGTCCGCTCGATCGACTCGGCGGCGTTGCCGAAGAGCACCGTCAGTGCCGCTACGGAATCGGGACTCGGCATGAGGGCCACGTTACGGGTCCGAGGTGTCACCAGACTTTGCGGTGGTGCAACGCGTCGCCGTCTACACCGCGATCTGCGGCGGGAACGGCAGCCTCAGGGACCAGCTCGCCACCTCCTGTGGCGTCTCGACGTGCACCCGGGGGAGACCACGTACGGCCTGTGGGACGGGCAGCTGCTCACGATGGTCGCGCACGCCTCGGACCTGTAGACGCCCGGGCGCCGGGGTCACGTGGCCAGGCAGCCGGAGGTGGTCAGGTCTCCCGGGGGCAGGGGGTTGGAGGTGGCAGCGAGCCCGAGAAGCAGGAACCCCAGGACGCTGACCGCCGCTGCCACGCCGAGCACGAGCCGGGCGCGCTGGCTGAGCTCGGAGAGCCGGGTGACCAGCAGGGTCACCCCGACGAGCCGGCGACGACGATCGGCAGGGCGAACCTCGTCTCGGGCGACGACCCCACCAGGGTGACCGCTGTCCCCACGACGACAGCGACCAGCAGAGGGACGACGGTCGCGCGAGGCCGCTCGTCGGTCTGGCGCAGGCTCACGAGGAGCCCCGCGAAGCCGAGGACGCTGACGATGAGGGTGAGCACGCCGAGAACGGTCGAGCCCGGGGTTCCGGGCCCGGCGTACGGCGTCAGCCATGACCACTGCAGGGTGCCGACGAGCTTCTCGAGGGCGAGGCCCGCCGACGTCGGGAGGTTCTGGATGAAGATCTGCAGCAGCTCCGAGGTGCTGGTGGGCACCTGATCGCCCACGGCGCGGGCCATCTCGGGGTTGCAGTACCACTGCCGCGGGTCCTGGTCGAGGTACGCGACGGTGTCGTAGCGGACCCCGTAGGCCGAGTAGAACAGCTGGATCTCCGAGATGAGCCGAGCGTCGCGCGGGACCGCGGAGAAGGGCAGCCCTCGATGGGCGTTGTACAGGACCTGGGGCAGGAGGCCGACGGCGACGCCGGCAACGACCACGATCACCCGCCACCTGCGCAGGACTGCAACACGACCAGCACGGCGACCGCGGCGGCCACGTGCGCTGGGCGCAGGTTGATCGCAGCTCCCAGCAGGATCCCACCGAGGGCGATCCACCAAGGGCGATGCAGGTCCAGCAGGAGGACCGCGAGGAGGATCAGGACACTGCTCACCAGGTCCATCGACGGGTACGGCGCGAAGCCGCTGAGCAGCCCAGTGGTCAGCGCGCCGAGGTGACCACGTGGCGGATCCGGAGCTCGGTGACCCTTCCGACGAGCGCTGGAACGAGCACTGCCCCGACCAGCGCGAGGATCAGTGCGTTCATGACGAGGACCGACGTCTCCGGTGCGAGACGAGCCAGGCAGCGCCGGCGGCCGCCGGGAGGTAGGCGAAGGAGGTGAGCACGCCGCGCGCATGCAGTCCCCCTTGCAACGAGGGGTCGCGCCCAGTCTGGACGAGCTCGTTGCCGCGCCAGTACTGGGCGGCGTCGTAGACGAAGGTCGGCGCCGTGTCACGCAGGACCAGGACGAATGCGACGACGAGGACGGCCGTGCCGGCCGTCGCTCGGCGGAGAGTCACGCTGATGCCTTCCGTCGCGGTCGCCGGCCCATGGGCACGAGCAGGAGAGCTACCGCCAGCAGGGCGGCCAAGGAGAGGACGACGGAGGGCCGCCAGGCGGTCGGACGGTAGGAGACCCGGACCTCGTGGTCGCCCTCGGGCACGACCACGGCCAGCCGGTTGACGTCGACTCGGTACGTCTCCAGCGCCTCGCCGTCCACCTCGGCCCGCCAGCCCGGATCGTGGGAGATCGGGAGCACGAGGAGGCTGCTGCCGCTCACCGAGACGTCGACGACGGCGTCCAGCCCGTCGCGCCGGGCCGAGCTCACCTGCCCACCTGCGACCGCGTCGGTGTCCAGGCCCAGCCGTGGCGCCCCGGGCGACAGGACGGCTCGTCGCTGGGCGGCGTCGTCGGCCAAGAGGGTGCGGCCCTGTCGGCGGAGCCTGTCGACGGCGTCGGTGTCGGACTCCGCCCGCGTGGTGCCGGTCGTCACGTAGGGCTCGGAGGCGCAGCCGTCTGGCAGCGTCAGCACCCGACCGTCCGCACCGGTGTAGACCTCGGACAGGAGGGACGGGTCGAGCGTGCCCCAGTCCTCGGGCACGTCGGGCGTCTCCGGGGGAAGGTAGGCGGCGTCGGCGCCGGCCGCGCAGGCCAGCGCCCAGTCGGTGTCGCCGGACAGGAAGCGCGGATAGGTCAGCGCCGGTGGCGTGTCGGGACCGAGCACGACGTCCTGGGGCTCACCCGCCACCAGTCGGACCAGCTGCGAGGTGCGGGTCGGGCTCGAGCTTCGAGTAGCCGCCCCACGCGTCGATGCCCGGGGCGAGCGGCGTTCCGCCGACCAGCGCGAGGGCTCCGGACATGGGCGGGTCGGAGCTCAGGGACGGCACCGTCGGGACGATCCGTGCGGGCCAGCCGGGACCGGTGTCCAGGCCGAGCATCGCCGTCAGAGCCGGGGTCGTGGGGAACGGCGGGTGCTCGTCGACATCCAGGTCGGGAGGGTTCAGGGAGCGGGCCACGACCATCGACGGCCAGAAGACCGTGAGCAGCAGGCCGGCCGTCAGCGCGGTCGGGACGGCAACCCTTCCACGGCCTCGGCGCAGCCGCCGCAGCACCTGGTCGAGCCCGGTGGCCGCGATCAGGTGCACGGCCAGGAGGCTGATGAGCGGGAGCCGGTTGGACTGGACGGCGTCGAAGCCAGGCAGCAGGTGGTAGGCGAGCCAGGCGGCGGGGGCCCAGGAGGTGACCAGCACCGGGACGACCAGCATCAGCAGGCGCCCCGCGGCGGCCCAGCGTGAGGGGGGCAGCACCAGGCCGACCACGGCCAGGGCCAGGACCACCGGCGTCACGTAGAACAGGACGGCCAGGTCGGTCGCTGTGGGCGGCGTTGCGGGCGGCGTGATCACCTCGGCGTACTGGCTCCACGGGACCAGCAGCGAGTCGCGGACGAACTCCCAGGGGTACGGCTGCCGGCTGATCCTCGCCAGGTTGACCAGGTTGGGCACGAAGGCGAAGGCGCTGAGCGCCAGCCCCAGGGCCAGCAGCAGACCGGCGCGGGCCACGTCCAGGCCGACCGCTCGCCGGTCCTGCGCGAAGGCCCGGCGGACCAGCAGCGCTACCACGTAGAAGGCCGCGCACGCCAGGGTGACCACGGCGTAGGCGATGTTTCCGGCGACGAGAGTGAGCCCGAGGACGACGGCGGCGACGACGAACGAGCGCCGACCGGGATCCCGGACCGCGCGGTCGCAGGCGGCCAGCGCCAACGGCAGGAGGGCGAAGAACGGTGTCACCATCTCCAGCTGCGCCGAGCCCCAGAGGTAGGCGCTCGTCATCCAGGCGACCCCGCCGAAGGTGGCGGCGGCGCGACCGCAGCCCCAGCGACGCGCCAGCGAGTACGTCGCCAGGCCCGCCGCCAGCACATGCAGGAGCACGAACAGGTCGTGGGCCAGCGAGAGGGGCAGCGAGGCGTCGATGAGGGCGCGCACCGGGTACAAGGTGGCCGAGACGCCGTCGGCGGCCAAGGGTGTCCCGCCCCCGAAGCTGTGCGGGACCCACAACGGCAACGCCTCGTCGCGCCAGGTCCGCTGGGCCAGCGCCGACCAGGGGAAGCTGCTCTCGGCCGCGTCGGACTGCGGCCATGCGAAGGCGAGTCCGCGGGGGTCGGCCGCCCACGGATAGGTGGCGGTCTGGAACGTCGGCACGATCGAGATCGAGCGTCCGCGCAGGGTCGGCCAGGCCAGCACGACAGCGGCTGCGGCGAACACCAGTGCCGCGCAGGTCCGCGGCCCGACGCGGAGGCGCCGGGCCCGTTCTGGCTCGCTCACGTCGTCGCGACCTCGGACAGGAACATCTCGTAGTCGCGGATGTAGTCGGCGGCGTCGTACGGCGTGCGACGCGAAGACGAGCAGGACCGCGTCAGCGGCAGTACTTGTACTGCGTGCCCCACACCATCGGCGGGCATGTAGAGCCCGCGGTCGGGTCGGTCGAGCACGCAGCTCGCCGCCGGTCATGGCCGTCGTCGACGAGCGCCGTGCACCGAGCCCCGCAGGCACACCAGGACCTGCTCGCAGCCGCGGTGCGCGTGCTCGCCGCGGACATCGCGGCTACGGCACGTCGAAGACCGACGAAGAACCGCTGCGGGCACGAACGGCAGGTCGCCGTCGTGGCTCGACGGCGACGAGCGCTGCCGCGCAGGTCGGTCGCCTGGGTCAGCGGGACGATCCGGGCTCCGCCGGGAAGGGTCTCGTGATCCGTGGTCTCTGTCGGGTCGGCCACGCGCCGCTCGTCGCTGGGCCGGTCGACGGCTCGGGCGCCTCCGGCGTAGCCCGACGATGCGGGCCGGGTTGCCGACGACGACGGCGTTGGGCGGGACGTCCTTGGTGACCACGGCCCCGGCGCCGACCATGGCCCGACGGCCGATGCGCACGCCGGGCAGGATCGTGGCATTGGCGCCGATCGAGGCGCCGGTGCCGACGACCGTCGTCGCGAAGGAGTCGGGGTACTCGTCGACTGCGCGGGAACAGGTCGTTGGTGAAGGTCGCGTTGGGCCCGACGAAGACGTCGTCGCTCGAGCCGTACGCCGTCCCAGAGCTGGACGCCGCACTTCACGGTGACCCGATCGCCGACGACGACGTCGTTCTCGACGAAGACGTCGTCGCAGATGTTGCAGTCGGCGCCGATGACGGCGCCGGGCAGCACGTGGGCGAAGGCCCAGACGCGGGTGCCGTCGCCGACGCTGCTCGCTCTCGCAGAGGGCCTGCGGGTGGACAAAGGCGCTCACGCTGCGTCTCCTGTGCGGTAGATCTCGTGCGTCATGGACGGATGGCGCAGTCGGTCGGCCCTTGGTGTTCTCGTAGGTGCGCCAGACGTAGGACCCGACGACGCCGAGCCGGCGAGCAGCACGCTGGTCGCCGACGATGAGCATCACCAGCATCAGCGCGGTGTAGCCGGGCGACGTCGATGAGCCCGGCCAGCCGGGCGAGCACCAGTAACGACGGAGACCGACGACGCGTGACCATGCAGCCGATGGCTCCGACGAGGACCAGCAGCGTGGATCGGGAGGTCGGATGAACGAGAAGACGCTGTCGAGGAAGTAGCGGTACTTGCTTGCGCAGCGTCCAGCCGCTCTTGCCCGACGGTGCGCGCTCCTGTCGCTCGTACGGGATCTCGAGCCGGCGGTAGCCGACCCAGTAGAGCAGCGCCGACCAGGCTGGAGTGCGACTCCTCGAGCGAGCACCAGGCGCGCCGCGACCGTCGCGCGTGCAGCCGAAGATGTCGACGCCGCCGGGCGGGATGTCGCGCGGTGCACCATCCGGCGGTAGAGACCCCAGAACGCCCGCGCGAGGACCGAGCTCAGGATCGGGTCCTGGCGCTTGGTGCGGCGAGCCGACCGACGACGTCGTACTCGCCGGTGCGCAGCGGTCTCGAAGAACTCCGAGGATCAGCGCGGGCGGCTCCTGCAGGTCTGCGGCCATGACCGCGATGAACTCGCCACGCGCACACGCCGAGCCCGGTCCGGATGGCCGGCGAAGGACCCGAAGTTGCGGGAGTGGGCCGACGCAGCTGGCTCGGCGATGGCTGACGTCCGGGAGCAGCTCGCGCGAGCACGCGCCAGCGAGTCGTCGGGAGAGCCGTCGACGACGAAGACTGCCTTCCAGCGCGCCGCCGAGCTCGCGATCCAGCTGCTCGAGCCGCTCGATCAGCCTGCGGGCAGCGTTGCGGCATTGCCGTAGACGGGCACGACGACGGAGTAGCCGGATCTCCGCGTCCGGCACCGGGACCTCGACGCTCACAGGGACTCCAGCTCCCGGCACACGAGGTCGACCTCGGAGTCCTCGAGCTCGGGGAAGCACGGGCAGCGTGAGGATCCGCCCGGCGAGCCGCTCGGTCTCCGGCAGCTCGCCGGCGACGGCGTACGCCGTCGTCGAAGCCGGCTGCCGGTGGTCGGGGATCGGGGTAGTGCACGTCGGTGCGCGATCGCCGGCCGCGTCGAGCTGCTCGCGAAGGGCGTCGCGGTCGTCGACCTCGGCGACGGCGAGGTGCGCGACGTGTGCGACGTCGTCCGCGGCACCGACGCATCCGGCCGGCGCCGAGCGGCTTCGGCGTAGCGGCGGTGGATCGTCGCGTCGGCGTGCGTTGCAGGCGTCGAGCAGCGGCAGCCGCCGCCGCAGGATCGCAGCCTGCAGCTCGTCGAGCCGCGCTGTTGCGGCCGCCGGCGCGGGCGACGACGGTACTTGCCCTCCCAGCCGTACTGCCGCAGCGGCCGCACGCGGTCGCAGCGATCGCGGCGTCCTGGCGTCGACGACGGCGCCGCCGTCGCCGAGGGCGCCGAGGTTCTTGGTGGGGTAGAAGCTGAACGCCGCGGCGTCGCCGAGGGTGCCGGCGAGCCGGCCGTCGCGCCGAGCCGCCGAGGGCCTGGGCGCAGTCCTCGATCAAGCGGATGCCGCGACGTCCGCACTCGGACGCGATCTCGGTCAGGTCGGCCATCGCGCCGAAGAGATGGGTGACGATCACCGCTGACGCGCCGTCGAGCGCCGGCTCGAGGGTCTTCGTGGTGAGGAGCGCTGCCCCGGGATCGACGTCGGCGTAGACGGGGGTCGCTCCGATCATCCGGATGGCTGTCGTCGAGTAGCCCCCGGCGTTGGCCGCGGTGACGACGCGGTCGCCCTGGCCCACGCCGGTGGCGAGGAGGCTGAGCGTCAGCGCGTCGGTGCCGTTGGCCAGGGAGACGGCGTGCGCGGCACCGAGGTAGGCCGCGAGCTCGTGCTCGAACGCCTCGACCTGAGGGCCTAGGACCACCCAGCCCGAGTCGAGGACGTCACCGATCGCCGCGTCGAGCTCGACGCGCTCGGCCCGGATGCCGCGGCCCAGGTCGTTGACAGGGACGCGATGACCAGGCACCGGTCGATTGAATCACGGGCGGACAGCGGGCTGGACATCGACAGCGCGCGGCGCTTGGACGCCTGAGCGTCGCCTGACGGGCGCGATCTAGCATGCCGTGCATGCCCACTGCCGACGACGTCCGCGCTGCCATCTCGCAGGTGCGGGAGCGGGACGCCTGGGCGATCATCCGGCGCTCGACGAGGGCGGGCGACAACGACACGGTCGGCGTCGTCGGCGGGCGTCGCTGGGAGGCTTCTTCGGTGCTCGACATCCCGCTCGAGCAGGGGCCGCCCCCGGCGGGCCGCCAATGCGACCGGCTCGTCGCCGTCCCGTTCCGGCAGGTCGCCGAGCGGGGGTTCGAGGTGCACGACGACGGCACGCCGCTGACGGTCGTCGACGTCGAGGTCGAGCACGAGTTCACCGTCGCCGACATCGTGGCCGCGATCGACGAGGTGCCGGTGGAGTTCGCGGACCGGGGCGGCTTCGAGACCGACGACGACGCCTACGCCAAGGTGGTCGACGCGATCATCCGCGACGAGATCGGCCAGGGCGAGGGCGCCAACCTCGTGGTCGGCCGCCACTACCGCGCCGTGCTCGCCGACTGGGGGCCCGAGCAGGCGCTCACGGTCTTCAAGAGGCTGCTCGAGCGTGAGCACGGCGCGTACTGGACCTTCCTCTTCTTCACCGGCGACCGCTACCTGGTCGGCGCCAGTCCCGAGCGCCATGTCTCGGTGCGCGGCGGCGACGTGCGGATGAACCCCATCTCCGGCACCTTCCGGGTGCGCGGCGAGGGTGCGCTCAAGCCGCGGCTGATGGAGTTCCTCAAGGACGAGAAGGAGATCTACGAGCTCTTCATGGTCGTCGACGAGGAGCTGAAGATGATGTGCGACATCTGCCACGAGGGCGGCCAGGTGCTCGGCCCGTTCCTCAAGCCGATGACGCACCTGATCCACACCGAGTACCTCCTCGCCGGCCGCACCCGCGCAGACGTGCGCGAGGTCCTGCGCGACACGATGTACGCCGCCACGGTGACCGGCAGCCCGGTCGAGAACGCCTGCCGGCTGATCAAGAGGTACGAGGCCGAGGGCCGCGGCTACTACGGCGCCGCCCTGGCACTCTTCGGCCGCGAGCCCGACGGACAGCCCGTCGTCGACAGCCCGATCCTGATCCGGACGGCCGACGTCGACCTCGAGGGCCGGCTGAAGGTGACGGCCGGTGCGACGCTCGTGCGCGACTCCGACGCGGCGTACGAGGTCGCCGAGACCCACGCCAAGGCCGGTGGCATCCTCTCGGCCTTCGGGCTGGTGCCGGCCGCGCCCGTGCCCGAGGTCGACCTGGCCGAGCTCGCCGCGGACGAGGACGTGCTGATCGCGCTGGGCGCCCGCAACGCCCGGCTCAGCACCTTCTGGCTCACCGACCAGGCGGGAGCGCCGCCAGACCCGAGGCTGAAGGGTCAGCGGGTGCTGGTGCTCGACGGCGAGGACGACTTCGTCAACATGCTCCGTCACGTGCTGGGCGTCCTCGGACTCGAGTCAGAGGTCGTCCGCCACGAGGCCATCGACGACCGGGTGCTCGACTCGCTGGCCACCTACGACCTCGTCATCGTCGGGCCGGGCCCGGGTGACCCGCGCGACGGCGACGACCCGAAGATGCAGCGCATCCGCGCGGCCGTCGACCGCCTGCTGGAGAACCGGCGACCCTTCCTGGCCGTCTGTCTCGGCCACCAGACCCTGTGCCACCGGCTGGGCATCGGCCTGCACTTCAAGGACATCGTCTTCCAGGGCACCCAGTCACCCGTCGAGATCGACGGCCGCGTCGAGCGCGTCGGCTTCTACAACACCTTCGTCGGCCGGGTCCCGGCAGGCTCGGCCAGCGAAGGCGCACTACCGACGAACGTCACCGTCGAGGCCGACCCGGTCTCCGGCGACATCCACGTGCTGACCGGGCCGCACTACAAGGGCATCCAGTTCCACGCCGAGTCGATCCTGACCCAGCACGGCTACGACCTGGTCCACGCGATCCTCCGAGAGCTCCTCGGCGAGACGACCTAGCGCCCGATTTCCGATAGTCCCTGACGTTCGGGTTGCGGTACGCCGGTTTCGTGGATTCCTCAGTAGCCACCTAGATCCCCTCTTCTCGGCGCGTCGCGGCGCGCGCTCAACCCCGCACCCCTCCTGTCCGTCAGGGCTGGTAGCAGGTCCATCGGGGGACCCCGACGGACGGGAGATCCCCGATGGCGACGATGCGCGCGCGTGGCTGGCTCGCTGGACTGGCCACAGCCACAGCACTGGTGGCGGTCCTGGGCGTGCTGATCGCCGGCCGGCCGCCGTCGCCGCCGCCCGCGGCCAACGACCCGTCGCGGACGCAGGCCGGTCCCGCCGTGGCCGCCCAGGGTGCCGTCGATCCCGGCCGGCACAACGTCGTGCTCGTCCTGGTCGACGACATGTCGATGGACCTGCTACGGACCATGCGGAGCGCGAAGACCATGCAGGAGCAAGGCGCCTCCTACCAGCACTCGTTCGTCGTCGACTCGCTCTGCTGCCCGTCGCGCTCGAGCACCTTCACCGGGCAGTACCCCCACCAGACCGGCGTCCGGCTCAACATGTCGGCCCTCGACGAGGCCGGGGTGCCGATGGGCGGCTGGGCGGCCTTCGAGCACTACGGCAACCAGGAGCGCACGGTGGCGGTGCGGCTCCAGAAGTCGGGCTACACGACCGGCTACGTCGGCAAGTACCTCAACGGGTACGACTATCGCCCGTCGATGCCGCTTCCCGAGCCCATCCCCGGATGGGACGAGCTCGACGTGGTGCCCGTCTCGGGCAACGACGGCTGGGGCTTCTGGAGGGTCTCGCTCGAGGATGGGCGCACCGTCGCCCGTCACCATCCCGTCCCGCCGGTCTCGACGTCCTCGGCGACGAAGGACAAGGCCTACGTCGGCAGCTACATCGAAGACGCCGCGCTGCGCTTCATCCGCGAGCACGAGGCCGACGCCGCGCCGTACTTCCTCCAGGTCGCGCCGCTCGCCCCGCACAGCAGGAACAAGAAGGAGGGTGCCTACCCCGGCGACCCGTTCTTCCCGCCGGCCTTCCGCGACCGGCCGAGCCCGGAGCAGCCTGATGGCAACTGCGGACGCCTCTCGTGCCGAGAGCTGACACTGCGCGATCTGCCGGGCTACGCCGACGTGCGCGAGGACAACCGGCCCACCCGCGTCGACGGGCGTCCCGCCGAGGCGTGGCAGCCCGTCGTCCCTCGGGTCACGCGGGCGGAGGCGACCGAGCACCTGCGCAACCGGGCCCGGATGCTGCAGTCGGTGGACCGGATGCTCGGCCGCATCCTCGACGCCGTAGGCCCGGACACGTACGTCATCTTCACCTCCGACAACGGCTACCACATCGGCCAGCTCGGGATGAGCCTGGGCAAGGGCACGGCGTACTCCACCGACATCCGCGTGCCCCTTCTCGTCGTCGGACCCGGAGTTCGGCCGGGCCCCCGCCGCGAGCTCGTGAACAACCTCGACCTGGCGCCGACCCTCGAGCGGATCGCGGGTCTCGAGCCGGCGCCCTACCGTTCCGGGCGGTCGCTGCTGCCGAGCCTGGCCGAGCCGCGGCTTCACGAGCGTGACTACGTCTTCGTCGAGCACAGCTGGGGCAAGAAGCTCACCGGCGATCCCGACGGTGGGGTCGGCGGGCGCGGCATCGGCGCGATCCCGTCGTACGTCGCAGTGCGCGGCCGGCAGCGGCTCCTGGTGCGCTACGACCTCGACCGGGGCGTCGGGCACGACTACGTCTACGAGTTCTACGCGCTGTCCGGCCACGCCGTCGAGAGCCGCAACCTCTTCGGTGAACCGCGCTATCGGTTCGTGGTGCGCGAGATGCTCCAGCAGCTCGCCCGGTTCGACGCCTGCTCGGCTGCCGTCGGCGACGACCCCCTGCTGCCGGGCTGCCGGAACCTCGGGCGGTCGCTCAAATCGGGATAGTCCCTGACGTTCGGGTTGCGGTACGCCGGTTTCGGCAACCCAAACGTCAGGGACTACCCCGAATCTGTGCGCGGCGAGGCGGGCGCCTATAAGTCGACACATTTCGTACAGTTAGCGATCTCGGGCAACCAACCTCGGACCCGTGACGTCTACTCGGTAGTGGACCCGCGCGGGTCCGCCGAACGGGGGAAGCAGGGTGTCGAAGCGCGCCCACGGTGGCGTCGCCGTGCTGGCGGTGGTCGCCGCCGTCGCGACGGTCCTGCTCGTGCCCACGCTGGGCCCGGGCGCGGCGGGAGACCCGTCGCGTCCGGCCCCCGGATCGGCCGCGGCCGCGACGGCGCCCCGTCGGCCCAGCGTCGTCCTCGTCGTGCTCGACGACCTGTCGATGGACCTGCTGCGCACGATGCGCAGTGCCCAGGCCATGCGCCAGCGCGGGGCCTCCTACCGGCACTCCTACGTCGTCGACTCGCTGTGCTGCGTGTCGCGGGCGAGCACCTTCACCGGGCAGTACCCCCACCAGACGGGTGTGCGCACCAACGTCTCGGCGACGGGCGACGCAGCGGACCCGGTCGGTGGATGGCCGGCCTTCCGGCGCTTCGGCAACCCCGGCCGCTCGGTCAACGTGCGGCTCCGAGGCGCGGGCTACACCACCGGCTACGTCGGCAAGTACCTCAACGAGTACGAGTACAGGCCCGGCGAACCGGTCCCGCCCCGGCCACCCGGATGGGACGACTTCCGCGTCGTCTTCGGATCGGCCTACGACGGCTGGGACTTCTACACCTCGCGCGTCGATGCCGGCCGGCTGGTCGTCGACCACACGCCCGCCCCGCCCCCCGACGCGAGCCCGGCCGTGAAGGACGCGGCCTACGCCGGCACCGTCATCGAGAGCCACGCGATCGACTTCATCGCCCGCCACGAGGCCGAGCGGGCGCCGTACTTCCTCCAGGTGGCGCCCTACGCACCGCACAGCCGCGTCAACGCGCTGCCGCACTACGACGGCGACCCGCTCTTCCCGGCGGCCTTCCGGGACCGCCCGACGCTCGAGCACCCCGCTGGCAACTGCGGGGCGCTGCCGTGCGGTCGGCTGGGGGTGCGCGACCTGCCGGGGTACGCCGACCCTCGGCGTGACAACAGGCCGCGGCTGGCCGATGGGCGACCCGGCCCCGACTGGCTCGCCGAGCCGCGCGGGCTGCGCCCGGCGGTCGCGGTCGCCACCCTGCGCAGCCGGGCCCGGATGACGCAGTCGGCCGACCGCCTCGTGCAACGGATCCTCGACACCGTCGGCCAGGACACCTACGTCGTCCTCACCTCCGACAACGGCTTCCACCTCGGCCAGGTCGGGCTGGCGCTCGGCAAGGGCACGCCGTACTCGCCGGACGTCCAGGTGCCGCTCCTCGTGGTCGGCCCGGGCGTGCCGGCCGGCAGCCGCGGCGAGCTGGCGACCAACCTCGACCTCGCGCCGACGCTCGAGGACCTCGCCGGCCTGACGCCCGAGCACTACCGCTCCGGCACCTCGCTCATGCCGTCGCTGCGGGACCCGAAGGCGCAACGGCGCGACTACGTCTTCCACGAGCACACCCGGCCGGCGCCCAGCGCCGCCGACCCCGACCACACCGCCGAGCTCGGCGTGATCCCGTCGTACGTCGCCGTGCGCAGCCGCACCCGGCTGCTCGCGCGCTTCGACCTGGGCTCGATCAGGGGCTCGCTCAGGGGCTCGTCAGGGACTCGATCGGGGGCTCGATCAGGGGCTCGATCGGAAACCGCGGACCCGGCGCGCGCTACGTCTACGAGCTCTACGACCTGACCCGCGACCGCTTCGAGCGCACCAACGTCTACGGGCGCAGGCGCTATGCCGACGACGTCGCGGTGCTGCGCTCGCGGCTGCGCGCCTTCGACGCGTGCACCGACGTCTCCGGGTACACCGCAGTGCGCGGCGCCTGCCGCACTCTCGACCGGCAGTAGGCGCTCGCTGCCAGTAGGTTGTGCCGGTGCCTGCCAGTGGGGGACCGGACGTGGTCGTGGTCGACCACCACGACTCCTACACCTGGAACCTGGTGCACCTGGTCGCCGAGGTGACCGGAGTCCTCCCCACGGTGGTGCAGCACGACGAGGTCACCGCCCTGGAGGTGCTGGCCCACTCGCACGTCGTGCTGTCGCCGGGCCCGGGGACACCGGACGACCCGGCCGACTTCTCCGTGGGTCGCGACGTGCTTCTCGACGGCAGCCGCCCCGTGCTCGGGGTCTGCCTGGGCATGCAGGGCCTGGTGACGGCGTACGGCGGCACCGTCGACCGGGTCGAGCCGGCGCACGGTGAGGTGGCCCGGGTGCGTCACGACGGGCGCGGGGTGTTCGCCGGCTTGCCGCAGGAGTTCGCGGCCGTGCGCTACCACTCACTCGCCGCCCTGGCCCTCCCGGACGTGCTGGTGGCGACGGCTCGGTCCGCCGCGGTCGATGGCGTGGGTGACGTCGTGATGGGCGTGCGGCACCGCCATCTCCCCCTCGAAGGCGTGCAGTTCCACCCCGAGTCGATCCTCACCGAGCACGGCGCGAAGATCGTGGGCAACTTCCTGGGGATGGGTCGATGAGCCGCGACGCGGCCGCCCACTTCCGCGAGGTCGCCGCCACCCACCAGCGGTGCTTCTGGCTCGACGGCGGCGGCGCCCGTGAGTGGTCCGGGCGGCGGTCGATGATCGGCCGGCTCGCCGACGACGACGTCTCCCTGACCTACGACGCCGCGCGCGGCGAGGTCACCCGCCATGCCGGGGGCAGTGCCGTCGTCGTGGGAGCCGACCCGTTCGCGGCTCTCGAGGCCGAGCTCGCCGAGGGACCCGGGGACAGCTGGTGGGTCGGCTACTTCGGGTACGCCGCCCGTCCCGACCTCACGGCCCGACCGGACGGTCGACTGCCCGACGCGGTGTGGATGCGCGCCGGTGACACCGAGTTCTTCGACCACCCCGAGGGAGCCGGGTCGGCGCGCGCCGCGTCGCGGTCGGTGCCCGAGAGCGGCGCGGAGGTCCCGCCGGCGTACGCGACGGCGTTCGCGCAGGTGCAGGAGGAGCTGCGCGCCGGCAACTCCTACGAGGTGAACCTGACCTACCGCGTCGACGTCGCCGCCGAGCTCGACCCCGCCACGGCGTACCTTCGGCTGCGCGAGCTCAACCCGGCGCCGTACCAAGGCTTCCTGCAGCACGACCTGCCCGGTGCGCGCGCCTGGCTGCTGAGCTCCTCGCCCGAGCGCTTCGCCCTGGTGGGCGCCGACCGGACCCTGGAGACCAAGCCGATCAAGGGCACCACGCCGCGCGGTCGATCACCCGAGGAGGACGAGGCGCTGCGCATCCGTCTCGCGGCCGACCCCAAGACCCGGGCCGAGAACCTGATGATCGTCGACCTCCTCCGCAACGACCTGTCGATGGTGTGCGAGCCCGGGTCGGTGCACGTGCCGTCGCTCATGGAGGTGGAGTCCTACCAGGCTGTGCACCAGCTCGTCTCGACGGTGCGCGGTCGCCTCGCCGACGGTGTCACCACGATGGGCGCGCTGCGGGCGCTCTTCCCGGCCGGCTCGATGACCGGCGCCCCGAAGCTGCGGACCATGCGGATCATCGACGGCGTGGAGGCCACGCCACGCGGGGTGTACGCCGGCGCGTTCGGCTGGGTCGCCGCCGACGGCCGGGCCGACCTCGGCGTGGTGATCCGCTCGCTGATGACCGCGGGCGACGGCACCTATGTGCTCGGGACCGGCGGCGGCATCACCGTCCGCTCCGACGTGGCCGAGGAGTACGCCGAGTCGCGCTGGAAGGCCGACCGCCTGCTCAGCGCGTTGGACTGACGTGTGCTGATGCAAGAGCAGCGCGACTCAACGAGCCTCGCGGCCGCCGCTGGCGGGTTGCTGGTCCGCTTCGGTCACCACAGCGGGTTGGCCAGGCAACGTCAGAACGAGGCGCGCGCCGCCGCCGGGGGCGGTGCCGGCGGAGACGGTGCCGGAGTGGCGCTCGGCGACCTGGCGCACGATCGAGAGCCCCAGCCCCGAGCCGGGCATCGCCCGTGACTCCTCCGACCGGTAGAAGCGGTCGAACACGTGCGGCAGGTCGTCGGGCGCGATGCCCTGGCCGCTGTCGTCGACGATGAGGGAGCCGTCGGTCAGCGTGACGTGGACGACGGCACCCGGCGGACTCCACTTGGCGGCGTTGTCGAGCAGGTTGGTGACCGCGCGCTCCAGCGGGGCGGACTCGCCGACGACCCACCACGGGTCGGCACGCACGTCGAAGTTGACCGACGGTGCCCGGCGGCGCACCTTGGTCAGCGCGCGATCGAGCAGGTCGACGAGGTCGACCTCCTCGACCACGGGGGTGATCGGCTCGTCGCGCGCCAGCTCGACCAGGTCTCCGACGAGGGTGGAGAGCTCCTCGATCTGCGCGCGCACGTCCTCGAGCAGCTCGGCCCGCGCCTCGGGCGGCAGCCCGCCCTCGGTCGAGTCGACCTGGGCCAGGAGGTCGAGGTTGGTGCGCAGGGAGGTCAGCGGCGTCCGCAGCTCGTGGCCGGCGTCGGCGACGAGCCGGCGTTGCCGGTCGCGGGACGCGGCGAGGGCCATCAGCATGGAGTTGAACGCCGTCGCCAACCGCGCCAGCTCGTCGTCGCCCTCGACCTGAAGCGGGCGGAGGTCCTCGGTGCGGGCGATGTGCTCGACGGCCACGGTCAGCCGGCGGACCGGCCGCAGGCCGTTGCGCGCCACCCCCCAGCCGGCCAGGGCGGCGGCAAGCACACCGAGGCCACCTGCGACCAGCATGGTGATGCCGAGCTTGGCCAGCACGAGGTCCTGGCCCTCCAGCGACTGCGCCAGGATCAGGGCCTGGTCGGCCCCCGCCGGCACCGTGACGATGCGGTAGCTCTGGTCACCGGCCCGGATGGTCCGCACGGACTGCTCGGCCGACCCCTGGGCGACCTCGAGCTCGGGGTCGCCGAGGTTGAGCTGGGGGGTGCCGCGGTCGAGTGACCGGATCTGGCCGTCGGCGGTGATCACGGCGATCCGGACATCGGCGGCGCCGTACATCCAGGGCGGCATCTGCAGCTGGAGCTCCGCGATCGCGCCGGCGTCGGCCGCCTTGGTCGCCCGGTCGAGCAGCGACTCGTCGAGGGCCGCCTGCATCGCCATCCGCACGGTGACGAACGCCGCCGCGGCCATCACGGCGACGGAGAGCCCGACCACGATCGTCGTCAGCAGCGCGACGCGACTGGCCAGCGAGCGGCGGTAGTGCCAGCCCTGCGCCTCGAACGGTCCGCGCAGCCCGGTCGGCGGCAGCCCTCCGCCGTGATGGAGTGGCGGGAGAGCCACTAGTGGTCACCTCCGGGCGCAACCACTACGCCTCCTTGAGGACGTAGCCCACACCGCGCACGGTGTGGATCAGGCGGGACTCGTCGCCGGCCTCGGTCTTGCGGCGCAGGTAGCCGACATAGACCTCCAGCGAGTTGGCCGTGGTCGGGAAGTCGAAGCCCCAGACCTCCTCGAGGATGAAGGAGCGCTCCAGCACCCGTCGCGGCCGCCGCAGGAACATCTCGAGCAGCGTGAACTCGGTGCGCGTGAGCTCGATCGCGCGCTCGCCCCGCAGCACCTCGCGCGACGCCAGATCCATGCGGAGGTCGGAGAACGCGAGCACCTCGTCGCCCTCCTCCTCCGGCGGCACGGCGCGGCGAAGCAGCGCGCGCAGCCGGGCCAGCAGCTCCTGCAGGGCGAAGGGCTTGGTGAGGTAGTCGTCGGCACCGGCGTCGAGGCCCTCGACGCGGTCGCCGACGGCGTCGCGGGCGGTGAGCACGAGGATGGGTACGTCGTTGCCGGCCGTCCGCAGCGCGCGCGTCGCCTCTACCCCGTCCAGGCGCGGCATCATCACGTCCATGACCACCACGTCGGGGGCCAGCGACCCGATCGCGGCGAGTGCCTCGGCGCCGTCGGTGGCCAGTGCGACGGCGTAGCCGTTGAACTCCAGGGACCTGCGCAGTGACTCGCGGACGGCCCGGTCGTCGTCGACGACCAGCACGCGGGGTTTGCCGCCGGGGGGCGGGGGCCCACCTGCTGGGGCCGGGGTGGCCGGGCTCACCCCCCCACTCTGCCAGCCCGGCCTGAGCCGGTCCTGAGAAGCGCGCTGACCGCCGCGGGGGCCACCTTCACGGGTGTGCCTGACGACGAGGCGAGGAGGTAGAACAAGGAGACACGCCGGGTAGGGTTTATGCTGCCCTACGTGGCGACCTGGCTCGCACAGGTCATCATGGAGACGCACCACACCATCCGGGGGGATTGGTGTCGGTGGGCCGCCTTTCGGGGCGGCGGGACCCCGGGGGGAACAGCTGGCAACGGCTGCGGTCCCTCGGGGTTCCACACACCCCCCGCCGAGCAGTCGCACCCCGCCGAGCAGTCGCACCCCGCCGAGCAGTCGCAACTTCACCGGAGGAGCGCAGCGGGGGAAGGTGAAGTTGCGTCGGCTCGGCGTATGAGACGCAGCGGGGGAAGGTGAAGTTGCGTCGGCTCGGCGTATGAGACGCAGCGGGGGAAGGTGAAGTTGCGTCCGCTCGGCGGTCAGACGTAGCGCGCTGCGATGCCTGCCGCGCGTCCGGCGTACCCGCCGCCGAACATGCACGCGTGCACCAGGAGCGGGAACAGCTGGTGCAGGCCCTGGCGCGACTCCCAGCCCTCCGCGAGGGGGGAGGCCTGCTCGTAGGCCTCCAGCACCCGTGCGAGGTGCGGCAGCCCGAACAGCGCGAGCATGGCCAGGTCGGTCTCCCGGTGGCCGCCGTGGGCCGCGGGGTCGATGACCCAGCCACGACCCTCGGCACCCCACACCACGTTGCCGTTCCACAGGTCGCCGTGCAGACGCGCGGGCGGCTCCTCGGGGACGAGCTCGGCCAGCCGGCCCAGGACGGCCTCGATCGCCTCCGCGTCCTCGGCGGTCGCCTGGCCCCGGTCGCGCGCCAGCTTGAGATAGGGGAGCACCCGCCGGGTCGCGTAGAACTCCGCCCAGGTCGGCGCCGGCCGACCGGGCAGGGGCAGCCGGCCGATGAAGCCGTCGTGGGGCTCCGCGCCGTCGGCGCCGCCGGGAAGACCGCCGTACGACGGCGCCCCGGCCGCGTGCGTGACCGCGAGCGCCGCGCCGAACGCGCTCGCGCCGTCGACCGTGAGCTTGGCCGGCTCGACCCAGCGCAGCACGAGGCACTCGTGGTCGACGGCCAGCACCTCCGGGACGTGGACGCCGCCGGCCTCGTGGGCCTCGGCGAGCCAGCGCAGCCCGGCCGCCTCGACCTCGAAGAACTCGGGCGGTGCGTGCGGGTGGGTCTTCATCAGCGCCGTCGATCCGTCGGAGAGGCGGAGCTTGGTCGCGGTCGAGATGTCACCGCCGGCGGCCGGTGCGGTCGCGACCACGGCCGTGCCGAGCAGGGCCTCGGCGCGCCGGGCGACCGCGGGCTGGCGGGTCATCGGCGTCCGGCCTCCCCGAGGTCAGTGCGTGCGGTGTCGCTCCCGAGCAGTTGCCCCAACCGCTCGGCCAGGACCGCAGACGTGCGCTCTACCATGGCCAGCACCTCCTCGAACCCGTCCGGGCCACCGTAGTACGGGTCCGGTACGTCGGCGCCAGGATCGACGGGGTCGACCTGGCGGAACATCCACACCCGGTCGAGATCGGCGCCCGCGTCGATCAGCTCGCGGTAGTGGCTCGCGTCCATGGCGAGAAGCAGGTCGTGCCCGGTCGTGGGGTCGGTCCAGCCGCGGTCGATCTGTCGGGCGCGGTGACGGGAGGCGTCGTAGCCGGCGCGCGTCAGCGACGCGGCGGCGCGCTCGTCCATCCGGTGACCGACGTGCCAGCCGCCGAGGCCGCACGAGTCGACGACCACGGCGTGCTCGAGCCCGGCGTCGGCGAGCCGCTGGGTGAGCACCACCTCGGCGACAGGAGAGCGGCAGATGTTGCCCAGACACACGATGCCGACCCGATAGGGACCGGACCCGCGAGTCGAGGGCGGCAGTGGAGCGTCAGTCATCGAGGACGGTGACGTCGATGAAGCCGGTGACGAGGGTGATGATGATCGATCCGAGCAGTGCGTTCCAGAAGCCGTCGACGTGGAAGCCGACGCCCACCAGGTCGGCGATCCACTCGGTCAGCAACAGCATCAGTGCGTTGATGACCAGGAGGAACAGCCCGATCGTCATGAGGATGAACGGCAGCGACAGCAGCTTGACCACGGGTTCGACGGTGACGCTCACCAGACCGAGGATCGCCGAGACCAGCAGCAGCGGCACGATCTTCTCCTGCACCTCGGCACCGAAGGGCTCTGTCGGCCCGCTGAAGCTGATGCCGTCGAGCAGCCAGGCCGCCACGGCGATCGCGACCGCGTTGCTCAGCAGCCAGGCGAGGAGGCGTTTCACGGGCCGATTGTAGGGGCGGCCCGGTTTGGAGACTCGCCCACCGGCCGCCCCTCACCTGTACCGCCCTTCGGCCGGTCAGACGGTGAAGGTCCACCTCAGCGTCTGGGTGCCCGGCTTCCGCTTGGCGTCGAAGGCGTTGCCGGCGAGGTCGGTGACACCGGTGGTCACCTTCGCGCGGTAGGTGCCGGGCCTGAGCGGCTTGACGGGGTCGAGGATGACCTTGGCGCCCCGCACCTGCAGGGTGGCCGCGATCGTGGTGGCGCCCTTCCTGCTCAGGAAGACGGTGGTCGAGGTGACGGTGGCCTCGGCGAGGGCCTCGGTGGTGATGACCTTGATCCGGGCGTCGGGTCGTACGCCGTCGCGGTCCCGGCGCGGCTTGACCTTGATGACCCGTGGGCCACGCGAGTCGAGGGTGATCGCGTCGGAGACCACGGGAGAGAGGTTGCCGCTGCCGTCGCGGATCTGGGCGAACACCGAGCGGGAGCCGTCGCGACCCGGCTCCAGGGTCCACGGTGCGGTGGTGGCGTAGGGCTGGAAGGCCGACCAGGTGGTGCCGTCGTTGCTGAAGCGCATCTGCTGCGGGCCCGACGCCCCGGGTCCGGTGTCGGTCGCGGTCACGCCGACGGTGACCGAGGACGTGGTGGTGTACGCCGATCCCGCGGCCACCGACACGGTGACGGTCGGCGCCGCCGTGTCGAGCACGACGGGTCCCGAAGGCGGGGTCGGACCGGCGGGCGGGTCGGCGGGCGTGCCGGATTCCGACTCGATGTCGAGCGACCAGCCGCCGAGGATGGCGGCGAGGTCGTCCCGGCCGTCATCGACGGCGTACAGAGCCCAGACTCCGTTGGGGTCGGTTCCGTTGAAGACGGTCAGGTCCGCGGCCTCCGTCGGAAATGCACGTCCGGAAAGGGTCCTCAGCGCCGAAGACCAAGGCGGTTGGTGGGCTGGAAGGCCCCCGTGGCCAGGGTGTCGCTCATTGATCGGCGAGGTTGCACTGCCGTCGAGCGTGAGGTCGACATCCGAGACGCGGTCGTGCCCACCCGCGTCGGATATCAGTGCCGTCAGATGGCCCTGGGGGCCGACCAGCAACCATGTCGAGGTCTTCGGGATAGGCGCTCTCGATGCCGTGGAGCGTGACGTCGACGTCACTGACCTCGCCGATGCCCGGACACGGACAGGGTCGAGGGGTACGGCGTGGTGGCGAGCACGAAGCTGAGCGACCAGCTCGGCGATCGAGCCGCCGTACCCCAGCCGCGAGTCATGGACGAAGAGCTGCCAGTCGCCCACCGGGGACGTGCCGTCGAACACGTCGAGCGCGTTGTTGCCGTCGAGGTCTGGCGCGTCCGCGCCTGGGAAGTCCACGGGGTCGATGCTCGTTGGTCGGTACGTGGCACCGTCTTCGAGCGCTTGGTTCGGCTCGAAGAGCGGCCACTCGTCGTCGAGCCCGATGTCGACGCTCGAGACGGCCGCCGCCGTTGCTGACGTGCGACATCAGCAACGCCTGCTCGCCGCCGGGACCGACCAGCAGCAGCTGGAGGTCGTCCGGCGAGTCGTGGGTGAGTCCGGTCGATGACGACATTGACGTCCGTGATGACACCGGGACGAGAGAAGCTCACCGTCGAGGGGTACGGACCCGGCCGTCCCCGAAGGCTGGGATCGCGATCTGCCGGCCGAGGACGTGCTCGTCCTGGGGGCCTTCTTCTCGCCGAGATGGATCGGGCTCGGCTGGGAGAAGGTCGTGCGGGTCGGCGCTGCGTTCGCGGGAGCCTGGACCAGGCCGATGGTCGCCGCCACGAGGGCGAGGGTCAGCAGGCGGGCTCGGCCGTTCGACGGCGTAGGTGTCCTCACCCGGGCGAGGCTAGGTGGGTGCGCGTGTTTCCGCAGGGGACCAGGGTCCCCGGTCGTGGTCACTCGTCTAGCCTGCCGGGCATGAGCGACCCGCAGCCCCGGCCGAACGTCCTCGCGATCCCGGCGTACGTGCCGGGGCGCCCGCCGACGCCGCGCGAGGGGCTGACGACCTACAAGCTGTCGTCGAACGAGAACCCCTACCCGCCGCTGCCCGGCGTGCTCGCCGCTGCCGAGGCGGCCGCGGCCGCGATGAACCGCTACCCCGACATGGGCTGCGTCGACCTGTACGACGCCCTCGCCGCCAAGCTGGGCGTGCCGGGCTCCGACCTCGTGCTGGCCACCGGCAGCGTGGCGCTGATCTACCAGCTGATGCAGACCTTCTGCGAGCCCGGCGACGAGGTCGTCTACGCCTGGCGGTCCTTCGAGGCCTACCCCATCGCGGCGACCGTGGCCGCGGCGACCTCGGTGCGGGTGCCGGTCACCGGCGACGGCCGCCACGACCTCGCCGCGATGCTGGCAGCGATCACCGACCGCACGAAGGTCGTCCTGGTCTGCACGCCCAACAACCCGACCGGGCCCGCCGTGACGCAGTCGGAGCTCGACGCGTTCATCGCCGCGGTCCCGCCGCACGTGCTGGTCGTCGTCGACGAGGCGTACGTCGAGTTCGTCCGGATGGCCGACCCGGTGGACGGCGTGGCGACGTACCGCCGCCACCAGAACGTCGTGCTGACCCGCACCTTCTCCAAGGCCTACGGCCTGGCCGGCCTTCGCGTGGGGTACGCCGTCGCCCCGGCCCCGCTCGCGTCCGCCCTGCGCGCGGTGGCGCTGCCCTTCGGCGTCACGTCGGTCGCGCAGGCGGCGGCCGTGGCGTCCCTGGCAGCCGAGTCCGCGCTGCTGGAGCGCGTCGGCGCGCTGGTCGCCGAGCGCGCCCGGGTGCTCGACGGGCTGCGCGCGGCGGGTGTCGACGTGCCGGATGCCCAGGGCAACTTCGTGTGGTTCGGCGTCGGCGACCGGGCGCTCGAGCTCGCCGCGGCCTGCGACGCGGCGGGCGTCGTCGTCCGCCCCTTCGCCGGCGACGGCGTCCGCGCGACCATCGGCGAGCCCGAGGCCAACGACCGGCTCGTCGAGGTGCTCAGCGCGTTCTGAAGCTCCACACCGTCTTGGCGAAGCCGTTGCCGGCGAGGTCGGTGACGGTCTCGGAGATCTTCACCTTGAAGGTTCGGTGGGCGGGGAGAGCCTTCTGCGGGGTCAGCGTGACCTTCCTCGTGTCCGGCGCGTAGGAGACCTTGGCGTGCACGGTCATCCCGCTGCCGGTGAGCTTCACCGTCCGCCTGGTGACGGTGGCGGGGTCGAGGGCCTTGGAGGCCACGAAGGTCACCGTGGTCCTGGTCGGAACGCCGGTGGCGTTCTTCTTCGGTGTCAGCTTCTTCGGCTGGGGAGCCGGCGTGTCCAGCACGATCGTGTCGGACACCGGGACCGAAAGGTTGCCGAAGGCGTCGGTGTACTGCGCGTAGACGGTCTTGGTCCCGTCGCCGGCGCTCAGGCTCCACGAGGCAGTGGGGGCATACGGTTGGAGCGGTGACCAGGTGCTGCCGTCGTTGCTGAACCGCATCTGAGCGACTCCCGTGCCCGGGTCCGGGTCCGTGGCGCCCAACGTGAGCGTGGCCGTCGGCGAGCCGGTCAACGTGGCTCCGCCGCCGACGGACACGGTGCCCTCCGGCGCGACGGTGTCGTTGTAGTCGATGTCGAGCGACCAGCCGCCGGTGAGCACGCCGGTGTCGGCGGGGCCCTTGTCGACGATGTGGAGGCCCCAGGTGCCGCTCGCGGGCGTGCCGTCGAAGGTCGACAGTCTGGTGGCTTGATCGCCGGGAAGGTTGGAGATGGAGAGAGCCGTTCGGTCAGTGGGCTTGTAGGTGCCGGACGAGATCGTGAGGGTGTTGGGCACGAAGCCGAGCGCCTCGTCGTCGAAGGTCAGGGTCACCGGTGCGGGGTTCGGTGACTCGCTGCCGGCGCTGTACATCAGCGTGGCGCGGATCCCCGTGGGTCCCACGAGCACGACGACGAGATCCGTCATCACCTCGTGGTCCAGACCGACGAGGGTGACGTCGATGTCGCTGACCACACCATGGTCCGCCGGCACCACGATGGAGCTGGGGAAGGGGTTCGCGGTGCCGTGGTCGGGAATCGTCACCGCAATGCTGTTGGCCGCGGTCAAGGTCTTGGTGGGTGCCGTTGCGGCGCCGGCGTGGGCACCGACCAGCAGGATGGACGAGAGCAGCGCGATGCCGGCGCCCACCGGGGTGAACGTTCGATGGCGGTGTGTCATTGCTGCTCCTCCAAGCGGGGGTCAGAAGGCAGACCCGTTCCCCGAGCCTGCGTCCACGACGTACAACGCCCAAGGGACCTGGGTCCCCTCACCGGTTGCCGAGTCGAGCCGGGGCTGCGGGTCAGCTGGTGCTGAAGCTCCAGAGCGTCTTGGCGAAGCCGTTGCCGGCGAGGTCGGTGACGGTCTCGGAGATCTTCACCTTGAAGGTTCGGTGGGCGGGGAGAGCCTTCTGCGGGGTCAGCGTGACCTTCCTCGTGTCCGGCGCGTAGGAGACCTTGGCGTGCACGGTCATCCCGCTGCCGGTGAGCTTCACCGTCCGCCTGGTGACGGTGGCGGGGTCGAGGGCCTTGGAGGCCACGAAGGTCACTGTGGTCCTGGTCGGAACGCCGGTGGCGTTCTTCTTCGGTGTCAGCTTCTTCGGCTGGGGAGCCGGCGTGTCCAGCACGATCGTGTCGGACACCGGGACCGAAAGGTTGCCGAAGGCGTCGGTGTACTGCGCGTAGACGGTCTTGGTCCCGTCGCCGGCGCTCAGGCTCCACGAGGCGGTTGCGGCGTAGGGCTGGAACGGCGACCAGGTGCTGCCGTCGTTGCTGAACCGCATCTGAGCGACTCCCGTGCCCGGGTCCGGGTCCGTGGCGCCCAACGTGAGCGTGGCCGTCGGCGAGCCGGTCAACGTGGCTCCGCCGCCGACGGACACGGTGCCCTCCGGCGCGACGGTGTCGTTGTAGTCGATGTCGAGCGACCAGCCGCCGGTGAGCACGCCGGTGTCGTCGTCGTAGCGGTCGCTGATGAAGAGGCCCCAACTGCCACTCGCGGGCTTGCCGTCGAAGGCCGACAGGCTGGTGGCCAGCTCGCCGGGGGGTTGGTCGGGGTTGTTGAGAAACCTCTGGTCAGTGGGCTTGTACGTGCCGGACGAGATGGTGCGGGTGTCGGGCACATGGCTGAGCGCCTCATCGTCGAAGGACAGGGCCACCGGCGCGGGATTCGTGCCGAAGCTGCCGGCGGCGTACATCAGCGAGGAGCGGATCCCCGTCGGTCCCACGAGCATGACGGTCAGGTCCTGAATCGAGGTGTGGTCCAGACCGACGAGGGTGACGTCGATGTCGCTGACCACGCCGCCGTGAGCCGGAACGACGATGGAGCTGGGGAAGGGGTTGGCGTTGCCGGAGTCGGGAATCGACACCGGAGTGGTGTTCGCCGCGGTGAGCGTCTTGTCAGGCGCGGCAGCGGCCCCCGACAGCGAGCCGAGCACCCAGGCGGGTCCGGCGAGCACGATCAATGCGGCGAGTGTTGCGGCGCGGCGCGGGCGCAGGACGAAGTGGTTCATGGCGGGTCCTCCCAGGGGTGGGGGCCAATCGCGAGCCCCGTCCCGTTCACCGTGGATCCATGGCGCCCCGGGGCCAAGGGACCCAGGTCCCGTCACCGCGGGTCGTGTGCCTCAGACCGCGCTAGGCCGCGGGCTCAGGCACACGACTCGCGTCAGAGGGAGTCGGCCGCCGGTCCATCTCGCGGAACGACGGGAAGACCGCCGGCGCCATGGTGGCGGCGAAGTAGGCGACGCCGACGAGCACGAACGCCGGGGAGATGCCGATCCCGGCGATGAGCACACCGCCGAGCAGCCCGCCGAGCGGCATCAGGGCGTAGCAGACCGACGTCGACAGCGAGCTGACCCGGCCGACGAGCGGCTCGGGGATCCGCTCGAAGAAGACCGCGCCGAGGATCGGGTTGAGGAAGCCCGAGGCGACCCCGGCGACCACGAGGACGGCGAGGACCACCCACAGCGGCACGTCGATCGCCATCACCACGAACCGCGGCAGCCCGGTGACGAGAAAGGCGAGGAGGTACGTCCGGAACCGCGGGATCCGCTCGCCCCACGCGGCGGCGACCAGCGCGCCGAGCATCGACGCGGCAGCGAACACCGCGAAGAGCGTGCCGAGCAGGCCGGCGCTGTGTCCGGAGTCGTGCACCCAGACCGGCATCATCACGCTCGCCCACGCGAGGTCCAGGAGGTTGGTCACCGCGATCATCAGGGTGAGGCCGATGAGGACCGGATCACGGCGCAGGAAGGTCCACCCTTCGTGCAGCTGCCGCCAGAACCCCTCCGGCTCCTCTGCAGGTTCGGGCGCGCCCTCGACGTCGATCTCGTCGGTGCGCCCCAGGCCGACGGTGGCCCAGCCGAGCACGGCGGCACCCAGCAGGAACGACACCGCGTCGAGCGCCAGCGCGGTGGCCGGGCCTACGGCGACGACAAGGGCGCCGGCCAGGGCGAAGCCCACCATCCCGGCGCCGCGCTCGACGGCAGACGCCAGCCCGGTCGCCCGCTCCATCGGAACCTCGGCCGCGGCCACGATGGCCGGGGTCAGGGAGTCCTTGGCCGCGTCGCCAGGCCCGCGCAGGGCGCCGGCCATCGCCACCAGGGCGAGCAGGACGGGGAACGTGAGCACGCCGATCGAGTGCAGGATCGGCACCAGGCCGACCACGACGAAGCTGCCGAGGTCGCAGGTGATGGCGACGCGCCGGGCCCCGAGCCGATCGATGAGCGGCCCGCCGAGCACCTTGCACAGCACCAGCGGGAACATCTCGGCGAAGGCGACCAGTCCGGTCTGGGTGGGCGACCCCGTCGTGATGAGCACGAACCAGGGGATCGCGACCATCGAGATCCGGGTCCCGGTGAGGGAGATGGCATCGGCGCTCAGCCAGCCGTAGAGCGACCGGCGGCCCCCGGCTCTCACGGTGCTCACGGCGTCGTCCCCGGACGCGGGAAGGTGGCGAGCTGGATCACGTAGTCGCCCACGCCCGGCGCATCGGCGTCGTCCTCGTCGGCCGACTCGATGACCTCGAACAGCGCCTCCATCAGCCGGCGCGCCTGGGCGGCGTTGAGCTTGAGGTTCCAGTCGCTCATCGTCGTGGTCCGCAGCCACTCCTCGGGCAAGGACATCCGCTCGGCGACGGCGTTGTGGAGCTGCTCGGAGTAGAACACCGCCAGAGCCTGTGAGTAGGCCTCGTGTGCCTCGGCCTCCTCCGGCCCGGCCGTCGCCGCCCCGGTGTGCGTGGACTGGTGGGCCGCGCGCCACCAGCGGTCGCGGGCGTTGCCGCGCTCGGTGTCCTCGACGATGAAGCCGTGCTGGGCCAGCTGGCGCAGGTGGTACGACGTCGCGCCGGTGTTGAGCCCGAGGCGGGTGGCCAGGGTGGTGGCCGTGGCGGGTCCCTCGATGCGCAGCAGCCCGAGCATCCGCAGCCGCACGGGATGGCCCAGGGCCTTGAGGCCGGAGGCGTCGGGGGTGACGACGGTGCGTTCGTCCATGGGTCGACCGTACAACCGCAAAGAGATGTTTGCAAAGAAAATTCTGCAAAGATTCGTTGGGAATGGACCGACGGGGTGGAGAGTGGGCCTCTCGGGTACGAGGGAGGCATGGCAACCTCGTACGTCGGATCCGGGTCCTTCGAGCGCGACACTGACTACCTCCCCGACCGCATCACCCGCGACGGACGCCGTCCCGAGCATGGGCCGGTGGCGGGCGAGCTCTGGCCGGTCGAGCCCGGCCGCTACCGGCTGGTGGCGGCTCCGGCGTGCCCGTGGGCCAGCAGGTCCCTGATCGTGCGCCGCCTGCTCGGCCTCGAGCGGGTGCTGCCCGTCGGCCTGCCCGGCCCGGTGCACGACGAGCGCAGCTGGACCTTCGACGAGGACCCCGGCGGCGTCGACCCGGTGCTCGGCATCCACCGGCTCCGCGACGCCTACCTCGCCCGCGATCCGCACTACGACAAGGGCATCACCGTCCCGGCGATGGTGGACATCCCGTCCGGCCAGGTGGTCACCAACGACTTCGGCTGGATCACCCACGACCTGTTCTTCGAGTGGACCGAGCATCACCGGTCCGACGCGCCGGACCTGTGGCCCGACCACCTCCGCGACGAGATGGAGGAGGTGATGGAGCGGGTCTTCACCGACGTCAACAACGGTGTCTACCGCTGCGGTTTCGCCGGGTCGCAGGAGGCGTACGACGCGGCGTACGACACGCTCTGGTCGGCTCTGGACTGGCTCGAGGAGCGCCTCGCGGACCGCCGCTTCCTGATGGGCGCGGAGCTCACCGAGGCCGACGTACGGCTGTTCACGACGCTGGCCCGCTTCGACGCCGTCTACAACCCCCACTTCAAGTGCAACCGCAGCACGCTCACCGCACTGCCGGCGCTGTGGGGCTACGCGCGCGACCTCTTCCAGACACCGGGGTTCGGCGAGACGGTCGACTTCGACCAGATCAAGCGGCACTACTACGTCGTGCAGCGCGACATCAACCCGACCGGAGTCGTACCCAACGGTCCGGACGTCTCGATCTGGCGGACCGCACACGGGCGAGAGTCTCTCGGAGGCAAACCAAAGGAAACCGACCGAAGAGCAAGTTAAATCAACCTCAGGAGCATGGCGCGTCGGGCCCGTTTCCGCGACCATGGACCCAAGGCCTGGGGGGTCGACGCGGTCACCATCGACCGCGGTCGAGATGAGGGGAAGGCGCATGCTGGTCGTCCAGCTCGTCGTGCTCGTGACCGGGTGCCTGGTCGCCGCCGCCCTGGTGACCGCGCACCGCCGCGGTCACCGCGGCGTGAGGTAGTCCGCGACCTGCGGGCTGTCCGAGTCGCCCCAGTCGAGCAGCACGCCGTACATCCCACGGATCGGCAGCAGCGTCGCGTCGCGGTCGCGCCGGAACGTGCGCGGACACGGCTGGTTGGTCTGGTAGCAGGTCCAGCCGTGGAAGAACATCCGGACCGGACCGCCCTGGCTCGGCACCACGACGTCGGCCCCACCCGGCCCGCACAGCCCGGTGATCACCGGGCCGAGGAAGTTCGTCGAGCGGGTCGGCCAGCTCCAGCGCTTGCGTGACTTGCGGTACGTCGTGCGGTAGTCGCAGTCGCCGAACCACCCCTCCGAGGTGAACAGCACGTAGTGCGAGCCTTCGCGCACGAGGGTCGGGTTCTCCACGATCTGGCTGCTGCGCAGCAGCCGCTTGCTGTGCCGCCCCGGCAGCACGCTGAGCCCGTCGGGGGTCAGCTGGACCATCCGGATCGTCGACGGGAGGCCCTGGGTCTTGTAGAGCAGGTACAGCTTGCCGTCGCGCTCGGTGAAGAGCGACGCGTCGATGACCCCGCTGGCCGGCAGGTCGAGCTCGCGGTCGAGCAGCTGGTCCGACGCCGGCAGGTAGCCGGCGCGCGGCGGGCAGACGACCGGCACGTCGCCGTACGGCGTGAACGGCCCGGCCGGCGTCGCAGCCGTCGCGGCCCCGATGCACCGCCCGCCCGGAGGCAGCCCGGCCGCGAGCGCCGTGTAGTAGAGCACCCAGCTCCCGTCGGCCACCTGGGCCAGGTCGGGCGCCCAGATCTCGCCGGGCAGGACCCAGGACGGGTACGTCGTGAGCGGAGTCGGGAGATCGGTGTAGCGACCGCGCGCTCCGCCGGCCCGCACTCGCGAGATCACCGGACCGGTGCCGACGGCGAGGTAGTTGCCGTTGAACTCGACGACGCTCGGGTCGGCCAGGTCGCGACCCCAGACGAGCGGCTGGGCAACGGGCTTCCGGGCCGCGGGCGCTTCGACCGAGCCGGGGTCGGCGGCGTCGGACGGCGTCACCACGAGGCCGGCAAGCACGATGGCGAGGCCGGCGAGCAGCGGGCGGGGAAGTCGGCGCACCCCTTCTCCTACGTCGCGGGCGCCCTCCGGATCAAGTCGACGTGCCGCGGGCGACGTACTCTTGGCCCTCGTGTCGCTCTACGTGGTGCCCGATCCGCCGCCCGAACCGATCGCCGGCGCCGGTGACGAGGCGGCGTTCCGCTCGGTGTTCCGCGACCACGCGGCCCGGGTCGCGGTCGTCACGGCGGTCTCGGCGCCAGGGGCGAGGCCGGTCGGCTTCACCGCGACGTCGTTGGTGTCGGTGTCGGTCCGCCCGCCGATGGTGAGCTTCACGCTCGCGAGGGAGTCGGGTGCCTGGGCGGTGCTCGGCAGCTCTGACCGCGTCGCTGTCCACCTCCTGGCCGATGACCAGGCCGACGTCGCCCGGATCTTCGCCACGAGCGGTCTCGACAAGTTCGCCACGGTGGCGTGGTCGTCGGGACCGTCGGGGGAGGCGCTGGTCGACGGCTGCGGCGCCTACCTGCTGGGTCGTATCACCGACCGCGTCCCGGCCGGCGACAACGTCATGGTGCTCGCCGAGGTCGCCGACGCGTGGGTGGCTCGTGCCGGTGCGCCGTTGCTCTACCACGACGGCCGCTACACCTCCCTCGCACCGCGACCGCCCGTCCCGAACGTGGTGCAGGCCACGGACTGACTCCCGTCCGGCGAGCTGCGCCCGCATCTACCCTCGACCCATGGGCGCCGGTCACGGACACGGGCACGCCGCGGGACGCGCGGCCGACCGCTCGCGCCTGCGCATCGCGCTCGGGGTGACCGTCGCCGTGCTGCTCGTCGAGCTGGTGGGCGCGTGGGTGACGGGCTCCCTGGCGCTGCTCGCCGACGCCGGGCACATGGCGACCGACGCGGCCGCGGTGGTGCTGGCGCTCGGGGCGTCGTACGTCGCGGCGATGCCGGCCGGGCGGCGCTCGACGTTCGGCTACCACCGGGCCGAGATCCTCGCCGCCGTCGTCAACGCGCTCGTGCTGCTCGGGGTGTGCGGCTTCCTGGTGTGGGCCGGCGTCGGTCGGCTGAGCGAGCCGACAGCGGTCGACGCCGGGCCCATGGTCGCGTTCGCGCTCGTGGGCCTGGTGGCCAACGGTGTGTCGCTGACGGTCCTCAACCGCTCGGACACCGGGTCACTCAACCTGCGCGCGGCGGCGGCCGAGGTGTTCGCCGACCTGCTGGGATCGCTCCTGGCCGTCGCTGCCGGCCTGGTGATCCTGGCGACGGGTTGGCTGCGCGCCGACCCTCTCGCCTCCCTGCTGATCGCGGCGCTGATCCTGCCCAGGGCCGTCAAGCTGCTCCGGGACGCGCTGGTGATCCTGCTCGAGATAGCGCCGCCCGGCCTCGACCTCGACGTGGTCCACGACCACCTGCTCGGCGCCGACGGCGTCACCGACGTGCACGACCTGCACGCCTGGACGATCACCAGCGGGATGCCCAGCCTCTCGGCTCACGTGACCGTCTCCGAGTCCGCCCTCGCCGCACGTGGTGTCGGCGGCATCCTCGACGAGCTCTCCGACTGCGTGGCCGAGCACTTCGGCGTCCAGCACGCGACGTTCCAGGTCGAGCCCGAGACCCATCGCCAGCACGAGGACCTCGGCGAGCCCCACTAGCGCCGGCGGCGTGATGTCGAAGTCCCCGGCGAGCCGGGGACTTCTGCGCTTCTCGGCCAACATGTCGGCCGAGAAGCGACCAACTCCCCGGCGGGCCGGGGACTTCGACCCCTCGGCCAAACCTGGGTGCTACGCCCGCTCGAGGTACGGCAGGACCAGCTCGTCCCAGAGGTCCGCGTGGCGGGCGCGGAAGAAGCCGTGGTGGCCCATCCGGTCGACCTCGAGCTGGGCGGGGGCGTAGCGCTGGCGGACCTGGTCGGCGTTGACGAACCGGTCGTGCAGGTCGGCGGTCGCGGCGGCGCTCATCAGCTCGTCGTCGGTGAACGACAGCACCGTCATCGGCGCCTTCACGCGGGCGAACAGGTCGTCGGCGTCGGGGACGTCGACTCCGAGGTACGCCGGGTCGAGGCACCACCGGCTCCACTGGCGCATCACGCCGGTCGGGATGTCGTCCATGATCCGCAGCGTCCGGCCGGGGTAGTAGCCGGCGACCCGCATGGCCAACGGAGCGACGGTGCGCATCAGCACCGGCGCGGTGCGACGCATCGACCCGGGCAGGTGGCCGACCCAGCCGGTGCCCGAGGCCACGCTGACCACGCGGGCCAGGGAGTCGTGGTCGACGAACGGCAGCATCTGGGTGCCGAGGCTGTGCCCCACCAGGCTCACCGGCAGGTCGCCCGCGTCGCGCGCGACGACGTCGAGGGCGTCGCGGGCGTCGTCGAACCAGTCGAGCAGGTCGCCGTCGTAGGCCTTCATGGCCGCGCGATCGGCGGTGCCGCGGTGCTCGAGGACGACGGCGCGGAGGCCGCGGTCGGCGAGCCAGGCTGCGAAGGGCGTGTAGTAGCGGGCCGGGGTCGCCATCGCGGGCAGCACGAGCACGACGCCGCGGGTGACGACGGAGGGCTCGGTCACGACCAGGTTATGACGGCTGTCATAGTTCATGGGACGATAGTATGACAGTCGTCATAGACGGGCAAGTCAGGAAGCAGCACAGAGGAGAACGTGTGGCCACCGACACGCGACGCCGGATGATCGCGGGCGCCGCCGAGGCGATCGGCACCCAGGGGGCCGCGGCGATGAGCCTGCGCGACCTCGCTCGCGCGGCCGGCGTCCCGCTCGGGTCGACGTACCACCACTTCCCCGGGGGGAAGGCCCAGCTGGTCGAGGAAGCCGTGGCGGCCACCGGGCGTCAGGTCAGCCGCCTGCTCGAGCAGTCCCGCGCGCAGGGCGTGGAGGCGGCGCTGCGGAGCTTCGCCGAGCACTGGCGGGTGCTGCTGGTCCGCACCGACTTCGCGACCGGCTGCCCGGTGCTCGCCGTCGCCACCGAGGCCGAGCCGGCGCTGCAGGAGGTCGCGCGCGGCGTCTTCGCCGAGTGGCAGCAGGCGATCGCGACGGCGCTGGCGGCCGACGGCGTGCCGCCCGACCGCGCCGCAAGCCTGGGTCGCCTGGTGATCGCCTCGCTCGAGGGTGCCGTCGCGGTGTCGCGGGCCGAACGCTCGGCCGACCCGCTCGACGAGGTCGTCGCCGAGCTCTCCGCCCTGCTCGCCGCCGTCAAGCACTGACGCCCCGGGCGACTACGCTCGATTGGCGGCAGCGCCCGGGGCACCGGTAGTTTTGGGCGGCACCACGATGTGCCCCCGGTCACACCCACGCCGGGCGCGCAGGAGCGGCCCCGGAGACCCCGGTGCGGCGGTGAGCGATGAGGAGTCTGACGTGTCCCACCACAACGGCTTCGGGCCCGACCTGGCGGAGGTCTTCGGGCCCGCCCAGAGCGACGGCGGCCCCGAGTTGATCCAGTTGCTGACCCCGGAGGGCGAGCGGGTCGAGCACCCCGACTTCGCCTTCGACGGCACCGACCAGGACGTGCGCGACCTGTACCGCGACATGGTCCTGACCCGGCGGCTCGACGTCGAGGCCACCGCGCTCCAGCGCCACGGCGAGCTCGGCATCTGGGCCCAGCTGCTCGGCCAGGAGGCCGCCCAGATCGGCGCCGGCCGCGCGCTGCGCTCGCAGGACTTCGTGTTCCCGACCTACCGCGAGCACGGCGTCGCCTGGTGCCGCGGGGTCGACCCGCTCAACCTGCTCGGCCTCTTCCGCGGCGTCGACCAGGGCGGCTGGGACCCCCGTGACAACAACTTCGGGCTCTACACGATCGTCATCGGCGCGCAGACCCTGCACGCCACCGGCTACGCCATGGGCATGCAGCGCGACGGTGTCGTCGGCACCGGCGACGCCGAGCGCGACAGCGCGGTGCTCGCCCACTTCGGCGACGGCGCCAGCTCGCAGGGCGACGTCAACGAGGCGTTCATCTTCGCGGCGTCCTACAACGCCCCGGTCGTCTTCTTCTGCCAGAACAACCAGTGGGCCATCTCCGAGCCCATCGAGCGCCAGTCGCGCATCCCCCTCTACCAGCGGGCGCTGGGCTTCGGCTTTCCTGGCCTTCGCGTCGACGGCAACGACGTCCTCGCGACCCACGCCGTCACCAAGGCCGCCCTCAACCGGGCCCGCGAGGGGCAGGGCCCGACGTTCGTCGAGGCCTACACCTACCGGATGGGCGCCCACACCACGACCGACGACCCGACCCGCTACCGCCTCAGCGACGACGTCGAGAGGTGGAAGCTGCGCGACCCGATCGCGCGTGTCGAGGTCTACCTCAAGCGCAACGGCCTGGCCGACGAGGACTTCATCGACGGCATCAGGGCGGAGGCCGACGACCTCGGTGCCCGCCTGCGCGAGGGCTGCAAGGCCCTGCCCGACCCGCAGCCGCTCTCGATCTTCGACCACGTCTACAGCGAGATGACCGACGAGCTCGCCGCCCAGCGCGACGGCTACGCGGCCTACCTCGACACGTTCGAGGGGAGCCACGCATGAGCGGGCGGAGCGAGCGAGTCATCCAAGACAGGCGGCGATGTGCCTCAGGCGCGCCCGGAGCGAAGCGAGGACGGGCATGAGCTCCACTACCAAGGTCACGCTGGCCAAGGGCCTCAACATGGGCCTGCGCAAGGCGATGGAGGACGACCCCAAGGTCCTGCTGATGGGCGAGGACGTCGGCAAGCTCGGCGGGGTCTTCCGCATCACCGACGGGCTGCAGAAGGACTTCGGCGAGGACCGGGTCATCGACAGCCCTCTCGCCGAGTCCGGCATCGTCGGCACCGCTGTCGGCATGGCGATGCGTGGCTACCGCCCGGTGGTGGAGATCCAGTTCGACGGGTTCGTCTACCCGGCGTACGACCAGATCGTCTGCCAGGTCGCGAAGATCCACTTCCGCAGCCAGGGCAAGATCAAGATGCCGATCGTCATCCGGATCCCGTTCGGCGGCGGCATCGGCGCGGTCGAGCACCACTCGGAGTCGCCGGAGGCGCAGTTCGCCCACACGCCGGGCCTGAAGGTGGTCGCCTGCTCCAACCCCGTCGACGGCTACTGGATGATCCAGCAGGCCATCGCCCACGACGACCCGGTGATCTTCCTCGAGCCCAAGCGGCAGTACCACGCCGACAAGGCCGAGCTCGACGAGACCGCGACGCCCGACCCGCTCTTCAGGAGCCGCGTCGTCAAAGCCGGCTCGGACGCGACGCTGCTGGCCTACGGCCCGACGGTGAAGACCTGCCTGAAGGCCGCCGAGGCGGCCGCCGGCGAGGGTCGTTCCCTCGAGGTCATCGACCTGCGCACCCTGTCGCCGCTCGACATGGCACCGGTCTACGACTCCGTACGCCGCACCGGCCGCGCCGTCGTGGCCCACGAGGCGCACGTCAACCTCGGCCTGGGTGCCGAGCTGTCCGCCCGGATCACCGAGGAGTGCTTCTACTCGCTGGAGGCGCCGGTGTTGCGCGTCGGCGCGTTCGACACGCCGTACCCGCCCTCGCGCATCGAGGAGGAGTACCTCCCCGACCTCGACCGCGTCCTCGACGCCGTCGACCGCAGCCTCGAGTTCTGAGAAGGAGCAGCAGTGCCTGAGTACCTCCTGCCCGACGTCGGCGAGGGCCTGACCGAGGCCGAGATCGTCGCCTGGAAGGTCAAGGTCGGCGACGTCATCGCGATCAACGACATCGTCGTCGAGATCGAGACGGCCAAGTCGCTGGTCGAGCTCCCCTCGCCCTACGCGGGCACCGTCACCGCCCTGCTGGTCAACGAGGGCGAGACGATCGCGGTCGGCACCCCGATCATCGCGATCGGCGACCCGGCCGAGGTGTCCGCGGCAGCCCCCGCGGCGACACCGACCGACGAGATCGACCTGTCCAACCCGGCCGCCAGTGGCGGCGGCGAGGGTGAGAGCCTGGTCGGCCGCAACAAGGCCGAGCGCACGTCCGTACGCCGCGCACGTCGGGGCTCGGCCGCGCCGGCGACCGCCGCCGGCTCGGCTGCCCAGCAGCAGGTGCAGAGCTCCTTCGAGCCCGGCCTTCCGTCGCCCGACGTCGTCGACGCGGTCGAGGAGGACGCGGTGCCCGCCACCGGCGTCGGCGCCGACGCGGCGCCGCTGTCGTCGGGCCAGGTCCGTGCGCTCGCCAAGCCGCCGGTGCGCAAGCTCGCCAAGGACCTCGGCGTCGACCTGGGCGCGGTCACCCCGACCGGTGCGGGTGGCACGGTGACCCGCGACGACGTCCAGCTCGCCGCCGACGGCGGTGACGGCTCGCCGGCCCTGGCTGCCGAGGGCCTGGTGGGCGGCTTCCACCTCGACCACGTCGACGGGGGCGACCGCGAGCGGCGCGAGCCGGTCAAGGGCGTTCGCAAGATGATGGCCGGTGCGATGGTGCAGTCGGCGTTCTCGGCACCGCACGTCACCGAGTGGGTCACCCTCGACGCGACGCGGACCATGGAGTTCGTCGACCGGCTCAAGAAGCGCCGCGAGTTCAAGGACGTCAAGGTCTCACCGCTCCTGGTGCTGGCTCGCGCGGTCATCCTTGCGGCCCGGCGTACGCCGGAGATCAACTCGTTCTGGGACGAGCGGGCCCAGGAGGTCGTCTACAAGCGCTACGTCAACCTCGGCATCGCCGCCGCGACGCCGCGCGGGCTGGTCGTGCCGAACGTCAAGGACGCCCAGCAGATGTCGCTGCTCGAGCTCGCGGGGGCGCTCAACGACCTCACGGGCACGGCCCGCCAGGGCAAGACGCAGCCGGCCGACATGAGCGGCGGCACCTTCACGATCACCAACGTCGGTGTCTTCGGTGTCGACGCGGGCACGCCCATCATCAACCCGGGCGAGTCCGCGATCCTCTGCTTCGGCGCGGTGAAGAAGCAGCCGTGGGTCGTCGACGACGAGATCGTGGTCCGGCAGGTCACCACGCTGGCGCTCAGCTTCGACCACCGCCACATCGACGGCGAGAAGGGCTCTCAGTTCCTGGCCGACGTCGCCGGCATCCTCGAGGACCCTGCGTCGGCGCTGCTGTTCTGACCCGGGCGTGACGGTCGCGGGACCCGGACGGCGGGCCCCGTGAACCCGGGAGCGCCCGGCGGGTATAGACGGTCATGCAGGAGGACGGCGCCACCGATGCCGAGCTGTGGCTGAGCTGTCGAAAGGGCAGTCTCGACGCGCTCGGGCAGTTGTTCGAGCGCCACCACGCACGCGTCTACCGCTACTGCCTGCGCCTGGTCTTCGTGGCCGACGACGCCGAGGACTGTCTGTCCGAGACCTACCTCGAAGCCTGGCGGGCCAGGCGCTCCTTCCAGGTGCGCGACTCGGCGCTTCCGGTGCTCCTCGCCGTCGCCAAGCGCATCGTCCAGAAGCGTCAGCGCGCCGACGTACGCCGGCACCACCTCGTCCAGCGACACGCGGGCCTGCGCCCGCTCGAGGTGGGCGACGTGGCCGACGACGTGGTGAAGGCGCTCGTCACGGCGGAGCAGCTCGCCTGGCTGGCCGGCGTCACCCGGTCGCTGGCTGACGGCGACCGTGACGTCTACGACCTCGTGATCAACGCCGAGATGTCCCATGAGGAGACGGCACAGATCCTCTCCATCCCGGTCGGGACCGTGAAGTCCCGACTCCACCGAGTGCGGCGCCAGATTGCCGAGGCCGCCGCGCGAGACCACGACGAGGTGCAGTCGAGATGCCTGACCTGATGATGATCGACGTCCCCGACATCTCCGCGGCCAGCGCCGACCGGGTGTGGTCGCACGTGCTCGAGACCGCGTCGCGAGAGCAGGCCAAGGGGAGGAAGCGCCGCGCGTTCGGGATCTCGGCCGCGGCCACCTCGTTGGCCGGAGCGCTCGGGTTCGCCCTGGTGGCGCCGACCTCGTCGTTCGCGAGCTGGACCGAGGTGCCGACGCCGATCCAGGTGCACCTCGGCGACCCAGCCTTGGCGTCGTGTCTCACCGCCCTTCCGGCCGTGCGGCAACCGCTCGTGGGCGAGCGTCGGGGCCGCTTCACGACGGTCTTGCTGACCGTCGACGGCGGCACCTCGATCTGCATCGTCGACGACGACGAGACCCTGGCCACCGCCAGCGTGCCTGACCCCGATCTGCGTCGAGGCCAGGCGATCTCGCTGCTGGCCAACGGCGGTGTGGTCGATGAGGGAGGAGCGCGCTACGTCTACGGTCGCGTTGCCCGCGAGGTCGCCGGCGTCACGGTGCTGTTGGAGGACGGCGTCCGGGTCACGGCGTCGGTCGCCAACGGCTACTACGTCGCCTGGTGGCCCGCACCGGGCGCTCCACTGACCCTGACGGCGATCGACGAGTCCGGCGACGTGCTGTCAACATTGACCCCGAACGCCGGGTGATCGCCATGGCGATGACGGGAGGGTCCAGCAGATGTTCGACATCTCGTGGCTGGAAGTTGTCCTCGTCCTTGCCGCGGTGCTGCTCATCCTCGTGGGCCTTGCGTGGGCAGTGGCGCTTCTCCTCCGCCTCGTCCGAGCGCGGCGACGACCGCGCGGCTGGGACGAGCGCGTCCTCGGCCCCGACCGGTCCAGGGACTGACCCGACTCTTGCGCCCGGTGCTGCCGGCAACTGCTCGCCCACGACATTCCGAGGGGCCAGCGAACGATCCCCTCGAGTGGTGACCATCCAGCCGAGCTTCAGCAGCTCGGCGGGATGGTCGCGGCCTTTCTTGTGCAATATGACCAACTCCGACAATTCAGACTGTGCAGACAGCCTGGCTATTCGGAAATTGATCATCCATGTGCCGGGAAATGCCGACCTGCACGATCCCTTCAATTTCGGGTAGGGATCGCGCGAGCGTTACCCCCACCGGCTGCATGGCCCTCCATCTCGGGAAGGGCCATGCAGCTGGGGCAGCCCTCAGGTCAGGACAGGTTGCAGTTCGCCTGGAACGAGATGAGGCCGCTCTTGCCGCCGCGGATCTGCATGCACGGGTTGGCACTCGCCCAGGCGAAGCTGAACTTGAACACCTGGGCCTGGCGCACCTCCCAGCCGACGTTGTTGGCCGAGTAGGCGCCGAGCCCCTGGTAGCTGAAGCCGTTGAAGCCGACGCCGCCCCTGTTGGTCAGGGAGTAGGACGTGATGCCGTTGCTGGTGCCGCACCAGTTGGCCGTCATCCAGGTCTCACCGGTGTTGATGCCCAGGTCGTACCACTTATAGGTCCTGGTGTACTTGTAGCAAACCGCTGCGGCAGCAAGAGCCCCCAGGGTGACCTTCTCCTGGGCGGTGGGCTGGCGCCTGACCGGCTCGCCCGCGACCTCAACAGCGGTCCACTCGCTGACGCGCCCGGCCAGCATGGCCACCTCGTCCTGGTCCAGTGCCGCCATAGCGGCAGCGGGGTCAGGTGCCAGGTAGACCGACAGGGCGAGCTGGTCGCTGGTCAGCGTGTCCTCGGCCTGCGCGGGTGCTGCCAGCAGCAGAGCCGCCAGAGCCGACAGGACCGTCCCGAAACTAAGCAAACGACGCATTACTTCCCTTTCTTCGTGCCGTCCCCGGCTGCTCCGAATTGCGACCGGGTGACGGCGTTCGAAACGTTACGTCGGGAGCCCTCTGGAAATATGCAAGGTCTAGACCAGGATTGTGATTGAAATGAAATACAAGTGGCACCAGTGAGGCCGAATTCACAGCATTTTTACCGGAAAGTGTCTTCCATCGAATAGACACGGGATGCGATGGCCTCATGCCGGACGTCGCGGTGGCGTGACGTCCGCGGCTCGACGCCGTTGGACCAGTGTTGGTCCGGCGTTGGACAATGAGGGCCAGGTTGTCGGCGCGGGTCGTTGACCTGGCCCCCGACGGAACGGAGGATCACCTCGTGGGTGGGGATCCAACGGTGGTGCGCGCGCCCGAGTCCGGTGCGCCGCCTCGGGACGCCCCGGAGTCGTCGGCCGCCGCTCTGTTCGAGCGGGCCCAGGCGATCGCCGACGAGCTCACCCGTGAGAGTGCGGCCGAGGCTCGCAAGGCCACCGAGGACGCGCGGCGCTGGGAGGCCGACGCGCGACGTGCGCACGAGCAGGCCGATCGGGCCAAGTCCGAGGCTGAACGGCTGCGTCAGCAGGCCGAGCAGGCCGTCGACGCGGCCGCGCAGGAGGCGCGGGACCTGATCGCCGACGCGGGCGAGCAGGCGACGTTGTTGATGCGGTCGGTCGAGATCCAGCGCGAGAAGGTGATCGAGGAGGCCCGTGCCGATGCCGCCGAGCTGCGGGCCACCGCCCTCCGCGAGCGGCAGGAGGCCGAGGACGAGGCCGACGACGTCCGGGTCGGAGCAGCCCGCGATGCGACCCGGCTGTTGGCCCAGGCCCGCAAGCAGGCCGAGGACAGCCTCGAGGAGGCTCGCGTCGAGGCCGAGGCCCTGCGCGGGCAGGCCGTCGACACGGCCGGCGCCCGGCTGGCCTCCGCCACCGCCGAGGCGACCGCACTGCGTGAGTCGACCGAGCAGGAGGTCGCGCAACGGCGCATCCTGGCGCACCAGGAGCTCGAGCGCAGCCGCGCCGAGGCCGAGGAGGTGCTGCAGAACGCGCGTCGCCACGCCCTCGACCTGGTGACCAGGGCCCGCGCCGAGAGCGAGGTCGAGCTCGCCCGGGCCGCCGAGCAGACCGCCTGGACGAAGGCCACCGTGGAGTCCGTGCTCGCCGCCGCCGCCCAGGAGGCCCGGATGATCCGCAACGCCGGGCACACCGAGGCAGCCGCCCTGGTCCGCGGGCGTCGACGCAGCATCCAGGAGGTGCTGAGCAGGGCCGCGCAGGGCCTCCGTGAGCGCACCCAGGCGGCCGACCTGCGCATCGCCGACCTGACGGCGTCGGCCGAGATCGCGGCCGCCGACGCCGACGAGCAGGCGCGGCGCCGGATCGCCGATGCCGAGCGCGAGGCGACCACCCGGCTCCGCGACGCCGAGGACCTGGCCGCCGCCACGGTCGAGCGCGCCGAGCGCCGGCGGCTGGAGGCTGAGGAAGGCGCCCGGAGCCTGCGTTCGCTGGTCGCCGAGGAGGTCGTGCAGCTGCGGGCCGAGGCCTCGGAGGAGCTGCGCCGCGCCCGCGAGGAGACGACCCGGATCCTGGCCCAGGCTCAGACCGAGTCCGAGCGGTTGCGCACCGATGCCGCCGCCGTGCTCGAGCAGGCCCGCGCGGAGGCCGAATCCCTGCGATCTCAGCGTGACGAGATCGCTACCGAGCTCACGCATCTATCCGGAGTCATCGAAGCCCTGGCAGTCTCTGACGTGACAACGCCGCGAGCCTCGCCCCAGGAGTAGCCCGATGAGCCCGACCCCCCGCGACACCCCGGACGAACCGACATTCCCCTTCGCCTTCCGCGGCTACGAGCCGGCCGAGGTCGACCGGGCCGTGCGTGGGCTGCTCGAGCAGCTCGATGAGGCTCAAGAACGCGTCCGCCAGCTCGAGGAGTCGGGCCAGGAGCAGGTCCTGGCCGAGCCGGCAGAGACGCCTGCCGCCGCCGCACCGGAGCCCGCGAGCTTCAGCCACCTCGGTGAGCGGGTGGGCAAGATCCTCGCCCTGGCGGAGGAGGAGGCGGCAGCGATCCTCGACCAGGCCCGTGCCGACAGCGAGGCCAGCGCCAAGGAGGCCGAGCAGGCGGCGGTGCACGCGCGCACCGAGGCCGAGCAGTACGCCGAGCGGCATCTCGGTGAGGTACAGGCCCAGGCAGAGCGCGTGCTCGACGACGCGAAGCGGGCCGCTGAGCAAGAGCGCGAGACCGCGCAGCGCGACGCCGCGGCCCACCGGCAGGAGGCCGAGGCGCTCTACGAGCAGCAGCGCGCGAAGTCGGCGGCCGCCGCGGCGGACTTCGAGTCCACGTTGGCCGAGAGACGGCGGCGTACGACCGCGGAGTTCCAGGAGCAGCAGTCGGCCACCCAGGCGCAGCTGGAGTCGATGCGCGCCCAGGTGGACAACCAACGCGCCCAGGGACGGCGTGAGCTCGAGCAGGCGCAGGCCGACGCCGCCCGCCTCACGCAGGACGCCGCCACCCGGGCCGAGGCGTTGGTGGAGGAGGCCCGGGCCACGGCCGACCGGATCCGCGCCGAGTCGGACCGTGAGCTGACGGCCGCGACCCAACGCCGCGACAGCATCAACCAGCAGCTGGTCAACGTCCGTCAGATGCTGGCCACGCTATCGGGCACGGCCGGCTTCTCCGACCCGTTCGCGGAGCCCGACCAGGCGCCGGCGGCGGCTCCCGAGGCGGACGCCGAGCCCGAGGCGGACGCCGAGCCCGAGGCAGACGCCGAGCCCGAGGCAGACGCGGAGCCCCAGGCACACGCCGAGCCCCAGGCGGACGCGGACGCCGAGGCGCCCGCCAGGTCCGACGACGAGAACGGGTCTGCCGACCAGGACGCCGAGGCACAGCCGCGCTAGGCCCGGAGGTTTCGAGACAGGACTTCGTCCTTCCTCAACCACCGGTTCCGGGCGAGCCCCAGCCGCGCTATCCTCAACCACCGGTTCCGGGCGAGCTCGCTCCTCGTCCTTCCTCAACCACCGGTTCCGGGCGAGCTCGCTCCCTCGTGTCCTTCCTCAACCACCGGTTCCGGACGTGGTCTCGGTGGGAGACTCCGTCCCGTCCAGCCACTCCGCGAAGAACGCCGACAGCTCCTCGCCGGTGGTCTCCTCGACCCAGTCGACGTACTCCTCCCGGGTCGCGTTGGCGTTGTCGTGCACCGACGGCCAGGCGCGGACCATCGTCCAGAACGCGTCGTCGCCGATGTCCTCGCGCAGGGTGTGCCACATCAGCGCGGGTGAGTAGTAGATGTTGCCCTCGCCGAACGTGTCGGGGTCGTAGGCGCCCGGCGGCCCGCTCTGCTCGCGCAGGAAGGAGTCCGCCGCGGCGTAGTCGGCCATCGTCGTCTCGAGCGACTGCCCGCCTGACTCGTCGGTGTAGACGGACTGGAGATACATGGTCATGCCCTCGTTCATCCAGACGTCGCGCCAGTCGGTCGGGCTGGTCTGGTCGCCGTACCACTGATGCACGAACTCGTGGACGAGGACGGGCTTCGACAGCACGTAGTCGTTGTCGCCCAGCGTGATCATCGTCTGGGTCTCCATGCCGCTCCGCGAGTCGGTGACCAGGATGCCGGCGGTGCTGAACGGGTAGGGCCCGAGCTTGTCCTCGCACCACTCGAGTGCCTGGCGGGCGAAGCGGACCCTGGACACGGCGTGCGGCTTGTCCTTCGGCACCCACAGGGTGATCGGGACGCCGCTGTCGGTCTCCTGCTGCTCGCTGTCGTAGTCGCCGATCGCGATGGTGGTGAGGTACGACGACATCGGCTCGTCGGTGTGGAACGTCGTCGTCGTCCCGCGCTTCCCGTCCGTCCGCGACTCCATCTGCCCGTTGGCGATCCCCACGAACGGCCGGGGAGCAGTGATCGTGAAGTCGTAGAGCGCCTTGTCGGCTGGCTGGTCGTTGACGGGGTACCAGGTGTAGGCGCCGAAGGGCTCCTGCATCGTCCAGACCTCGCCCTCCGGGGTGATGGTCCAGCCCAGGGTGCTGAAGTCGTCGCGCGTGGTCGGCGCCTCGACCGGCTCGGGGGTGCCTCGGTAGGAGACCTCGAGCTCGTAGACCTCGTCCTCCTCGATGGACGCGCTGATGACCAGGTCCTTGCCGGTGTGCTCGTGCTCCACGGACGCGCCGTCGAGCAGGGTACGGCGGACCTCCAGGGGCTCGCCGAGGTCGAGCTGGAACTCCTCGGCGTCTGCAGTGGCCCGGAACGTCAGCACGTCGGTGCCGGTGAGCAGGCGCTGCTCGACGTTCCAGGCGAGGGTGAGGTCGTGGTGCAGGGAGTCGACGGACGGGTCTCCGACGTCGGGGTAGTAGCTGTCCTCGCGCGGCAGGCTCTGGGCGAGGGCCAGCTCCTCGGGGACGGCCGCGTCGGCGCCGTCCTCGCCGGGCTCGGCCGGCGAGCCGTCGGACGGGTCGCCCGAGGGCGTCGCGCCACCGGGGCCGGACGCGGGCTCGGCGTCGTCGCGCAGCCAGAAGACGCCGGCCGCGACCAGGGCGACGACGAGCACCAGGGCGGTCAGCAGGCGGCCCGAGCGGCTCATGAGGCCGCTTCCGTGCGCAGCTGGGTGGACCGGCCCGTGAACGTCGCGACCAGCCGGCCGGCCGCGGTCACCTCGACGTCGTACACCCCCCGGCGCTCCTCGCGGGACCGCTCGACTGCGGTGGCCACGAGCTCGTCGCCCACGTGCACGGGCGCGTGGAAGCGGATGTCCGCGCTGTGCGCAACGGTGACCGGGCCGTGGGAGTTGCACGCGAACGCGAACGCCGTGTCGGCGACGGCGAAGGTGAGCCCGCCGTGCCCGATGTCATGCCCGTTGACCATGTCGGGTGTCACCGGCATCGACACCGTGGCCTGCCCGGGCGCCACCGAGACCAGGGCCATGCCAAGTCGCCGGCTGGCGCGGTCGTCCTCCCACATGCGCCGCACGTGCTCCGGCCACTCCTCGCTCGTCACCCGGCCAGCGTAGGTCGTCGCCCCACCGATGAGTGCGGCGCACGGGCCCGGTCAGCACCAGTGAAGAGAGTTTCGAGCGGGCTGTCGTATCCGGGCCGCACCGTTCGTGGAGTGGGTGAGACGGGTCCACCGCAGACCCACCGACGACGTTGGAGGAGAACGGCGATGAACGAGACACGAGCCCGCTGGCTGGCCCTGTGGGTGCTCTGCCTGGGTGACCTGATGATCGTGCTGGACACGAACATCGTGAACGTCGCCCTGCCCTCCATCCAGTCCGACCTCGGCTTCAGCCAGACCGCGTTGGCCTGGGTGGTCAACGCGTACATGCTGACCTTCGGCGGCTTCCTGCTCCTGAGCGGGAGGCTCGGTGACCTCTACGGCAACCGCCGTGTCTTCCTCGGCGGAGTCGTCGCGTTCACCCTGAGCTCGATCGCCTGCGGCCTCGCGCCCAACAGCGCGTTCCTGGTCGTCGGCCGGGCGGTGCAGGGTCTCGGTGGCGCGGCCGTCTCGGCCGTTGCCCTCGCCCTGATCATGGGGCTGTTCACCGATCCGGCCGAGCGGGCGAAGGCGATGGGCGTCTTCGGCTTCGTGATGTCGGGTGGCGGCGCCGTCGGCGTGCTCCTCGGGGGCGTACTGACCGGCCTCTTCAGCTGGCACTGGATCTTCCTGGTGAACGTGCCGATCGGCATCGCGGTGCTGGTCCTCGCCGGCCGGGTGCTGCCCGCCGACGGCTCGCTCGCGGACCGCGGGCCGCTCGACGTCCCCGGCGCGGGGCTCGTCACGCTTGCCCTGATGATCGCGGTGTACGCCGTGGTCGGTGGCAACGAGGCCGGCTGGACCTCGACCCGCACCCTGGCCCTGCTCGGCACCGCCGCGGTGCTGCTGGTCGCGTTCGTGGTCCGGCAGGCGACAGCGGCGCACCCGTTGGTCCCGCTGCGGCTCTTCCGGCTGCGCAACGTGGCGGTCAGCCAGGTCGTCGGCGTGCTGTGGGCCGCCGCGATGTTCGCGTGCTTCTTCCTGTCGGCGCTCTACCTCCAGCAGGTGCTGGGCTATGACGCGCTGGCGGTCGGGCTGGCGTACCTCCCCTCGTGCGTGGTGATGGCGGCCTGCTCGCTCGGCCTGAGCGACAAGGTCGTCATGTGGTTCGGCATCCGGGTGCCGCTGACTGTCGGCCTCGCGCTGGCCGGGGTCAGCCTGGCGCTCTTCAGCCGGGCGCCGGTCGACGGCACCTACGTCGCCGACGTGCTGCCCGCGATGGTGCTGCTGGGCATCGGCGCAGGGATCGCGTTCAACCCCGTGCTGCTGGCCGCCATGGGCGACGTCGAGCCGCACGAGGCCGGCCTGGCCTCCGGCGTGGTCAACACCAGCTTCATGATGGGCGGCGCGCTCGGCCTCGCCGTGCTCGTCGCGATCTCCTCGGCCCGCACCGCCGCCGTCGCCGCCACCGGCGCCGACCCGGTGGTCGCCCTGAACGAGGGCCTGCACGCGGCGTTCCTGGCGGGCGCGGTGTGCGCCTTCGGCGCGGCCGTGGTCGGCGGGGTGTTCCTCCGGCCCAAGCCGATGGGCGGGATGGACGCGCACGGGGCACCTGTCGAGGAGCCGGTGCTCGCCGCCGACTGCGCCTGAGGCATGTCGTCGAAGTCCCCGGCGAGCCGGGGACTTCGGCGCTTCCCACGGAACATGTTGGCCGAGAAGCGCGAAGGTCCCCGGTGGGCCGGGGACTTCGACCGGCGCCCGGCGACACCGGGGCAGGCCGACGCCCCCGGACCGGCGGATCCGGGGGCGGCGGGGTTCTGTGGCCGTCCGCACCCGAAGAGACGGACGGACGCGGTGGTCAGAGGTCGAGCGGGCGCAGGACCTTGTTGATGCCGTGGGCGATCTGCTTGTTGCCCCGGTTGATGTCGAGGACGACGACCTTGGCGTTGCCGGCATCGGGGTCGTTGTCGATCAGCTTGACCGAGTCGCCGGACACCGAGACCGTGAGCGTCGCGCCGCCGGAGGCGGTGGTGAGGACGGCGCCGTCGGCATCGAGGACCTTGTCGGAGGTCAGGGTGGCGCCCGGGACGACGTGGTAGAGCAGCACGGCCTCGACCGTGTCGATGCCCAGGCCCGCCACCTTCTTGAACACCTTCTTCTCCGAGGCGAGCTTCTTGCCCGTCAGGTCCTGAACGAGCGCGCGGAAGGCCTTGTCGGTGGGCACGAAGGCGGTGAGGCGCTCGCTTCCGAGGCCGAGTAGTCCCACGGGGCTCTTCGGCTTGGCGTCCAGGACGGCGAACGCCGCGGCCTCGACGATGTCGAAGTCTCCCCACTTCTGGTCGAACTTCTGGCCGTCGGCGCCGAGGACCTCGGCGAGGCTGGTGTTGCCGCGCTGCGCCTGGGTCGCCTCGTTGGCGGTCTGGGCCTGGCTGGGCGCGAAGGTGAGCAGGGAGCCGGCGACGGCTCCCGCGAGGGCGGCCGTTCCGAGGAGCTTCAGCATGGGGGTTGTCCTTTCCTGTGGCTGCAGCGCGAAAGCGCATGCGCGAAAGCGCAAGATCAACCTAGGACAAACCTTAGACAAAATGCAAATCCTTTCCCTACACTGGCTCCTTGACAGCCTGTGCAGGAAGCGCCTCCGCGCCCAGGGCGAGCGTCAGGGCGAGCACCGTCTCCGGGTCGTCCAGCCGCTCGCCGTAGAGCTCGCGCAGCTGGCCCATCCGGTAGCGCACCGTCTGCGGGTGCACGAACAGCGCCGCCGCCGCGTCGTCGCGCCGACCCTGGTGCAGCAGCCAGGCGCGCAGCGTGCTGGCCAGCTTCTCGGCGGCGGCCGGCTTGAGGTCGGCCAGCGGCGCCAGCGCTTGCGCGCGCAGGTCGGCCAGCGCCTCGGGATCGGCGCCGAGGACCAGGGCAGGCAGGTGCTCCTCGGTGTCGAGCGAGGTCTGCCCGGTGCGCAGCGGCAGCGCCCGCACCGCCCTGGCGTACGACGTGCGCGCCTCGAGCCACGGCCGGGACGGGCCGGCGACCGCGCCCCGACCGGCGAGGGTGCGCATCAGCCGACCTCGCGAGCGCCCGCCGAGGTCCGGCACGAGCAGCACGGTCAGTCCGGCGGGCAGCCCGCTGACGTCCTCACTGCCGTGGAGCGTGCGGGCGTCGACCAGGCCGAGCACCGGGCGCACCTGGGCCTCAGGCAGCAGCACGGCGGTCAGCGTCTTGGGCGGTCTCCAGTCGGCGCGCGACGCCGCCGCGACCAAGGCGTCGGCCGAGTCGCCCCTCAGCAAGCCCGAGGTGAGCCGGTCGAGGTAGCGCTGCCGGACCCGCCCGCTGGTCTCGAGCTCGTCGGCATGGCCGGCCACCGAGGCCGCCGACAGCTCGTCGATGTAGGCGAACACCAGCTCGGCGAACGCCGCCACGGTGTCGGCCGGGACGTCGTTGGAGACCGCGGTCGCGGCGAGCTCGCGCCAGGCCACCCGCGCGCCGACGCGGTACGCCGACAGCAGCGCGTCGGCCGAGCGGCCACTGCGGGCCTCGCCCCGCCCGAGCGCGTAGGCGCCCTCGAGCGCCGGGGAGAGCGGGGTGCCGGGGTCCAGGGCCCGGCCCCGGGTGGCCAGCCGGAGGAAGCCGGCCAGCGCCATCTGCACGGCCTGCTCGATGGTGTTGCCCATCGGCCCGCCGAACGCGCCGGCGTACGACGGCACCTCGTCCATCACCGCGGCGATGGTGTGCTCGGCCACCTCGGGCAGCTTGCCGCGCAGCAGGTCGACCAGGCCCTGGTCGAGGGCGAACGCCTGACCGGGGGTGAGGAGGGGACCGTCGACCATGCTGACTCCCGGGTTTGTCTCTTGCGAACAAAGAAGTGCGCCGGATTCACGTCGTCCGGTCAGGAATTAACACTAGCGAACGGACACGACTGAAGTACATGAGCATCACACTGCCGCGCACCTCGGGGACCCCGGGCCTGCGCGCGCACGTACGCCGGCTGGCCGAGGTGGCGACCCACCCGCTCGTGCCGGCCGACTTCCTCGACCTCTTCGCGCCGCTGCGGCCCGGAGCCGACCTGCGCGGCCGGATCGTCTCGGTGACCCCGGAGACCAAGGACGCGGCGACCCTGGTGATCAAGCCGGGCAAGGACTGGGCCGGCCATGTGCCGGGCCAGTACGTCCGCATCGGGGTCGACGTCGACGGTGTCCGCCAGTGGCGGGCCTACTCCCTCACCCACGGCCCGCGTCGCGACGGACTGATCTCGATCACGGTCAAGGCCGTGCCCGAGGGCCTGGTCAGCACCCACCTCGTGCGGGAGTCGCAGGCCGGCACGCTGATCCACCTCGAGCAGGCCGCGGGCGAGTTCGTGCTGCCGACGACAGGCGGCAAGCTGCTCTTCGTCACCGCGGGGTCCGGCATCACCCCGGTCATCGGGATGCTGCGCAACCTCTTCCCGGTCACCGACGACGACGGCGTGCTGCGGCTGCCGCGGAGCGCGGGCTACGACATCGTCGTCCTGCACGTCGCCCCCTCCGCCCCCGACTCGATCTTCGCCGCCGACCTGCACGCGCTGGCCGACGCCGGGGTCATCTCGCTGGTCACGCGCTACGACGACGAGCACGGTGTGCTCGACCTCGCCGACCTGCCCCTCCTGGTCCCCGATCTCGACGCTCGCGTCACCTTCGCGTGCGGCCCGGGGGGCCTCCTCGACGCCCTCGAGGCTCACCACGCCGAGCGCGGGCTCGAGCTGTTCACCGAGCAGTTCCGCGCGGCACGCGTCGTCGCCGGCGACGGTGGCTCGGTGACCTTCGACCAGACCGGGCTGACCGTCGAGGGCGACGGATCCCGGCCGATCCTGGACATCGCCGAGGACGCCGGGCAGCTGATGCCGAGCGGATGCCGGATGGGCATCTGCTACGGCTGCGTGCTCCCGCTCAAGGAGGGTGCGGTCCGCGACCTGCGCAACGGACAGGTCACCACCGCTGTCGCCGGCGAGACCAACGTCGGCGGCACCCTCGTCCAGACCTGCATCAACGCGCCCGCGGGCGCGTGCCACTTCGACCACTAGACATCGCCCGACGACCTTGGTTTCGAGACGCCCTAGCGGCCCTCCTCAACCAACGAAGAGAAGGAGATCCTCATGACCGTCATCCAGAAGCAGCCCGTCAGCCCCATCGCCCACCTGACCCGCGAGGACATCGAGGCCATCGGCGTCGAGCTCGACGCGATCCGCCAGGACGTCATCGACTCCCGCGGGGCCAGCGACGCGGCGTACATCCGCAAGGTGATCAAGACCCAGCGTTCGATCGAGCTCGGCAGCCGCGCGGTGCTGCTCGTCAGCATCTTCCCGCCGGCCTGGATCCTCGGCACCGCCGGGCTGAGCATCTCGAAGATCCTCGAGAACATGGAGATCGGCCACAACATCCTGCACGGCCAGTGGGACTGGATGCGCGACCCCAAGATCCACTCGACCACCTGGGAGTGGGACAGCGCCACGCCCGCCGAGCAGTGGAAGCACAGCCACAACGAAGTGCACCACACCTACACCAACGTCATCGGCAAGGACAACGACCTCGGCTACGGCATCATGCGCGTCGACGAGGACCAGCCGTGGTACCCCTTCCACCTCGGCCAGCCCCTGTGGAACTTCGTCAACGCCATGTTCTTCGAGTACGGCATCGCCGCCTACGACCTGGAGGTCGGCGCGACCCTGAAGAAGAGCGGCACCAAGGGCTTCAAGGAGCCGAAGTTCCGCGCGCAGGCCAAGAAGGTCCTCAAGAAGGTCCGCCGCCAGGTCGCCAAGGACTACGTCATCCACCCGGCGCTGTCCGGCCCGTCCTTCCTGCACACGATGGCGGCCAACTTCGTGGCCAACACGGTCCGCAACCTGTGGAGCCACTCGGTCATCATGTGCGGCCACTTCCCCGAGGGCGTCGAGACCTTCGAGAAGCGCTCCATCGAGGGCGAGACCAAGGGCGACTGGTACGTCCGTCAGATGCTCGGCTCGGCCAACATCTCCGGCTCCAAGCTGATGCACATCATGACCGGCAACCTCAGCCACCAGATCGAGCACCACCTCTTCCCCGACCTGCCGTCGAACCGCTACGCCGAGATCGCCCCGCGCGTGCAGGCCCTCTTCGAGAAGTACGGCCTGAACTACTGCGCCCGCCCGATCGTGCCGCAGGTCTACTCCGCGTGGCACCGCGTGGTCCGGCTCTCGCTGCCCAACGGCTGGCTGCAGACCACAAAGGTCTCCAACGCGCCCGAGCAGCTCACCAAGCTCTACAAGATGGCGACCGGCACGCCGAAGGAGCGCCGCGCCCTCCAGGCCCGGCTGGTCCAGGAGGCCCGCCGCGCCGAAGCTGCCCGCGCCGCCTGAGCCTCACGTGTCCGCGACGTCCGGGGACGGGTCGTGCCGGTGGGACCGGTGGACAAACCCGACGGCCGCCAGCTGGGAGCTGACCCCGAGCTTCTGAAGGATCGACTTCACCTGGGTCCGGACGGTCTCGGTCGACACGACGTCCCTCGACGCGATGTCGCGGACGCGGTAGCCGTCGGCGAGCTCGCTGAGGATCTGACGCTCGCGCTGGGTGAGCCGCCCCAACCGGATGCGTTCCTCCGCGATCTCGGCCAGCTCGCCCCGCCACGCGGCCAGCAGGGCCTGATGCTCTTGCGGGGGCATCGCCGGCAGGCCGGCGTCGATGCGGCGCACGCTGTCGACGAGCACGTCGAGCGGACGAGCCTTCCAGACCACCGCGGACGCGCCTTCGTGCAGGCAGGCGCCCCACTCCGCGCGCTCGGGGGAGGCGGTCACGACGACGACGGCCACTCCCGCTCGCGCCAGTGGCTCCACCAGCTCGTGGCCGCTGCCGTGCGGACCCAGGTCGAGGTCCACGAACGCGACCCGTGCGCCGACGCGCAGGGCGGTCGCCACGCACGCCGACGCCACGCCTCGGGCGGGCAGCGCGAACCGCTCGACGGCGTACCCGTTGGCCCGCAGGGACAGGGCGAGGGCCTCGGCGAACAGCGTGTGGTCCTCGACCACGAGCACCCGCGTCTCCTGGGCCGGGCGCTTCACCCTAGGTCGCCTCGAGCTCCGGGCAGCGTCACGACGATGCGCGTGCCGACGCGACGTGAGCCGTCGATGACCAGCCGGCCGCCCATGCCGACGACCAGCTGGTACGCCGCGTGGAGCCCGATGCCATGACCGGGCGAGTCCGGACCGCGCCTGCCCCACTCGACCGCCGAGGTCCGCTCGTGGAGCGGGATACCCCGACCGGAGTCGGTCACCGACACCTGCACCTCGTCGCCGACGACGACGGACTCGACGTCCACCGTCGGGCTGCCCGAGTGGACGGCGGCGTTGTCCAGCAGCACGTCAAGCACCTCGGCGACGTCGTCGGCGCGCGCGTGCACGCCGTGGCCGCCTGGGCGCCACGCCACGTCCAGGCCGCGGACGCGATGGGCCAGCACCACCGGCGTCAGCACGTCGTCGAGGGCCAGGTCGACCGGGCGCGATCCGTTCCGTGGGGAGACCATCCGTCCCAGCCGCGCGGACTCGCGGGCCATCAACTCCACCATGCGGCGCTGGTCGGCGGGCGCCAGCGAGGTGGTGGCCACCAGCGTCGACGCGGCGTTGATGCCTGCCACGGTCGTGGCCACCTCGTGCAGCAGGGTCCGGTCCTCGCGCAGGAGTGCCTCGAGCTGCCGGACCTGCAGGTCGACCGCGTGCTGGTGGTCCAGCGCGGTGCGCACCAGGCGCAGCGAGGTGACACCGAGCAGGACGGCGCCCCACAGGTCCAGGACGACCGCGACGAAGCTGCGCCAGTCGGCCGGAGGCACCGGATAGGTCAGCACGTGCGCGATACCGAGGACCACCATGACCAGGGCGAGGCGCTCCCCTGCCCACGCGGGCAGCCGGACCCGCCGGAGCAGCAGCCAGGCGCTGGCGCCGTACAACAGCAGCACCACCGCCAGCAGGACCGCGCGCAACCCCGGCACCGACGGCCAGGGCCCCGACCAGGCGAGCAGCAGCAGCCGGCCGATGGTCACGAGCGCGGCCAGGGACAGGCCCAGCAGCACCGGGTTGACCGCCAGCCTGATCCGGCCGCTGGCCGCGAGCATCGCGGTGAGCATGGCGGCCACCGCTACCTCGGAGACGGCCAGCCACCCGTTGTCCGCGCGTGCTTGGGGTTCCATCGCCACCCGCAGGGCGGAATAGACGGTGCCCTGGGCGGTCCCGAAGGCGGCGGCTGCCACCAGCCAGGCCGTCGCGGCACTGCCGCTGAGCCGCAGATGGGCGTACAGCAGGGCGGAGGCGCCCAGCAGCATCGGGTAGACGGCGAGGTCGACGACCTGGGCGGCGCTTCGGGACAGCTCCAGGTCGGGGAAGCGCGTGGCGGCAAGCGCTGACAACACGACGAGCACGCCGATGACCAGACCCGCGAGCAGCCGCGTGCCCACGCGGGAGGTCGCCGGTCGTCGGCCCACGACTCCCCCCAACGCCTGGCCCGAGCGACTTCAGACTCACGACCGTCGGAGCCAAAGTACTGCCCTGGGATGTCTCCGGGCCCGACTAAAGGATTGTCACCTGTCCGAGGCGTCCCGGGCAAGAGGCGCGGCAACGCCCCCGCCCACGGGGGTCCCGTGAGGCGGGGCCGTCTCCTTCAGCGGCGACCGCTACAGGTCGATCGCCACCGTGCAGGTGCACGTGCTCCAAGGCCACCAGACCCGTCCGGCTGGATGCCGGACGGGCCTGGTGGTTGTCGTGAGTGACCCAGAGATCCCAGTCCTTACGGGCTGGTGGTGTCGTTGTCGATCGAGAGCGTCGAGCTCTCGACGTTGCAGGCACTGGTCACGTTGAGGATTCCGCTGTTGGTGCTGGTGAACTCGACGAGCCACGACAGCGTCGCCGACGCGCTGACGGCGACCGTGGTGTTGGTCGTGCCCACCGTCTTGCCGAGATCAGCACCGGCCGGCAGAGCAACGGTCTGGTCGATGATCGCCGTGCCCGCACAGGTGGTGCTGTCCTTGTAGAGGCGGAACCGGACACTGCCCGTGAGAGCACCCGCGTTGCTCGAGGCCACCGTGATGGTCGCCGAGTCGTTCGGGTAGAACGACTGGGCGGTGCTGATGGTCGGTTGCAACGCGATCACGTCGAAGCACTCGCGCGTCGAGCCGTCGACGAACGGCCCGCCGGTGTAGGTGGTGTCACCCGGCCACGAGGCCGCGAAGCAGTAGCGACCGGCCACCGTGGGTGTGAACGGATCCGATGTGACCGAGTAGGCGTTGCCCACCTTGGTCGCAGTGGACAGGTTCTCGACGCTCACCGCGGCTCCGGCAGCAGGGTCGCAGCTGGTGAGGCCGGCAGTCGGGCCGCACACGACGAACGTCACGTCACCGGTCGGGGCGGGCGGGTTCGCGCCCGAGACCGTCACGGTCGCGGTGTCGGTGATGCTCTGACCGAGGACGATGCTCGTCGCCGACGGCGTGGTCTGGATCCCGGCCCCGCACTGCTCGAAGGGCGAGCGCGCGAAGTCGTGCAGCGTCGATCCGGGGATCTGCGACGACCGGCTGTTGGCCATGAAGACCGGGAAGCAGCCCGCCAGGCCGAGATCGCTGAGGTTGACGGCGCCCTCGAGGAACTGGGCCTCGTCGAGGTTGCCGCCGTTCTTGTCCGGGGCGTCCCAGGGCGGGTCCACCACGAACTCCGCCTCGTTGCCGTCCTTGTCGCCGTCGGTGTTGGCGATCGCACAGGCGTCGTCGGTCCCCCCGGTAGCCGGGCACTTCACGTTCGTGAAGCCCGCCTTGAGGACGAGCGAGCCGCCCACGTCGGCGTCATTGTCGAGCGGGGTCGAGTCGACCCACTCGTAGATGTCGATGTTGGCGACTGCGCCACCGCCGGTGAAGGCGGAGACCACGAACACGTCGCCGTCGACGTGGCTGCCGGAGAAGTTGGTGTTGCCGGCGCCCGAGCAGGCGACCTCCGGGTCCTGGAGCAGCCAGACACCCATGTTGCGGTTGCCCTCGGGTGCGGAGACCTCGGAGCCGAAGTAGACGATCAGGTCACCCGCGTCGTCCCCGTCCGCGGGGATGAAGGCGCCAGCGTAGGCGTTGAGCAGGTCGAACTTGTCGCCGAGGTTGTTGGGTGTCTTGCACTGCCAGTCGCCCCCGCCAGGGAGCGAGATCGGCAGCTCGTCCTTGGATCCCGTCGCGTAGCCGGTGGTGTCCGGAAGCACCCAGTCCTTGGCGAACGCTGCTGCAGTGAAGTCGCCAGGCAGGTCCGCCTTGGGCGTGGTGACGGTCGGGTTACCTAGGACGTCGAAGAGGTCCACCCAGTCGAGGTCCGTCTCGTGGTCGATGTTGCCCTGGAGGGCGAAGCCCTCGTCATGGACTGCCTGCGACGGTCCCATCGCCAGGATGGAAGAAGCCGCTAGCAGTACCGCGGCCCACAGCGACAGGCTCCGCCGCTGTGAAAGTCGGACCGGTCCGGTCCGTGGCTTGAAGCTGGGTCTCTTCATCGTTCCTCCCTTGGGAGGTGCGGCGCCCCCTGCGCCACACCGTGAGAGGGCGGCCGCCGAGCCCCGTCGTCCCCCCGAGTCGCGGGCCCGGAGACGACCGAGGCCGCAACCCTTCGATGCTTGCCCGTCCGGGTGGCGAGCGCATACCGCACCTGGGGTATGTGGGTCCACCTCCGCGCAGATCACCCGGGCGGTGTGGTACCGGGCTCCGAGGCCGCCGGCCGGCTGCCTCACGTTGCTCAGACGTAGCGGAACGCTCGCCGCTCGCCGCGGAGGAAGGCGGGGCGGAAGACCCGCAGTTCCCGCCGGCCTGGATCCTCGGCACCGCCGGGCTGAGCATCTCGAAGATCCTCGAGAACATGGGGATCGGCCACAACATCCTGTGCATGGAACGATGACCCGGTGGACCGTCCCCTCGCCGAGCAGCCGGCCGACCCGCATCCCGCGCTCCCGCAAGGCCTGACGGCGCGGACGCCGCTCGCCGACGACGTCCCGGCACTGGTCGCGCTCGTCGACCGCAGGCGCGCGCTGGCGCCCGAGCACGGGCCGGTCGACCCCGACCTCGTGCGGGGCGAGGTGGTCGGCATCGGCTCGTGGACCCGGCGCCAGGTCGTCGTCGAGTCGACCGACGGGTCGCTCGTCGCGTGGGTGAGCGTCCACGACCGGGCCGCCGGCCGCTGCGACCTGCGCGTCGTGGTCGACCCCGCCTTCCCTTGTGCCGACGCGCTGGCGGGCGCGCTCTTCGGCTGGACCTCCGACGTCGCCCGCCACATCGCGGCCGAGCGAGACCGGTCCGAGACCCGGCTCGAGCTGCTCCTCGACATCGGCGACGAGCAGCTCCGCGGCTGGGCCGAGGCGGCCGGCCACCGCTGCGCGCGCACCTGGCTGAACATGTACCGCCCGGTGTCTGCCGACGAGACCGGCGTCGACGTACGACCCGGGGTCTCGGTGCGGCAGGTGCGGACCCACGACCTCGGCGACGGCACGACGATGCCCTACGCCGCCGACCTCCAGACGGTGCACCGGATGCTGGAGGAGTCCTTCGAGGACCACTTCAACTCCTACAGGGAGAGCTTCCCGGAGTTCGTGCAGCGGCTCCGCGAGGACCCCGGGCACCGCTGGGACCACTGGTGGCTGGCCTTCGTCGAGGCTGCCGATGATGCCGGGGGTGCCCTCCTGCCCGGCGGCGCGCTGGTCAGCACCCGCCTGGCACCCGACGCGTCGGGCACGCCGGGCTCGTACGTCGACTACATCGGCGTTCACCGCCGCGCTCGCGGCCGGGGCGTCGCCAAGGCCCTGCTCACCACCGTCATCGCCGACGCGGCCGGCCGCGGCCGCAACCGGGTCGGCCTCGAGGTCGACGACGACTCACCGACCGGCGCGAACGGCCTCTACACCTCGATGGGCTGGTCCACGGCGTACACCACCCAGTCCTGGCACAAAGACGTTGAGCTGGCCCGAATGGTTGTGTGAGTTGGCCCGAATGGCGCCGCGTCTGCGTACCCAACCGCCATTCGGGCCAACTCACACAACCATTCGGGCCAGCTCAACGAGGGGTGAGCACCAGCTCCCGGGGCGGGTGGGTGACGACGGCCTCGGCGGCGGTCTCGACGGGTACGACGACGAGGTGGGCCGGGGCGCCCTCGACGAGGCCGTAGGAGTCGAGGCCGAGGAGGGCGGCGCCGCCGTACGTCGCCGCGTGTAGCGCGAGCTCGATGTCGTCGTCGCGGCGGAAGGTGCTGCGGTAGGCGAGGTGCATGGCGCGCTCGAGCATGTCGCCGGACCCGTAGGGTCCCCACAGGTCGCGGATCCCGTCGTGGCCGCAGGCGACGCTGACCCCGGCGGCGCGGAGCACCTTGACCGGCGCGACCGGGAAGTCGTAGACGGCCGCCGTCACGATCGCGACGCCGCTGTCGGCGAGCCGCTCGGCCACCCGGGCCTGGACGACGGGCGACGCCTCGCCGAGCGCATAGGCGTGGCTGACCGCGACCCGTCCGTGCAGCGCGAGAGCGCGGGTGCGCTCGCAGACCAGGTCGAGCTCCCAGAGCCCCAGCGTCCCGCCGTCGTGCAGGTGCAGGTCGAGCCGCGCCGCGTGCCTCTCGACGAGGCCGAAGACGGTGTCGAGGTGACGCACCGGATCGCCATCCATACCAGCCGGGTCGATGCCGCCCACCACCGTGGCGCCCGCGTCCAGCGCAGCGTCCAACAGCTCGGCGGTGCCGGGGGTCGCGAGGATCCCGTGCTGCGGGAACGCGACCTGCTCGACGCTCACCACGTCGGCCATCTCGGCCGCCACCTCGGCGACGGCCTCGATGCCCCGCAGCCCGACCTCGGGGTCGACGTCGGTGTGCGTGCGGACGTACGCCGTCCCGCTGTCGGCCATCGTCCGCAGCAGGTCGCGGATGCCGTCGCGCCGCGGCACGCCCAGCTCGTGGCGCCGGTTCCGGTCGTTCGTGATCCGCTCGGCGAGCGCGTCGCCCGCCGAGTGCGGCTCCCACGGCAGCCCGGTGAGGGTCTTGTCGAGGTGGGCGTGCGCCTCGACGAGGCCCGGCAGCACGACCCGACCGGTGACGTCGACGACCTCGGCGTCCGCGGCGTCCTCGGCGGACACCTCGCCCACCTTGGCGATCCGGCCACCCCGCACCAGGACGGCGCTCCCGGGATCGTGTCCCCAGGGGTTGCCGCCGCGCAGGACCAGGTCGCCGCCCATGACGCCCCAACCTAGTGCCGCCGCCGCCGGCGTTGCTCAGACGTAGCGGAACGCTCGCCGCTCGCCGCGGACGAAGGCGGGGCGGAAGACCCGCAGGGCGACGCGGTAGCCCGCCCCGGCGCCGGCGAGGAAGCGGGTCGCGACGTCGTCGGGGACGCCGTCGAAGGCCCACGCCACCAGGAACGGCACCAGCCTGAGCGGGTAGCCGCCGGCGGCGGCCTTCTCGCACGCGGCGTACTCCTGCACCGACATGCTGCGTTGCAGGAAGGGGAGCGCATCGGACTCCTCGTGAGCGAGGTGGTCGAGCAGCGCGGTCCGCGTCGAGGTGACGTGCACGTCGAGGGCGTTGCGATGGTCGGCGCAGGGGTGCTCGACCATCGCGGCGAGGCCTGCGGTCACCGCGGCCAGTGCGGGGTCGATCTGCTCGTGCTCGTCCTCCATCGCCTGCAGCATCGCGGCTGCCTCGACGTCTCCCTCCGCGTGCGCATGGCGCACGAGCACCGGCCAGAAGGCGACGTCCTCGACGTCGTGGTGGTGATGGAGCACCTCGGCGAACCTCGCCCAACGCTGCTGGAGTGCACGCCAGGTCGGCGCCTCGTGCAGCGGGGTCTGCCGCACGGCCGCCTCGACGTTCGCGAGGTCGCGCCGGAAGGCGTGGTGCATGACGTACATGCCGGTCTGGTCGTGCGGACCCTCGGCGACGTGCGCCTGGCCGGGGAGGGAGATCTGTCGGGTGTTCATGGCTCACACGCTGCCGTGGCGAACTTGTGGCGGACTTGGACCGGTCTTGGCATACATTTCGCGCGTGCAGGTGGCGGTGTTCGGCGCCGTACGGATCGCCCGGGAGGCGCCGGCGGGGGAGTGGCTCGACGTCGGCGCGCGCAAGCCGCGCTCGATCGTCGCGGCGCTCGCGTTGCACGCGGGGAAGCCCGTGACGGCGGACCTGCTGGCCGACCTGGTCTGGGCCGGCGAGCCGCCGAGAGCGGCGCACGGGGCCCTGCACGCCTACATCTCCGGGCTGCGCAAGGTCCTCGACCCCGAGCGCACGTCGCGCTCGGCGGTGTCACTGCTGGAGACGACCGACCACGGCTACGTCCTGCGGGTGCGTCCCGAGGATGTCGACGCGCACCGGTTCGTCGTCGGCGTACGCCGGCTCGAGCGGGTCCTGGCTCCGCTCGCGACCCAGCTCACGACCGGCGACCGCGCGGGCTGGCCGGGCCGAGGGACGCTGACCGCCACCCTCGACGAGCTCGACGCGGTGCTGGCCACCTGGACCGGGACGCCGTACGCCGACCTGCTCGAGCACCCCGACGTGGTCGCGGAGCGGAGCGCGCTCGAGCAGGTGCGTGCCTCGGCGGAGCAGGCCCGGCTGCTCGGACTGCTGGCGCTCGGCGAGCACGCGAGCGTCCTGTCGACGACCGAGTCGCGGGTGGCCACCAACGCCCTCCAGGAGCGATGGTGGGCGCTGCACGCCCTCGCCCTCACCCGCGCGGGACGCCAGGCGGAGGCGCTCGACGCGCTGCGGGCCGTCCGCGTGCTGCTCGCCGAGGAGCTGGGACTCGATCCGGGAGCGGAGCTGCGCGACCTCGAGCAGGCGATCCTGCGTCAGGACGGCTGGCTGCTCGCGGCGCTGGACGAAGGGCCGACAGTCGTCGACGTTGTGGCGCCGCGCTCCGAACCCCGGGCCGAGGTGGAGTCGCTGCACGACGCCGACTCGGTCGGGCGTGCCTCCGAGCGGACGCGGCTGCACGCCCTGCTCGACGGTCCTGCCGGGGCCGCGCTGGTGGTCGGGGAGCCCGGCATCGGCAAGTCCTGGCTCGCCCACGACCTGGCCGATGAGGCGCGGCGCCGCGGCTACGTCGTCGCGAGCGGCGCCTGCTCGCAGGACGACGGGGCGCCGCCGCTGTGGCCGTGGCTCGGAATCCTGCGGACCCTCGACCCCGACGGCGAGACCCAGCTCACCACCGTGGTGGAGCGGAGCATGGAGGACGCGAGCGCCGCCCGGCAGGCGTTCGAGACCTCCGACCGCATCGCCAGGGCGCTGTTCCGGGCCGCGGGCGAGGACCCGGTCCTGGTCCTGCTCGACGACCTGCACTGGGCCGACGACGCGACCCTGCGCACCCTTCGCCACGTGCTCGCCGAGACCTCGCCCCGCACCCGGTTGGTCGTGGTGGCGACGAGGCGGGCCCACCCGGAGCCCACCGGCGCGCTCGCAGAGGTGGGCGAGGCTTTCGCGCGCCGACACGCACTGCGGCTCGACCTCGCCGGGCTCGGCACCAGCGACGCCCGCGCCCTGGTGCGCTCGGTGGCCGGCGCCGCGATCGCGGACGACATCGCCGACGCCTGGCAGCGTCGGGCCGCGGGCAACCCGTTCTTCCTGGTGGAGCTGGCTCGCCTCGACGAGCCCGACGCCGCGGAGGTGCCGGCGACGGTGCGCGACGTGGTGACGCGCCGCCTGACCACGCTGCCCGAGCGGGCGCTCGACACGCTGCGCTTGGCCGCGGTCGCCGGCCGTCGCTTCCAGGCGGCGACCATCACCGCCGCCGGTGGGCTCGACGGCGACGAGGTGCTCGACGACCTCGAGCACGCCCGGGTTTCCGGGCTCGTGGTCGAGGAGGACGCCGGCGACTACTCCTTCGCGCACGCGCTGACCCGCGATGCCGTGCACCAGTCCGTACCCCCCTCCCGGAGGGCGCGGCTGCACGCGCAGGTCGCGCACGCGCTGGAGAGCGACGCTCCCGCACACCGCCTGCTCGACGACGACGAGCGGACCGCCGAGCTCGCCCGGCACTGGCTGGCGGCCGGACCCAGCCACCTCGACCGAGCCTGGCGCGCGGCTCGTGCGGCGGCTGACCAGGCGAGCGGGCTGTCGGCCTACCGCGAGGCGATGGAGCTGCGCACCGCCGCCGTCGAGGCGCACCGGCGCAGCGCCGACGGCGACGAGGAGCAGCGCTTCACGCTGCTGCTCGAGCTGGCGCACGACGCGGCGCGCGCTGCCTGGTGGCCCGCTGTGGAGCGAGCCGCGTTCGACGCCATCACGCTGGGTCGGGCGATGGGCTCGCCCGCCAGGGTGGGGGAGGCCGCGGCGGTGCTGACCGGCTACTGCGCGTGGCTGCCGCACGAGCCGGAGGTGGTCTTCGAGGACGTCATCGACGATCTGCGGTGGGCGCTGGCCCACGTCGCCGACGGTGACCATCCGACGCGCGCGCGGCTCATGCTGGTGCTGGCGGTCGAGCTCTACTACGTGCCGGACACGGCGGCCGAGCGCCGCGCCCTCCTCGAGGCGGGGCTGGCGCTGGCGCGCGGGGAGCACCCTGCCCTGGTGTGGTGGGCGTGCCGGACCGCGTGGATGGGGGCGTGGTCGCCGCACCTCCTCGACGTCCGGGAGCCCTGGGCTGAGGAGGGCTTGGTGGCCGCGCGCCAGGCCGGAGACCCCGCCGGCGTCGCCGTGATCTTGCTGGTGATGGCGCTCGACGCGCTGGAGCGCGCGGACCAGCCGGGGTGGCTCAGGGTGAGCGAGGAAGCGAGCCGGCTCGCCGACCGGGAGCGGCTGCCGTACGTCTCGATCTCCCTCCAATGGCTGCGGATGACGCTGGCGGGGCTGCGCGGCGACCGCGCCGAGGTGGCTCGCGAGTACGCCGCGATGAGTGAGACCGCGCCGCAGGTCGCGATCCCGATGAAGGACGCGCAGGCGCCGGCCGCCGAGCTGCTCAGCAGGATCTGGGACCGCGAGACGCTGCTCGGGAAGGTCGACGAGCTGCTGGTGGCGTTCCGAGACATGTTCGGCACGGCAACGGTCACCCACGTGATGCTGGCGCGCGCCGGCCGGGTCGAGGAGGTGCGGCCGCTGCTGGCGCGCAGCCCGATGCCGGCAGAGACCGACCTGTACTGGTCGACGATCAGCGACTGGGTGTTCGAGACGGAGGCGGCGGTGCTGGCCGAGGACCGTGCTCTCGCGATGCTCGCCCTGGAGCGGCTCCGGCCGTTCGCCGGGCGCATGTCGGTCGCGGGCGCCTCCGCGGTCAGCGGACCGGTCGACGGCTACCTCGCGCTTCTCGAGGCGTTCGTCGGCGACCCGGCCGCAGCCACCCGGTCGGCCGACGCTGCGCTGGCAACGGCGCAGGAGTGGGGATTCACGGTGTACGTCGGGTGGTTGCGCGAGTGGCGCGACCGCCTGGGCATCTGAACCCCCCGTTGAGTTGGCCCGAATGGTTGTATGAGTTGGCCCAAATGGCAGTTGGCCCGAATCGCTACCGCCATTCGGGCCAACTCATACAACCATTCGGGCCAACTCAACGAGCTGTGCGTGCCTCACCCGAGGGGCCGCCAACCCGCTGCGAGGGCCGCCGAGTAGCGGTCGCGGACCGGCAACGGGGTCGGGTGCACGTGGTCGCGGTGGCGACGGGAGGTCGGCCGGGTCGGACCGGTGGAGCGGATCTTGCGAAACATGGCTCTTCGTTCCTCTCTGTGGGTGAGACCGTCTCGTGGTCTGGGTCGATCAGACACCGGCGACCTTGCGGCGGACTTGCGAACCGCTTGAGGGCCGGCGGCCGATGACCCAACTCTGCTGGGCGCACGCCTGGACCGGATCGGCCCCGCGGCGGATTCCCGGGTCGGTCGTGCGGCTGACCTGCGTGGGCGAGGGTGACTGACTAGCGCGGTGCTGTGGTCGGTTAGTGCGTAGCCCGCGGGCCCCTAACCGACCACAGCCCCGCACCAGTCAGTCACCGACCGGCTTGTTGCTCCGGATCACGCCCTGGGGGTCGCGCTCGCGCTTGATCGAGCGCAGCCGCTCGAGGCGGGCGGTGTCGTAGCCGGCGGCGTCGGACTGGCCGGCGCCGGTGAAGTTGGGCATCCGGTGGCCCGACGCGAGCCGGCCGAGCGCGGCGTCGAGGCCGGCGAAGGCGTGCGGGATCGCCGCGGCGAGCTCGGGTACGGCGGGGACGCCGATCGACATCAGCTGGAACGGCTCGGGAACGGGGCGTACGGCGCCGCCGGCCGGGCTGTCCTCGGCGAAGGCACCGCCGAGGCCGCGGACCTGGGTCATCGTCAGGGGCGTCCGCTCGCGGTCGCCCACGACGGCCAGGAGCGCGTCGATGGCGTCGTCGTCGAGGCCGGTGAGCAGCATCGAGTGCTCCATCGCCGGCATCGGGTCGACCGGCTCCTGCGCGACCGCGCCGAGCTCGCTGGGCTGGAGCGGCCGCATCAGGTCCATCTCCACGGGAGCGGCGTCACGCAGCGACCAGAGCAGGGCGTCGGCGAGCTGGGGAGAGCCCAGGTACGTCGCCGCGACGCTCACGAACGACCGGCCGCGCAGCGGCTCGGGCAGCTCGGGCATCGGCGGGAAGTGCATGACGTGCGCCCACAACGTGAGCTCGCGGGGGGCCACCAGGGCCAGGTCGCGGAAGGCGCGGAGCACCGCCGGGGCGTGCTCGACCGACCAGAGCAGCTGGCCGCCGTACAGCTCAGGAGCGGCGAAGAGCGCCAGCTCCATCCGCACCACGATGCCGAAGTCGCCGCCGCCCCCGCGCAGGGCCCAGAACAGCTCCGGGTCCGAGGCGCGGGTGACGTGCTCGAGCTCGCCGCACGCGTTCACGACGTCGAACGACACCACGCTGTTGGCGGTGAAGCCGTGCGCCCGGGTGAACCACGACACGCCGCCGCCCAGGACGAGCCCGACGACGGTGGGATCGGGGTTGCTGCCGGCCAGCGCCATCAGACCGGTGCCGTCGAGGGCGGCGCACAGCTCGCCCCACTTGACGCCGGCGCCGACGGTCACGGTGCCGCGGGCCCGGTCGACCTCCAGGCCGCCGAGCGCTCCGGTGCGCAGGAGCAGCGTGTCGTCGAGGGTCGTCCGGGCCGCGTGGCCGCCGGGTTGCACGCTCACCGCGACGCCGTGGTCGCGGGCCCAGCGCACGGCCGCGACGATGTCGGCGACATGGGCGACCTCGAGGACGGCGGCGGGCCGCTGGTCGACGTTGACGATCCACCCGAGCCGGGCACCGGCGTACTCCGGCTGGTCGGGCGTGACGAGTCGGCCGGATACGGCCGAGCGCAGCGAGTCCCAGGTGTCGGCGTCGAGAGCGGGCGCGGTGGCGATGGTGGTCATGAGATCCTCCGGATCGTGAGCCGGTCCGGTCGACCGGCGAGGGCACCACCGTGGGGGTGGGCGCTTGTCGCCGGCTTGACGTGGGCTTGCGGACGGCTTGAGGGAGTTCCAGGAGAGATCAAGCGCGGGCGAGGCTGTCCAGCCGGTTCTGGGTCGCGCGCACCCAGCGGCGGCTACCTGCCGCGTTGTTGGCCGCGAGCGCCTCTTCGAGGTAGGCCTGCGCCTCGCCGGCCTGCCCCAGCGCCGCCAGCCCGACGCCGACGAAGTAGGCGGTGCTGCCGAGCGAGTAGACGCTGCCGTACGTCGCCACCTTGTCGGCGGACGGTCGGATCCACTCGACGGCGTCGGCCAGGAGGGGGTGTCCGGCCATGGCCAGCACCTCGACAGCGCGGCAGCCACCGAAGAGGCCGGCGTAGTCGCCGCCGAGACCGCTCGGTTCTCCCAGCAGCCGCAGCCCCGCCTCGACGTCGCCCACCACGCTCAACGCGTGCGCGACGGCGGCGCGGAACGGGGGGAAAGGGTGTCCGACGGCGGTCGCCAGCACGTCGGCCGGCACCGGCGCGCCACGCGGCTGGCACTCCAGCGTGTAGAGGCACGACAGCTCCGGCAGCCCGACGACCGTGGTCCGGCGATGCAGGGCGAGGGTCTCGTGCCCGATCCGCTCGGCCTCGGGGTCCTCGCGCTCGACGGCCCGCAGCCAGCGCCACCAGCCGAGAGGTACGTCGGAGCCGGTGTGCCGGAGCCGGTCGGCCAGGTCGAGCGCCGCGGTCATGACCACGTCGGCCTGCGGGGCCCGGCCCAGGTGGTGCAGGCCCGTGGCGAGCTGGAACCGCGCGGAGATCTCGTGCTCCGGCGAGCTCGCCGCCCCGAGCGCCTCCTCGGCGAGGGCGACCCGTTCGACGGAGTGGGTCGGTGACCACACCGCGATGCTGCGCGCCGCCAGGCAGTCGCGGAGCACGTCGGCGTCGCCGCTCTCGCGGGCCAGGCGCAGCGACTCCGCGCCGGCCTGGTCGCCGCGGTCGGAGTCCATCCCGACGTAGTGCTCGAGCCCCAGCGTCGCCAGCAGCCGCGCGCGCAGACCGACGTCCTCGACGTGCTGGAGGCACTCCTCGATCAACGCGATGGCGTCCGGGTCGGCGTCGCCCATCTCGCGCCAGTGCCACACGCCCGATGACCGGAAGCTGGTCAGCGCCTCCGCCATCCGCACGTGGTCCTGCCGCGGTCGCGCCAGCGCGACGGCCTCGTCGAGGGCGGTCCGCATGCCGTGCATGTCGCCGAGCCGCTGGCACGCCGTGGCCAGAGCCAGCAGCAGCTCGTGGCGTCGCACCGGGTCGGGCGGAGTGACGGACCGCTCGACCTCCAGGGTGCGGCTCCAGAGAGAGCGGGACTCGTCGAAGGCTCCGCGACGCTCGGCGGCGACCGCGGCCTGCCGCCCGTAGGTGACGGCGTCCTCGGCCGCGTCCGGGAGGTACGGCGCCGCGACGGCGTGGTGGTGGGCCACGTCGCCCAGCAGCTCGGGGTCGGCCACCAACCGCTTCGCCAGAGTCCGGCCGACCACGGCGTGCCAGCGGGCCCGCTGTCCGGCCGGCAGGTCGGCGTAGACCGTCTCCCGGGTGAGCGCGTGCACGAACCGGAACCGCCCCGGCCCGTCGCCCTCCTCCACGACGCCGGCCGCCACCGCCGGGTCGACGTCGTCGAGCACGCTGTCGCCCAGGGCGGCCGTCAGCACGCGAGTGTCGAAGCTGCGTCCCACCACCGAGGCGACGCCGAGCGCGGCCCGGGTGGGCTCGCTCAGCTGGAGCACGCGCAGTCGCAGCACGTCCGCGATGCCGTCGGGGACCTCGAGGCGCTCGGCCTCCTCGGCCGTCGACCGGCCGGTGGCCACGAGCAGGCGCGCCATCTCGAGGACGAAGAACGGGTTGCCGTCGGTCCGCCGCGTCAGCACCTCGACCAGGGCCGGCTCCGGCTCCGGCACGACGTCGGAGAGCAGCTCGGCGACCGCAGCGGCGTCGAGCGGCGGCACCGGGACCCGGCGTACGGCCAGGCGGGCCAGGCCCGCCAGGGCATGGGCGAGGTGCGGGTGCAGCCGGGGGTCGACCGTGCGCACGGTGGCGACGAACAGCACCGGCTGGCCGCGCAGCTCCTCGGCGGCGTACGCCAGCAGGCGCAGGGAGGTCTGGTCGGCCCAGTGCAGGTCCTCGATCAGCACGACCACGCGGCCGGGCTGTGCGGCGAGCAGCCGCGCGACCGCCGCGAAGGTCCGCAGCGTCGTGGCGGCGGCGGCCCCCGCACCCGGGGCCGGGGTCGCCAGATCGGCCTCGCCCTCGAGCAGGTCGACGACCTCGGACGGCACGTCGTTCCCGGTGGTCGCGAGGTCGCGCAGCACGGGCAGCCAGGGCCAGTACGGCGGTGCCAGGTCGGCCTCGTGACACCGGCCGACGACCACCTGGACGCCGCCCTCGCGGGCGCGCTGGACGACCTCGGTGGCGAGCATGGACTTGCCGATCCCCGCGTCGCCGCTGATCAGCAGGACGCCTCCCTGGCCCGCGTCGACGAGGTCGGCCAGGGCGTCGTGGATCGCCGACAGCGCATCGGCCCGGCCGACGACTCCGGAGGCACGCGCGCGAGTGGTGTCGACCGCCCCCGCCGGTCGAGCCGAGCGTCCTGCCGCTCCAGCCGGGTCGAGACCCGGCCCGTCGAGGCCGGGGTCCTGGGCGAGCATGCGCTGCTCCAGCTCGCGGACCGAGGCCGACGGGTCGACACCGAGCTCGTCGACGAGGGCGGCGCGCACCAGCCGCAGGGCCTCGAGCGCGTCGGCCTGTCGGTCACTGCGGTAGAGGGCGAGCGCCAGGAGCGACCACAGACGCTCGCGAAACGGATGAGTCCCCACGAGGGGAGCCAGCGTGCGATGGGCCTCCTCCGGGCGGCCGAGGTCCAGCAGCGCCTGCGCGCGCGTCTCCACCAGGACCAGCCGCACCTCCTCGAGCCGGGTCGCCTCCAGGGCGAGGGTGGGCGCAGCACCGAGGCCGACGTACGGCGCGCCGCGCCACAGGCCCAGCGCCGCGTCGGTCGTCTCCAGCGCCGCTGCCGGGTCGAGGCCGCCCAGCCGCTCGACGGCCAGCGTGAGCAGGTCGGCGTCGACCTCGGCGCCCACGAGGGCGTAGCCCGCCGCGTCGCGGCGTACCTCGGCGTCGTCGCCGAGCGCGCGACGGAGGCGCGAGACGGCGACCTGGACCGCGCTGGTCGCCCCGACGGGCGGGTCGTCGCCCCAGAGCTCGTCGATGATGCGGTCGTCGCCGACGTGCCGGCCGGGGGTGGTCGAGAGCAGGGCCAGCAGCACGCGCTCGCGCCGCCCGCCCACGGACCGCTCGTCGTCGCCGATGCGGACCCGCAGGGGCCCGAGCACGTCGACACTGATCATCCGGCGTTCATCGGCAGGGCCCCCTCCTCCCGGCCGGAAGCATACGGGCCTCCGCTGGTCGCGGAGGTGTGTCAGCGCGGACTCGAAGTGCCGCTGGTCGAGGAGGCGCGCCAGCGCCGTCTCGAAACCGAGGTCGTGACGGTCAGCGCGCTGACCCGCCACTTGTGCGCGACTTGAGCCGGGCCCGCCGCAGGCACCAGTGGACTGCAAGTGGCCCACAAGCGCCGCGCGGGAACGTCTCCGCACCAACCTCGATCCGCACCACCGCGACCCAGGAGATCCACCATGAACCCCATGCTCGACCGGCTCGGCCGGTTCGCCGCCACCCACCCGTGGCGCACGTTCGCCGTCTGGCTGGTCGTCGCCGTCGCCATCTTCGGCGTCGCCGGCGCCGTCGGCGGCCAGACCCAGGAGGACTGGGACGTCCCCGCTGCTCCGGCCCAGAAGGGCGTCGACCTGCTCCGGGAGCACCTTCCGGAGTCGGGCAACACCTCCGCCCAGGTCGTCGTCCACGACGACGTACCGCTCGCGCAGAGCGAGCTCACTGGTCTCGTCGACCGGCTGGGCGCGCTGCCGCACGTCATCGGCGTGACCCCGCCGCGGATGTCGGTCGACGGCGACACCGCGCTGCTGACCGTGCAGTACGACGTCCCCGTCACGCACCACGACGTCTATGGCGACGCCGACCCGCTCGCGAAGGCCGTCGAGCCCACCCAGGAGGCCGGCATCCAGGTCGTCCTCGGTGGCGAGCTGCCGAGCACCGCAGGCAGTGCCATGAAGGGCACCGGGGAGATCATCGGCGTCGTCGCGGCGTTGGTCATCCTGCTGCTGATGTTCCGGTCCGTCGTTGCGGCCGGTCTGCCGGTCGTCGTCGCAGTGTCGGGACTGGCCGTCGGCTCCGCGGGCATCACGATCCTGTGCGGCTTCATGTCGGTCAGTCCGTTCGCGCCGACCGTCGCGACGATGGTCGGACTCGGTGTCGGCATCGACTACGCGCTGCTGATGCTCACCCGTGCCCTTGAGTACCGGCGCGCCGGCTTCGGCGTCGTCGAGGCCGCCGCCGCCGCGAACCGCACGGCTGGTCGCTCGGTCGTCCTCGCCGGCACCACCGTGCTGGTCTCGCTGCTCGGCCTGCGACTGTCGGGCCTGGCCACCTTCGCTGCCTTCGGGTTCGCCACCGCGATCACCGTCGTCGCGGTGATGGTCACCGCGCTGATGCTGGTGCCGGCACTCTTCGCGGTGTCCCGCCGCTGGATCGAGCCGCGGGCCGTCCGCCGCGCCCGCAAGGGCAAGCGGGTCCGTCCGGCGGCACAGGCCCGGGCCGACCGTCCCGTCGGTGCGCGGGCCGAGCGGTGGGCCCGCAAGGTCGCCGGTCGTCCGCTGCCGTGGCTGATCGGCGCCGCCACCGTGATGATCGTGCTGGCCGCCCCGGTGCTCGACATGCGCACCTGGCCGGGCAGCGGCGGCGACGAGGTTGCGGGCAGCCCGTTGCGGCAGTCGTTCGACATCGTGGCCGAGGAGTTCGGCCCCGGCGCCAACACGCCGATGCTGTTCGTCGCCGACCGCGAGGTCGTCGAGCGACGCGCAGGTCGACGCGATGGTGGAGACACTGTCCGACCGGTCCGACCTGGTCAACGTCACCCCGCCGATGGTCTCGCCGGACGGCGCGATCGCCGCTGGTGACCGCCGAGTCCGTGCTGCGCGACAACGACGAGGGCACGCCCGCCCAGATCGCGGACCTGCGAGCCGACCTGCCCGAGGGCGTCGAGCTCGCCGGCTCCTCGGTGATGTTCAGCGACATCGTCGACATCCTCGACACCCGGATCTGGCTGGTGATCGCCTTCGTCGTCGGCATCTCGGTGCTGCTGCTGATGGTGATGTTCCGCTCGGTGCTGATCCCGGTGAAGGCCGCGGTGATGAACCTGCTGAGCGTGACGGCGTCGTACGGCGTCCTGACCGCGGTCTTCCAGTGGGGCTGGGGCCAGGAGCTGCTCGGCCTCGACCATGCCGTTCCGGTGTCGAGCTGGCTGCCGATCCTGATGTTCGCCATCCTGTTCGGCCTGTCGATGGACTACGAGGTGTTCCTGCTCTCGCGGATCCGCGAGGACTACGAGCGCACCGGCGACGCGCAGGGGAGCGTGGCCCGCGGCCTGGCGTCGACGAGCCGGGTGATCACCACGGCCGCCGCGATCATGGTGCTGGTCTTCCTCGGCTTCGCCACCGAGGAGGGCGTGGTCATCAAGATGATCGGCTTCGGCATGGCCGTGGCGATCCTCCTGGACGCGACCCTGGTCCGGATGGTGCTGGTGCCGGCCACGATGAGCCTCCTCGGGGAGCGCAACTGGTGGCTGCCGGCCTGGCTCGACCGGATCCTGCCGCAGGTTCGGGTCGAAGCGCCCGACCCGGAGGCCGCTGCGCCGGTCGAGCGTCGTACGCCCGAGCTGGTCGGCTGACGCTCAGCGGCAGGTCGTGTGCTCAAGTGGTTGCTCGGGCAACCAGCTGGGCACACGACCATGTCCGCGCCCCCCGACGGCGAAGGCGATGTTCCCCCGGTCGGCCGCCGCGGCCGACGTACAGGCGACCTGGGTCGCCCACGAGCAGTTCCTCTGGTCCCTCGACGTCATCCTCGACGGCCTGCACTCTCGTTGAGAGCCCGCCGGGGAGGTCCGATCGACGGCCCCGGTGGGCTCAACCAAACCGCCACCTCCTTCGTGGGAGCGGGTGAGGGCCACCCCGGCCCTCGGGGAACCGAAGGCGGTCTGGCATGCCACGAGTGGCTGGTGACGTTGAGTTCGAGGAGTTCGTCCGCGCCTCCTGGCAACGGCTCGGGAGGGCGGCGTACGCCCTGACCGGCAACTGGCACGAGGCCGAGGACCTGGTGCAGTCGGTGCTGGAGCGCACCTACGCGCGCTGGTCGAAGGTGGGTCGTGAGGACCCGGTGGCCTACGTCCGGCGGGCGCTGGTGCACGGCTACGTCGACGGGTGGCGGCGCCGCCGGAAGGTCCGGATGGACCCGACCGACGCTCCGCCCGAGACGGCGGTGCCCGGTGGGATCGACGGCCTGGACGGCGCGGAGCACCGCGTCGACCTGGTGCGGCTGCTGGCCGAGCTGAGCGACCGGGAGCGGGCGATGGTGGTGCTGCGCTACTACCTCGACTGCTCCGAGCAGCAGGTCGCCGCCGAGCTCGGCTGCTCGGTCGGCACCGTCAAGAGCACCTGCTCGCGCGCCATGCAGCGCCTCCGGCTCCCCGTTGCGTCCATCGAAGGGATCACCTCATGACCGACCTCGACCTGCACCACGAGCTGCATCAAGAGCTTGGCCGGCTCGCCGCCGGCCGGGCCGCACAGCCCGACCTGCCGGCGATCATGGCCGGCGGGCGCCGGCGGCGGCGGCGTACCCGCCTGGCCTGGACCGCTGCCAGTCTCGCCACCGCGGCGATCGTCGCGCCCGCGGCGTTCGTCGTGACCAGCGGGACGACGACCCCGACCTCGCCCGGCGTGGCCGCGGCGCCCGGTCAGCCCTCGTCGGTCGAGCCCGTCGACGGCCACGGCATCGAGATGGTGGCCGCCGTCACCGAGGCGCTGCCGACGGCGGAGCTGGCCAGCCAGAGCGTGACCAACAGCCGGGGCACCTCCGGCTTCTACACCGGTGAGACCACGACCGCCGATGGTGCGTGGGAGGCGGGCTGGTCGCAGACCTACGCCGCCGATGGGGTCCAGCAGCTGCTGCTCACCACCAGCACGACGACCGAGTCGGAGTTCGGTGAGGAGCGTCCGTGGAACCCGTGCGCCGAGGACTCGGACGACTGCACTGCGACGCAGGTCGGTGATCGCCTGGTCACTGTGGGCGACAGCTTTGCCGGTCGCGGCGACGGCCGGTGGATCCGCAACGTCCAGGTCACCCCGGCCGACGGAGCTGACGGTCCGTTGCTGGACCTGTCCGTGTTCGTCGTCGCGGACAGTCGAGAGGAGGCCGAGGCGAAGCTGCCCTCGGTCGAGACCCTGACCGAGCTCGCGCTCGACGAGCGGCTGGTGCCGCCCGCCCTGTGACGGATCGAGACCTGACCACGAAGAGCACCGGTTCGGACCACCGAGCCGGTGCTGTTCCTGGTCGTAAAACCGATCGTCCAGCGTCACTCAACCTCGCCGGACAGGCGGGCGTTGAGGAGGGCGAGGGTCACCGCGGCCCTCGGGGAACCTGAGGCGGGAGCAGATGCCGCGAGACCAGCACAAGGCGGAGTTCGAGGAGTTCGTCCTCGTGTCGTGGCGACGACTCGGCAAGGCGGCGTACGCCCTGACCGGCAACAAGGACGACGCCGAGGACCTGCTGCAGTCGGTGCTCGAACGCACCTGCGCGCGCTGGTCGAGGATCGTGCACGAGAACCCGCATGCCTACGTCAGGCGGGCGCTCGTGCACGGGTACGTCGACGGGTGGCGCCGTGCCCGTCGGGTCCGCGTGGACCCGACCGACGACCTGCCTGACCGGGCGGTGCACGACGACACGAACGGCGTTGGCGACCGCGCCGACCTCAAGCGGCTGCTGGCCGAGCTGTCCGACCGGGAGCGGGCGATGGTCGTGCTGCGCTACTACCTCGACTGCTCGGTCGAGGAGGTCGCCGCCGAGCTCGGCTGTTCTGTCGGCACCGTCAAGAGCACCTGCTCGCGAGCACTCGCCCGCCTCCGGGTCCCCGCTGCCTCCATCGAAGGGAAACTCTCATGACCGACCTCGACCTGCACAGTGAGTTCGACCGGCTCGACACCGGCCTCTCGGACCATCCGGACCTGGCCGGGCTCTGGGCCGGTGGACTACGGCGACGCCGCCGCACCCGGGCGATCTGGACCGCCACCGGTCTCGCCACCGCCGCCGTGGTCGCGCCACTCGCACTCCTGGTCGGAGGCGGCGCCGACACCGCGCCGACGACGCCCGGCTTCGCGTCCGAGCCGACCGCCATCCCTAGCCCGGCCGAACCGGCCGCCGCGACGAACGATGATGGGCGCGCGTTCGACGCCATGCGGGCAGCGGCGTTCGACGCGTTCCCGCCGGCCGACGACACCTACACGGCCTCGAGCGGGGTCAACGCCTACAACGAGCCGATCGATGGCGAAGGTCTCTATTGGCTGACCGAAGCCGGTGTCCGGCTCACCTTCTACGCGTTTGCGAGCGGCGAGCGACTCCCCTGCCCCGCGGATGGGTGCGAGCAGGTCGGCGACCGAAATGTCGTCGTGGTCGACGAGGGACCGGTCGAGATCGAGGGCGTCCAGGGGAAGTGGATCCGCACCGTCCAGGTCTTCCCGACGGACCCCGCACGCACCGACATGCTGGAGGTCTCCGCGGCCGTGTCGGCCACTTCTCGTGAGGAGGCCGACGCCAAGCTCCCTTCGCTCGAGACCATGACCGCCCTGGCTCTGGACGAGCGGTTGGAGCCCGCTGCTGAGTGAGGGACGGCTGACGACGAGGAGCACCGGTTCGGACCACCGAGCCGGTGCTCTTCGGCATGAGCGAAAGGACCACTCAACCATTCGAGGGGTGCCGGTCGTCGGTGACAGTGAGGGCCACTTCCGGCCCTCGGATGCGGAAGGCGGATGATGGCACGCGAGACGAGGGACGCCGAGTTCGACGAGTTCGTGCGCGCGTCGTGGCGCCGGCTCAGCCAGGCGGCGTACGCGCTGACGGGCAACCGGCACGACGCGGAAGACCTGCTGCAGTCGGTGCTCGAACGCACCTACCTGAAGTGGTCGAACGTGAAGACCGATCCGGTGGCCTATGTCAGGCGGGCGCTGGTCCACAAGTACGTCGACGGCTGGCGTCGGCGTCGTCGGATCCAGATGGACCCGTCGGACTCGCTCCCGGACACCGCGGTCGAAGGTGGCATCGGCGACGCCGACGTGCGGGCCGACCTGCGGCAGCTGCTGCTGGAGCTGTCCGACCGGGAGCGGGCGATGGTGGTGATGCGCTACTACCTCGACGCCACCGAGCAGGACGTCGCCACCGCCCTCGGCTGCTCCGTCGGCACCGTCAAGAGCACCTGCTCGCGTGCCCTCGCCCGCCTCCGCATCCCCAGCCCGACCCTGGAAGGGACACTCTCATGACCGACCTGACCCTGCACGACGACATCGACCGGCTCGACTCCGGCATCACCCGGGACCCCGACGTCTCCGGCATCATCACCGCCGCGCGCCGGCGCCGTCGGCTCACCCGCGCCATCCTGACCGCCGGAGGTCTCGCGACCGCGGCCGTCGTCGCTCCGCTGGCGCTGCTGGTCGGCGGCGGCACCACCGCGAGCCCGTCCGGGACTTCCGGCTTCGCCGCCGCGCCCGCGGCGGTGACCGGCGAGGCCGACCCGGCGGCCATCGAGGCTGCGGTGCTCGAGCTCTTCCCCGGCGCGCAGGCTGACGAGACCTCAGGGACGTTCACGCTGGCCAACGGCGCGACCCTCGAGGTGAGGTCCGGGCGGGCCTCGACGTTCGTCGTGTGGATTGCCCTGTCGAGCAGGTGGGCGACCAGGAGGTCTGGGTGGACGGCGGTGTCGGTGGCCAGGCCGACGGGCCGACCTGGTTCACCGGGGCAAGGACGCCGCCGGTGACCGCCGCGGACGGCTCCGCGGTCCAGGTGTCGGTCCAGGCCAGCTTCGTCGCCGAGACGAAGGCCGAGGGAAGCGCGGCGCTTCCGGCCGACGACTTGCTCGCGAGGCTCGCAGCCGACGTCCGGTTGAAGCCGGAGAACGGCTGGACCGATGCCCCGGCGGGTGAGACCAGCGCTCTGTCCGCGATCGGAGCGCGGTGGACGAGCGGATCGCGGGTCTTCGCATCATCGAGGCCAGGGACAGCGACATGATCGCCGACGAGACGTTCGTCGGCGCGGGCGGCGCACGGCAGCACGGCAGGCGATCGAGTCGTCGCGAGGGACCGCTTCTACGACGCCACGGGCGCCGGCTTCGATCGAATCGGCGTCTGGAGCAGCACCGACTCCTACCGGAGCGAGTGTGGCGACGAGAACAGCCACCGCTACAGCTGCACCCAGGTCGGGCGACCTCACCGTGCAGGTGATGGGTGGCTACGCACGCAGACTCTGAGGAGGGCTTCTGGAGCGTGTCGGTCTACCCGACCGACCCGAGCCGCACCGAGAAGGTGGAGGTCAACGCGTTCGCGAAGGCCGGCTCGTTCGAGGAGGCGGAGGCGATGCTGCCGTCGCTCGAGACCCTCAAGGAGATCGCCCTCGACGCGCGGCTGACGCCGCCCGTGCTGTGACCCGAGGGCTCTAGCCCAACGCAGCCGAGACCACCTCGCGCGCTTCCTCCTGGACCTGCGCGAGGTGGTCTCGGCCGTTGAACGACTCGGCGTAGATCTTGTAGACGTCCTCGGTGCCCGAGGGGCGCGCGGCGAACCACGCGTTCTCGGTGACGACCTTGAGGCCGCCGATCTTGGCGCCGTTGCCCGGCGCCTCGGTGAGCTTGGCGGTGATCTCCTCGCCGGCCAGCGTCGTCGCCGACACGTCATCAGGGGAGAGCGCCGCCAGCTTGGCCTTCTGCTCACGGTTGGCGGGCGCGTCGACCCGGGCGTACGCCGGGTCGCCGTGCGACTCCACGAGCTGCTGGTAGAGCTCGCTGGGCGTGTTGCCCGAGACGGCGAGGATCTCCGAGGCGAGCAGGCAGAGGATGAGGCCGTCCTTGTCGGTGGTCCAGGTCGAGCCGTCGCGGCGCAGGAACGACGCACCCGCCGACTCCTCGCCGCCGAAGCCGAAGGACCCGTCGATCAGCCCGGGCACGAACCACTTGAAGCCGACCGGCACCTCGACCATCGGCTTGTCGAGCGAGGCGGCGACCCGGTCGATCATCGACGACGACACCAGCGTCTTGCCGATCCGTGCCGTCTCCGGCCAGTCGGGGCGGTTGCCACTGAAGAGGTAGGCGATCGCGACGGCCAGGAAGTGGTTGGGGTTCATCAGCCCGGCGTCCGGCGTGACGATGCCGTGCCGGTCGGCGTCGGCATCGTTGCCCGTCGCGATCTGGTAGTCGTCCTTGCGCCCGATCAGCGACGCCATCGCGCTCGGAGACGAGCAGTCCATCCGGATCTTCTCGTCCCAGTCGAGTGTCATGAACCTCCACGTGGGATCCACCAGAGGGTTGACCACGGTCAGGTCGAGGCCGTGCCGCTCGGCGATCGCTCCCCAGTACGCCACCGACGCCCCACCCAGCGGGTCGGCGCCGATCCGGATCCCCGCCCGCTTGATCGCGTCGATGTCGACCACGGACGGCAGGTCGTCGACGTAGGTGCCCATGAAGTCGTACGCCGCGCACGCGGCCCGCGCCCGGGCGAACGGCACGCGTCGGACGTCGGCGAGCCCGCCGCGGATCAGGGCGTTGGCGCGCTCGGCGATGACCGACGTGGCGTCGGAGTCGGCCGGACCGCCGTGCGGTGGGTTGTACTTGAAGCCGCCGTCACCGGGCGGGTTGTGCGAGGGCGTGACGACGATGCCGTCGGCCAACCCCGACCCGGTGAGCCGGCCGGCATTGGCCCGCAGGATCGCGTGCGAGACCGCCGGCGTCGGGGTGTAGCCATCGGCCGAGTCGACCAGCACGGTCACGTCGTTGGCGACCAGCACCTCGATCGCGGTCGACCAGGCGGGCTCGGAGAGACCGTGGGTGTCGCGCCCGAGGAACAGCGGGCCGTCGTACCCCTGCTCCTTGCGGTAGTCGCAGATCGCCTGCGTCGTCGCCAGGATGTGCGTCTCGTTGAACGCCGTGTTGAGCGACGAGCCGCGGTGCCCGCTGGTGCCGAACGCGACCTGCTGGTCGAGGTCCTCGGGGTCGGGGACGCCGGTGTAGTACGCCGTGACGAGGTGCGCCACATCGACGAGATCGGAGGGCTGGGCGGGCGTTCCGGCGCGCGACTCGGGCATGCCGTCCAACGTAGGACAAGGACGCCGGTCGCGCACCGGTGGCTGCCAGGCGCCGGAGGTTTCGAGACAGGACTTCGTCCTTCCTCAACCACCGGGGTCGCACCGGTGGCTGCGAGGCCCCGGAGGTTTCGAGACAGGACTTCGTCCTTCCTCAACCACCGGGGTCGCACCGGTGGCTGTGGGCCCCGGAGGTTTCGAGACAGGACTTCGTCCTTCCTCAACCACCGGGGCCTGACCGTCTCGGTCGCCCTCGCAGCTGTCGTCGTCCATCACTCTGCGTGGGACACTGCCGGGCGTGACCTTGCCCCCCGACGGTGCGGCCGACCAGTCGCTGCTCGACCTCGCGGCCAAGCACCGGATCGCGACGGAGTACTGGGACTGGCAGGGACGTCAGGTGCCGGTCACGGCTCAGGCTCTGGTGGCCGTGCTGGCCGGCCTCGGCGTCGACGCCGGCTCGCCGGAGGCCGTCCGCGCCGCGCACGAGGAGGCAGACCTGCGCGAATGGCGCCGGGTGCTGCCACCGACGGTCGTGATGCGGGAGGGCTGGACCCCATGGGTGTCCGTGCACGTCCCGCACGGGACGGACGTCGACGTCCACATCGAGCTGGAGGACGGCAGCCGCCGTCACGTCCGCGCCGTCGACAACTGGGTCGACCCGAGAGAGGTCAACGGAGCGCTCATCGGTCGCGCCACCGTCGAGCTGCCCGGCGACCTGCCGCCGGGCTGGCACCTCCTGCATGCCGAGCTCGACGGCGGTGGCCACGCGACCGCGACCTTGATCGTCTCGCCGCCGCGCCTCCAGCTGCCGCCCGTGCTCGAGCACGACCGCGTGTGGGGTGTGATGACGCAGCTCTACCAGGTGCGCTCGGCTGCGTCGTGGGGCGTTGGTGACCTTGCCGACCTGGCGACGCTGGCGGGCTGGTCGGCCGAGCAGGGTGCCGACTTCGTCCTGGTCAACCCGCTGCACGCCGCCGAACCCGTGGCGCCCGTGGAGGCTTCGCCCTACCTCCCGACCACCCGGCGCTTCGCGAACCCCGCCTACCTCCGCGTCGAGGAGACCGACGAGTACGCCGTTGCGCCGGCCGCGGTCCGCGCCCAGGTCGACACCATCGCGACCGCCGCGCGGCTGCTCAACACCGAGGACACCCTCGACCGCGACACGGCCTGGGAGACCAAGCGCTCCGCGCTCGACCTGCTCTTCTCCTCGACGTCGCGGCCACCGGAGTTCGAGGCGTGGCGAGCCGCGCAGGGCGACGGGCTCGTCCGGTTCGCGACGTGGTGCGCGCTGGTCGAGGAGCACGGCACCGCCGGCGCCGACTGGCCGGCCGGCCTCGACGCCGCCGAGCCGGCCGCGGTGGCGGCGTACGCCGATGCGAACGCGGACCGGCTCACCTTCCACTGCTGGCTCCAGTGGCTGATGGCGCGCCAGCTCGCGGCGGCGCAGCGCACGGCGCTGCAGGCGGGGATGGCGCTCGGCGTCGTCCACGACCTCGCGGTCGGCGTGCACCCGGAGGGAGCAGACGCCTGGGGCCTGCGCGACGCCCTCGCGACCGGTGTGAGCGTGGGCGCGCCCCCCGACCAGTTCAACCAGGTCGGCCAGAACTGGTCGCAGCCGCCGTGGCACCCCGATCGGCTCGCCGAGCTCGGCTACGCGCCGTTCCGCGACATGGTCCGCGCCCTGCTGGAGGACTCCGGCGGCCTGCGCATCGACCACGTCATCGGCCTGTTCCGGCTCTGGTTGATCCCTGACGGCATGAGCGCCGTCGAAGGTGCCTACGTCCGCTACGACCACGAGGCCCTGATCGGCATCCTGGTGCTGGAGGCTGCACGCGCGGGCGCGGTCGTGATCGGCGAGGACCTCGGCGTCGTCGAGCCGGCCGCGCGCGACTACCTGCAAGAGCGCGGCCTGCTCGGCACGTCCATCCTCTGGTTCGAGTGGGGCGAGGACGGTCGACTGCTCGCTCCCGAGGCGTACCGCCAGCTCTGCCTCGCGACGGTCACCACGCACGACCTGCCGCCGACCGCGGGCTACCTCGACCTCGCCCACGTCGACCTGCGTCAGCGGCTCGGGCTGCTGACGCTGTCGGTGGAGGAGGAGCGCGCCACCGAGCTGGCCGCCATCGACAAGGTGCGCGAGGCGCTCGTCGAGCGCGGGCTCCTCGCCCCCGACGCAGACGTCGAGGGGCAGGTGGTCGCTCTGCACCGCTACCTGCGCCTGACTCCGTCGCGGATGATCGGCGTCGCCCTGGCCGACCTCGTCGGCGACCTGCGGATCATCAACCAGCCCGGCACCAGCGACGAGTACCCCAACTGGCGGCTCCCGCTCACCGGCCCCGACGGCAGGCTGCTCCCGCTGGAGGCCGTGCTCACCGACGAACGCGCGCAGCGCCTCGCGGCCGTCATGTCCGGCCGCGACTGAAGACGGTCCGGTCGTGTGCTCAGGTGGCTGCCTGAGCAACCACCTGAGCACACGACCGGCCGCCAGCAGCAGGTCCGGCCTGTTGCCGCCGCGGAAGGGCCGGGATACGTTGACGCGCGGGTGCCGACAGGCGGCGCCGGGAGAGGGGAGCCCCGATGGCGGCAGACCAGGAAATCGTCCAGGCGCTCGGCAACACCGACCTCTTCTCGGGGGTCAGCAAGCGAGCCCTCAACGCGATCGCCCAGCAGGCCCGCGTGGTCAAGCACGAACCAGGCAAGGAGATCACCGAGGAAGGTGGCGGCGCCGTCGGCTTCCACCTCATCCGCGAGGGTGAGGCATCGGTCACCGTCCACGGCACGCCCAAGCCCGCCCTGGGTCCGGGCGACTACTTCGGCGAGATCTCGCTCATCGACGGGAAGCCGCGCTCGGCCACCGTGCGAGCCGAGACACCGCTGACCACCGTCTCGTTGGCGTCGTGGTCGTTCCTGCCGATCCTCGACGACCAGCCAGAGGTCTCCAAGCAGCTGCTCAAGGTGCTCTGCGCGCGGGTGCGCGCCGCCGAGAGCCGCTGAGCCGAGCCCGCCAGCAGGCCGGACGTCATCCGGGTCGGCGGTCGCGGCTCAGCTCGTCCAGGCGCGCCAGAGTGCGGCGTACTCGCCGTTCTCGCGCTCGACGAGCTCGTGGTGCGACCCGAGCTCGGCGATGCGACCGTCGATGACGACCGCGATCCGGTCGGCGTCGTGGGCGGTGTGGAGGCGGTGGGCGATGGCCACGACGGTGCGCCCCGACAGCAGGGAGTTCATCGAGCCCTCGAGGGTGCGAGCGGTGCGGGGGTCGATCAGCGAGGTCGCCTCGTCGAGCACGAGGGTGTGCGGGTCGGCGATGATCAGCCGCGCCAGCGCGATCTGCTGAGCCTGGGCAGGCGTCAGCGACTGCTGCCCCGACCCGATCATCGTGTCGAGACCGCCCGGCAGGCGGCGTACCCAGTCGGCGGAGCCGACGGCGGCCAGGGCGTCCCAGACCGCGTCGTCATCAGAGTCCTCGCGCGCCAGCAGGATGTTGTCGCGGACCGACCCGACGAAGACGTGATGCTCCTGGGTGACCAGGGCGACCTCGGTGCGCAGGCTCTCCAGCGGCAGCGACGTGAGCTCGACACCGCCGATCGTCACCGCACCCGTGCGCGGACCGTTGATGCCCGAGAGCAGCCGGCCCAGCGTCGACTTGCCGGAGCCCGACGGGCCGACGATGGCCAGCCGCTCGCCCGTGCGCAACGTCAGGTCGACGCCGTGCAGGACGTCGTGGCCCTCGCGGTAGGCGAACCTGAGGTCCTGGCCGACCAGGTCCGGGCCGTCCGGCAGCGCGTCGCCGGCGATGCGGTCCGGCGGCACCTGGGCGATGCCGAGGAGCCGGCTCGTGGACGCGGCACCGACCTGGAGCCGGTCGACCTCGCCGACCAGCCGGTCGAGGGGTCCGCTCAGCGCCTCGACGTAGAGCACCGCGGCGGTGATCTCACCCAGGGTCACCCACCCGTGCGCGTAGCCGTAGCCGCCGACCAGCAGCGTGACGACCCGCGGCGCGTTGAACGCCACGTCGATGACGCTGAAGAGCAGGTTGCGCAGCGTCATGCCGTAGCGCTCGGCCTGCGCCGAGAGGGCGATGTCGTCGTCGCCGGCGTCGACGCGGGTCGCGGTCAGGCCGAGGGCCTCGACGGTGCGCGCGCCCTCGACGGTCTCGGTCAGGGTCGTGTTGATGCGGGAGTACGTCGCGCCCTCGGCGATGTAGCACTTCTGGGCCCGCACGAGGTAGCGCCTGACCTGGAACATCGAGGAGCCGATGAGCAGCAGCGCGGGCACTGCGAGCAGCACGGAGTTCAGCAGCATCGCGACGATCGAGAGACTCACGGTCAGGACCGAGATGATGGCCATCGGGACGCCGTACTGCACCGAGCGGCTCATCGTGCCGACGTCGCGCGTCACCCTCGTGACCAGGTCGCCGGTGCTGGCCCCCTCGACGCGGCCGAGTGGCAGCCGCAGGATCGTGTCGATGATGTATTCGCGAGCCGATGCGAGCAGGTCCTGGCCGAACAGGGTCGAGGTGCGCTGGCCAAGGAAGGTGAAGAGCGACTGGGCGACCACCACCACCAGGATGACCAGGGCCAGCGAGGTCACCCCCGACGCGGAGGTGTCGCCGGAGACGGTGCGGTCGATCAGGTCGCCCAGCAGGCGCGGGATGAGCAGCGCCGCCGCCGCCGCGAGACCGTTGAGCACGACCATCGCGGCGAAGGCCCCCCGCCGGCGCCGGACCAGCCGGCGGAAGAACGCGAAGACAGCGTCGTTGTCGGCCACCGGCCAGCCGCGCTCGGGGCTGCGGGAGGCGACGTAGACGTCCTTCGCCCGCTGCTCGCGGATGAGGTGGCGGCGGTGCAGTGCGCGGAGCCGCTCGCCGATCGGCGCGTCGGTCGGCGGCGGCACGAGCTCGGCGGGGATCGTCGGCGGGTCGAGCGACCGGTCGCGCCAGGTCTCGGCCGAGGTGGCCAGCAGATCAGACATTGCTCGGCTCCCACTCCTCGATCTCGGCGTCGCGGTCGTTCGGGTCGACCGGCTCGTCCATGGCTCTGATGACGACGCGGCGGTACGCCGGGTCGCTGGCCAGCAGGTCCTCGTGGGTGCCGACGGACACGACGCGGTCGTCCTCGAGCAATGCGATCTCGTCGGCGTGGTGGAGCCACAGCGGCGACACCGTCGCGATGACGGTGGTGCGGCCACGCCGGTGCTCCGCCACCCGCACGGCGATGCGGGCCTCGGTGTGCGCGTCGACCGCGGACGTCGGCTCGACCAGCACGAGGATCGGGGCGTCGGTGGCGAGGGCGCGGGCGAGCACCACCCGCTGGCGCTGGCCCCCCGACAGCCCCCGGCCACGCTCGTCGAGCACGCCCTGCCAGCCGCCGGGCAGTGCGTCGTAGACGTCCTCGGCGTTGGCCACCCGGATCGTCTCCTCGGCCTGCTCACGGGTCAGCACGCCATGCGGGTCGATCGCGTCCTGGAGGGAGCCCGCGAAGAGCTGGCTGCCGGTGTCGCTGACCACGATGCGGCGACGCACCTCGTCGAGGGCTGCGCTGGCGAGGTCGACGCCGTCGAGCCGTACCCCCCACGCCGCACGGGCCCGAGCCTCGTCGAGGGCGGCGATGCGCTCGCGCTCGACCTGCCGCTCGGCGCGCGAGCGGCGCAGGGCGCGGCCCTTGAGCCCGTCGTCGTCGTCGATGGCGACGGGCTCGGTGTCGGCGGGCAGGTAGCGCCCCAGCCGGTCGGCCAGGGCGGCCGAGGACTCCGGCACGGCGCTGACCACGATGGTGAGCTTGCCCGGGCGCGCGACGAACCCGCTGGCTTCGTCGACCAGCTCGCCCTCGACCGACAGCGGCCGCGGCTCGGCGGGCTCGTGCCACGGCGGGGCCTGCTCGAAGAGCGCGATCGCCTTGCGGGCCGAGACCAGCGCGCGGGTGACCTTCTGGGCGAACTCGAAGAAGGTGCGGATCGGGCCGACCATGAACAGGCCGTAGCCGAGGAAGGCGATCAGCTGGCCGACGGACAGGTCTCCGGTGAGCACCTCGCGGGTGCCGGCCCACATCAGGACGACCAGGAAGCAGCCCGACATGAGCACGCCGATGGCCTCGATGGCGGCCTGCCAGATCCCGGCCGAGACGCCCGCCACGCGGGTGCGCTGCGACTGCCCCGCGTAGTTGCGACCGAACGTCCGCTCGCCGCCGATGCCGCGCAGGATCCGCAGCCCCGCCACGATGTCGGTGGCCATCGAGGTGAGCTCGGCGCTGCGGGTGCGCTCGACGGCCTGCCTGCGGTGCAGAGGGCGCAGCATCGGGAAGGCGACGCCCACCAGCAGGGGGGCAGCGACCAGGACCAGGATGCCCAGGGGCAGCGACGTGCTCAGCACGATCGCGGCGACGATCAGGTAGGCCACCAGCTGCGCCGAGGCCCGCGCCGTGATCTCGGTGAGCGCGCCGAACTCGTCGGAGTCGCTCGACGCCACGCTGAGCACCTCGCCGGTCGGAGCGCGGCGGGGCAGGACGTGCCCCAGCTGGACAGCCTTGCGGGCGACCATCTGGGTGGTGCCGTAGAGCGCGATCAGCCAGGACCGCACGATGAGGGTGTGCATCGCGATGCCGAAGACAGCGCCGACCAGGGTGACCAGCAGCAACAGCCCGGACCAGAGCCAGATGGCGTCCCAGTCGCCCGGCAGGATGCCCCGGTCGACGGTGCGGCCGACCAGCCACGGCCCCACGGTGAGCGGCAGCTGCCACAGGATCCCGACCAGCGCGGAGGCGACGATCACGCTGCGCTGCTGGCCCAGATGCCAACGCAGGAACGCCACCGGACTGGAGGTGTCGGGGGCCTGGGCGTCCGGCACGGGAAGGAACGCGGTGGTGGTGGGTGGGAAGTCGCGCATGGCTAGTGCCCGGCCCGACGGGATTCGTCCGGTGCCCGTCGTTCAGGGCGTGCGACGGCAAGGCGCCGGAGCGAAGGCCTACTGGAAGTCCGTCGAGCGACGGCAACACGGCCAGCGTGCGGGCTGGGCGGCGCGCAGTGGGCGAAGGTCGTCGGGACGGGCACTTGTCGAGGGTAGGTGGCGGCACCGACGCGGGGCCAACGAGATTCACCCCGATCGGGACCTACTACCGTGGACCGATGCCCGCCCTGCTCACGACGTCGGTCGAGGACGGCGCGATCGCCTTCCGGCTCGCCGATCCCGACACCGCCCGCGAGGCCGTCAGCCTGTGGTGCGATCTCGAGCTGGAGGACACCACCTTCGCTCCGGTGCCCGGGGGCTGGGCGCTCGACCTGCCGTACGGCGGCTCCCGCGACCCGGCGGTCGACCGCATCGAGTACCTCTTCGACGTCGACGGAGCCCTCGGTCTCGATCCCGGCAACCCGCTGGTCGTGCCCGGAGCGTTCGGCGACCACTCGTGGCTGCCGCTGCCCGGCTATGCCCCGCCCGCCTGGCTGGATCGGGCGCCGGTGCTGGGCGACCGCGCGGAGGCGTCGCTCGAGGACACCCCGGTGGGGCGGCTGGACCTCGAGGTGTGGGCGCCTGCCGGGGCCGACGGTGACGAGCCGATGCCCTTGCTGATCGCGCACGACGGGCCGGAGATGGACTCCTTCGGCGGCCTCACCCGCTACGTCGGGGCGATGGTCGACGCGGGTGTCCTGCCGCCCATCCGGGTGGCGCTCCTCGCTCCGGGCGAACGTAACCGGCGCTACGCCGCCAACCCGGCGTACGCCACCACGCTCGTCGACCACGTGGTCCCGATGCTCGCGGAGGCGTGCCCGAGCAACACGCTGCCCGTCCTGATGGGCCAGAGCCTCGGCGCGCTCGCCGCGCTGCACGCGTCGTGGACGGCGCCCGGCGTCTTCGCCGGGCTGTTCCTGCAGAGCGGGTCCTTCTTCACCCCCGAGCTCGACCCGCAGGAGTCGGGATTCGAGTTCTGGCCCGAGGTGACGGGCTTCGTGGCGACGGTGCTGGCCGCGAAGCGAGCAGCGCCGGGTGTGGCGGCGATCGCGTTCGGGTGTGGCAGCGCCGAGGAGAACCTCGCCAACAACCGGCAGATGGCCGACCAGCTGCGGCGCACCGGCGCCGACGTGTCCTGGCACGAGGTCCGCGACGGCCACACCTGGACCTGTTGGCGCGACCAGCTCGATCCGGCGCTCACCGACCTGCTCGTCAACGTCTGGGGAGGAGCCCTCTGATGGAGCGTCATCAGATCGAGCTGGACACCGGGCTCGACCTGCCGGGCACGGTGATCCGCTACGGCCACTGGGGGCGTCCGGTCGTCGTGTTCCCGAGCGAGCAGGGCCGGGCCTGGGACTACGAGAACAACGGCATGGTCGGCGCCGTCGCCGACCTGATCGAGGCTGGCCGGGTCAAGCTCTACTGCGTCGACTCGTTCGACCACGTCACCTGGTCCGACCAGTCCGTCCCGCTGGAGGAGCGCGCCCACCGGCACGGCGCGTACGCCGCCTGGGTCACCGATCGGGTGATGGCCTTCGTCGAGCACGACTCCGGCCAGCGCGAGGCGATCGCCACCGGTTGCTCGATGGGCGCCTTCCACGCGCTGGTGTTCGGACTCACCCGCGCCGACCTGTTCCCGGTCGCGATCTGCCAGTCGGGCTCCTACGACCCGTCGCGCTGGAACGCCTGGGGCGAGCGCGGCGACGCGTCGTACTTCAACAACCCGACCGACTTCGTCCCGCACCTGCACGGCGATCACCTGGACTGGCTCCGGTCGCGCGCCAACATCCTGTTGGTCGCCGGCGAGGGTCCGTGGGAGGTGCACCCGACCGAGTCCCTCCCGCAGGCCCGGCAGATGGCCGGCCTGCTGGCCGAGCGCGGCATCCCGCACGAGCTCGACATCTGGGGCCACGACTCCGCCCACGACTGGCCCTGGTGGCAGAAGCAGATCGCGCACCACCTGCCGCGCTTCTGCTGACCGAAGCAGTCACGCGCAGGATGTCGGCCTGCGCGGCGTCGCCTCGCCGAAGCGGCCTGACTCGACCCCTGCGCGTGACGTGGTAGCGCCGACTCGACGCGCGCTCGTCCCTCGCACTCACCTGCCCGTCTCACCTAGGGTCGAACGCATGGGCGTCCCCGGCAACCAGGCAGCGAAGGCACCTCCCGAGCTGGCGGCGACCGAGCTGTTCGCGGTCGATGCCTACCGGCGTGACTTCGAGGCACGGGTCGTGGAGGTGGACCGCGAAGGCAGGCGGGTCCGGCTGGACCGGACGGCGTTCTACCCCGGCGGGGGTGGGCAGCCCTGCGACGTCGGCACGCTGACCACGGGCGAGGCGACGTACGTCGTCGCCACGGTCAAGCGGGAGCGCGGCCCGATCTGGCACGCCGTGGAAGGCGACGCCCACCTGCCGGACGTCGGCGCGGAGGTGCACGGCGAGCTCGACTGGTCCCGTCGGCACACGCTGATGCGCACCCACACCGCCCTGCACGTCCTGTGCGGGGTGATCTGGGCCGACCACGGGATCCCCGTGACCGGGGGCAACATGGAGCCCGGCCGTGGCCGGCTCGACTTCCCGTTCCCGGCGATGTCTGCCGACCTCGGGGCGCAGGTCGAGCGGCGCATCAACGAGGAGATCGCGAAGGCCCACGAGATCGTCGTCGACTTCGTCCCGCGCTCGTTGGCCGACGCCGACCCCGCGCTGATCCGCACCGCGGCCAACCTGATCCCCGCCGAGGTCGACCCGCTGCGCGTCATCGACATCGTCGGTCTCGACCGGCAGGCCGACGGTGGCACCCACGTCGTGTCGACCGCCGAGGTCGGTGGCGTCCGGGTCACCGGCACGGAGTCCAAGGGCAAGGACAACAAGCGCATCCGCATCGAGCTGCGCGACCACGAGGGCGAAGGAGCCAGCACATGACGACGACCGCCACGGGGCGCAGCCACCTGATCGGTTTGCTGCTGGGCGCCGAGCAGGACTGGCCGCAGGCCTTCGAGCAGGTCCTGCGGATGGTGGGGCCGGTCGCGTTCGGTGGCACGACTCACAGCCTCAGCACGGAACGGCTCAGCATCGAGCCCTTCGACCTTCTCGACCCGGCGCGACCCGAGCTGGTCATCGACCGGCTCGCACATTGGTACTACCACCCGCGCGAGTGGCTCAAGAAGGCCGCGCTGGTCAACGGCACCTACCTGCTCAACAGCCCGTTCACCTTCCAGGCGATGGAGAAGCACTCGGCGTACTGCGCGATGCTCCGCCTCGGCCTCAAGGTCCCCAAGACGATCCTGGTGCCCTACAAGAACCCGGTCGACAACGTCCGGTGGGCCTACACGTCGGAGAAGTACAACCGCGACTTCGACCTCGACGCCATCGCCGCCGAGCTCGGCTATCCGATGTACATGAAGCCCTTCGACGGCGGTGGCTGGCGTGGGGTCTCGCGCATCAACGACCAGGGCGACCTGCATCGGGCCTACGACGAGTCCGGCGAGATGCTGATGCACCTGCAAGCGACGGTGGAGTACGAGCACTTCGCCCGGGCGCTCTCGATCGGGCCCGAGACGATGGTGATGGACTTCCGGCCCGACCAGCCGATGCACCAGCGCTACCACGTCTCGCACGGCTTCCTCTCGGAGTCGGCCGGTGAGCAGACGGTGGCGATCTCGCGGATCGTCAACGCCTTCTTCCGCTGGGAGTTCAACTCCTGCGAGATGCTGGTGGCAGGCAACGAGGTCTACCCGATCGACTACGCCAACGCGTGTCCCGACGTCGCACTCACCTCCCTGCACTACTACTTCCCGTGGGCGATCACGGCGCTCGTGCGCTGGTCGACGTACTGCACCGTCACAGGTCGGGCGGCGAACGTCGACCTGCGCACCTCGCGCTACTTCGCCATCGCCGACGACCCCGACCTGTCGTACGACGAGAAGCTGGCGGCGTACCTCGCCATCGCCGACGAGCACTTCGAGACCGAGCGCTACTGGGACTGGTGCGCCAAGCACCTGCCGCACCTCGAGGAGGCGGTCGTCGACTGGGTCGCTTCCGAGTCGTTCCTTCGGCTGCTCACCGAGACGGTGCAGAGCACCTACCCGGCCCACGAGCAGGACGAGTTCATGGGCCACTTCAAGGGCCTGCTCGGCATGTGGCTCGACGACCAGCGCGCGCCGGTGCCTGCCAGCGCATCGCTGGCCAACGACGAGGCGGCGACCGATCTGGGCCCTTGAGTGGGCCCTTGCGCCGGGGCCCGCCTCCAGTCGTCGGCTCAGCCTGGAATCAGCCGCGGTCGACGCGGAACCGTCGCCGGACCTCGACCGAGGCGTTGCCGGCGGCGTCGGTCGCGACGAGCAACACGCGATACGCGCCCGACCTCAACCGGCGCTGGGCGGCCTTGCCGTAGAAGATGCGCGTGTTGGTCCCGGCCCGTACCGACCAGTGTTTGGTGCCGACTCGCTTCCACTTGCCGGCCTTCTTCCGCTGCACCAGGCCGTCCAGCTGCGCCGCCTCGGTGCTCGCCACGTGCAGCCGGGCTCGGGCGCCGGTGGGCAGACGCCTCGGCGCGATCCTGACGTCGCTCAGCACCGGTGCAGTCGTGTCGACGGCGCCCGGGGTGGCCGGGGTGGCGGGCGGCGGGTGGGTCCTCGGTGGTGATCTCGAGCGACCAGCCGCCGATCGTGACGACCTCGCAGCAGTACTCCTGCAACATCCACAGCTTCCAGGTGCCGTTGGCCAGACCGCCGTCGAAGGCCGACAGGCGAGCGTCCATGTCCATGGTGTCGACGCCGCCGAAGAACTCCGACTGGTCGCCGTCGTCGTAGTTGGCGGGACGGTAGCTGCCAGAGACCGGCGCGTCGACCCGCGGGATGTCCGCTGCGGCTTCGTCGTCGAGGCGCAGGTCGACCTTCTCCAGGTGCTCACCCTCGTCGACGATGTCGCTGAGCACGTGCGCGTAGCGCCCGTCTGGGCTCTCGAGCAGAAGCTCCGTATCGTAGGGGCGTCCGTTGACATCGTGCAGGACCAGGTTCACGTCGGTGACGTTGCGCGTCAGTCCGCTCACGGAGAGCAGGGACGGGTTCGGTGGCATCGCGTAGGAGACGTGTAGGTCCCAGCTCTCCACGGAGCCGGTGCCGCCCCTGGTGTCGTCGTAGGCGTACAGGGTCCAGTCGCCATCGGCGGTAGCGCCACTGAACGCGCGCAGCGACGTCGGCGCGGGGTCAGGGTGGTCGTCGCGGTCACCGGCCGTGTCGTAGTCGACGGGAGCCCCGTACTTGACGTCGGCTTCGTCGGAGAGCGGCGGCAGGCTGTCGTCGAAGGTCAGGGTGCTCGTCCCGGAGCCGGCGCCGCCGATGTCGCTGGCGAGCGTGACGGTCCGACCGTCCGGCGCCTCGAGCACCAGGTCGAGGTCGTCCAGGTAGGCGTGGGTGACAACCACCTGGACGTCGACCCTTGTCACCGTCGCATCCACGGTGGCGTCCGGGTCGTGATCGATCCCGATCGCGGACGTCGCCACGCCTGACCCCTCGCTGCTGGCGTCGGGGATCGACGTGCCGCTTCCCTGGGCGCCCGTGGAGCCCGACTTGCTGCCCCCGGTATCGATGAGCTCTGGCTGGGTGAAGGTCACGGTCGATGCGGCGGCCGGAGTGGCGACGGCAACAGCACCGAGAAGGACGGCGGCAGCGCTCAACGCGAGCGGCCGGTGAGGACGAGGCAAAGGCATGGCCGAGTTCCTTGGATCACATCGGAGCGCTCGGCGGATGGGCCGCGGGGCGCTTGTCGGGCGTCACGTGAGGTGAGGCATTGCTGGAGCAGCCGAGGAGCCCGAGCGGCCGGTGAGAACGCTACGTGTGCAGACGCGGTGGAGCCGAGGGACCCAGATCCCCTCGTGCCCTGTCAGCTGGTACGCCGTGTCCGGGCGAGTCGTGGTGCAGCGGACCTTGTTCGCCCCTCGCCAGCCTGGCCGCGTCAGCCGCGGTCGACGCGGAAGCGGATCGACGTGGTGGCCGAGCTGTTGCCGGCCGGGTCGGTGGCGACCAGGCGGACGCGGTACGCGCCGGACCTCAACCGCCGCTCGGAGGTCTTGCCGTAGAACGTCCGGGTGTTGGCGCCGGCCGCCAGCGACCACCGCTTGGTGCCCACTGCCTGCCACTTCCCCTCGCGCCTGCGCTGCACGACACCGGCCAGCGACGCCCGCTCCGAGCTGGTCACCTTCAGCCGGGCGCCCTCACCCGTCGGCAGGAGCCCCGGGCGCAGCCGCACCCCCGACAACACCGGCGCGGTCGTGTCGCTCACCACGGACGCGGGGGTCGGCGGTGGGTCGGCGGTGGTGATCCGGAGCGACCAGCTCGCGATGGCGGAAGACGCGCCACAGCATTCCTGGAAGAGCCACAGCTTCCAGGTGCCGGTGGCGGGGCCGCCGTCGAAGACGGACAGCCTGGCGTCCATCGCGATGGTCTCGACCCCGCCGAGGGGCTCGCTGGCATCCCCGCCGTCATAGTTCCGGGGCCGGTAGCTGCCGCCGGCTGCCGGCGTCTCGCTCTCCGGGATGTCGGCGCCGGCCTCATCGTCGAGGGCCATGTCGAGGTCGGCCACGGCAGAGCCTCCGGCGTCGCTCAGCACGTGGGCATAGCGTCCGTCGGGGCTCTCGAGCACCACTTCGGTGTCGGAGAGGTGTCCGGAGTCGACATCGTGCAGCATCAGGTCGACGTCGGTCACCACCTGTGGCGTCCCGCTCACGACGAGCGTCGACGGGCTGGGCGACGCAGTGATCCCGTAGGTGAGCCTGATGCTCCACCCCGTCACGGAGCCGACGTTGCCGGTCGTGTCGTCGTACGCGTGGAGCGTCCACACGCCCGAGACATCGGTGCCGAAGAGAGGGACGAACGAGGCCGGTGCGGCACCGGGGAAGGCGTCCGCGTCGCCCGGCGTGGTGTCGAAGTCGGTCGGGAGACCACGCTCGACCTCCGGATCGATGCTGGTGTCGGAGTACGGCGCGAGAGGGCCGGTCATCCCCCCGAAACTGAAAGCCCCGATCTCCACCCATCCATCGAGGCCGTTGACGCCGCCTACGTCGCCGATGAGGGTCATCGCTCGGCCATCGGGGGCCACCAGCACGAGGTCGAGGTCGTCCACCGAGGGGTGGATGAGGTTGACCTGGACGGCGACGTCGACGGTGCGGGCCAGCGCGGGGCCGGCCACCGTCAGGGTCGAGGTCTCGCCATCGGCGTCCGGGACCACCGGGACGTCGAGCGAGCCGGTCGAAGCCGAGACGCGTCCCGTGCTCTCCCACGTCGCCACGACGGGCTCCGGCTGGGTGAAGGTCTGCGTCGCGGCCGAGGCGGGGGAACCCCACGCCACGAGAGCTGACGCGATGAGGCTCGTGGCGGCGAGGCTCACCATGACGCGGCGTCGGTGCTGCACTCCATGCTCCTGACTGAGGTCCTGACGCGAAGAACTGATCCGCGTTGACGCTACGTGTCAGGTGGCCCGGACCCGAGGGACCCAGGTCCCCTCGTCAGGGGTTAGCGCGGCCGAGTTCGCGCTCGGAGCTCGTGGGGGTCGGAGGTCACGGAGTGACCGCGAGGAGGTCGAGCAGCCGGTGGCCGAGATCGACGTCGCCGACGATGCGGACCGCGCCCTGCGCGTGGCGTCCGCCGCCCGCCGGCGAGGACGGCGAAGGACTCCCGGTCCGTCGAGATGACGACCGTCGGCTCGTCCGGCAGCGCCGGCAGCCGCCGGCCGCGGCCTGCGTCGTCTACGCCGTAGGCGACCGGCTCGTGACCCTCGACGTCGAGGCGCACAGTCGTGCCGGCGGCCGCGCCCACGCGCTTGGCGAGGACGTAGCCCAGGCTCTCGGAGAGGTAGTCGACCGTGTGCACGGCGGCCGGCGAGTCCAGCCCGCCGGGTCGGCCGACGGCGCGGCGTACGTCCTGCTCGTGCATCCAGAGATCCAACGGGCGGTTGCGCAGCAGGGTCTGCCAGTCCCAGCCGACGCCACCGAAGATCGGGTCGGGCTTGGCCGACCCGTCGGTGGGAGGGTCGGCCAGCAGCGCCCTGTGCCGCTTGGTCGCGGCCTCGCGGATCTCGTTGATGAGCTCGTCGGCGGTGCGGTCGCGTCGCGCCACCACGCCCTGCTCGGTGTAGAGCCCCATCAGGCTGCGGGCGTGGTCGGGCTCGCCCACCTCGACGGTCTCCTCGGGGTTGCCGGCCAGCACCCCCTCGAGGTGAGCCGTGTGCGCGGCGATCGCCCGGACGTCCCAACCGGGCAGGTCGGTGGGCGTCGACCAGTCCTCGGCGGGCAGCTCCTCGAGGAGCGCCGTCAGGTCGCCGACCGCCTGCCACCAGATCGCGACGTACCCTGCGAGACGCTCCTGGTCGGTCATGATCGCAGCCTAGGAGGTGGGCACGGGCATTGACGCGCGCCCGTCGCGCCATGCAATATATTGCATGCCCATTCCGGCTTCGGCAGCCCCGGTCTCGAGGGCACTGCTGCGCGACGAGGTGTTCGCCAGGCTCCGGGAGGCCATCGTCGACGGGACGTTCGCGCCGGGCGAGCAGCTGCGCGACCTCGAGCTCGCCGACTGGCTCGGGGTGAGTCGTACGCCGGTCCGCGAGGCCTTGCTGCGGCTCGGAGAGGTAGGCCTGGTGCAGGCGAGCCCGGGTCGCTCGACCCTGGTGGCCACCCTCGACCTGCGCGCGGTGCGCGACGCACGTGATGTGGTCGCCGCCATGCACCGGCTGGCCGTCGTGGAGGCCGCCGCCGCCCTGACCAGGCAGGACCTCGCCGTGATGCGGACCGCCAACCGGCGCTTCCGGGCGGCGCTCCGGTCGGGCGACGTCGACGCGGCGCTGGCCGCGGACGACGAGCTGCACGCCGTACCGGTCCGGGTGGCGGCCAACGCCGCGCTGCGCTCCGTCCTCGAGCAGTACACCCCGGTCGTACGCCGTGCCGAGCGCGCCCGGTTCTCCACCCTGGCCGGCCGCGCCTCCGCGGCCCGCCACGACGACCTCGTGCGCCTGCTGGCCGAGGGCTCCGCCGAGGCTGCCGCGGCCCTGTCGTTCGACACGTTCCACTCCCTCGACACCTTCGACACCTTCGACACCCTCGACTCCCAGGAGCCCTGACCATGCCGCTCTCCGACTTCCCCCGGCACCCGCTCACCTTCGGGCCGAGCCCGATCCACCGGCTCGACCGGCTGACCGCACACCTCGGCGGCGCGACCGTGTGGGCAAAGCGTGAGGACTGCAACAGCGGTCTGGCCTACGGCGGCAACAAGGTGCGCAAGCTGGAGTACCTCATCCCCGAGGCGCTCGCGCTCGGTGCCGACACTCTGGTGAGCATCGGCGGCTACCAGTCCAACCACACCCGGCAGGTCGCCGCCGTGGCGGCGCACCTCGGCCTCAAGTGCGTGCTGGTCCAGGAGAAGTGGGTCGACTGGCCCGACTCCGTCAACGACCGTGTCGGCAACATCCTGCTCAGCCGGATCATGGGCGCGGAGGTGCGGCTCGACCCCGCGGGCTTCGACATCGGCTTCCGTGACTCGTGGAAGCAGGCAATCTCCGACGTCGAGGCGCGCGGAGGGACGCCGTACGCCATCCCCGCCGGCGCCTCCGACCACCCGCTCGGCGGACTCGGCTTCGCCGGCTGGGCCGAGGAGGTGGCGCGCCAGGAGGAGGAGCTCGGCGTCTTCTTCGACACCGTCGTGGTGTGCACCGTCACCGGCTCGACGCACGCCGGCATGATCGCCGGCTTCGCGGCGCAGTCGCGCGAGCGGCGCGTCATCGGCATCGACGCGTCGGCGACCCTGGAGAAGACGCGCGACCAGGTGGATCGGATCGCCCGGCGTACGGCGGACCTCATCGGCGTCGGGCGCGACCTGCGCGACGACGAGGTCACCGTGCTGGAGGGCTGGGCAGGCGACCTCTACGGCATCCCGGTCGAGTCGACCCTCGAGGCGATGCGCCTGACGGGCCAGCTCGAGGGCGTCATCCTCGACCCCGTCTACGAGGGCAAGTCGATGGCCGGCCTCATCGACCTGGTCGCCTCCGGCGACATCCCGCGGAGGAGCAACGTGCTCTACGCGCACCTCGGCGGCCAGCCGGCGCTGAACGCCTACTCCGCCCTCTTCCCCGCCACTGTCGCCGCCCGCGGGCTGTGAGTTATGTCGTTGGTTTACCCGGCCGGCCGGGTAAACCAACGGTTGTCGGCCGAAGTTGCGGCCGACAAGCGCCAGTTTCGGCTGACAACCCCTCGTCGTCGCCCTAGCCCAGGCGGCGCAGCACCTCGCGCAGGTCGTCGACGCCCCGGGCGTCCTCGGGGGTGAGCCCGGCCAGCGGCGTGGCGGACACGCGGTCGTAGCCCGCGGCCATCCCCTCGAACAGCTCCGCGCCGGCACCTGCGTGGCCCTGGGTCTGCGCGATCTGCTCCATCTCCGCCACGTAGCGGCCGCTCTTGCTCGCCGCCGTGGCCAGCCGCCGCGCTGCCCCGGCGACCTCGCCGGGGAACTCCTCCCCGAGGTCGGCGAGGACGTGGTCGAGCACGCCGAGGCGGTACGCCGTCGCCAGCGCCTGCAGCCACACCAGCGTGGTGCCCTTGTAGACCGACGCGGTGCACATCTTGACGGCCGAGGCGGTTCCCGGGGCGTCCCCGACCACCTTGCGCCGCAGGCCGTCCGCGGGGAGGTCCGCGAGCCACCGGGCCCGTGGGCCCGACAGGTAGAGCATCGTGTCGCCGCCCGGCGTCGGCGGCCCCCCGCTGACGGACCCGTCGACGAAGTCGAGTCCAGCCGACTCGGCGCGGGCCGCCAGCTCGGCGACCAGACCGGGCGCCACGGCGTTGAGGTCGGCCACGACCGGGGAGGTCGCCGTCGCGCGCGCGGCGGCCAGCACGTCGTCGAGCACGCGCGACGCGGCGCCGGGTGGGCAGATGCTGACCACGAGGTCGCTGGCCGCGACGACGTCGGACAGGGCCGGCACCAGCTCCAGCCCGCGCGCGAGTCGACGCGTGCGCGCGGAGCGGCCGTCGACGGTGGCCACGACGCGCGCGCCGCCCGCGGCCCAGGCCCGGCCCAGCGCAGATCCCATCGCACCGGGCGAGACGATCCCGATCACGGTCATTCCGGCATTGAACCAAAGGCCAGCGAGGCGGCGATCGCCAGCATCGTCAGGCCGATCAGCACCTCGAGGACCTGCCAGGCGCGGGGTGAGGAGAGGACGCCGTGCAGCCGACGTGCGCCGTACCCGAGCGCGCCGAACCACAGGAGACTCCCGAGCGCCGCCCCGGCCGCGAACCACCAACGGCCCGGATCTCCGTGTGTGGCCGCGATGCCCCCCAGGAGCAGCACGGTGTCGAGGTACACGTGCGGGTTGAGCCAGGTCAGCGCCATGGCGCGCCCGGCGACCTTGCCCCTGCTGGCCGGCTCGGCCGTCGCGGCGTGCAGCGCGTCGGGGGTGCGGGCCCGCCACAACGACATCAGGCCGTACGCCGTCAGGAACGCGACACCGAGCCAGCGGATCACCTCGAGGGCAGCCGGTGCCTGCTCCACGATCGTGCCGATGCCCGCGACGCCGGCCACGATCAGGACCAGGTCGGACAGCGCGCAGATCGCCACGACCACGCCGACATGCTCACGCCGCAGTCCTTGGCGCAGCACGTACGCGTTCTGGGCGCCGATCGCGACGATCAGCGACAGCCCGGTGAGGAGACCGGGCAGGAACGAGGTGGTCACACCTACCGACGCTAGGGATCGCCCGAGATGTAGGCCAGCGAAACTTTCTGCATCTGCATCAGCAGAACTTCATTACCCTGACCGTCATGGACCTCTCGATGGCACAGCTGACGGCCCTCGTGGCCATCGCGGACCGGGGAACCTTCGAGGCAGCCGCCCGACACCTGCATGTCACCCCCAGCGCGATCAGCCAACGCATCCGTGCGCTCGAGGCCGCAACCGGGCAGGTGCTGGTGCGCCGTTCGACGCCGTGCGAGCCGACAGCGGCCGGCCAGCGGTTGTTGGCCGTCGCACGCCAGACCCAGCTGCTGCTGGCCGAGGTCGGGGACGTGCTGCCGTCCGCAGGGGAGGTCCCGGTCGACCTCCCCGTAGCCGTGAACGCCGACTCCCTGGCGACCTGGTTGCGGCCCGCGCTGGGGGAGGTGGCCGGCTGGGACGGCGTCGCCCTGCGCCTCCACGTCGAGAACCAGGCCTACTCCCACGATCTCCTGCGCCGCGGCGAGGCGCTGGCGGCGGTGACCAGCGAGCCCACGCCGGTGCAAGGCTGCCGCGTCGAGCGACTAGGTGCGTTGCGCTACCTGCCGGCGGCCGCGCCGGCCTTCGCCGCGCGTTGGCGCAGTGGTCGCGGCCACGACTGGGGAGCCATGCCCATGGTGGTCTTCAACGAGAAGGACGCGCTCCAGCACGACGTGCTGCACGCCCGTGGGATCGAGGCACCGCCCGTCGTGCACACCGTGCCGACGTCGGCCGACTTCCACGAAGCCGTCCGCCTCGGCCTCGGGTGGGCGACGCTGCCGGAGCCACAGCTGCTGCCCGATGTCGAGGCCGGCCGGCTCGTCGTACTCAACCGGCGGGAGTACGCCGACGTCGAGCTGCACTGGCAGCGCTGGCGGCTCGACTCGCCGTTGCTCGACAAGCTCACCGACGCGGTACGCCGCGCCGCCCGCGCCGGCCTCCGGCGATAGTCCCTCACGGATGGCACCGCCACGTGGGGGACTTCGGTGCCGAACGTGACAGGAACTATCCCCCGTGACGGCCCCCGACGCGTTGGAGGGGCCGCTACCCCCGTCAGCGGCCCCTCGCCCGAGATCGCACGCGGGCCCAGCGACCCGAACGCGCGGCCCTCGGGGACAAGTGAACGCGTGAAAGGGGACCTGAGTCTTCACCCCAAGGTGTACAAGAAATCTTGACAGTCGGCCAGGGACTAGAACGCGGCCTCGTCGAGGTCCATCAGGTCGAGGTCCATGGCCTCGGCGACGGCGCGCTCGGCGGCCACCATCGGCAGCAGGGTCTGCGCGAAGAACTGGGCCGCGGCCACCTTGCCCTCGTAGAACGCCGTGTCCTTGGCCGACACATCGCCCGACAGCTTGCTGAGGGCCACCTCGGCCTGGCGCAGCAGGAGCCAGGCGCAGACGACGTCGCCGAGCACCATCAGCAGGCGGGTGGTGTTGAGGCCCACCTTGTAGATGTTGCGGACGTCGCCGTTCTCGGCGTCGGTGTCGGCCGACATCAGGTCGTTGATCATGTGGCCCACGATCGCGTTGGCGTCGTCGAGCGCGTCGGCGAGCAGCGTCCGCTCCCGCTTCAGTCGGCCGTTGCCTGCCCCCGACTCGACGAACGTGCCGATCTCCTTCGCCAGGTGGCCCAGGGCGCGACCCTGGTCCTTCACGATCTTGCGGAAGAAGAAGTCCTGGCCCTGGATCGCAGTCGTGCCCTCGTAGAGGGTGTCGATCTTGGCGTCGCGGACGTACTGCTCGATCGGGTAGTCCGTCAGGAAGCCCGACCCGCCCAGCGTCTGCAGCGACTCGGTGCCGAGCAGGATCCACGAGCGCTCCGACCCGTAGCCCTTCACGATCGGGAGCAGCAGGTCGTTGACGGCCGCGGCGAGCTTCGCGCGGTCGGACCCGCCCTCGCCGGCGTGCTCGGCCAGCATGACCTCGTCCTGCCACGACGCCGTGTAGAGCACGAGCGCCCGCATCGCCTCGGCGAAGGACTTCTGCGTCATCAGCGAGCGTCGTACGTCGGGGTGGTGGGTGATCGTCACGCGCGGCGCCGTCTTGTCGGCTGCCCTGGTGAGATCGGCGCCCTGGACGCGCTCCTTGGCGTAGTCGAGCGCGTTGAGGTAGCCCGTCGAGAGCGTGGCGATGGCCTTGGTGCCGACCATCATCCGGGCGTTCTCGATGACCTGGAACATCTGCGCGATGCCGTCGTGCACCTCGCCGAGCAGCCAGCCCCGAGCGGCCTCGCCGCCGCCGATGCTGGGGTCGCCGAAGGTGAGCTCGCAGGTGTTGGACACCTTGATGCCCATCTTGTGCTCGACGTTGGTGACGTAGACGCCGTTGCGCTCGCCGGTCAGCTCGCCGGACTCGTGGTCGAAGTGGAGCTTGGGCACGATGAACATGCTCAGGCCCTTGGTGCCCGGGCCGCCGATCCCCTCGACACCTGCGGGCCGTGCCAGCACGAGGTGCACGATGTTGTCGCTCATGTCGTGCTCGGCGGAGGTGATGAACCGCTTGACGCCCGTGATGTTCCACGAGCCGTCGTCGTTCGGGGTCGCCTTGGCGCGCCCCGCGCCGACGTCGGAGCCGGCGTCGGGCTCGGTCAGCACCATCGAGGCGCCCCACGCGTTCTCGACCATGATCTGGGCGATCCGGCGGTCGCGCTCGTTGCCGGCGCGATGGATCACCGCGGCGAAGCTCGGCCCGCAGCCGTACATCCAGACCGGCGCGTTGGCGCCCAGCACCAGCTCACCCATCGCCCAGTTGAGCGAGGACGGGCCCGGCGTGCCGCCCAGCTCCTCGGGGATCCCCAGGCGCCAGTACTCAGCGCCCATCCAGGCCTCGTAGCTCTTCTTGAACGACGCCGGCACGGGCGCGGTGTGGGTCTCGGGATCGAAGACCGGCGGGTTGCGGTCGCTGTCCTGGTACGACGCCGCGAGGTCCTCGCGGGCGATCCGGTCGACCTCGGCGAGGATCTCGCGCGCGGTCGCGCCGTCGATCTCGGCGAACGGGCCCCGGCCCAGAACCTCGTCGCGCCCGAGCACCTCGAAGAGGGTGAACTCGATGTCGCGCAGGTTGCTCTTGTAGTGGGTCATGTGTCGCACCTCGCCAGTTCGGTGGGCCGTTTCCTACCGATGAGTATCAATACTCACCGGTAACAACGAGTTTGCCTGGCTCTGCGGACCCGCGCAAGCGGAACGCCCCGGAATGTGACTCACGAGTCACGTCGGGCCGTCGGCATCGGGAGGTGGTCGGTGGGGATTTGGTTTGACATATGTCGCTCGATCTAGTCAGAATACAAACTTGATCGAGTTTACTTGCCCTGTAGTCGAACGGATCCGCTGATGCGCAAGCTCCTCGTCCTCGCCGCGGTCGGGCTCCTTGCCCAGCTCATCGACGGATCACTGGGCATGGCCTACGGGGTGACCTCCTCGACCCTGCTGCTCGCTGCGGGTGTCGCCCCCGCCGCCGCCTCCGCCGCCGTTCACTTCTCCGAGATCGGCACCTCCCTGGTGTCCGGCTTCTCCCACCACAAGCTCGGCAACGTCGACTGGCGCACCGTCAGCATCCTGGCGATCCCGGGGTTCGTCGGCGCGTTCGCGGGAGCGACGTTCCTCTCCAGCCTTCCCGGCGACCAGGCAAAGCCGTGGGTGGCCGGCATCCTGCTCGCGCTCGGTCTCTACGTCATCTGGCGCTTCCTCGCCCTCGGCGGCCGCCGGCCCACCTTCAAGGCCAGGCCCTCGGCGGCGTTCCTGATGCCCATGGGGGTCGTCGGCGGTGCGCTCGACGCGATCGGCGGCGGTGGCTGGGGCCCGGTGGGCACCACCTCGCTGCTCTCCTCCGGCCGGCTCGAGCCCCGCAAGGTGGTCGGCTCGATCGACACCTCCGAGTTCGTGGTCGCGGTCGGCGGCTCGCTCGGCTTCATCCTCGCGCTCGGCTCGCAGGGCATCAACTGGGGCTACGCCGGTGCGCTGCTCGCCGGTGGCGTGATCGCGGCTCCCTTCGCCGCGTGGCTGGTCAGGCACCTCGCCGCCCGCGTCCTGGGCGTCGCTGCCGGTGGTCTGATCGTGCTCACCAACAGCAAGACCATCGCCCAGGCGGTCGGCGTGAGCGGGACCGGAGTGGCCCTGCTCGCCGCGATCATCGCGGTCTGCTGGATCAGCGGCATCGTCTGGGCTGTCCGGCAGGAGCGCCGCTCGCGCGAGGTCGCCGAGCTCGAGGAGCAGTACGCCGGGGTCTGACCCTGCGGCGTCTGCAGGAATCCCCGCCTGAGCGGGGACTCCGACCTGAGCCACCCCGGCGCCTCGGCCACAAAACTCATCGACTTATCTGCGAGACTGCAGTCATGCGCGTCTCCGCCAAGTCCGACTACGCCCTGCGGGCGCTCATCGAGATGGCCGGACGCACGGACGGTGCCCCGGTGAGCGCGGAGGAGCTGGGCCGCCTCCAGGACATCCCGCACGGGTTCCTGCAGGCGATCCTCGCCGACCTACGCCGAGCCGGCGTCGTGGTGTCGCAACGCGGCCAGTCCGGCGGCTGGCGCCTGGGCCGCGCCGCCGACAAGGTCTCGGTCGCCGACGTGATCCGCGCGGTCGACGGGCCCCTCGTCTCCGTCTACGGCCTCCGGCCCGAGGCCGTCACCTACAACGAGTCGGCCGAGGTGCTCCAGCACGTCTGGATCGCCGCCCGTCACTCCCTGCGCGACGTCTTCGAGACCGTCACCATCCAGAGCCTGGCCGACCGTGCGCTCCCCGAGTCGGTGACGTCGCGCACGGCCGACGAGGACGCCTGGCAGCCACACTGAGCCGGCAGCGAGGGACGAGGGCGACGCCATGACCTGGGCATTCCTGGTGACCTCGCTCGTCATCGTCGCGAGCCCGGGGACGGGTGCGCTCTACTCGATCGCCGTCGGCCTCGCCCGCGGCACCCGCGCGTCCGTCGTGGCGGCGTTCGCCTGCACCCTCGGCACCGTGCCGCACCTCCTGGCCGCGATCACCGGCCTGGCGGCCGTCCTGCACGCGAGCGGCGTCGCGTTCGCGGTGCTGAAGTACCTCGGCGTCGCCTACCTGCTCTTCATGGCGTGGGGCACCTGGCGCGACCGCGGCGCCCTGGTCGTCGAGGACGCTCCCGAGACCTCCGACCGCGCGATCATCACCTCGGGCATCACCCTCAACCTGCTCAACCCCAAGCTGACGATCTTCTTCTTCGCCTTCCTCCCGCAGTTCGTGCCGGCCGGCACCCCCCACTCCACCTGGCAGATGCTCGGGCTCAGCGCGGTCTTCATGGCGATGACGTTCGTCGTCTTCGCGGCGTACGGCGCCTGCGCCGCCCGACTTCGCGACCGGGTCCTGGCCCGCCCCCGTCTCGTTGTCCGCATCCGGCAGTTCTTCGCGCTGTCCTTCGTGGCGCTCTCTGCCCGGCTCGCCGTCCAGTCCCGCTGACCATCGGGATAGTTCGCCGCAGGTTGCACCGGTTTCGGGGGCCCGAGTGGTGCAACCTGCGGCGAACTATCCCGAAGGGGTCAGTCGTCGCCCGCGTGGGTGAGCACCCAGGTGACGAGCGGGCGCAGGGCCCGCCAGTCGTCGCGGACGCGGTCGAGCAGGGCGGGTGAGTGGATCACGTCGTCGAAGCCGTAGGAGCGGCCGGCCGTCAGCGACTTGTGGCGCAGCAGGTCGATGCGCGGGTGGTCGGCGTCGTAGCCGCGGGGGGTGGTCTTGAGGCGTTCACCGCCGATGTCCCAGCCGCCCTTCTCGAGCTTGTTCACCACCCGGCGCAACGTTGGGCCGGACCTGTCGTCGGCGATCGCGTCGCGGATCGACCCGAGGCGCGCGGTGCTCGCGTCGTAGAAGCCGCCGCCCACCCGGACCCCACGGGCCGACAGCTCGACGTAGTAGCCCGTCGCGGGGCCGACCGGCACATAGCCGCCCTGATGGGTCTTGTACGGCGTCTTGTCCTTCGCGAACCGCACGTCGCGATAGGGCCGGAAGATCTTCCCGCTCGCCGCGTCGAGGGCGAACTCGGGCGCCAGGCCCGCCAGCAGCGCGACCATCGGCGCCTTCACCGCCTCGTCGTAGACCGTCCTGTGCTTCTCCCAGAACGACTTGGTGTTGTCCATCTCGAGGTCGTCGTAGAAGTCCAGGGCGGCGACGGGAAAGCCGGTGAACGTCACGTCTCCGACGTTACGGGACCGCGGCCGACACCTGCTGGTCGCCCGACTCGGCGTACGCCGAGATGGTGATCCGGTCGCCCCCGCATCGGGGTCCGTCGAGGAAGGCCTGGCCTCCCGCGGGTGTCTCGTAGACCACCTCGAACGCGCCTGCGTCGGTCCAGCGCAGCAGCCTGGCCGGCTCGCCGGGGGCCTGTGGGTCGCGGACGAAGTACGTCGCTCCCGCGCACCAGGTCAGGCTCCCCGAGGTGGCCGGGCCGAGGTCGACGACCGACCCGTCGGCAGCGCCGGCGAAGACGCGCGACTCGTCGAGCACGTTGGGGCGCGGGATCTCGGACCAGACCGGGCCGCTCCCGGTCACGACGGCCTCCCAGCCCTTGCACGGCTCGACATCCGGCAGGGACAGCAGCTCGCCGTCGGCGAGCGTGCCCAGCGACCGGCACGACGGCCGGTGGTCGTCGAAGACCATCAGGGCGACCTCGGCGGGGGAGATGCGCGCGTTGGTGAAGCCGTGTCGCGCGGGCGAGCAGTAGCCGACGGCTCCGCGTGCGTCGGGGCCGCGCGTCCCGAGATCGCGCTCGGCGAGACAGTAGGCGTTGCCGCGCCCGCGTGTGGCGTGGACCAGCAGTCCACCGTGCAGGGCCCAGGTGCCACCGTTGACCGTCGGCGGGTCGGAGGCTCCGTCGAGCACGGTGGTCCGGCCGCTCGCCAGATCGACGACGGTCGCTCGCGACGGACGCTGCTGGAGGGTGTCGCGGAGGACGACGACCGCCCAGCCCTCGTCGAGCAGGACGGTGTCGACGCGGAACCGCTTGTCGCCCGACACGGTCACGTTCTTCGCCCCCGACAACGAGACCGTGCTGCGCTCCTCGTCGACGACGGCCGTCCACCCACCTCCCGTCGTCACCTCCTCCGTGACCGGTCGGCCGGTGTCCTCCCAGGCCAGCGGGGCGAGGGTCGGGGTGGGCGCCGGGTCGGCCGGCGCCGTACTCGAGGCCGAGGCCGACGCGCTCTGCCCGCGCGGGCTCGGCGACTCCGGGGCCGGGTCGGGGTCGGGGTCGTCGCCGGGAGCGCAGCCCGCCACCACGAGCATCGCGGCGAAGCGCGAGGAAACGCCTCACAGGCCGATGTTCTGCATCGGGTGCGCCTTGTTGGCCCGGAACGACCGGTAGGCGCTGCGCCACTGCACCCGATCGACGTAGGGAGAGCCGGGGTCGAAGGCCTGCTGGTTCCACGGCTCGAAGAAGCCGATCCTCTCGACGCCGTTGCGCTTGTCCTTGTAGCCGCGGCCGACCTGGAAGTGGCCGGAGGCGTCGAAGCTGAGGTACGGGTAGTAGCGCTGCAGGAGCTGAGGATGCAGCACCAGCGGCGCGCGCAGCCGGGCGATGTGCCGCTTGGCCATCCGGAACCACTCGCGGTAGCTGAGGCCGGAGATGTCGAGGACGACGTACGGCCCCGCTCGGCGCGGGCTGTCGTAGCCGGTCTTGCGATTGACCAGGCGGACGATCTCGCTGATCGCGCTGCCGTCGGTCGTGGTGCCGAGCTTGCGCGCCCAATGGCTCTGCGGCCGTTTCTCGTGCTGCCATCCCCACGCGATCGTCTGGATCGCCGAGGGACCGCACCACCAGCTGCGGTTCTGCGCCTTCGTGCGGGCTGACTTCATGATCTTGGCCTTGCGCGGGTAGAGCCGGCCCTTCTTCCTCGGCTTCTTGGGTGTGGCCGCGGCCTGCGCGTCGGCGTCGCTCGCTATCGCCTCAGGGTGGTCGTCGAGGAAGCCGCCAGGCAGCGGCACCCCCTGCACCTCGTGTCGCAGCAACCAGACCTTGGCGACCGACGCCGCCGCCTCGGTGAGCTCCGCCGTCTCCACCTCGACCCGCTCGCCCTCGGGCCGCGCAGCCCTGGTGCGCAAGGTGGTGAGCAGGTCGAGGTCGCCGGTCGTGGCCGAGGTGGTACGCCGCCCGACGACCGTCGCCGCGACCGCGACCCGCTCGCGGACCTCGGCCTCGGAGTCGTCGGTCCAGCCGACGCCGAGGCAGTAGCGCTGCCCCGAGAAGACCGCGCAGCGGACCTGGGTGTCGACGAGGGACGCGGTGGTCACCCGGCCGGAGTCGGGGCCCAGCGAGCGCCCGGCTGCGACGACCTGCGCGATCTCCCGGCGCATCGTCGCCGTCACCTCGCCGCGGCCGGGGGAGGCGGCCAGTGCGGGGGCGGCTGGCTCCGAAACGGGGGTCAGCGCGCCGTCGTACCGGATCCCGTGCCCGCCGCTCGGGGTCCCCGCCTCAGGCAACAGCGGCGCGAGTCCGACCGCCGCGGCCAGCAGGCCTGCGACGACGAGGTATCGGGTGCGGTGGGACATGCGGAAGACCTTCGTCCGGGGAAGTGGACTCGTCCCACTGTCCCCAATAGTCACAGGAACCGCAAGCGTCACGCGCCCCGGTGCGGTGCTCGGCGTCAAAGTCCCCGGCCCACCGGGGACGTTGACGCTTCCCACGGATCGTGATGGCCGAGAAGCGCAAAAGTCCCCGGCGGGCCGGGGACTTCGACGAGCGAATCTGGAGCGGATGACGAGACTCGAACTCGCGACATCGACGTTGCGGCAGAGTGTCGCGCTCTGGCGCGATCTGGAGCGGATGACGAGACTCGAACTCGCGACATCGACCTTGGGAAGGTCGCGCTCTACCAACTGAGCTACATCCGCAGGCAAGCGGTGAGATGGTAGCAATCGTCGCGCGGTGGGCGGCGGGTAGGTTGTCGCCGTGCTGCTCTCCGACCGCGACATCCTCGCCGAGATCGACGCGGGCCGCGTCGCGCTGGACCCGTGGGACGCCGAGATGATGCAGCCGTCGTCGATCGACGTACGTCTGGACCGCTACTTCCGCGTGTTCGAGAACCACCGCTACCCGCACATCGATCCCGCGGCCGACCAGTCCGACCTGACGCGCGTCGTCGAGCCCGAGGGCGACGAGCCGTTCATCCTGCACCCTGGGGAGTTCGTGCTCGGGTCGACGTACGAGGTCGTGACGCTGCCCGACGACATCGCCGCGCGCGTCGAGGGCAAGTCGAGCCTGGGCCGGCTCGGCCTGCTCACCCACGCGACGGCCGGCTTCGTCGACCCGGGGTTCTCCGGTCACGTCACGCTCGAGCTCGCCAACGTGGCGACGCTGCCGATCAAGCTCTACCCCGGCATGAAGATCGGGCAGTTCTGCTTCTTCCGGCTCTCCTCGCCGAGCCAGCACCCCTACGGCTCGGCGAAGTACGGCTCGCGCTACCAGGGCCAGCGCGGCCCGACGCCGTCGCGGTCGTTCCAGAGCTTTCACCGGACGTCCATCTGAGAGTCGAGCAGGTTAGGTTAGCCTAACCTGCATGAGTACGACGACGGCCGACCTCCCGATGATCCTCGACGAGGTCGAGGTGGTGGGCGTCGAGCGGCTGTCGCCGTCGTACGTCCGCGTCGAGCTCGGCAGCCCGGCACTCGCCGACTTCGGCGTCGACGGGCCGTTGCTCGACCTGCGGATCAAGCTGGTGTTCCCGGGCTCGTCCGGTCCGGTCCCTGCGCTGTGGGACGGCGAGGGCGAGGAGGAGGACTGGTGGGCGACCTGGATCGCGCGCCCGGCCGACGAGCGCGGGCACATGCGCACCTACACCGTCCGCGACGTGCGCGGCACCGGCGCCGACACGCGGCTGGTGGTCGACCTGGTCCTGCACGTCGAGGACGGCGCCAGCGGCCCGGGCTCGCGCTGGGCGGCCGCCGCCAAGCCAGGTGACCGGATCGTGGTGATGGCGCCGCGCAGGGGAGTGCCGTACGGCGGCATCGAGTTCGACCCGGCCGACGCGCGGCGACTGCTGATCGTCGGCGACGAGACCGCCGTGCCCGCCGTGTGCGGCATCCTGCGCGACCTGCCGGCCGACGCGGTCGGGGCGGCGTACGTCGAGGTGCCGGTGTCCGGCGACGTGCTCCACGTGGCCGCGCCTCCCGGCGTGGCCGTGACGTGGCTGCCGCGCAACGGGGCACCGCTGGGCGAACGGCTCGCGGCGGCCGTGCTGGACCACCTGGGCGACCCGCTGCCGCCGGCAGAGGTCGCCGACGACGAGGTCGACCCGGACCTGTGGGAGACGCCGGTCTACTCGTCGGCGACCGAGAGTGCGCCGGAGGACGGCAACGCCTCCGCGCATCCCGAGGCCCCGGCGACCCAGGGAGGTCTCGACGACCTCTACGCCTGGATCGCGGGGGAGTCGAAGGTGGTGACGGGCCTGCGCCGCAACCTGGTCAACGACCTGGGGATGCCGCGACGCCGCGTCGCCTTCATGGGGTACTGGCGACGCGGCGTCTCGATGCGGTCGTAGCGGGTGGGTCGTGTGCTGAAGTGGCTGCCCGGGCAACCACTTCAGCACACGACTGGTCAGCGCCGCTCAGATCTCCTGCGGGCGGGTTGCCTTGCCGAGGGCGACGGCGACGACGACGAGGATCACGGCCGACACCGACGCGCCCCACACGGTGGCCTCGGAGATCATGAAGACCGCGAACGCCGCGACGCTGGCCGCGAAGCCCCACCAGCGCGCCAGGCCGGCCCGCCACAGCGCCGCCATGATCAGCGGCAGGCCGAAGAACAGGCCGATCATGCCCGGCATCATGAAGACCGGCAGTCCCCACATGGTGTCCTCCATGTGGGTGAAGACGCGGTCGATCGCGTCGACGCCGTACAGCTGGCCGATCGCCGACTCGAACCAGTCCGAGGCCAGCAGGCCCGGCATGGTGGTGAGGCCGCCGAAGCCGACGAAGCCGGCGAGGGTCGCGATGGCCGAGCCCTTGGCGCGGACGTAGGGCACGGCGAGCAGTGCGGGGGCGATCCAGAACGCGTACGCCCACTTGTAGCCCAGCGACTTGAACTGCAGGGCCTCCGGGTTCGCGGTGTAGATCTCGTGCATCCGCTGACCGGCGATCCCGGACGCAGGGTCGGCGACGGCGCCGACGATCAGGAACAGCCCGGCGAGCACGGGCGCCGAGACCAGGAACGCGCGCCGCAGGGCGAGCGAGCGGTAGGCACGCGGCCGCTCGGGGGTCGCGGTGCGAGACGAGCGGGGCTCGGTGGCGATGGTGGTCATGTCGATCTCCTCGTGAGGTGGCTTGGCGCTGCGTTGGTCCAAGCGGGCGTTGGTGCAAGCCTTCTCGGGGAGCGCCTCAACCGGATCCGGCCGACGACCGATTCCGGAATCAGCCGAGCGACTGATGTGCGGCAGACGCCGGTCCCGGAGCCGTGAGACTGTGCCGGATGCGGCGAACGACACGACGGCTGACCGCGATGCTGATCGCGCGCGGCCCCTCCTGGACGGCTCCGGCCGGCGCGCTCCGTCGGCAGATCCCGCGCGCGTGCTGAGCGCAGCGGTCGGTGCGGACCGCGGGGCACTGGTCGTGCCGGATGCGGCGACCCGCGTTGTCCAGGGCAGGGTCTGTCTTGCGGTCACCACCGACCCGGCGCGGGCGTGCTTGAGGCAAGGTGAGCGTTCGCCGCACTTCGATGACTTCCTCTATGGCGGCCGACGGCTCACCGAGGCCGGCCGCTACGCGATCGACCTGGCACCCCGGCGTGGCCGGACCGTGAGCATCAGCCCGCGGCGCCCGGTCGACCTCGCCGGCTACACGCACGTCGCGCTGCGGATCGCGGTGTCGCCCAACGTTCGGGACAAGCGCTACGACGTCGCTGTCGTCGACACGCGTGGCCGGCGTACGCCGCTGGGCCGAGTGCGGATCGACGGCCTGCCGTCCAGTCAGAAGACAGTGGCCTACTGGGCCCAGGAAGTCAGGGTGCCGCTGGCCAAGTTGCGGGGCAAGGTGGCGCGTCTTGAGCTGACGCCGCGCGATGCACTCGGCGAGGCGATCCTGCTCGACGCGTCGGCCTGGCGGGCAGGCACCCCAGAGCCACGCGCGAGCGTGCGGCTGCGGATCGACGTTGGTGAACGCGAGGGCACAACGGGCAGCGGCCGCGGCTTCCGCCTTCCTGTTGTCGTCCAGGGGCGGGGCTCGGGCTCGGTCCGGATCTTCGCGGTCGACCGCGTCACCAAGGAGGTGCGGTCGTGGGTGGACGTCGTCCGCAGCTCCACCACCAGCATCGCAGTGCCGTTCGCCCTGTTCGAGAAGTCCGGCTTCGGTGCCAAGGCGGGTGTGAGCTTCCGGGTGCGGGCGGTGCGTGGCGTGATGGTCGGCGACCCGGTCGGGCGCCTGACCAGGCGCCACTAGGAGTCCTGCCCGCCCGCCACCACGACGCCGTTCTCGTAGGCGAACACGACGGCCTGCACGCGGTCGCGCAGGTCGAGCTTCATCAGCACGTTGCTGACGTGGGTCTTGGTGGTGCCCTCGGAGACGAAGAGCGTCTTGGCGATGTCCTGGTTGGAGCGGCCGCGGGCGAGCAGGCCGAGCACCTCCAGCTCGCGAGGCGTGAGCTGGTCGAGGCGAGGGTCGCGGCGGGGAGCCGGCGAGGTCGGGCCACGCCGGACGAACGCGTCGACGACGCTGCGCGTCACGGCGGGGTCGAGCAGCGCGTCGCCGGCGGCGACGGTGCGGATGGCGTCGGCGAGCTCCTCGGCGGGTGCGTCCTTGAGCAGGAAGCCCGACGCCCCCGCGCGCAGCGCCTCGAAGACGTACTCGTCGAGGGCGAACGTCGTCAGGACCAGGACGCGGGTGTCGACACCGGCCTCGACGAGCTGGCGGGTGGCCGCGATGCCGTCGAGCACGGGCATCCGGATGTCCATCAACGTCACGTCCGGGGCGAGGCGGCGTACCGTCTCGACGGCCTCCTCGCCGTTGGCGGCCTCACCGACCACCTCGAGGTCGGGCTCGTCGGACAGCAGCGAGCGGAAGCCCGCCCGCACCATCCCCTGGTCGTCGGCGATGACGACCCTGATGACGTCGGTCATCGTCCGACCGCCTCCTCTGCCAGCGGGAGGGACGCCGCGAGCGTCGTTCCTCCGGTCGGCCCCGGCTCGAGACTGACCGACCCGTTGTAGAGCGCCACGCGTTCGCGGATGCCGACGAGGCCGTGGCCGCCGGCGTGGCCGCTCCCGGACCCGACGGGGTGCTCGGGGTCCCGGAGGCCCCGGCCGTTGTCGGCGACCTCGATCTCGAGCCGCCGCGGCGTGTAGCGCACCGTCACCACCGCCTCCGTCGCGCCGGAGTGGCGAACGGCGTTGGTGAGGCCCTCCTGTGCGATGCGGTACGCCGCCAGGTCGACGCCCGGGCTGAGCGGGACGGCGTCGCCCTCGACCTCGAGCCGCGCGTGCAGGTCGCCGGCATTGACGTTGCGCACCAGCCGTTCGAGCTCGGAGAGGCCGGGCTGGGGAGCCAGGTCGGGGGAGTCGCCGCCCTCGTCCCGGAGCACCCCGAAGAGCCGTCGCATCTCGGCCAGCGCCTCGCGGGCGGTTGCCTCCACGGCCGCCAGGTCGGCGGCCTCGCGGGCGTGGTCGGGGCCGAGCCGACGGCGTACGGCCTGGGTCTGGATGGTCACCACGCTGATCGAGTGCGACACGATGTCGTGCAGCTCGCGGGCGATGCGGGTGCGCTCCTCGGCGCGGGCGGCGGCGGCCTCGAGCTCTGCCTCGCGCTCGAGCCGGGCCGCACGGGCCATCGCTTCGTTGGCGTGCGCGACCCGGCTGCGCAGCAGGTTGCCGACCAACCACGGACCCACGAAGAAGACGCTGGCCGCGGCCAGGTCGCTGGGCTCCAGGGACTCCTGGATCGAGACCAGGAGGAACGGCACGAGCACCAGCGCCAGCCCGGCGTAGTGCATCGGGGGCCGCGCCTCGTAGCCGATCGTGAAGCAGACGAGCACCAGCGAGAGGAGCAGGGTGAACTCGCCCTGCGGGTTGACGACGAGATTGGCGGTCACGACGAGGACGGCGACCGGCACGGGGTAGAGGCGGCGCCAGGCCAAGGAGGCCATCGCGGTGCCGGCGACGAGGATGTGCTGGACCGGGTCGGTCACCAGCGGGCTGAACAGTCCCTCGGCGACCGTCATCGCCACGAACGCCAGGGCGATGTAGACGTCGGTCAGGGGCGGGCGCAGCTTCACGGCACGACCGTAGGCGATCGGCGCCCGCGTCACATCGGTCGCGCGACGGAGTTTCGCGAGCGCTGGCAGTGGCCCACGGGCCCGGACGTGCCACGAGGGAGGCGCACCGGCACGTGCGCCTCCCTCGGGAGCGGGGTGAGCGAGTGGGTCAGTCGTCCAGCCGGTCGGCCAGGCGGCGCAGGGTGGTCGCGACCCGGATCCGACCGGTGTGCCGGCGCTGGGGCAGGTGCGGCTCGTGGTGGGTGCGCTCGGCGATGTGCTGGCGGGCGATGAGCTCGACGTCGGTCATGGAGTTCATGGCGGTGCTCCTTCGGGTTGGTGGTGGTCGTGGTGGCCCGCAGCGCGGGTTGGGGACTCAGAGCTGGGTGAGGATGACGTCGCCGGACACGGTCTTGGCGCGCACCTCGACGTGGTCGGCGCCGTCCTCGGGCTGGCCGGCTCCGGAGAGGTCGGAGCGGATCTGGCCGCTCAGGGTGTTGATGTCGGTCCAGACGGGAATGCCGGCAGGGATGCCGATCTCGACGTCGCCGGAGGCGCCCTTCATCGTGAAGCGCCCCTTGCGACCGGTGTCGATCCGCATGTCGCCGGAGCCGGTGGCCATCGACACGTCGTCGCCGGCGTCGACGATCCGGAGGTCGCCCGAGCCGGTCTTGATGACGGCCGGTCCCTGGCTGGAGCCGAGACGGACATCGCCGGAGCCCGTGCTGACCGCGACGGCCGACGCGGCCCGGGTGACCTCGACGTCGCCGGAGCCGCTCTTGACGCGCAGCTCGGCGTGCGCGACCTCGACGACGACGTCGCCGGAGCCGGTCTCGACCTGCGCGGGGCCGGCGAGCTCGGGAAGGGTGACCTCGCCGGAGCCGGACTTGAACTGGGCGGGGCCGACGGTGCCGACGACGGTGATGTCGGCCGAGCCGGTCTTGACCATCATCTCGCTGGTCGCCGGGACGGTGATCTGCATGTCCAGCGAGGAGGCGCCCTGGAAGAAGCCGGTACGCCGCTGCGGCGCCAGCACGTTCAGCTGCCCGTCGACCTCGGTGATGGTGACCTCCTCGGCGTCGCGGCCGGCGATCCGGACCGTCGCCTCGGTCGTGTCGTGGGCGGTGATGTGGACGAGCCCGCTGCCGTTCTCGACGTACAGGCGCATCGGACGGTGTGCCTCGAACCGTCGCTCGACGGTGGTGGTGGTGCTCATGGTCGCCTCCAGGGTGTGTTCGACCGTGGGGCCAGCGTGGTCGCTGGTCCCGGGTGGGTGCTTGATGGGACTTGCTGGTGCCTGCGCGCTCAGAGCCAGCCGGTCATCCGCTTGCTGCCGGGCTTGCCCTTGCCTTTGAAGGGGTCGAAGTTCTCGAGGAACGCGAGGCTCGACAGGTCGATGTCGACGTTGATGGCGTGGTCGTTGGTGGCGGCGCGGACGATGTTGACCAGCCAGGTGTTGAGGCTCTGGCCGGCCTCGGCCGCCTTGACCTCGGCCTTCAGCTTGACCGACTCGGGGATGCGGAGCGTGACGCGGGCCAGGTTGTCCTCGCCGTCCTCGGCCTCGGCGCCGGGCGGAAGGGGCGGCGCCGGGGGCGCGGGCGGGGCCATCGGCGCCACGGGAGCCTGGACCACGAAGTCGAGCTCGCGGCCGTTGAGCCGGACGTCGACGCTGCCGGCTGGCAGCTCGGCGGTGATCTCGGCGGCAGCCTGGGAGACGACCTCCATGAAGGCGAGGCGGGCGGCGGCGTCGAGGGCGTAGCTCAGCCGCTCGGCCGCGTTGCGCATGTCGTCGCCGCCACTCTCGGCAGCGGCCACGAGGTCCCGCCGGAGGCTGTCGACGTAGGGGGTGATGTCCATGTGCATCAGCGTGACATCACAATGACGTCATGTCAAGGCTCTCGCGATGTCATCTGACATCAAATTGTGGCGTCGGGCGGCGTCAGTCGGCGTCGGCGGTCGTCATCGTTGCCGTCATCGCAGGGAACTTGGCGGGTTCCGCTGCGCGAAGGCCGCCCGGTGCTCCACCCTTTTCGCGGTGGTACCCCCCGACCACCGCGCGGCAGTCCGCCGTACCGGGCTCGGGGACCATCCGAGCTCCGTGTCTCGACCCGCCGGGAGGGCAGACCCAGAGCTCTGGTTCGCCGGACGGCCCCGCACTCCGGGGTGGAAGGGGCCTCCGGCGGACCGCATCCAAGGGGAAGTCCCTCACGCATGGCACCGACCATCGCGGAAACCTGGTGCCGAACGTGAGGGACTGTCGCGCCTGGACCGCCTCAGAGGTCGAACAGCGAGCGCGGCTCGTCGAGGTCGACGTCCTTCTTGGGCTCCGCCGCTGCCTCGTCGGCCGGTGCTTCGTCGGCCGGTGCCTCGTCGGCCGGTGCTTCGTCGGCCGGTGCCTCGTCGGCCGGTGCCTCGTCGTCGGCGTCGAGGATCGTGTCGGGGTCGTCGGGTACGTCGTCCGGCTCGTCGGACGCGGCCTGCGTGGCCGCCTGGCTCGGCGTGGCGGGGTCGGGCGCGGTCTGCGTCTCGACGTCGAACAGCGAGCGCGGCGCATCGGCGGCGGGGGCAGCCGGGGTGGGCTCGGCGGGCTTGTCGTCGGTCGGGGTGGTGGGTGCGACGTCGAAGAGCGAGCCACCGGCCGCGGGGGCGGCGGGGGCAGCCGGGGCGGGTTCGGCGGGCTTGTCGTCGGTCGGGGTGGTGGGAGCGACGTCGAAGAGCGAGCCACCGGTTGCGGGGGCCGGCCGGGGCGGGCTCGGCGGGCTTCTCCTCGGTCGGGGGAGTGGCTGCGACGTCGAAGAGCGAGCCACCGGTCGCCGGAGCTGGCGGGGCGGCCGGAGCGTCGGTGGGGGGAGCGGGGGTGTCGAAGAGCGAGCCCCCGGCGGCGGGCGTGGCCGGGGCGGCCGGGGCAGCCGGGGCAGCCGGGGCCTCCTCGGCCGGAGCAGGCGTGTCGAAGAGCGAGCCACCGACCGAGGCCTTCGCGGCAGGTCCGACGTCGGCGGTGTCGGTGACCGTGTCGGGAGTCTGCGTGACGTCGCCGGGCTCGGGCTCGGCCTTGGTCTCCACGGGGGCGGTGGCGACGGCGACCGCCGTACCCCCGCTGGCGGCACGGGTGGCCGACTCGCCCTTGACCGAGGCCAGCAGCATCTGCGCGACGTCGAGCACCTCGACCTCCTCGCGGGCCTCGCCCTGCGCCTGCAGGGCGGTGAGCCCGTCGGAGAGCATCACCCGGCAGAACGGGCAGCCCACCGCGATCTGGTCGGCGCCGGTGCCGACCGCCTCGGTCGTGCGGTTGACGTTGATCCGCGAGCCGATGGTCTCCTCCATCCACATCCGCGCGCCGCCGGCGCCGCAGCAGAAGGACCGCTCGGAGTTGCGCTCCATCTCGACGAAGTCGGCGCCGGGCAGCACCTGGAGGAGCTCGCGCGGCGGCTCGTAGACCTGGTTGTGACGGCCGATGTAGCACGGGTCGTGGTAGGTGATGGACCGCTTCGCCGCGCCCGCGCCGTCGGGCACCGGCGTCAGCCGACCTTCGCGCACGAGGCGGTTCAGCAGCTGCGTGTGGTGGACGACCTCGAGCTCGATGCCGAACTGCTTGTACTCGTTCTTCAGGGTGTTGAAGCAGTGCGCACAGGTCGAGACGACCTTCTTGACCTTGAACTCCTTGAACGTCTCGATGTTCTGCTGCGCGAGGCCCTGGAAGACGAACTCGTTGCCCGCCCGGCGCGCCGAGTCGCCCGTGCAGGTCTCGCCGTTGCCCAGCACGCCGAACGAGACGCCGGCGATGTCGAGCAGCTCGGCGACGGCCCGGGTGGTCTTCTTGGCGCGGTCCTCGTAGGCACCGGCGCAGCCGACCCAGAAGAGCCAGTCGACCGACTCGAGCGACTCGAGGTCGTCACCGACGACGGGCACGTCGAAGTCGAGGCCCTTGGTCCAGTCGAGCCGGGCCGTGGCCGACATGTTCCACGGGTTGCCCTTGGTCTCGAGGCCCTTGAAGAGCTGGTTCAGCTCGGCGGGGAACGACGACTCCACGAGCACCTGGTAGCGACGCATGTCGACGATGTGGTCGACGTGCTCGATGTCGACGGGGCACTGCTGCACGCAGGCGCCGCAGGTCACGCAGGACCACAGCACGTCGGGGTCGATGATGCCGCCGCCGGTCGGGTGCCACGCCTCGCCCTCGGTCTCGCCGACCAGGGGTCGCTCGGCCTCGGCCAGCGCGGCGGCCGGGACGCCGTCGCGTCCGGACTCGCCCGCCAGGATGTACGGCGCCTTGGCGAAGGCGTGGTCGCGCAGCCCCATGATCAGCAGCTTGGGCGAGAGCGGCTTCTCGGTGTTCCACGCCGGGCACTGCGACTGGCAGCGGCCGCACTCGGTGCAGGTCGCGAAGTCGAGCATGCCCTTCCAGCTGAAGTCCTCGATCCTGCCGATGCCGAAGGTGGCGTCGTCCTCGAGCTCGTCGATCTCGTCGAGGGTGACGGGCAGGCCACCCGAGGTGAGCGGCTTGGCCGCTCCCAGCGCGATCGGCTCGCGCTTGAACAGCACGTTGATCGGCGCCACGAAGATGTGCAGGTGCTTGCTGTTCAGCACGATGATCAGGAACGTCAGCATCACACCGATGTGCAGCAACAGGCCGATGCCCTCGAGGACCTCGAGCGCGTCGTGGCTCAGCCCGTCGAAGACGTTTCCGAGAGCGATCGAGACGAACGCCCCGCTGTCGTAGGGCAGGTTGCCGGTCGCGGAGGCCGCCCCGCGGAACAGGAACATCGTCCAGATGACGTTGAAGATCATGAACAGGACGAGCCAGGCCCCGCCCAGGTGCGACCCCTTGAACCGGGACCCGCGACCCAGACGCTCGGGAGAGTTCTTCACCCGGATCGCGGCGAAGGTGACGAGGCCGAGGAGGGCCATCACCGCGATGAAGTCCTGCGCGAAGCCGAGGATCGCCCAGTGGCCGATGACCGGGATCGCGAAGTCCTCGTCGAAGAGGGCACCGTAGGCCTCGACGTAGACGCTGCCGAGGATCACGAAGGCCCAGAACACGAAGAAGTGCGCGGCGCCGGGCACGCTCCACTTGAGCAGCTTGCGCTGGCCGAACACCTCGACCAGCTGGTTCCTGACGGCGGTGCCGATCTTGCCGGTCACGCCTGCGACCCGCTCCGGCGCCGGCTGCCCACTCGTGATGAGCCGGTAGAGCCACGCGACGCGACGCGCGGCGATGGGCAGCGCGATCACGTTCATCAGCAGTGCGACGACAAGGACCCAGGACAACGCATTCCTCCAGTCGGTCGCGTCCAGCGGGGGCGCGGGCGGTACGTGGGGGAGCCTAGATGTGCCGTGTCGGCACCGTCAGTCCCCCGGCAGGTGATGTTGAGACTACCAACCGGTAACTTCGCGCCCGCACGCGCGTCCCGGCTGCGGGACCAGCCGGCCGATCCTCCCGTGCGGACCGGGACCGCCGCCTCAGGCGCCGGGACACCTCTGCGCCGGAACGTCGAGGCATGCGCCTCCTCACTCCCCTTGCCACCCTCGCCCTCGCAGCCGCATTGCTGGTCGGCTGCAGCGTCGGCCAGCCGGCGGCCACCGACGCCGGGGCGCGCGAGGCGGTCGGGGAGGGGGACGCGCACGCCAGGCCGGCGCCGCCGAGCACGGGGGAGTCGACGGCGCCGGCCACCCCGCCCGAGCCTTCCGAGACGACCCCCCGAGGCACCGAGGGCTGGCGGATGACCCGGCCGGCGCCGGACGGCGCGCTGGATGCCTTCACCACCGCCGTGAGTGGTCCTCCCGGTCAGCCGCTCGAGGTCAAGGTGTCGACCATGGCCCCGTCGTACCGCGTCGAGGTCTACCGCCTCGGGGCCTACGACGGTGGGTCGTCGCGACTCGTCCACGGACCCGAGCGCGTGGCCGGCCGCGTCCAGCCGGCGGCGGTGCTGAAGCCGGTGTCGACCCGGACCGTCGTCGCCCCCTGGGCCGTCGACGTGCGGATCGAGACAGCCGGCTGGGAGCCCGGCTTCCACGTCGTGAAGCTGGTGACCTCGCGGTGGGAGGCCCAGGTGCCCTACGTCGTGTCGTCGCCCTCGGCCGCCGGCACGCTCGCCCTCGTGGCGCCCGTCACCACCTGGCAGGCCTACAACCAGTGGGGCGGCTACAGCCTCTACCACGGCCCGGCGGGCGACAGCCGCAGCCACGTGGTCAGCTTCGACCGGCCGTACTCCTGGAGCATGGGCCCGGCCAACGACTTCCGCACCTCAACCGTGCCGCTGGTCCTGCGCGCCGAGCGTCTCGGCCTGCCGCTGTCGTACTTCACCAACGTCGACCTGCACCTGGACCCCGACGCGCTGGAAGGCGCCCGCGGCTACGTCTCCATGGGACACGACGAGTACTGGACGACGACCATGCGCGACGTCGTGGAGGCGGCGCGCGCGGCCGGCACCAACCTGGCGATCCTGGGCGCCAACACGATGTACTGGCGGGTGCGGCTCGAGGACGACGGTGGGCAGCCGGCGCGGCGGTTGGTCGGCTACCGCGACAGCGCATCGCTCGACCCGATGCGGCTGACGGACCCGCCCGAGACGACGGCGCGCTTCCGCGACGCCCCCGACCCGCGGCCGGAGCACGCCCTGCTGGGGATGCAGTACGAGTGCTACCCCGTGGACACGTCGTACGTCGTGGCGACGCCGGGCTGGTGGGGCTTCGCGGGCACCGGCGTGCGGGCCGGCGACGCGATCCCGGGCCTGGTCGGGCCCGAGGCCGACCGGGTCTACCCCGACAGCCGGCTGCCGCGCCCGCTGCAGATCCTCAGCGCGTCGCCGTACGACTGCCGTGGCGCGGCGACGGTGGCGCACTCGGTCTACTTCACGCTCCCGAGCGGGGCTGCGGTGTTCAACGCCGGCACGCTCCGCTGGGTGTGCGCGCTCGCCGACCGTTGCGAGCGGCCGCTCGGGTCGGAGACGAGTGTCTTCGCCGGCCGCGTGACCGACAACATCCTGCGCGTCTTCGCGGCGGGTCCGGCCGGTCAGCGCCGCCCCGCACGGGACAACGTCGACGCCTTCCGACTCTCGCGGCTCAACACGGTCTCCGCCAGTTGACGTCGGGGACGAGCCGATCAGCCATCATGGGGCGCATGGCCCGCGCCCGGCAGGGGATCCTCGCGACGGTTGTCGTGCTGCTCCTCAGCGGCTGCACCGATCCTCCCGCCGGCGACGGGCCCCCTCAGGAGCCCGAGTCGGCGGCGCTTCGGATGACCACCGAGACGGGCGGCAACCAGCTGCCCGAGGACCAGCGCACCGATGTCGAGAGCGCCATCGGCGAGGTGCTCTCGGCGTACGTCGTCGAGGCCTTCCTGGGAGACCATCCGCGGACCGGCTACCTCCCAGCGCTCGACGGCTTCACCGACGGGGCCGCGACCTTGGCCGCTCGTCACCTCGACGTGCTCACGGCGTCGGGCATCGAGGACCTGACCGCGGTCCGCGCGACCCGGCTCGACTCCGACCTCTCGCTGTACGTCGTCGACGGCGAGGCGCTCGGGGCGACGGCGCGGGTGGAGTTCGCCTTCGACGCGACGAAGGCCGACGAGAGCTCCCAGCGGCTCAGCCTCAGTGGGCGGCTGCTGCTCTCGCGCAGCCGTGACGGGTGGGCGGTCTTCGGGTACGACGTCGCCAGCGACGACGGCACCGCCGTCGGGGAGGACCCGCCGTGACCGGCCTCCTGCGCGTCGCGCGGCTCGCCGCCATCCTGGCGGCGGCGTTGCTGGTGGTGCCCGGCGGCAGTGTCCGGCCGGCCGCCATCACGCTGACCACCGTCGAGCGGGCCGAGGGAGTCGATGTCGCCGGTCCGATCGTCTGGGTGCTCGCCCTCGGCGAGGACGTCGACGGCCACACCGACGCGATCCAGCTGGTCGGCCTCGACTCGCGGTCGGGTGCGGCGACCAGCATCGGCATCCCGCGCGACGCCTGGGTCGAGCTGCCGGAGGGCGAGGGTCGCATCAACACGGCGTACCCCGACTACGGTCCGGAGGTCGTCACCCAGGTCGTCGCCGACCTGGTCGGCATCGTCCCCGACTACCTGGCGGTCGTCGACTTCGCGGCGTTCGAGGCGCTGCTCGCCGAGGTGGGCCCGGTGACGGTCACCTCGCCGGAGGCGTTCGAGAGCCACGGCGTCGTCGTTCGCGAGGGCGCCAACACCTTCGACCCGAGCGAGGCGCTTGCCTACGTGAGGCACCGGCTCAGCTTCGTCGACCAGGACTTCACCCGGTCGGCCAACCAGCAGCGGCTGATGGCTGCGGCACTCGACGCCTACCAGTCCGGCGCCGAGGAGCCGGGATTCGTCGAGGCGGCCGCCCTGACGGCGCTGGGCGTCGTCGACACCAATCTCTCCCCGACGGAGCTCTACCGACTGGCGCAGGCGATGACGGCGGTCGACCCGCGCCGGCTGACGGGCTGTGTCCTGCCCGGTGTCCCGGGCGACGAGGGCGGCGCCAGCGTCGTGTACGTCGACGAGCCGGCCGCGCAGAGCATCGGCGCGGACGCCGCGGACGACGCTCGGATCGGGCGGCGTACGTGCGAGCCCAGCTTCTAGGTCCAGCGTCAACCCAGGCCGGCCTCGCGGGCCCGCACGATGGCCTGGGCCCGGTGCGCCACCTGCAGCTTGGCGAAGATGTTGCTCGCGTGGTTGCGCACGGTCTTGACCCTGAGGCCCAGCTCGCGCGCAATCTCGGCGTTCTCGCGCCCCTGCGCGATCAGCTCGAGGACCTCCCGCTCGCGGTCGGTGAGGTCGGGGAACGCGTCGGCGGTCGGCCGTTGCCGCACGTTGCTGAAGTACGTCATGACCCGGTCGGCGATGCCCGGCCCGAAGATCACCTCGCCCGCGCCGACCGACTCGATGGCGCGCACGATCTCCTGGCGCCGGGCGCCCTTGAGCAGGTAGCCGCGGGCGCCCGCGCGGACTGCGGCGAACACCGAGTCGTCGTCCTCCATCATGGTGAGGACGACGACACTGATGTGCGGTGACGACTGCACGATCCGGGCCGTGGCCTCGATGCCGTTGAGCTGGGGCATGTGCAGGTCCATGAGCACCACGTCGGGCTGGAGGTCGAGCGCCATCGCCACTGCGGTACGTCCGTCGGCGGCGCTCCCCACGACCTCGCAGCCGTCTGCGGCGGCCAGCAGCGCGGCCAGCCCGGCGCGGAACTCCTCGTGGTCGTCGACCAGCAGCACCCGCAGCGGCTCGCCGCTCATGAGTCCTCCGACCCGCCGAGGGGCAGGCGCGCCTCGACGACGGTCCCCGTGCCGGGACCGGACGTCACGGTGCAGGAACCCCCGAGCTCCTCAGCACGCTCCTTCATCGAGGTCAGGCCTACACCCACGCCGGGTGTGGCGGCCAGTCCCTTCCCGGTGTCGCGGACGAGCACCTGGAGGGCTCCGCCGTCACGGCGCAGCGTGACGGTGCAGGCGTCTGCGTCGCTGTGGCGCTCGGCGTTGGTCACCGCCTCCATCGCGATCCGGTACGCCGCCACCTCGACCGCGGCCGGCAGCGGCTCGACGTCGGCGTCGGACTCGACGGTCCAGGCGAGCGCGCGACGCCCGCCCGGACGGACGCCGGCGGCGTGGTCGGCCGCCCGCTGCCGCAGGGCGGTGACCAGCCCGAGCTGGTCGAGGGCGGGTGGCCGCAGCCCCTCGACGAGGCGGCGTACCTCGGCGATCTCGTCACGCGCCAGGTCGGCGAGCCGGCCGACGGCGACGACCGCCTCCTCGGGATCCTCCTCGATGAGGTCGCGGGTGGCTTCCAGACGCATCGCGATCGTGGCCAGCGACGGCCCGAGCCCGTCGTGGAGGTCGCGACGCAGCCGGCGCCGCTCCTCCTCCTGCGCGGTCACCAGCCGCTGCCGCGACCGCTGGAGCTCGCCGCTCATCGCCACCGCTTGCACCAGCGCGCCGACCTGGGCTCCGACGTCCTCGAGCAGCCGGCGGTCGCCGGGCCCGAACGGGTCCCGGGACGGCTCCACCTCGAGCAGCAGTCGGCCGAGCTGCGCCCCGCCCACCACCAGGTCCACGGTCACCGGTGTCCCGCGTCGGGTGCCGACCTCGACGTCACCGGTCGGCGCGGCCTCGATGGCTGCGTAGGAGAGGCGCAGCCGTCGCGACAGCAGGGTCAGGCTCTCGGCCAGCGACTCCTCGGGTGCGCTGGTGGGATCGAGCCGCCGCAGGTCGGACACGACGCGGCGGGGCAGGTCGCGGTCGCCGTACACCAGGCGTTGCAGGGTCCGCTGCACGAGCAGCGCGAGGGGGAGCACCAGCAGCGCGACGACGCCACCCGCGAGCATCGACTCGAGGTTGCGGTCCGAGGCTCGGTCGACCGCGCCCACTCCGGCCAGGAAGGCGCCGCCGACCATCGCCACGACCAGGCCCTGGGCGAGGCCACGGCGTACGGGTGGCTCGATCTCGTCGAGGCGGTACCGCAGCACGGCCGCCGCCATGCACGCCATCACGGCGAGGGCCACGACCACGGTGAGCACGGGCGACGGCACCAGTGCCCGCCCGGCAAGGCGCTCCGGCAGGTCACCGAGCAGCAGCAGGAGCGCCAGCCCACCGGCGAGGGCGAGGAGGACGAGTCGGGTGGCGAGGCGGTCGCTGCGCTCCTCGCTGCGGAGGTACGCCGCCAGCAGCACCACCACGGCACCCGCGACGGCTCCCAGGGCGGCCGGCGCGGCGATCGTGAGCACGCCCTGCAGCCGTGCGGCGGGGTCGTCGCGCCCGACGACGAGCAGTGCCCAGACGGCGTACCCGACCAGAGGGGCGACCAGCACCGCCCAGCCCCAGCGCGGCCGGGTCGGAGGTGCGGTCAGGGCGACCGCGACCGCGACCGCCGCCGCGACGCCCACCGCGGCGACCAGCTCGCCGACGAGGTGCGGCCAGGCGCCGCGACCGCCCGCCAGGTCGACCGCACCCAGGCCGAACGGCGACGACGTGAGCACCGCCGGCACGAGCGCTGCGGCGACCAGCCACGCGCGCGCGGAGGTGGACGTCGGCGCCCGCCAGAAGACCAGTGAGGCGATGGCGAGGCCGAGCCCGCACAGCACGAGGACGCCCGTGTTGGCCGCGACCGCTGCGCGCAGCGGATAGGCGGTGAGGCGCACGTCGATCTCGAGGTCGAGAGCGACAGCCGACGCCGAGCCCCCGCGGCGCACCTCGTAGACCAGGTGGTCGCCGACGCTGCGCGGAGGCGGGTCCGTGGAGGCCACCCACTCGCGCATCGACCGGCCGTCGATGGTGAGCACCCGGTCACCGGGGCGCAGGGACGAGTCGCCGTACGTCCGGACGACGGTGACGGTCTCCCCCCACCGAGCCGTGCCCGACAGACCCGTCGTCGGCGAGACCGTCGTCCCGTCCGACGGGCCTGACAACAAGGCGAGCGTGACCCAGGCCACCGGTACCGCCCAGGCGGCCACGATCACGAGCAGCCGGGCGGCACGCGACATCGTGAGCCCATCGTGCCCGCCGCAAGGCAGGCTTGCCAGTGGCCGCGCGGGCGCGTCGGCTCACCACCGGTGGTCGCTCGCGCTGCTCACCCGTGGCCGCTGATGCGGCGGCTCAGCGCCAGCGCCGTCTGGTGGACCGCCGCTGCCGTCGAGGCGGCTCCGGTGGCGTCGACGGTCTCACTGGCAAACGTGCAGGCCACTCCGGCAACCGGATGCCCGTTGTGGTCGCGGACGGCCGCGGCCACGCTGGAGAAGCCCGGTGTCACCTCGCCGTCCTCGGTGGCGTAGCCGCGCTGGCGCGTCTCGGTCAAGAGGGTCCGGAGCGCAGGGAGGCTCGTGGGCCCTCGGCTGTGCCTTTGCACGAAGGACTCGCGGTCGGGGAACAGCGCCCGTACCTGCGCCGACGGGAGCCCGGCGAGGATCGCGCGCCCGCTGGCCGTGAGCGCCGCGGGGAGCCGGACGCCCACGTCGCTGACCAGCGGCTGCCGCCGCGGCGCTCGTTCCTCGAGCACGTAGAGCACGTCGCGCCCGTGCAGCACGGCCAGGTGCGCACTGTGCCCGGTGCGGTCGACGAGCGCCACGAGCGGACGGCGCGCCAGCCGCTGCAGCGGCTCCTGACGGGCGTAGCCGCTACCGACCTCGAACGCCGCGATGCCGAGCCCGTAGCGGTGCTCGTCGGCGAGGTGGGTCACGAAGCCCTCCTCGATCATCGTGCCGATGAGGTGGTACGCCGTCGAGCGCGGCAGCCCCACGGCTCGGGCGATCCGATCGAGCGGGACAGGGTCGGTCTGGCTCGCCAGGAAGCGGAGCACCCGCAGCGCGCGCGCGGCCGCCGGCACCTGGCTCATGAGCCGATCGTAGGGTCGGCGGCCCGTGACGTTCCGGCTACCTCGGCGGTGCTGCCCTGGTGTCGGACTCGTCGGTCGTCGGAGTCGGCGGTGCGACGGGTCCGGCGGCCGGCTGCGACGGGTCGTAGTCGTCCGCCTTCGGGTTCACGTCGGGGTCGACCCGGTCGGCCTCGCGCAGCTGGTCCTCCTGGCGCGCCTGCTCGACGGTCACGCCCTGCTCGGCCTTCTGGGCCTGGGCCGCTGCCTGCTCGGCCTCGCGCCGGAGGCGGTCGGCCTCCTCGGCGGCGCGCTGTGCCTCGAGGTTCGCGTCGTGCACGCCCGCCCCGCTGGCGACCGGGTCGCTGCGCAGCTCCTCGGCCTGCGCGCGCGCAGCCTCGCGCTTCTTGGTGCCCCGGGCGACGACGAAGGCCACGACAGCCAGGGCCACGACGACCAGGACGACGAGAATGATGAGCGTGGTGGTGTCCATGGTTCCTCCCTCTGACCGGGGTCCGACCCCGGCCGTTCGACCCACGTGTCGTGGGTGCGACGTCCTGGGACGGTTGACGCACCGCGAGCACGTCCAACCGTCAAGGGACCTCGCACCACGACCCTAGGAAGGCGCCGGGGGGAGGGGCACACCCGCATGGGTGGACGGTGCCGCGGTTACGCCGACGGTGAACGACGGGAACGATCCGGCCCGCCGACGGGTTGTCGGAGGTGTGGAGGAGCAGCAGCCTCTGGATGCCTACTCAGCTGTCGTGGTCGGGGTCGCCGACGCGCTGACCCCGCGCGTCGCGGCCTTGCGCATCCGCGGCCGCCGGGGCGAGTCGGCCGGGTCGGCCGTCGTGCTCAGCGCCGAGGGCCACCTCATCACCAACGCCCACGTCGTCGGCGATGCGACCGCGGGTGAGGCGGAGTTCGCCGACGGGACGCTCGCGCGCTTCCAGGTCGTCGGTCGCGACGCGTTGAGCGACCTGGCCGTCGTACGCGCCGATCGGCCGGTGCCGAGCCCGCCGGAGTACGGCGACGCCGACGCGCTGCGGGTCGGCTCACTCGTGGTGGCCGTCGGCAATCCGCTCGGCCTGGCGGGCTCGGTCACCGCCGGCGTGGTGAGCGCGCTCGGCCGCAGCCTGCCCGCCCGGGGCCGCAGCACGGCCCGGCTCATCGAGGACGTGATCCAGACCGACGCCGCGCTCAACCCGGGCAGCTCCGGCGGCGCCCTCGCCGACGCCAACGGGCGGGTGGTCGGCATCAACACCGCCGTGGCGGGGATCGGGCTGGGGCTCGCCGTACCCGTCAACGCGACGACCAACCGGATCATCTACGCGCTGTTGCACGACGGTCGCGTACGCCGGGCGTATCTCGGCCTCGTGAGCAGCCCGGCGCCGTTGCCGCCCGCCTGGACCGCGAAGACGGGCCAACGCACCGCGCTCCGCGTCGTCGAGGTCGTGGAGGGCAGCCCCGCCGAGCACAGCGGGTTGCGCCGCGGCGACATGGTCCTCGCCGTCGGCGGCACCACCCTGGGCGACGCGCAGTCCCTGCAGCGCCGGCTCCTCGACGACGCCATCGGGACCCGGATCGAGATCACCGTGCTCCGCAACGGCGCCCTGGTGGACGCCGTCGCGGAGCCGACCGAGCTCGTCGACTGACCGAGCTCTGGGTCGTGTGCTGAAGTGGTTGCCTGGACGACCACGTCAGCACACGACCCACACGTTCGGACCCGCGGCGCCGGCCCCCGCACGGCGCCGCGGGCCTGGTCGTAGCCTCAGTGCACCTTGTCCATGACGTCGTGGGCGACCGTGCGCCCGAGCAGGTAGCCGTCGTCCATGGCGTCCCGGAAGTGCAACCCACCCCAGATCCGGGCGTGGAGGGCGTCGTGCTCGAGCGCGGTGAGCGTCGAGTACGGGTGGTCCGCGAAGCCGGGCCACTTCAGAACCAGCCGGGTGTCGTCGCCCAGGGTCTGGCGCATGATCTCGGCGAACGGCGACGTGCCGGCGGCGTGCCCGCTGGTGTAGTCGGAGTACGCCGGGTTCGGGATCAGCGGCGCCCAGAGGGTCGGGTGCAGGTTGGTGTCCGGGTTGCCGTCGGTCTCAGCGCCGGCGATGGCCTGGAACGGACGCCAGAAGCCGACGTCGTACTTGAGTCGCCAGGTCTGGATGAAGCTCTCGACCTGCGCGGCGTCGATGCGCGCGAACAACCGGGTCGTCGGCAGCAGGCCCATCGGCTCCTCCTGCATGCGGCGGATGAGTGCGTCGCGCAGGATCACCGTGACGGGGTTGTTGAAGAACCGGGAGATCTCCGTCTGCTCGGCCGTCCGGTCACCCGACGTCTCCGACGTCGTGGAACCCACACGCTTGACCTCGTTGTAGTCGACGGCGTACGCCGCGCTGCCCAGGGGATCGGGGCCGTCGAGCTGGACCGTGGGGACGCCGACGACCGGCTTCATGAACCCCAGCCAGGCGAGGGCCATGCCGGTCGCTGGCGGCTGCCAGACGCCGGGCGCTGCGGGCTTCGAGTACACGATGGAGGTGTCGCCGCGGCCGTCGCCCACGCGGGAGGCGATCATCCGGTCGGCAGCGGCCGCGCCGATCGCGACGCCACGGTCTTCCTTGCGACCGTCCGGCACCTTGGCCAGCGAGGAGGCGAGGTCGGCGTCGAGGTTGGTGCGGGAGCCAGGGAAGTACTCCCAGAGCACGTCGTGGGCCGCTTGCGCGACAGCCGCGGCAGCGGACTTGGACCCGCCGCCCTGCAGGGCCTCTCGCGCGGCGTCGTGCACGGCAAGCGAGGTGAACGAGAGGTAGATCGAGATCACCGGCGGCGGAGGTGTCGGGACCGTCTCGTTGAAGATGGTCCGCAGCGCCGTCCGCTGCCAGGACACGGCGACGGACGATGCCAGCGGACCGTCGCCCGCGGTGGCGGGTGCCGTCGTGGTCGTGACGACGGCCAGCGGAGCCGCGACCAGGGCGGTCACGGCGATCGCCGTCCTTCTCATGTGTGCACGCGTCATGGCGCGCTCCTTTCGCCGGACCCGCGAGCGGGCCGGATCGGTGGGATGTGCTGTGCCGTGGGGGCTAGTCATCGGGCTCCGGCGTGGTATCTGGGAGCTGGGCGGTGTCGACCATCTGCATCAGCTCGTCGATGTCGGCAGCCGAGGCGTCGGGGCCGTGGATGGCGCTGACGACGAGGACATGACCGTCGACGTCGACGACGCGGACCAGGGCGGTCCAGCCGAGGTTCATGAACATCGGCCAGTTCTGACTCTTGAAGATCACGGACATGCCGTCCGCGCAAGCGCCCCCCCGTCCTTGCGAGCATGGCGGGGGGGCGAAGGCTGACTTGGTAGCCGGCGTGGCCGTCCAGCGAGGCCGGCTCCACGCTGCCTGCCTCAACTCCCGGCATCGTCGCCAACGCCTGTGCCTGCTCGAGAGCGGTGTCCCCCACGGGGGTGGTGCGAATCTTGCAGGGGCCCCGGTAGACCCCGGTCAGGTCGGCAGACAGCTCGAGGCGACGGGTGGTCGGGTCGCCGGGCGCTCCACTGGCCAGGGCGACGTCGTCGTCCTGGCCCCAACCGGCCGGCACGTCCACCACGAGGAAGCGCTCCGCACCTTGATGATCCTGGAACTCGACCGTCCAGCGGCCGGTTTCGATCGACGCCGGCTTGTCGAAGTTCCCTCTGCCGGGTGTCAGGGTGCGCACCGGTACGTCGTCGTCGACGGGGTCGGGCTCCGCTGTGCGGGGCGCCCAGTCCACGCCGACCAGGGCCAGGACCAGGGCAACGGCCGCGGCCAGCCCGGCGGCGTACCCGCTCCAGCGCAGGGTCCTGCGCGTCCGCGCGCGCCGGAACACCGACTCGAGCTCGGCCTCGAGGTCCGGCGTGAGGTGCGCTGTCGCGACGGTGAGCCTCGCCCGCAGATCCTGGTCACTCAGCATCGTCGCTCACCCCCTCGAGCAGGGCAGCGCCCAGGCGGCCGCGTGCTTGGAACAGGTGCTGCTTGACCGTCGAGGAGGAGACCTCCATGAGCACGGCGATCTCGTCCACGGGTCGGTCCTCGAGATAGTAGAGAGCCACGGCGGCCCGCTGGCGCGGAGGCAGGGCGGCGATCGCGTCGAGCAGGTCGAGGTCGGGCAGGTGGTCGGACATCCCGCGGTCCATGAGGACGGAGGTCACCGTCTGCCGGCGCTCACGCTCAGCACGCCGGATCGCATCCCTGACCGCGACCGTGCGCACCCAGGCGACCGGGTGGTCGTAGGTCACCGCCTGCGACCAGCGCTCGTAGAGCCGCAGGAACGCGTCCTGGGTGACCTCCTCGGCCCGGCCGCGGTCGTGCAGGACGAGGTACGCCGTCCGCAGCACCGACGAGTAGGACGAGCGGAAGACCTGCTCGAACTCTCCTCGATCGGTGCTGCGCATCGGGACTCCTCTTTCAGATGAGGCCACCCCGAGCCGCCCTCCACGTTCCTCTCAGTTGAAAGGCGTGACTAGTGGGCGAGGTTCAGTAGTGACCCAGTGGTCTGGTCCACCAGGGCCTGGGTGACGGTCGGTCAGCGGTCAGGTGTTGCGGGCGATCCTGGCGCCGCGGTCGGACGCCGCCCCGACGAGCTGTCTGCCCTCGAAGGCGACGACGGCCGCCAGGCGACTCGTGACTCCCAGCTTTCGGAACGCGTTCTCCAGGTGCTTGCGCACCGTGGCGGGCGAGATGAACAGCGCGGCCGCGATCTCGGCGTTGGACAGGCCGGTGGCCACCTGCATCAGCACCCGCCGCTCCTGGAGGGTGAGCTCGGCGGGCAGGTGCGGGGCGTGCGCCTGCCGGAGGTGGCGCTGGAGCACCGGCAGCAGGAGGTCGATGACGGCCAGGTCGCGTTGGCTGAAGCTGTGGCGACGGCGGTCCCAGAAGACCTGGGCGACCGCGTCTGGTCCGCTGCGGAAGCCGACGGCCAGCGCGTCCCGGTGGCCGGGCAGGATCGCCTGACAGGCCTCCGCCTCCAAAGGGCGGCGCGACCAGTGCACGACGCCGATCTTGAAGGGCTGGCCCTCGTGCTTGTCCTCCCCGTTGTGGAACCGCTCGTAGTAGCCACCCGGCGCCTCGCGGAAGTCCGTGATCGGCCCGCTGTTGAGCGCCACCACCGCTCCGACGGCGTCGCCGGGCACCAGGACCGCGAGGTTCTCCAGGAAGTCGCGCGTCGGGATCGCCGATCCCGCGACCGGCTCCGCGGCGAGCAGCGCGCGCATGGCCTGCTGCTCGCGGTCTGTCAGCACCAGCTCGGCCATGCTCGTTCTCCTCGAAGTCCTGCCCTCTGACTCTTCGAGAGTAGGCCCGTTCGTTGCCTCGTGGAATACGCGGATCGACGTACCCGCTCGCCCCGATTCGGTCTCGGATCCGAGACGCGAGGTCGCCGGCGGGTCTGGCCGGTGGGAGCGGGCGGGAGTTCGATGGGGCCATGACGACGACGGCGCAGCCAGGAACCGAGGGCCAGGACACGGGTGCGACGGTCGTGATCGGCATCGCCCCCGTCTCGCCCGCCGACGTGGTGGCGGTCGCCCGCGACGGCGCCGCCGTGACGCTCGGCGACGACGCGCGGGCGGCGATGGCCCGGTCCCGGGCGTTGGTCGAGGAGCTGGCCGCGGAGCCGACGCCGGTCTACGGCATCTCGACCGGCTTCGGCGCCCTCGCGACCCGGCACATCCCGACGGAGATGCGAGCACGCCTCCAGCGCTCGCTGGTGCGCTCCCACGCCGCCGGGTCCGGCCCCGAGGTCGAGCGTGAGGTGGTGCGCGGCCTCATGCTGCTGCGGCTCTCGACCCTGGCGACCGGCCACACGGGCATCCGTCCGGAGACAGCGCAGCTGCTCGCCGACCTGCTGTCGCACGGCATCACACCGGTGGTGCGCGAGTACGGCTCGCTGGGCTGCTCGGGCGACCTCGCCCCGCTCGCGCACTGCGCGCTGGCACTGATGGGCGAGGGCGACGTGCGCGACTCCTCCGGTGCGCTCGTGCCTGCTGCCGAGGCTCTCGCCGCCGTCGGCCTCACGCCCGTCGAGCTGGGCGCCAAGGAGGGCCTCGCGCTCATCAACGGCACCGACGGGATGCTGGGGATGCTGGTGCTCGCGCTCGCCGACCTGCGCGTGCTGCTGCGGACCGCCGACATCGCCGCCGCCATGTCCGTGGAGGGCCAGCTCGCCACCGACCGGGTCTTCGCCGCCGAGCTCCAGGCGCTGCGCCCACACCCCGGCCAGGGCGCGTCGGCGGCCAACCTCGTCGCGATCCTGAGCGACTCGGGCGTCGTCGCCTCACACCGCGGTCCCGACTGCAACCGGGTGCAGGACGCCTACTCGCTGCGCTGCTCGCCCCAGGTCCACGGCGCCGCCCGGGACACCGTCACGCACGCGGAGCTGGTGGCGTCTCGTGAGCTGGCCTCGGCCATCGACAACCCGGTCGTGCTCCCCGCCACTGACGGGCAGGGCGGGCGCGTCGAGTCGAACGGCAACTTCCACGGGGCTCCGGTCGGCTACGTGCTCGACTTCCTCGCGATCGCGGCCGCCGACGTGGCGTCGATCAGCGAGCGTCGTACCGACCGCTTCCTCGACAAGGCCCGCTCGCACGGGCTCCCGCCGTTCCTGGCCTCCGACCCCGGCGTCGACAGCGGGCACATGATCGCGCAGTACACCCAGGCCGCGATCGTCTCGGAGATGAAGCGCCTCGCCGTGCCGGCCTCGGTCGACTCGATCCCGTCCTCGGCGATGCAGGAGGACCACGTGTCGATGGGCTGGTCTGCGGCGCGCAAGCTGCGCCGCTCGGTCGACGGGCTCTCCCGGGTGCTCGCCGTCGAGGTCCTCACCGCGGCGCGCGCGCTGGACCTGCGGGCGCCCCTGACGCCGTCGCCCGCCACGGCGGCCGTCGTGGCGCTGCTGCGCTCCTCCGGCATCGAGGGCCCCGGCCCCGACCGCCACCTCTCACCCGAGATCGAGACGGCCGTCTCGCTCGTCCAGTCCGGCGCCGTCGTCCGCGCCGTCGAGTCCGTGATCGGAGAGCTCTCATGACCACCACCTCCAACGCCCGGCTGCCCATCCACGCCGCCCACGGCACCGAGCTGTCGGCGTTGTCGTGGCAGACCGAGGCGCCACTGCGGATGCTGATGAACAACCTCGACCCCGAGAACGCAGAGCGCCCCGAGGACCTCGTCGTCTACGGCGGCACCGGCAAGGCCGCGCGCGACTGGGCGTCGTACGACGCGCTCGTCCGCACGCTGCGCACGCTGAAGGACGACGAGACGATGCTCGTGCAGTCGGGCAAGCCGGTCGGGGTGATGCGGACGCACGAGTGGGCACCGCGCGTGCTGATCGCGAACTCCAACCTGGTCGGCGACTGGGCGAACTGGGAGGAGTTCCGGCGGCTCGAGGACCTCGGGCTGACGATGTACGGCCAGATGACGGCCGGCTCGTGGATCTACATCGGCACGCAGGGGATCCTCCAGGGCACCTTCGAGACCTTCGCGGCGGTGGCCGACAAGAGATTCGGCGGGACGCTCGCCGGCACGATCACGGTGACCGCCGGGCTCGGTGGCATGGGCGGCGCCCAGCCGCTGGCCGTGACGATGAACGACGGCGTCGCGATCTGCCTCGAGGTCGACCAGTCGCGGATCACCAGGCGGATCGAGCACCGCTACCTCGACGAGCAGGCCTCCTCGCTGGCCGACGCGGTGGCCCGGGCGGTGGCGGCGCGCGACGAGCGGCGGCCGCTGTCGATCGGCGTGCTCGGCAACGCCGCCGAGCTGCTGCCGCAGCTGCTCGAGATGGACGCGCCGATCGACATCGTCACCGACCAGACCTCCGCGCACGACCCGTTGGCCTACCTGCCCCTGGGGACGGCCTTCTCCGACTGGGACCGCGAGCGCGAGGAGGACCCGGCCGGGTTCACCAAGCGGGCACGCGAGTCGATGGCCGTGCACGTGCGGGCGATGGTGGAGCTGCAGGACGCCGGCGCCGAGGTGTTCGACTACGGCAACTCCATCCGCGACGAGGCGCGCAAGGGCGGCTACGACCGGGCCTTCGAGTTCCCCGGCTTCGTGCCGGCGTACATCCGGCCGCTGTTCTGCGAGGGGAAGGGCCCGTTCCGCTGGGCGGCCCTCTCGGGCGACCCCGCCGACATCGCCGCGACCGACCGGGCGATCCTCGAGCTGTTCCCCGACAACGAGCGCCTGCACAAGTGGATCACGATGGCCGGTGAGCGGGTGCACTTCCAGGGCCTGCCCGCGCGGATCTGCTGGCTGGGGTACGGCGAGCGCCACCTCGCGGGCCTGCGCTTCAACGAGATGGTCGCCTCGGGCGAGCTGTCCGCCCCGGTTGTCATCGGCCGCGACCACCTCGACTGCGGCTCGGTCGCGTCGCCGTACCGCGAGACCGAGGCCATGCTCGACGGCTCCGACGCCATCGCCGACTGGGCGCTGCTCAACGCGCTGGTCAACACCGCGTCCGGCGCCACCTGGGTCTCGATCCACCACGGCGGCGGCGTCGGCATGGGCCGCTCGATCCACGCCGGCCAGGTCTGCGTCGCCGACGGCACCCCGCTCGCGGCGCAGAAGATCGAGCGCGTCCTGACCAACGACCCCGGCATGGGCATCATCCGCCACGTCGACGCCGGCTACGACTCCGCCCGCGACGTCGCCCGCGACCGCCACGTCCGCATCCCCATGTCGGAGGGCTAGCCGTCCCCATTCGGGTAGTTCGCCGCAAGTTGCACCGGCTTGGGCGTCGAAACGGTGCAACTTGCGGCGAACTACCCCGACGGGCGGCGACCAGGCGACATCCACAGGCCGGCGCCCCCGGGGTCTCTCCACAGGCAGCCAAGCGAGCTCGACGCCGGCGGTCCCATCTCGAGGACGGTCGCCGGGTGGACACCCGGCACTGGCAACCTCGTTGCAGCCTGCCGAGCGATCTCGTGTGGCCTGTACGGACCGATCCGAGCGGCGTCCGAGGCCCGACGCGGGGTCAGGCGCGGAGCAGTCGGTGGCGGCGCAGCGCGTATGGGTGGTACGTCCCGGCCGACGCCGACTCGACGAGAGTCGAGCAGCGCATCCTCGAGCAGGCGGTGCGGATAGCTGGCGACGGCGCGATCACTGGCTGGTCTGCCCTTCGGTGGCACGGTGCGGCGTACTTCGACGGCTTCTGGCCGGGCGGCCGACTGCTGCGCCCGGTCTCGATGATGCGGATGGCCGGGGGGCGCTTCGATCGTGACCGAACGGTCGGCTGGAGCCGCGGCCAGCTCGCGCCGACCGAGGTGGAGACAGTGGCGGGCGTTCAGGTCGCCACTCCGCAACGGGCACTCTTCGACGAGATGCGCTACTCGTCGCTCAGAGCCGCGGTCAGGTCGATGGAGATGGCGGCTGCCGCCGGGCTCATCTCGGTGGAGCTGATGCGCGAGTACGTGTCACATCGGCCGGCCTGGACGGGGGTTCCGCTCACGCGCGACGCGCTGCTCCTCTCCTGCGACGACAGCCGCTCCGGCCCCGAGACAGACCTCAAGCTCGTCTGGGTGCTCGACGCGGGCTTGGCATACCCCCTGGTCAACCAACCCGTTTTCAGCCTGTCCGGCCAGCTGTTGGGCTACCCCGACCTGTTCGACCCAGAGCTCGGCGTCGTCGGTGAGTACGACGGCGTCGATCACAAGGCTCGCGATCGTCATCGCCGCGACATCGCCCGCGAGCAGAGGTTCCGTGAACACGGGCTGGAGTACTTCTCGGTGGTGTGCGGTGACCTGCGCGACACCGAGCTCGTGGTCAAGCGGATCCGCGCCGCCCGGCAGCGTGCGGCGTTGATCCCGGCGGGGCTCCGCCGCTGGACGATCGCCCCGCCGCCGTGGTGGTCCCCCAAGCCGACACTCCATGAGCGGCTGATGGGTCAGGGTCTCTTCCATGGCCTGACTCACCGGTAGTCCGCCGCAAGTTGCACCGGTTTGGGCGTCGAACTGGTGCAACTTGCGGCGAACTATCCGGATGAGGCGAGGGCGTCAGCCGGCCTGCGTGGTCTCGGCCGTCGTCGGGTCGGCGGTGAGGGTGGGCTGGTCGACGTCGAGGCCCGTGAGGCCGTTGACGGCGGGGGTGATGCGCCGCTCGACGGCGAGCGCCAGCAGGGCCATGCCTGCGCAGCCGGCGATCAGCATCACGATGAAGGCTGTCGACCAACCGTGGTTGAGCATGAACCCGGCCACGACCGGGCCGAGGATGGTCCCGCCCTGGAAGGCACCGGCGCTCACGGCGTTGTAGCGCCCGCGCAGGTGGTCGGGAGCCATGTCGTTGGTGATCGAGGGGATCGTCGGCTGCAGCAGCGTCTCCCCCAGCGCGAAGAGCCCGTGGAAGGCAAGGACGCCGGCAACGGCCGCGACCGTTCCGGGCACCAGCCCGGTCAGGCCGAGGACCAGCCACGACACCGCCCACAAGGCCGTCATCACCATCAGGGCGCGCGTGCGACGACGGCCGCTGATCTGCCGGAGCACCAGGAACTGGAAGCACACGATGACAGCGGTGTTGACCGCGAACGCGAAGCCGATCACCCGCGTGGAGACCTCGCTGACCTCGCGGGCGAACGCCGGGAAGCCCGCCTCCATCTGCCCGTAGCCGATGAAGGTGCCGAGGAAGGTCAGCACGGTCAGCCACACGACGGCCGGGTTGCGCAGGATCGTCAGGTAGCCCTCGACCGGCGCGGCACCTCCGTCTGACCCCGTCGGCACGTCCGTCGGTGGAGTCGTCGGACGAGTCGTCGGACGGGGCCGGGCGCGCGTCGATGCGGCGTAGCGGGCCGAGCAGCAGGGCGATGGGGACCAGCATGCTGGCGCCGTCGAGCAGGAAGATCACGGTGAACGTCGTCGGGTCGGACACGTCGGCGTAGAGCCCGCCGATGATGCCGCCGACACCGATGCCGAGGTTGACCAGGGCGAAGTTGACGCCGAAGTACTGCTGGCGGGTGTCGCCGGTGGTGACCGCGGCGATGAGCGCGTTGAACGCGGGCCACGAGACGCCGAAGTTGATGCCCAGGAAGAAGAACGCGACCAGGACCGTGGCGGGCGTGGTGGCGAAGGCGAGGATCGTGCACCCGACCAGCTGGCAGGTCGTGGAGAACAGCAGCATCCGCCGCGCGCCGACCCGGTCGGTCAGAGCGCCACCCGGCCCGGTGACGGCGAGCGCCACGACGGCGATGAACGCCATCAGCGTGCCCGCCAGGTCGAGCGAGATGCCGCGCACCTCGTGGAGGTAGATCACCGTGAACGGCAGGGTCAGCCCCCGGCCGAGCGTCTGCACGGCGACGGTCGACAGCAGCCAGCGACCCTCGGTCGAGAGATCTCGCCAGAACTGGCCGAGCCCCAGGCGGGGCGTCGTCGTACTGCTCACCCGAACATCCTGACCGCCACCACCGACAGGCGCGCGCGCTTTTCGGACCAGGCCGAATCAGACCGCATCAGGAGGCATCAGGCAGGAGCGGCCACGGCTCCGCGGGGGATCAGCAGGAAGGCGGCGAGGTAGAGCAGCCCGGTGACGAGCAGGAGGTTGTTGTAGCCGGTGAACAGGGCGGCGTACTCGAGGCAGCCGCCGACGATGGCGCCGAGCAGGTTCACCGCGAACGCCGACTGCGAGTCGGACGACTCCGCGAAGCGCTTCGCGAACGCGACGTTGGCGAGGTAGATCGGCAGGAACGCGATGAGCGTCGCGGCCACGAGCCGCGGCCCGAACGGCAGGCCGAGCAGCCATTCGGGCCGGACGACCCACGCCAGCGCCAGGGACGCGGCGATGGCGGCGAACACGACGGGCAGGGGCGGCGTCCGGAAGCGGCGGGTCGTCTCGACGGCTGCCAGCACGACGACGAGCACGCCCGCGAAGACGAGCGCGTTGACGAACCACGTCGTCCCGAACAGCAGGGCGAACGTCGCGACGTTCTTGGTCTCCAGCAGCAGGAACGCCGCGCCCATGAAGAACAGGTCGGCGTACGGCCGCATCGAGCGCAGCGGACCGCCGAGCGCGCGCACCGTGAGCAACGACGCGAGCAGGATGCCCAGGAGGGTCACCACGTAGAGGGTCGGGAACGAGTCACCCTTGAAGTAGAGGAACGGCGAGTCGTCCGTGGCGGGTCCGACCACAGGGCCGGTCGGTGACCAGACGGTCTCGCAGGTCTGCGCGGCCTGGGTCATCCCGACCGTGATCACGGCCTGCGCGCCGGCGAAGGTGTCGACGCAAGGCGCATGCCCGAAGACGTCGGCGGCGGTGCCGGCCAGCCGGTCGATCAGCCAGGTCTCGCGGTAGTAGTTGTACATCGCGAAGGCGCCGTCAGGCTTCAGGTGCTCGCGGACCGAGGTCATGGCCTCCTCGGTGAAGAGGAACGACTCCAGCCGGATCTGCGACGCTCCGCTCACCAGGGTCAGCGAGTCGGGCAGTGCGAAGAGCACGAGGTCGTAGGTCCGGTCGGTGCCCTGGAGGAACGCGCGGCCGTCGTTGGTGTGCACGCGGACGCCGGGGTCGTCGTACGGCCGGTCGATGTTGCCCTCACGGCCGATCTCGAGGATGCGCGGGTCGATGTCGACCGCGTCGACGCGGTCGGCGCCCTCGCGCAGCGCGATCGCGACGTCGGAGCCCGAGCCGGCGCCGACGACGAGCACGTCGCCGAGGGAGTTGCCCGGCGTGCGCAGGTACGGCGTCTCGTAGATGCGCTCGCCCTGCTCGACCTTCCACTGCGCCGGCGCCATCAGCTGGTGCGGCACTCCGTTGGCCTTGATGAGCAGGAAGCCGTCGTCGGCGGTGCCGACCTCCTCGGTCTGGACCTTGTAGTACGGCGACCAGCTGACCCCCGGCGTCAGGGTCTCCATGAGCAGCATCCCGATCACCACGGCCGAGCAGGCGCCGGCGACGAGGCGCCCCAGGCGCCTGCGGCTCAGGATCACGTAGAGCGCGCACGCAACGGTGCCCCACACCACCGACGGCGCGCGCAGGAAGCTCAGCAGCGTGAAGCTCACGATGCCGATGAGGGAGCCGATCAGGTCGTAGCGGTACGCCGTCAGCGGCGCCAGCCGCCCGAAGCAACGCCCCACCAGCTCGGCCGGGCCGGCCAGCACGACGGCCACCACCAGGAAGACGACCGGCAGTGCCAGCCACGCGGGGGGACCGCTGACCTCGAGCGAGGTGAAGTAGATGACATCGGAGCCCTGGCGCTCGATGGTGACCGGGAACGCCAGCACCCCGACCACCAGCGCCGTGAGCAGGGGGAGCGAGATCGGCCAGATCGACCAGCTCTTCCGGCTGATCAGGAATCCGGCGCCGATGCCCAGGAACGACCCGAGCAGCACGAAGTTGGAGAAGTAGCTGAGGTGCACGACGTTGGCGCCCAGCCACCTGATGAGCGCCAGCTCGAGGAAGAGCATCAGCGAGCTCGCCATCAGCAGGCGGACGACGACGCCCCGGTCGGCGGGGACGCTGGTCGTGAACGGCTTGGTCGCCTCCGAGGTCACGCCGGCGATGGTGTCACAAGCGGTGAAGGAGAAGGCTTGCCCGGTTCACGATCACCGGGCTCACGAACGGGCGCTGATCGCCTCGTGCAGCGCGAGCGTGCGCTCGGCGGTGTCGACGTGCAGACGCTCGACCATCCGGCCGTTGTAGGTGACCACCCCGGAGCCGCGACCGGCCTTCCAGGCCTCCAGCACGCCGCGCGCGTCGGCGACGGCCTCGTCGCTGGGCGCGAAGGCGGCGTTGGCGCCCTCGACCTGGCCGGGGTGGATCAGCGTCTTGCCGTCGAAGCCCATCTCGCGGCCCTGACGGCACTCGGCGAGGAAGCCGTCGGCGTCCTTGACGTCGTTGAAGACGCCGTCGACGATGCCGGTGCCCGTCGCCCGCGCGGCGAGCAGGGCGAGCGAGAGTCCCGTGAGCAGCGGGGCCCGACCGGGCACGTGCTCGGCGAGCAGCTCCTTGGCGAGGTCGTTGGTGCCCATCACCAGGACGGTCAGCCGGTCGGAGGCGCCGGCGATCTCCTCGGCGTGCAGCATGGCGCGCGGGGTCTCGACCATGGCCCAGAGCATGGTGTGGTCGGGGGCGCCGGCCGCCTCCATCGCGGCGACGAGGACCCGGACCGCCTGGGCCGAGTCGACCTTCGGGACCACGATCGCGTCGGGCCCGGCGGCGCAGACCGCGGCGAGGTCGTCGTCGTGCCACTCGGTGCCGGCCGCGTTGACCCGGATGGTCAGCTCGCGGTCGCCGTACTCACCGGACCGCGCAGCAGCGCACGCCGCCTCGCGCGCCGCAGGCTTGGCGTCGGGGGCGACGGCGTCCTCGAGGTCGAGGATGAGCGCGTCGACCGGCAGGCCCTTGGCCTTCGCCAGCGCCCGCTCGTTGGACGCCGGCAGGTAGAGCACCGAGCGGCGCGGCCGGAGCCCGGCGCTCACGCGTCGATCCCGTCGTACGCCGCCTTCAGCTCTGGGTCGATCGCGGCGAGCTCCTCGGCGAGCCGCACCATGACCAGGCACTGCTTGAGGGACGCGTCGTCCTCCATCTTGCCGTCGAGCATCACCGCGCCGGTTCCGTCCCCCATGGCGGCGACCACCCGCCGGGCGTGCGCGACGTCCTCGACGCTCGGGGAGAAGACCCGACGGGCGATGTCGATCTGCGCGGGGTGCAGGCTCCACGCGCCGACGCAGCCGAGCAGGAACGCGTTGCGGAACTGGTCCTCGCACGCGACCGTGTCGGCGATGTCGCCGAAGGGGCCGTAGTACGGGTAGATCCCGTGCATCGCGCACGCGTCGACCATCCGGGCGATCGTGTAGTGCCACAGGTCCTGCTGGTACGTCGCCCGGTGCGGCGACTCGATGCCGTCGCTGTCCTTCACCGGATCCTCCCGCACGAGGTAGCCGGGGTGGCCGCCGCCGACACGGGTCGTCTTCATCCGGCGGTCGGCCGCGAGGTCGGCCGGGCCGAGCGACAGGCCCTGCATGCGCGGGCTGGCGCCGCAGATCTCCTCGACGTTGGCGACGCCGCGGGCGGTCTCGAGGATCGCGTGCACCAGCAGTGGCCGGTCGAGCCCGGCCTTGGCCTCGAGCTGGGCGAGCAGGCGGTCGACGTACCAGATGTCCTCGGCGCCCTCGACCTTCGGCACCATGATCACGTCGAGCCGGTCGCCGATCTCGGCGACGAGCGTGGTCAGGTCGTCGAGGACCCACGGGCTGTCGAGGGAGTTGACGCGGGTCCAGAGCTGGGTGGGCCCTCCTCCGCCGAGGCCGTCGGTCGCCTTCGCGATCTCGACCAGCCCGGCGCGGGCGGCGTCCTTGCGGTCGGCCTTGACGGCGTCCTCGAGGTTGCCGAGCAGCACGTCGACCGTGCCGACGAGCTGCGGCACCTTGGCCGCCATCTTCTCGTTGCTCGGGTCGAAGAAGTGGATCGCCCGGCTCGGCCGGGCCGGGATCTCTCGCAGCGGCTCGGGGGCTCCGACGGCGAGCGGACGGAAGAAGTCCTTGGCGGATCGCATGCGGCGGAACGTACCGCGCACGCGACCCACCTCGGTATGACCTGTTCCACTCGCCGCCGGTGACGTCGGTCAGGCGGTAGCGACGAAGTAGACGTTGAACGGGTCCTCCTCGAGGGCCCGACGGGTGACCGAGGCGAAGCCGGCCTCGCGCACCATCCGCTCGGCCGTCTGCACCCCCCAGACGGTCCCGAGGCCGTCGCCGCCCTGGCCCAGCGAGACCGACATGCAGTGCGTGAGCGAGATGGCGTAGAGGAAGCTCGCCCACGGGGTGTCGACGTTCTCCTCGAGGTTGCTGGAGGCCGCGATGTCGACCATCAGGAACGTGCCGCCTGGCCGCAGGGCCCGGTGGATGCGCGAGAGGACCCGGGCCGGGTGCGCCTGGTCGTGGATGGCGTCGAACGCCGTCACGAGGTCGAACTCGGCGTCGCTCGCGATGGTCGCGGCGTCCTGGGTCTCGAAGCTGACGTTCGTGAGGCCCCACGCGGCCGCCTCGGCGCGGCCGGCCATCAGGGCGTCGTCGCTGAAGTCGATGCCGGTGAAGCGGCTGGCCGGGAACTCCCGCGCCAGCAGGTTGATCGCGTGTCCCTCGCCGCAGCCGACGTCCGCGACGTCGATGCCGTCGCGGAGCCGGTCGACCAGCCCGGTGAGCGGGATGATCGTGTCGACCAGGGCGGCGTCGTTCACGGCCGCGCTCTCCTCCGCCTGCGCATCGTGGAAGCCCGGGTAGTCGTCGTAGGAGAGCCCCCCGCCGGTGCGGAACCTCTCGACGATCTGCGGGGTCACCTGGCCCATCAGCGTCACCAGGCGCATGGTCCGTGCCAGGTTGTCAGGGGTCGGACCGGTGAGGAACGGAGCGTGCTCCTCGCAGAGGGCGTAGGTCCTCGGCCCTGGGTCATAGTCGACGAAGCCGGCCGTCACGACGCCGCCGAGCCACTCGCGGACGTGGCGCTCGTCGAGCCCGGCCGCGTCGGCGACCTGGTCGCTGGTGGCGGGAGGCAGCGTGGCCAGCAGGTCGAACAACCCGAGCTGGTGCCCGATGCTGCCGAGGACGGCGATGCCGCCGTCGTTGAAGATCTGCACCAGCCGTTCGGAGACGGCCTCGGCGGTGCTGGTGTCGGTCGTGGTGTCGGTGGTGGTGTCGGTTGTCGTGGTCATGACCGGACGCTAGGAACCCGGAGCGGCTGCCCTCATCGGGCGGACACCCCATCTTCCGAGGGGCGCACATGGTGCGGACCGTGTACGCCGTCAGAGCCCGTGCTCGCGTGCCCACGCGGCTGCAGCGGTACGCGACGAGACCCCCGCCTTGGTGAAGATGTTGGCGAGGTGCCGGCTGACCGTCTTGTCGCTGATGACCAACCGCTGCGCCACCTCGCGGTTGCTCGCGCCCGAGGTCACACAGGCGAGCACCTCGGCCTCCCGTGCCGTGAGCCCACCCGGCAGGGTGCGTGGCGCCAGCCGGTCGAGGTCCGCGCGTGCACCGAGCCGTTCGTAGATCGCCAGCGCCGTCGCCTCGGCGGCATCGGCGCTGTCGTGCGCCCCGAGCGCGCGGTGTGCCAGGGCGAGCTGCTCGTGCACCGTCGCGACCGCGTGCCGGTAGCGCTGGTCGCGGTAGACCGCCGCGGCCCTCTCGAGGTCGTCGATCGCGTCGGCCGCCCTCCCTCCGGCGATGGCGATCAGGGCCCGGGCCTGCGCGGCGCGGGCGAGCAGACCGGGAGTCCCGTAGTACGACGCGGTCGCGTCGAGCTCGGCCGCGAGGGTGCCGGCGGCGTTCTGGTCGCGGGTCTCGAGGGCGAGCTCGACCGCGGGGAGCAGCAGCCGCGCGCGCTCGAGCCGTCCCTGCTCGGACAAGGAGACCCGCAGCGCGGCGAGCGCCTCGACGGGATGTCCCGCGGCGCGCAGCAGCAGGGCCGCCCCCGGCTGCGGGTCGATGCCGAAGGACCGGGCCCGCGCGTACGCCGCCTGGGCGCCGGCCGGGTCACCCCGCAGCCTGCGGACCTCCCCGAGCTCGTAGAAGCCGGTTCCGGAGAGCCAGCCGTGCGCCCCGACCAGGCTCTCGCTCTGCCGGCCCAGCTCCTCCTCCACGACGTCCCAGTCGCCCTCGGCGCTGATCACCTGCAGCTCGTGGACGCGGGTGACGCCGGCGTACATGAACGTGTCCGACAGGGGTGACGCCCACCGCGCCAGCGCCTCGGTCCAGTCCCGCATCCGGGCGAGGTCGGCGAGTCCCTCGCAGAGGTGGATCGTGGTGCAGTAGATGTCGCCGGCCCACAGCGCCTCGACGCGCCCGGCGAGCACGGGCAGCATCGCCTCGTCGAGCGAGGCGAAGCCGTGCGACGTCTCGCCCCGCCGGACGGCGGCCATCCCGTCCAGGACCAGGGCGAAGCACGAGAGCGTCTGGTCGTGGTGCACCCTGGCGAGGTCGCGGAGAGAGGCGGCGGCCTCTTCTGCCGGCCCCGGGTCGCTCTCGACGTCCATGGTCACGGCGGCGGCGAGGTAGAGGGCGGTCCCGTGCACGGGTCCTGGCGGCAGGTCGCGGAGCAGCCGATCGGCGCGGTTCATCCAGGCCGTGGCGACCTGGATGTCGCCGCGCGTGCCCCAGGCGAGCGCGAGTCGAAGGGCACAGTCGGCGGCCTGCTCGGCGTCACCGGCCTCGTGCAGGCGCTGGTAGACGTCCTCGCCGACGGCCACCGACTCCGGCGTCTCGCCGAGCCACCAGGCTGCCTCCCCGAGGACGGCGAGATCGCGCACCTCGAGCTCCTGACGCCGTGGGACCAGGCGCTCGTAGACGGCGCGCCAGTCGCGTCGCGCATAGGCGTCGCGCACCTCGTTGTCCGGCGTCACGCTCACGGATCGCTTCCTCCCCGAGCCAGGGTAGGACCCGGACCGGGCCTGGCGGCAGGGTCAGCGTCGGAAGCGCCAGCGTCGCCGGGCCCGCTCGTGGGTCTCGCGCTCGGCGGCGGCGGACTGCTGCTCCGCGTGACGCGCGGCGCGGCGGCTGGCCCAGCGCTCTACGTCGGCGTCGACGTCGCGCTCCTGGGTGATCATCGGGGGGCCGCCGAGCGGCTGGATGCGCGCCTTGCGGACCCGGTCGTTGAAGTCCTCGAGCTCGGCGCGCACCTCGCGCTCGGTCGCCATCCGGTCGAGCCTCTCGTCGAGCTGCGCGTCGTCGGTGCGCAGCTGCAAGGCCGGGGGCAGCACGCCGGTGATCTGCTCGCGCTCGATGAGCTGTTTGAGCCACCAGTCGGGGTCGTGGTCGTGACCGATGTCCGGCAACGGCTTGCCGAGGCCCGGCAGGTCGTCGAAGTCCCCGCGCTCGACGGCCTGCTGTATCTGCAGGTCGACGTACTTGCCCTGCTCACGCATCCGGTTGGCGGCAGCGGCGCTCCCGGTGCGCTCGTCGCGCTCCTTGCGCGGGTCGCGCTTCGTCATGGCTCAACGGTACGACGGGTGAACCGGCCGGCGGAACGCTCGCCTCACACCGGTTCGAGGGGTCGGTCGGAGAAGGCGTGCCGGGGCGCGGCAAGGAGCGCGAGCGCCGCCAGGAACGCCGCCCCCGAGCAGACCGCCCACACCGTGAGGTAGCCGCTGAGCGGGGCCACCTCCTCGCCGGCCGCGTCGAGGGAGCCGGTGGCCGCCAGTGCGATCGCGAAGACGGCCGAGGCGATGGCGCCGCCGAGGGTCTTGGTGCCGTTGGTCATGCCCGTCGCGATGCCGGTGCGGTCGGGAGGCGCCGCCGCAGCAGCGGCGGCAGGGAGTGCGGCGACGAGCGCGCCGGACCCGAGACCGGCGATGCCCATGTTGATGAGCGCCTGCCACGTCTCCTCGTGGAAGGGCAGCCAGAGCAGGTAGCCGAGGCCGACCATCGAGCACGCGACGACCAACGCACGTCGTACGCCGAGCCACCGCGACGTCACCGGCAGCGTGAACGCGCCGATGGCCAGCGTGATCACGTAGAGACCGATGAGCGTGGAGATGAAGGACGAGTCGGCGCCGAGCCCGTAGCCGCGCACCTCGGGATCGGCCTGGGCGAACGTCGACAGCGGGATCTGCCCGCCCAGCACGGGGATGCCGAACAGGAACGCCGTCAGCTGCACCGGCCACTGCGCAGGCTTGGCGAGAAGCCGTACGTCGATGATGGGCTCGGCCAGCCCCAGCTCGTAGCGGACGAACGGGACGAACATCAGGAGGCCGAGCAGGACCACGAGCCATGCCTGCACGCTGCCCGGCCCGTCGACGCGGATCAGGACGAGGCCGGCCATCACCAGCGACAGCGCCAGCGTGATGAGCCCGAAGCCCACCCAGTCGATGCCGCCGGTCGACTCGCCCGGTGCGTCCTCGATGCCGAACAGGATCACGAAGAACACCGCGGTCACGACCATCGCGGGCAGCGCGAGGAGGACGTTCATCCCGATGGTGTCGACGAGCAGCCCGCTGGTCACCGCGCCGATGATCACGGCCAGCTCGAGAGCGCCGACGAGGACGCCCGCGCCGCGCCGGGTCAACAGCTCCTGTCGGCCGGAGGCACGGGTGCGCCGGTGGATGATCGCGATCTCCAGCGGCAGCCAGACGACGTACGCACCCTGGACCGCCCAGCCGATCAGGAACGTCGTGAACGACGGGGCGAACGCCAGGATCCACGAGCCGAGCGCGGTGACGGCGGTCGAGAGCAGGAGCACCTTCTTGTGCCCGACCAGGTCGCCGAGGCGCGCCAGGATCGGGATGCACAGCGCCGACACGATGAGCTGCGCGGCCTCGAACCAGTTGACGTCACCCTCGGGGATCGAGAGGTGCTCGGCGATCTGCGGATAGATCGGCGTGTAGTAGCCCTGCAGCACCCCACTGGCGACCTCGACCATGACGAGGAAGCCGACGACGGCGGCCAGGCCGTGCACGGGTCTGATGGCCGCCGGCGTGCCCGTCGGCAGGGTCATGAGGGCGGCAGCCTCTCGATCAGGTGCTGGTACCAGCCGACGCCGGCAACGAGGTCGTCGACGCCGATGCGCTCGTCGTAGGAGTGGATCGCCTCGCGCTGGGCCTTGCTCATCCGGAACGGCGCGAACCGGTAGACCCGGTCACAGATCCCGGTGAAGAAGCGCGCGTCGGTGGCGGCCATCATCACGTACGGCGACACGACCGCGTCGGGGAAGTCGGCCGCGATCGTGGCTGACAGCAGCTCGAAGGCCGCGTCGCCGTCGTAGGGCGAGACCGGGCTCGGCTCGTTGGCCTCGACGACCTCGATGTCGATGCCCTTGTCGCCGACCACCTTGCGCACGTGGGCGATGACGCCCTCGACGGTGTCGCCGACCAGGATGCGGATGTTGAGCCCCGCGGTCGCGCGCGAGGCGATGACGTTGAGCGCGGGGGAGCCGCTGAGCGTGGTGACCGCGAGGGTGGTGCGCGTCATCGCGGCCGACTCGGGCCCGGCGACGATCAGCGCGCGGGCAAGGAGGGGCGCGAGCCGCTCGGCGTTGCCCATCAGTGGCCGCAGCGCGCGGGGCGCGTGCGGGGCGAGCCGGGTCATCAGCGTCCGGGTGGGTGCGGGCAGGCTGGCGGCGAACGGCGCATTCTCGAGCCGGACGACCGCCCGGGCGATGCGGGCCGTGGGCCCGTGGCGCGCCGGGGTCGAGGCGTGCCCGCCCCGACCCTCCGCGATGAGGCGCAGGGACGTGACGCCCTTCTCGGTGACGCCGATGACGGCCACGGCTGGCTCGACTCCGGGGAAGGCGCCGTGCGCGACCGCGCCGCCCTCGTCGAGCACGAACCACGGGCGCACGTCGCGCCGGCGCAGCTCCTCGACCGCGGCCTCCGCGGCACCGCCCGACACCTCTTCGTCGCAGCCGAAGGACAGCCAGACGTCCTGCGCCGGCGTGACGTCCTGCTCGAGAAGCCGCTCGACGGCCTCGCAGATCCCGACGACACAGCCCTTGTCGTCGAGGGTTCCTCGGCCCCAGATCTGGCCGTCGACGATCTCCGCCCCGAAGGCGGGGTGCTGCCAGGGCGCCGATGGGTCGACGGGCACGACGTCGAGGTGCGCCATCAGCACCACGGGCCTGTCCTGCGCCCGGCCGGGCCATCGGAACAGCAGTGCGTGGGGCGGGATACGGGTCAGCTCGAGCCGTTGGTGGAGCAGCGGGAACTGTCGGGCGAGCTCGTCGAGGAGGGTGTCGAAGGCGGCGGTGTCGGTCCGTGCCGGGTCGCGGTCGGAGACGGTCGGGATGCGCACGAGCGCCTGGAGCTTGGCGACGACCCGGTCCTCCGGCACGCAGGCAACCTAGCCCCGCCCAAGCCCCGGGTCGAGCGGACCTCGAGAGCCGCGCTCGCGCGTCCAGTGTCCGCGGTGCACGACCTCGGCCGGGTCCCGGCGCCGCCGCGTGGCCGCCGAGCCCTTCACGCCGGCGTCCGGCAGGCGGTGGCCCAGGGTGACGGCCCCGATGGGGTCGAAGGCGGCGGGGATGCCGAAGCGCTCACGCACGGCGCCCACGTGGTCGGGAGGAATCCCGAAGTAGCAGGCGCCCAGGCCCTCGTCCACGGCGGTCAGCAGGATCATCAACGTGGCCATCGCCGTGTCGAGATGCCAGAACGGCACGGGCCAGCGGGCCTCGTCGCGGTCGGTCCAGCCCTTGTCGGGCTCGGCGTAGCGGTCCAGGTACGCCGCCCTGCTGCTGCACGGCACGATCACGACCGGCGCGGTGCGCATCCCGGCGAGCCAGGCGTCCGGGGGTTCGTCGGGGTCGTCGGGGTCGTCGGGGTCGTCGGGGTCGGTCGTCGCCGCCCAGAACGCCTCGACGTCAGCGGGCTCGTCCAGCACCAGGAAGCCCCAGCCCTGGCTGAAGCCGGCGCTCGGCGCGTGCGTGGCGTGGGCCAGGGCCCGGTCGACGACGTTGGGGTCGACCGGCCGGTCGGCGTACCTGCGGACCATGCGGCGACGGCGGACGACCTCGCGGAACTCCATGGGGCGATCCAAGCAGTCTGAGATCCGAGACCGTCCGTCCGCGCGGCCGGTTGCCGCGCAGGCGTCGTACCGCTGGACTGGCCCGGTGAGCTTCGAGCGGATGTGGGCCGAGCTGGCGCCCGTGGGGCGGTCGGCGCGGACGAACGGCTACTTCCGCCAGCCCTGGACGACGCCCGAGAACGAGCTGCGCGCCTGGTTCGTCGAGGAGTGCGAGCGGCGGGGGCTCGCCGTCGAGGTCGATGGCGTCGGCAACGTGCTGGCCTGGTGGTCGCCCGGATCGGCGACGGGCTCGGCGACAGGGAAAGCCGTGCTGACCGGATCGCACCTCGACTCGGTGCGCGACGGCGGGGCGTACGACGGACCGCTCGGCGTCGTCTCCGCGCTCGCGGCCGTCGACCTGCTGCGCGAGCGCGGCTTCGCGCCCACGCGACCGATCGTCGTGTCGGCGTTCGCCGAGGAGGAGGGCTCGCGGTTCGGCCGGGCCTGCCTCGGCTCCCGGCTCGCGGTCGGCGCGCTGAGCTGGGCGAGCGCACGTGAGCTGCGCGACCGCGAGGGGGTGGCGCTGCCCGACGCGTTGGCGGCGGCCGGTCTCGACCCCGGTGAGACGGGGCCACGTGACGATCTGGCCTCGCGGATCGGCTGCTTCGTCGAGCTGCACGTCGAGCAGGGCCGCGACCTGGTCGACCGCGGGGCGGCGATCGGGGTGGCCAGCGAGATCTGGCCGCACGGGCGCTACCGCTTCGACTTCACCGGCGAGGCCAACCATGCGGGCACCACCCGCATGGAGGACCGGCACGACCCGATGCTGACCTATGCGATGACCGCGCTGGCCGCCAACAAGCAGGCCAGGCTGGCCGGCCAGCGAGCGACCTTCGGGCGCGTCGAGGCCGAGCCCAACGGCACCAACGCCGTGCCCTCGCGGGTCACCGCGTGGCTCGACGCGCGCTGCGACTCCGACGCCGCGCTGTCCGAGCTGGTCGATGCCGTGACGCGACAGGCGACCGAGCGCGCCGGACGCGACGGCACCGCGGTGGCCGTGACGCCCGAGTCGGTGACCGGCTCCGTGTCCTTCGACGCCGAGCTCACCCGGCGCATCGCCGCCGACCACGAGGGCGGCGACTGGCCGGTCATCCCGACGCAGGCCGGCCACGACGCGGGCATCCTGGCCGCGGCGGGCATCCCCACGGCGATGCTCTTCGTGCGCAACCCGACCGGCGTCAGCCACGCGCCCGTCGAGCACGCCGAGACGGCCGACTGCCTGGTCGGCGTCTCCGCCCTGGCTGACACTCTCGAGCGGCTGGCGGGAGCGTGACCGGTCCGGCGGCGTACCTCCTCGAGCGCGCCTGGGTCGACGGCACCGTCCGCGACGACGTGCTGGTCACGATCGAGGACGGGCGGTTCGCGTCGGTGGGGGTTGTCAGCGAGAACTCGCGGTTGTCAGGCGAAGCTTCGGCCGACAACCGCACGTTTACCCGGGCAGCCGGGTATTCCGACACCACGCCGGCCACGAGGCTCGAGGGCCTCACGATCCCGGGGCTGGCGAACGGCCACAGCCACGCGTTCCACCGTGCGCTGCGGGGGCGGACCCAGCGCGAGCGGGGCACGTTCTGGACGTGGCGGGAGCAGATGTACGCCGTCGCGGGCCGGCTCGACCCCGACTCCTACCTCGCACTGGCGCGGGCGGCGTACCGGGAGATGGTCGCGGCCGGCTACACGAGCGTGGGGGAGTTCCACTACGTGCACCACCGGCCGGACGGGACGCCGTACGACGGCGCCGACCCCATGCGCCGGGCGCTGCAGCAGGCCGCCGAGGAGGCGGGCATCCGGATGTCGCTGCTCGACGCGTGCTACCTGAGCAGCGGGTTCGGCTCGCCGGTCGAGGGCGTGCAGCGGCGCTTCAGCGACGACACTGCCGCGCGGTGGGCGGATCGCGCCGGGCCAGGCCCGGCGGCCATCCACTCGGTGCGCGCGGTGCCGCGCGACCAGCTCCAGGTCTTCCGCGGCCGGGCCCCGCTCCACGTGCATCTCTCGGAGCAGCCGCGGGAGAACGAGGAGTGCGTGGCGGCGTACGGCGTGACCCCGACCCGGCTCCTCCACGAGGAGGGGCTGCTCGGCCCGGGCACGACGGTGGTGCATGCCACCCACCTCACCGACGACGACGTCGAGCTGCTCGGCAGCACCCGCACGAGCGTGTGCATCACCCCCACGACCGAGCGCGACCTGGCCGACGGCATCGGCCCGGCTCGCCGGCTGCGCGAGGCGGGGTGCCGGATCAGCATCGGGAGCGACAGCCACGCGGTCATCGACCCGTTCGAGGAGCTGCGCGGGCTGGAGATGGACGAGCGGCTGGCCACGCAGCAGCGCGGCCACTGGACCGCCGCCGAGCTGCTCGACGTCGGCACGGCACACGAGGTGGTCGGCGTCGAGCGCGCGGGGCGGATCGAGGTGGGGGCCCTCGCCGACCTGGTCACGATCGACACCCGGGGCGCGCGCACAGCGGGCACCGGGGCCGACGAGCACACGGCGGTCTTCGCGGCCACCGCCGCCGACGTGACCCACGTCCTCGTGAGCGGCGAGGTGGTCTACACGAGCGCGGACGACGAGGAGATCGGGCGCGAGCTCGACGAGGCGATCGGAGCACTGTGGACATGAGCGCCCGGGCCGCGACCCTGATCACGAACATCGGCGAGCTGGTCACCAACGATCCCGAGCGCGACGGACTCCTCGGGCTGGTCAGTGACGCCGCGGTGGTGATGGAGGGCGGTCTGGTCGCGTGGGTCGGAGCGGCAGCGAACGCGCCCACCGCCGACGCGGCGATCGACGTGGGTGGCCGGGCAGTGCTGCCGGGCTTCGTCGACAGCCACTCGCACCTGGTGTTCGCAGGCGACCGGGCCGAGGAGTTCGCCGCCCGGATGACCGGCGAGCCCTACACCGCGGGCGGGATCCGCACGACCGTGGCCGCCACCCGGGCGGCCACCGACGAACAGCTCACCTCGCACGTGGGTCACCTCGTCCGGGAGATGCAGCGCCACGGCACCACGACGGTCGAGATCAAGAGCGGCTACGGCCTCTCGGTCCACGACGAGGCCCGGTCGCTCGCGGTCGCCCGGCAGTTCACCGACGAGACGACGTTCCTGGGCGCGCACGTGGTGCCGCTGGAGCACGCGGCGGACCCCGCGGCGTACGTCGACCTGGTGACCGGTCCGATGCTCGACGCCGCGGCGCCCTACGCCCGCTGGATCGACGCGTTCTGCGAGACGGGGGCGTTCGACGCCGACCAGGCGCGCGCGGTGCTGACGGCCGGTGCGGCCAAGGGGCTGCGCGGGCGCCTGCACGCCAACCAGCTCGGTCCGGGTCCCGGTGTGCGGCTGGCCTGCGAGCTCGGGCTGGTCGCGGTCGACCACTGCACCTACCTCTCCGACGACGACGTCGACGCCCTGCGCGCGTCGGGAACGATCGCCACGCTGCTGCCGGGCGTGGAGTTCTCGACCCGGCAGCCCTATCCCGACGCCCGGCGGCTCATCGACGCCGGCGTGCGGGTCGCCATCGCCAGCGACTGCAACCCTGGCTCGTGCTACACCTCGTCGATGCCGCTGTGCGTCGCCCTGGCCGTGCGTGAGATGCGGATGAGCCCCGCCGAGGCCGTGCACGCCGCCACGAAGGGGGGCGCCGACGCTCTCGGCCGCGCCGACGTGGGGGTGCTGACGCCGGGTGCCCGGGCGGATCTGATGGTCCTGGACGCGCCGTCTCACGTGCACCTCGCCTACCGGCCCGGTGTCTACCTTATGGCCGGCGTTTTCGCAGGTGGGAGGCCATCTGAGGTAGTTGGCGGGCTCCATCTGAGGTAGCTCCCCAGCAGCAGATAAGGCACCCGTCCGATGTGGGGGTCTACCTCAGCGAACGAACCTCTTCTCATGGCCCGGGAGACCGGGACCTCAAGGAGAAGGGACAGGGAAGATGTTCACCATCGACCGCAGCATGACCGCCGAGATCGAGTACCGCAACAGCCGCATCAAGGACACGTGGTCCCCGCGCCGCAAGGGCCTCAAGGCTCTTCCGCTGCCGGGTCGCCGCCTCCACGCCGGGTCCCGTCCGGGACTCTCCGGTGTCGGTGGCAGCATCGCCACCGCGCGATGAGCGCGGCAGGCCTCGTCGTCGACCAGCCATATCCAGTGGCGGTGTCGGCGCCGGGCGCGATGATGGGACCCGTGCCATCCCTGCGCTGTCCCGATCTGGTCGGACGAGATGCCGAGCTGGGCGAGCTGGTCGCCCGGCTCGGCATCGGCGCGTCGGTCGCGTACGACGCCGACACCGACAGCGCCGACCGGGTCGTCCTGCTCGGCGGTGACGCCGGCCTCGGCAAGACCCGCTTGCTGACCGAGCTCCGCGACCGCGCGTTCGAGCACGGCTGGCAGGTCGCCGCCGGCCACAGCCTCGACCTCGCCGACAGCGCCCTTCCCTACCTTCCCTTCACCGAGATCCTCGGTCGCCTGGCCGTCGACGCCCCCGACGTCGTCACCGCCACGCTCGAGCTGCATCCCGCCCTCGGCCGCCTCCAGGCCGGCCGCCGGATGCGCAGCGACGCCGCCGCTGACGACTCCTCGCTCACCCGCGGTGAGCTCTTCGAGGCCGTGCACGCGCTCCTCGAGGCCGCCGCCGAGACCGGCCCTCTCCTCGTCGTGGTCGAGGACGCCCACTGGGCCGACCAGTCCACCCGCGACATCCTCAGCTTCCTGTTCACCCGGCCCTTCTCCCGCCGGGTCGGCCTCGTCGTCTCCTACCGCTCCGACGACCTCCACCGCCGGCACCCGCTGCGCCGCCAGGTCGGCGAGTGGGCGCGGCTGCCCGGCGTCGGCCGGCTGCAGCTCGAGCCGCTCTCCGACGCCGACGTACGCCGCCTGGTGCGCCGCCTGCATCCCGAGCCGCTGCGCGAGTCCGACCTCGCCGACGTCGTCGCCCGCGCCGACGGCAACGCCTTCTTCGTGGAGGAGCTCGTCGGCGCGCTGCACTACTCCGGCGGCGCGGTCCCGGGCGACCTCGCCGACCTGCTGCTGGTGCGCGTCGACCGACTCGACGACCAGGCCCGCGAGGTCGTCCGGATCGCCTCGGTCGCCGGCCGCCAGGTCGGGCACGAGCTGCTCGCCCAGGTCTGCGACATCGCGCCTGCCGAGCTCGACACGGCGCTGCGCACGGTCGTGGAGTCCAACGTCCTGGTCCCGGGGACCGGCAGCCGCTACGCCTTCCGTCACGCGCTGCTGGCCGAGGCCGTCTACGACGACCTGCTGCCCGGCGAGCGGGTGCGCATCCACGGTCGCTACGCCGAGGTGTTCCGGACCGGCCGGCTGCCCGGGTCGTCGGCCGAGCTCGCGCGGCACGCCAGGCTCGGCCAGGACCACCGCACCGCGCTGCTCGCCTCGATCGAGGCCGGCGACGAGGCGATGCGCGTCGGTGGCCCCGACGAGGCCGCCCACCACTACCGCCAGGCGCTCACCCTCGTGATCGATCCGGCGGTCGGCGACACCAGCGACCTCGACGTCACCGACCTGGTCACCCGCACCTCCGACGCGCTGCTGGCAGCCGGCCACGTCGCCAAGGCCGCCGCCGTCGTTCGCGACCAGCTCGACGCGCTGCCCGCCGACGCTCCCGCCCTGGCGCGCGGCCAGCTGCTCAGCGCCTTGGCCGGCTCGGTCATCCTGCTCGACAACGAGGAGGACCCGCGGGTCCCCGCCGCCGAGGCGGTGCTGCTCCTCGGTGAGGACCATCCGCGCGCCCGCGCCAAGGCACTGGCCCTGCAGGCTCGCGTGCTGGCGTCGTTCCGCAACACCGAGGCGGCCCGCCAGGCAGGGCTCGAAGGCCTTGCCCTGGCCGAGCGGCTCGACATGCCCAGGCTGGTCACCGACATCCTCACCACGCTGGTCGGCCTCGACCGCGAGCAGCACTCCGACGACATCAAGTCCGCGCTCGAGGACGTCATCGAGCAGGCCCGCGCGGCTGGGGCGAGCAACGCCGAGATGCGTGGCCTCTACCTCCTCGGCCGGCTGCACCAGGACCGCGCCGACCACGCGGAGGCGGTGGCCGCGTTCGGGCGGGCGTACGCGCGCGGCGTCGAGGCCGGGACGCCTTGGACGCCCTTCGCGAGCAGCGCCCGGTTCATGCAGGGTGCGGCGGAGTACGCTGCCGGCCACTGGGACGAGGCCTATGCCCTCATGGACGTCACGGGCCAGTCACCGCCGCACGACGCCGAGCTGATGTACCGCGCCGTCCAGCTGCAGATCGAGGCCGCCCGCGGCGCGAAGGGGGTGCTCGCGGCCAGCCGTGCGCAGCGGGCCCTCTGGGGCCGTGAGGGCCTGATCGGCATCTGGGGCGTCTCGGCCGAGCTCGAGGTCCACGAGCACGCCGCCGACGCCGACGCCGCCCTCGCGTCCTACCGCGCCGTCGTCGCCGCGCTCAGCGGCGCCTGGCGCGAGCTGTTCCAGGCCCGGCTCCGGCTGGCCACCCTGACCCTCGGGGTGTTCGGCACCGCCGCCGCGTCCATGAGCGGTGAGGAGCGCGCCCGACGGCACGCCGACGCGTCGGCGCTGCACCAGGAGGGCCGCCGGGTCTACGACTTCCACCGGGAAGAGGGGTTCCGTTTCGGGCCCGAGGCTCACGCGTGGGCGCAGCGGCTCGAGGCCGAGTCGCTGCGGTGGCGTTGGGCGAGCCAGGTCGATCCACCGACGGAGGCCGACCTCGTCGACGCCTGGCGCGCCACCGAGCAGGCGTTCGCCGAGTTCGACCACCCCTTCGAGCTGGCCCGGGTCCGGGCCCGACTGGCCGGCGTGCTGCGGGCGACCGGCGACACCGCCGGCGCGCGTGAGGCGGGCGACCTCGCCCGCGCGACCGCCCACGCGCTCGGTGCCGGTCCGCTGCTCGACGAGCTGACCGCGTCGGGGTCCACCGCCGTCCGCTCGGCTCCGGCGGCCGACGTCCTGACCCCCCGGGAACGAGAGATCATCGCCCTGGTCGCCGAGGGCCGCACCAACGGCGAGATCGGCAAGCAGCTGTTCATCAGCACCAAGACGGTCTCGGTGCACGTCTCCAACATCCTCGGCAAGCTCGGCGCCTCCTCGCGCACCGAGGCTGCCGCTGTGGCGCGGCGGCGCAAGCTCTTGGCCTGAGCTCTCCCGAGGGTCTCCCCTGATCGCGTCTTGGTGGTCGAGCTCAGTGAGGACGTCGCTGCTCGACCAGCGGGGGTGGGCTCGACGGCTCGACCAGCGGGGGTGGGCTCGACGGCTCGACCACCGGGGCGGAAGCGGCAATCCGCTCCGCCCTCCGCCAACGCGCGGCCTTGGTCGTAGGGCAGCCGCCGCGGGCACCCTCCTTTTCGGTTGTACGCACGTGTGTTCAAACGTGGCTTTGAACGCACGTGCGTACATCGCAGAAACACCCCTCTCGAGACCACGACTGCCGCGGCGAGCCGGACGCGGCGAGGAACCCAGCGCCCACCGCTCCCTCTTGCTGCCCTTCGGTCGCAACCACCCATGACCCGTCACCAGACGAGAGTCACCGGACGAGGGTCGCGGAAGGACCCCCGACACAGCCCACCCTCTAGTGTGGTCGCCCATGGAGGCCACCGAGTCCGGGCCGACGCCCGGTCAACGGCTGGCCGCCGCGTCGGTCCACCTCTACACCGCCACCGGCTCGGTGCTGGCGCTGTTGATGGTCCACTACTCCTACCGCGGCGAGGTCGAGACGGTCCTGTGGCTGTTCCTGGCCGCGATGGTGGTCGACGGCACCGACGGGATGCTCGCCCGGCGCTTCCACGTCAAGCGGGTGATGCCGTCCTTCGACGGCGCACTGCTCGACAACATCGTCGACTACATGACCTACACGCTCGCTCCGATGGCGCTGCTGTGGAGCAACGGCTACCTGCCGAGCGGGGTCCTGGGCGGGGTCCTGGCCTGCGCACCGCTGCTCGCGTCGTGCTACCAGTTCTGCCGCAGCGACGCGAAGACCGACGACCACTTCTTCCTGGGCTTCCCGAGCTACTGGAACATCCTGGCCTTCTACGTGATCGCCATCGGCCTCGGCACGACCGTCACCGCCTGGATGATCGTGGTGCTGGTGATCCTCGTGTTCGTGCCGATCAAGTACGTCTACCCCTCGCGCACCGAGCCGATGTGGCAGCTGACGTTCCTGCTCACCGGCCTGTGGTTCGTGGCGTACGCCGTGATCGTGGCCGGCCTCCCGGACCCCAACGAGCTGGTGGTGGCCGCCTCGGTCGGCTACCTCGTCTACTACACCGTCCTGAGCCTCTACCTCACCTGGCAGTTCCCGCGCCGGGCCGCGAAGGCCGCTGCCGCCGCTGCGTGAGACACCCTCTCGGGGGGTACCGCATCCTCAGCCCGGTCGACAGACTCGGGTTGACCACCCCGCACCGATCTCGAGGAGGAGCGCATGACCACCACCCCTGACGAGCCGCTCAACGACGACGACATCACCACCGGCGCGTCCGGCGGCGGTCTCGGGCCCGGCGGCGACGCGGACGGCACCGATGGCGGCGACGCGGACGGCACCGACGGCGGCGACGCGGACGGCACCGACGGCGGCGACGCGGACGGCACCGACGGCGGCGACGCCGACGGCACCGACGCCTGATCCCTACGACGATCCTGGGTGCGCGTGGGCGCTCTCGACCTGCTGAGCGGTGACGCCCAGACCTTCCTGGCGAAGGTCTGGGCGTCCCGCGTGCATCTGCACCGCGCCGAGCCCGACCGGCTCGTGGGGCTGCTCTCGCTCGACGACGTCGACCACCTGCTCACCGAGACGGCGATCCGGACGCCGGCGATCCGGGTCGCCCAGGACGGCGGCGTGCTTCCCGAGGCGTCGTACACCCGCTCGGCGAGCCTGGCCGGACGACCACTCACCGGACTGGTCGACGCTCGCAAGGTGGCCGCCCTGTTCGACGGCGGAGCGACGGTCGTGCTCCAGGGCCTGCACCGCTACTGGGCACCGCTGACGCGCCTGGTCGCCGACCTCGAGGTCGAGCTCGGGCATCCCTGTCAGGCCAACGCCTACCTGACCCCGCCCGGCTCGCAGGGCTTCGCGGTGCACAGCGACAGCCACGACGTCTTCGTCTTCCAGACCCACGGCACCAAGCTCTGGGAGGTGCACCACGAGGCAGCCCCTGAGGCCGGGCACGGACGCGAGGACGTGCTGCTCGAGCCGGGGCTGTCGATGTACCTGCCCACCGGCACCCCGCACGCCGCCCGTGCGCACGAGGGAGTGTCACTGCACGTGACGCTCGGCATCAACCAGCTCACCTGGCGCGGTCTGCTCCGGCGCACCATCGACCGGCTGGTCGCCGAGGTCCCCGACGAGCACCTGCCCGCCGGCTACCTCGACGACCCGAGCCTCCTGGCGACGCCGCTGGCGGCCAGGCTGGCCGCGCTCGCCGACCAGGTCCGCGGTGTGGACCCGGCCGGCGTGGTCGACGCGGAGGCCGAGCGGTTCCTGACGACCCGGCCGACGCGGCAGCGCGGCGGCGTCCTCGACGTGCTCGACGTGCGCGACCTCGACGACGACACACCGTTGCGACGGCGGGCCGGGCGACCGTGCGTCCTGGTGGCCGGCAGGTCCGCCGACCGGGTGCGGGTGCTGCTCGGCGACCGCGTGCTGGAGATGCCGGCCTGGCTGCGCCCTGCTCTGGAGGACCTGCGCGTACGTCGTGAGCTCACCCCTGGCGACCTCGCGATGGTGGACGCCCAGTCGCGCCTGGTCCTCTGCCGTCGGCTCGTGCGCGAGGGACTGCTCGAGATCGCGCGGTGAGCCGCGCCTTCCGCTGTGCGGCCGCGAGCCTGTCCCGCGGCGACGACCTGGCGGGCACGGCGTCCACGGTGGCGGCGTACCTCCTGCTCGAGCACGCCGGCCCCTGGGGCAACGACGCGTTCCGCGACAGCCGGCTGCCGGCGGCGCTCGGTCCTGCGATCAAGCGGCACGCCGCCGCGTCCGGGGTCCGGCCGCTGCTGGCGCGCAGGTCGGGTCGCGGTACGGCGACCGAGGGCGGGGCCCGGATCATCGCGGTCTCGGCGAGCGCGGCGAGACCGTGGGCGGAGACGGCGGTGCTCCCCGATCTCGAGGCCGTCCTCGACCTCGACCTGAGGCGCCTCCGCGCGGGGGAGAGCCTCGGACTCGAGCGGCTCGATGGCCCGGTCTACGCCGTGTGCACGCACGGTCGTCACGATGCCTGCTGCGCGGAGCTCGGCCGGCCCGTCGCCCTGGCGCTGGCGAAGGCCGAGCCCGACCGGACCTGGGAGTGCTCGCACATCGGCGGCGACCGGTTCGCGGGCAACCTGGTGGTGCTGCCGCACGGGCTCTACTACGGGCGCCTCGATCCCGGGTCCGCCGTCGAGGTGGCCAGGACCACGGCGGCCGGCCGGCTCGACCTGGACCACCTGCGCGGCCGCTCGACGTTCGCGATGCCCGTGCAGGCGGCGGAGCTGCACCTACGCCGGCACCTCGGCGAGACGCGCATCGGCGCGGTCGGTCTGCTCGAGCGGCCGGACTGGGCCGACGGCATGACGACGGCGCGCTTCGCCGTCGACGGGGTGGCGTACGCCGTCACCGTCCACACCACCGTCGAGCCCGAACCCCGGCGGCTGACCTGCCAGGCGAGCCACGCCGACCCCGTGCCGCGGCACCAGCTTGTCGCGATCGACTCGTAGGGCAGGGGGCCCTGCCTCGTAGTGTGGAGGAGTGGCCGACACCGCCGAGCAGCTCGCGGAGCGGCGCTTCGCGCGGATGCGTCCCTTCAGCGGCCGCCGGCTCCCACGCAGCGTCGTGCGCGGTCTACCGCCCGGACCGTCCTGGCCGGCACTCGCGCAGACCGTCGGCCTGTTGCGCTTCCGGCACCGGTTCGTGCCCGCCATGCACCGCAGGTACGGCGACGTCTTCACCATCCGGACGCTCCCGCACGCGCGGCCCCTCGTGCTCTTCACCCGCCCGGAGCACGCGAAGGAGATCTTCGCCGGCGATCCGGGCGTGTTCCACGCGGGGAAGGGCAATGCGATCCTCGGCCCGGTCATGGGGGAGCACTCCCTGCTGCTCCAGGACGGAGCCGAGCACCAGCGGGCCAGGCGGCTGCTGATGCCGGCGTTCAACGGGCAGGCCCTGCGCGGCTACGAGGGGCTGGTCACCGAGGCCGCGAAGGCCGAGGTCGCGCGCTGGCGTGGCGGCGAGACGTTCAGGTCGCTGGACCGGATGAACGCGCTCACCCTCGACGTGATCCTGCGGGTCGTCTTCGGGGTCACCGACGAGCGGCGGCTGGCCGCGCTCCGACCCCGGGTGAACCGGACCGTCGACGTGGCGCCGTACATCCTGCTGGGCTGGACGATGCCGCCGCTGCGGAGGGTGGGGCCCTGGAAGCGCACGCGCGAGAACGCCATCGCTCTCGACCGGCTCATCTACGCCGAGATCGCGGAGCGCCGCGCCGCGCCGGACCTCGCCGAGCGCGCCGATGTGCTGTCCCGTCTCATCACCGTGCGCGAAGGGCAGGACCGGCTGGGTGACGAGGAGCTGCGCGACCAGCTCGTCACGCTGCTGCTCGCCGGCCACGAGACGACGGCCACCGCACTGTCCTGGACGCTCTACGAGCTGGGCCGCGACCCGGTGCTGGCCGAGCGCGCCCGCGACGCCGCGCGCAGCGGTGACGACGACTGGCTGGAGGCCGCCCTGAAGGAGTCGATGCGCCTGCACCCGGTCATCCCGATGGTGGTGCGCACGCTCACCGCGCCGGCCACGGTCGCGGGCTACGACCTGCCGATCGGCGCCACGGTCGGGCCGTCGATCCTGCTCGCCCACGCCCGCGAGGAGAACCACCCCGACCCCGACGTCTACCGGCCCGCGCGCTTCCTCGGGCACGCGCCGCCCACCAACACGTGGATCCCCTTCGGCGGCGGCGTACGCCGCTGCATCGGCGCCGGCTTCGCCCTGATGGAGGGCGTCGCGGTGCTGCGCGAGGTCTTCGGCCAGGTCGAGGTGCGCACGGTCGGCCCCGACGCCCCCAAGGTCCGCAACATCACCAGCGTCCCCCGCGGCGGCGCGCGGATCAGGGTGTCGCGCCACCCCCGAGCCGCCGCTTCGTCGAGCTGAGACGCGCTCGAGCCGTCGCGTTAACGTCTCGCCGCCTGGCGGGGAGCCGTGCGAGCATCGTGGCTCGTGACCTGGGCCGACCGCTTCCGCGCCGTGCGGATGGACACCAGGCCGCTGCGCGAGTCCCGCGACTTCCGGTTGCTCTTCATCGCCGGCACGGTGTTCTACCTCGGCGGGATGGTCTCGTACGTCGCGATCCCGTTCCAGATCTACGACCTCACCGGCTCCAACTTCGCGGTCGGCGCCGTTGCCCTCGTCGAGCTGGTGCCACTCATCGTGTTCGGTCTCTACGGCGGTGCGCTGGCCGACCACGTCGACCGCCGCAGGCTGCTGATCTGGACGGGTGTGGCCCAGGCGGGGTTCACCGCGATCCTCGCGGTCAACGCGTTCCGCGACGAGCCGAGCCTGTGGGTCATCTTCGCCGTCGCGGGCCTCCTGACGTCGTCGTCGGCGCTGCAACGGCCCTCGCGCGAGGCGCTGATGCCGCGCACGGTCAAGCACGACCAGATCACCGCCGGGCAGGCGCTCACCAGCCTCGGCATGCAGATCGGGGTGCTGATCGGCCCGGCCATCGGCGGGCTGCTGGTGGCCTACGTCGGCATCGGGTGGTGCTTCGTCGTCGACATCTGCGCCCTGATGGTCGCGACGGTGATGTACGTCGCGATGCGCTCCTACCCCCACATCGCCGAGACGACCCCGCCGTCGCTGGCCGGCATCGCCGACGGGATGCGCTACGCCCTGAGCCGCCGCGACCTGCTCGGCACCTACATCGTCGACCTGGCCGCGATGATGCTCGCGATGCCGGTGGTGCTCTTCCCGGCGCTCGCGGCCGAGGTGTTCGCCCGGCCCGAGCTGCTGGGTCTGCTCTACACCGCCGAGACCGTCGGGGCGCTGGTCGCGACCGCGTTGTCGGGCTGGACCTCCCGCGTGCACCACCACGGCCGCGCGATCGTCGTCGCAGCCGCGGCGTACGGCCTGATGATCGCGCTGGCGGGACTGATGCCGAGCATCTGGCTGGTGGCGCTCTTCCTCGGTCTCTCGGGAGCCGCCGACATGATCTCGGCGGTGTTCCGCGGGACGGTGTGGAACCAGACGATCCCCGAGGGGATGCGCGGCCGGCTGGCGGGCATCGAGATGCTGTCGTACTCACTCGGCCCGCTCGGCGGCCAGGTCCGCTCGGGCCTGGTGGCCGATCTGTGGACCGTGCGTGGCTCGATCGTCAGCGGCGGCCTGGCCTGCGTCGCCGGGGTCACGATGACGGCGTTCTGGCTGCGGGACTTCTGGGACTACGACGAGCGCACCGACCCCTACGCCGTCGCCGAGCGCGAGCTCAGGGCCAGCCGCGGCGAGTCCTGATTCTCCGGCGGATCGGGGGGCTCGAAGGTGTCGGCCACCGCCTCGAACAGGTCGCTGTAGTCGGCGTAGTCGGCCCACCCGACCGTGCAGGTCAGCGTGTAGCCGCGGTCGCCGACCAGCCACGCCCACTGCTCGCACAGCAGGTCGTCGTCGCCGCGGCGGAACGCGAAGCGTCGGTAGGCCACCGCGCGCCCGTGCAGCTCGAAGTCGTCCTCGTCGTCGAGCTCGAAGTCGACGCGTCGTGACGAGAGGACGGCGAGGTCGCGCTCGCGCCAGGCGTGCAGCGTCCCGGTCACCCCGGTGACGTCGAGGCGGATCAACGGGACGACGCCGGTCGCACCGGCCGTCGGCGACCGCGCCGAGACGAGGACCCCCCGGTCGGGGTCCGCCGAGCGACGCCACCGCGCCGGCAGGGCGATCACGACCGGTCTCCGAGCGAGCGCTCGACGCCGTGCCGGGCCTCGCGCTCGGCGGTGCGTACGCGGGTGACGAGCTCGTCGGCGTGGCGCCAGGCCGCCCAGACGGCGGCGGTGCTCCCGGGGCACGGAGGCATCAACCGGTTGCCGGCCAGCAGCTGGTGCTCGGCCGCGACGTCGCGGGTCTCGGCGAGGTCGCGCTCCGCGCCGTCGAGCAGGTCCGCCGCGGCATCGAGCGCCGTCGCGACGTCACGACAGCGGCCCGCCAGCTCGTCGGCGACGTCGATCAAGCGTCGGCACCTGGCGCCGTAGGCCGCAGCCCACCGGCCCGAGCCGTCGTCGAGGTCGCGCCGCGAGAGCAGGTACGCCGCCACCTCCTCGGTCACCGCCCGCAGCGCCCGCACGTCGGCCGCCGAGGCGCGGCAGCTGTCCGGATCGCCGCGCAGGGTCAGCGAGCGCGACTCCAGGCCACGCTCGTCGGTGATCACCCGAGCTCCCGCTGCAGCAGCTGCGAGAGCGCGGCCGCGTCACCGTCGGCGGCGGAGGCCCCCCGGGAGACGGCGAGCAGCGCCGCCGCCAGCGCGCCGACGAGCCGGGACAGCTCGCGCGCCGGCAGGCAGATCGGGACGGCCAGCCGCCCCTCGACGCGGTGGCGCTGCCCGACGTCGGGCTCGCTGGGCTCGGCGACTGCCTCGAGATCGCCGGCCAGCCGGTCGAGCCGGGCGGCGGTCGTGCGGACCTGCTCGTCGGCCACGCGCAGCACGCGGAGGTCAGGGGCGGACAGCTGGCGTTCGGCGGGTGTCGTCATGGCGGAGAGCATCGGCGCGACCGGGGTGGGGCAAACCCGGCGTTCTCCTGCCTGTGGATCACCGCCTGGAACGGGTGCGGTTTGGGAACCTCGGCCCGGTCCCGGACAATGGCGGCGTGGCCCCCAGCAATGAGCACCCCATCGTCCACGGGCTGGTCGCGCTCGTGAGCGTGGCCGTCGCGATCGGCCTGCTGTTCGGTGCCGCGACGCTGGTGGCCACCAAGGGTCTCGGTCTCGGCGGCGGCGGCGGAGCCGTCGCGGAGGACTCCGCGGGCGGGGCCACCATGTACCTCCCGAAGCCGCAGGAGACCGACACCGACCCCGGCCCCCTGGTCACCCTCGGCCCGGGCGAGGAGGAGACCCCCGGCTCGACCGGCTCCGCGCAGGCGGCGACCGGCATCGTCCTGTCCTCGGCCCAGACCGAGGTCGCGCCCATGCAGCAGATCGACCTGAGGGGCACCTACTCCGGTGGAGACGGCGCCTTCCTGCAGGTGCAACGGTTCCAGGACGGCAGCTGGCGCGACTTCCCGGTGACGGCTCGAGTCAGCGGCGGTCAGTTCACGACGTACATCCAGACCGGCCAGACCGGGGAGAACCGGTTCCGGATGGCCGACACCGACTCGGGCGCGACGTCGAACGAGATCGTCGTCAGGATCGGCTGAGCGCCTCGGCCGCCAGCCGCCGGTCGAGGGAACGGGTCCAGTAGGCGACCCAACCGCTGCCGACCAGTCCCATCAGGCCGACGACCACCGCAACCGTCGCGAGCGGCGCGACCAGGCTCAGAGCACCGACCAGGAGCGGTCCGCCGGACATGCCGACGTCACCGCACAGCCGCCACGCTCCGAGGTACTGCGCGCGGCCGTCGGCCGGTGCGGTGTCGGCTCCCATCGTCATCACGATCCCGGAGCCCAGCCCGTTGGCGACCGAGATGAGTCCCATCACCGCGAACAGCCCCGAGGCGGCCGAGACGAGGGGGAGCACCAGGCAGGCGAGGGAGATGCCCAGGACGATCGGGACGGCGACGAGGCTGCGGCCGTGCCGGTCCATCACCCATCCGCCCGGGTAGAACATCGCGATGTCGACCAGTGCCGACAGCGCGAAGATCAGCGAGGTCGTGCTCGCGGACAGCCCGATGTGGTCGGCCCACAGCGGCAGCAGGCCGCTGCGCATCGACCGGGACGCCCCGATGACGATGACCGCGACCCCCACCGTGAGCAATGTCCGTCGGTGCTCCCGAACCACCGACCGCACCGAGGCGAAGCCGACGGCGCGCTGACGCTCGCGAAGCTCCGCCCCCAGGTCGGGCATCGCGAGCACGAAGACGCCGGCGGCGAGGGAGCAGGCCGCGGCCAGCAGGAACACCGAGCCGATCCCGTAGGAGTGGATCAGCAGGGCGCCCAGCAGCGGGCCGACGAAGATCCCGATCCGGAAGGTGCCACCCAGGGTCGACATCGCCCGGGCGCGGTAGGCCATCGGGACCGCGTCGATCATGAAGCCCTGCCGGGCGATCAGGAACGCGGTCCAGGCGGCTCCACTCAGCGCGATGGCCGTCGCGAACGCCGCCACCGAGTCGGCCAGGCCGGCGGCCGTCATCGCGAGCGCGTCGAACACGGCGGCGAACACCAGCGTGCGGCGCTCGCCCAGCCGGGCGACGACCGCGCCCGCGGGCAGCGAGGTCGCCAGCATGCCGAGCCCGAAGAGAGCCACCACGAACGCGGCCGTGCCGACGTCGGCACCGAGGTCTCGGGCGCGCAAGGCGATCATCGGGGTGACGGCGCCGTATCCGATCGAGCTGACCACGGAGGGTCCGTACGCCGCCACCGCGATGTCGCGCAGACGGAAGTCGGTCACCTGGCCCATCCTCGCAGCGCTGGTCTGACAGGCTGCGGGACATGAGGTACGTCGGCGTGGACCTGGCCTGGGGCACGCGGCGGCCGACCGGGCTCGCGGTGCTCGACGCCGACGGCACGCTGGTGCACCTGTCGACCGTGCGCACCGACGAGGAGATCCTCGACGCGCTGGCGCCGTACGTCGAGGGCGACTGCCTGGTCGCCCTCGACGCGCCGCTCATCGTCACCAACCCGACGGGGAACCGGCCGTGCGAGGCCGAGCTCAACCGCGACTTCGCTCGCTTCCACGCCGGCGCGCACCCGTCCAACACGAGCAAGCCGGAGCTCGGCGACGACCCGCGCGGGGCTCGGATCTGCCGCGCTCTCGGGCTCGACATCAACCCGCGCTCCGGGCGGCGCCGGCGCGGCATCGAGGTCTACCCGCACCCGGCCACCATCGCGCTGTTCAACCTGCCGCGGACGCTGAAGTACAAGCACAAGACCGGCCGCACGTTCGCCGAGCTCAAGGGCGCCCTGCTCGAGCTGATGGCCCTCGTGGAGGGCCTGGCCACGGCCTCGCCGCCGCTGCTGCTGGCCGATCCCGCCTGGGCGGCGCTGCGTGCCGACGTCGAGGCGGCCGACCGCAAGAGCCAGCTGCGTGTCGCGGAGGACCAGGTCGATGCGGTCGTCTGCGCCTACGTCGCGCTGTTCGCCGACACCCATCCCGACCGCACCACGATCTACGGCGACGCCGCGTCCGACTACGCCAGCGGCTACATCGTCACCCCGGCGCTCCAGGCACCGAACCCCGTCGACGAGTACGCCGCCGACGAGCCCGCCCGGATCGCGGCCGGTCGCGAGTTCGTGGCGCTGGTCACCGCCCTGCTCGACGAGGCCGGCATCAACTACCTGACGGTCACGGGCCGGACCAAGAGCGTCACGTCGTTCGCGGAGAAGGCCACCCGCACCAGCGGTGCACAGCTCGAGTTCCCCGACCCGCTGCGGACCATCACCGACCAGATCGGCGTCCGGGTGATCACCTACGTGCAGTCCGATGTCGAGGCGGTGGTCGAGCTGCTCGACGACGAGGTCCTCCTCCTCGACGACCGCGACATGGGCCAGGAGACCGCCAGCGAGGGACGATTCGGCTACGCCAGCAGGCACCTGCTCATCGCGGTCGGCCCCGAGCAGTCGGACCTCCTGGGGAACCCGGCGTACACCGGCCTGCGCGACCGGGTGGCCTCGGTGCAGGTGCGCACGGTGCTCCAGCACGCGTGGGCGGAGTTCGAGCACGACATCCGCTACAAGGGCTCGATCCCCGACGAGCACGCCCGCGACCTCGATCGCCGCTTCACCCTCGCCGCCGGCCTGCTCGAGCTGGCCGACCAGGAGTTCACGACGATCCGCGAGCGACTGCGCGGCCGGCCGGCCGGATCCGACGAGGACCCCTCCGGAGCGGACGAGGGATCCGAGATCACCGCGCGCGAGCTGGCCGCCTTCCTCGCCGGTCAGTACCCCGACGCCGAGTGGTCGCGCCCCGACCACTACGAGTGGATGGCCGGCCTGCTCGCCGAGCTCGACGTGACCTCGATCGAGGAGCTCGGTGAGGTGCTGCGACGCTTGGACACCGACGAGCTGATGACCCGGATGGCCTACCGCTACCCGCCGGGGGCCGTCCGCCGCCTCGACGACGCCCTGCTGGCGGCGTACCGCGACACCTATGCCGAGCTGGCGGGCAACGACCACCGCACCGACGCCCTGCGGCGCCGGCTGGGCAAGCTCGTCGGCCCCGAAGCCGATGACGATGCCGAGGCCGACCGCGACCGATAGAGGGGACCTAGATCGCCTGTGCTCCGGGCGGCATGCGATCTACCGTCGAAGTGCTGTTCGGGCAGCGCCTGTCCCACCACCTCTCGTCGCGACGAGAAGACCCCTTACGACTGGGATCTTTGCCCGGAGGACCCGTGAAGAAGCAGCTGCGCACGCTGGTGGCTCTGGTCGCCGTCGTCGTGAGCGGCCTGGCCATCGTCACCGTCGCCCCCGCGCCTCCCGCGGCTGCGTGGGAGACCATGCTCTTCACCCAAGGATCGCTCGACGTGGTGCCGAATCGCTTTGCTGGGTGCCATTCCAACCCGCTCAGCCCGCAATCAGCGAACTCGTGGTATCGCCGGTTTCACTTCGGGCCGCAGGACTTGCTGGGAGACCTCGCAGTCGACGCCGTCCAGTACGGCGTCGACGCTGTGCGGGTCGCCGCCGACCGGACCTACGTCCCGGTGCGGATCCGGGTCTATCGCTACCCCGCGGACGACCCGACGCTGACGCTGGCCGAGCTGGAGCAGGCTCCCTATTCCGAGGTCACGGTCAACCAGGTAGGCGTTCCCCAAGACAGGCTGGTGAGCGCTAGCCCGAGAAGCGCGCAGGGCCGGCTCACGCTCGATCCCGCGACGGAGGATGCCGTGGTGGAGGTCCGCCACGCGGGCGGCGTGGTCGGTGAACGCTTCGATATCGGAGTTTCCGAGTCGGAGACCCACAAGGGGTATCACCGCTGTTCTGAGGGACCCATCACAACCACAGACGCCGACGACAAGCCGGTCATCGCCCTGCTGGCCAAGGACACCAGGCCTGCTTCGGACCTGGACGGCGACGAAGTGCCCAACATCCCGGACTTGGACCCCTGCCCGCTCCGCGCCCCGGGGCTGTACATACCGGTGTTGTCCGGGTGTCCGACCATCGGTCAGCAGGTGAGCGCGAGCTACGATCCCGCCCACGATGCCGTCTCGGGCCAGGTATCGGTCAACCCGTTCGGCGGCGTGCATGACGGTGTTTCCTGCCTCGACCAGGTGACGGTGACCCTCTACGACGCGGACACGTACCAGCCGCTCGGGACCACGACGACGAGCGGTGATCCCCGGACCTTCTCGTGGAGCATGAAGGGCGAGGGGGTGGGCACCGGCGTGTTCGCCCGCGTCGAGCAGCGATTCCATGAGGACCCGGTCGAAGGGGGCCTCGCGATTTGCGCGGCGGCGTTCTCCCAGATGACCGCCATCACGGGTCGAGACGTTGATCTGGACAAGGTGATCGACGCAGAGGACTCCTGCGACACCCGCGCTGGGACAACCGCGACCGCCGGGTGTCCGTTGGTCGCGAGGACGATTGCCCCCCTCGACATCCACGATGACGCGGTGTCCGGCGTTCTCGAGGTGGCCGACCGGAACGCGTGTCAGCAGGCGAGCGAGGTTCACCTGACCGTGGGCACGGGTGTGGGGGCGCCCACGTATGCCACCAATGTCACGTTGCCGTCGGGGCGGTTCTTCTTCCCCGTCGCCTTGAAGGACAGGGATCAGTACTCGCTGAGCGTCGAGCCCTACGTCGATCGCGATGTGGCGTGGTGCGGGGCAGTGCAGAGCGGCACGGTGAGGGTCTATGTCGACACCGATGGCGACGGGGTCCGTGATGCCGACGACAAGTGCGACTCGCTGCCGCTGCTGCCCGGCAGTGCTGGGGGCCAGTATGGCTGTCCGCTCGTGGACCTGGACTTCAGCCCGACGTACGCCAACGGCGTGTTGTCCGGCACGTTGACACCTGCCGACCCGACGACCGTGCCCGTGGGTTCGTGTCAAGCCACGACCGATGTCTTCTTGACCCATTGGCGGCCCGGGGGAGCCAGGACGACGATCTCCGGGGCGGCCGTAGCCGGGAGATTCACGCTCACTGTCGACCTCGCCGATGGCGACCACTACTCCCTCGACATCGGCCAGGAGTATGCCGATCCCGACGCAGGTTGGTGTGGGGCAGCGTTGACCGGTGAGCAGGCCCTCGTGTTGGACAGCGATGGCGACGACATCAGAGACCTGAATGACAAATGTGTTGGCGTGAAGGGCGGCGACAACGGCCTTGCGCTCGGGTGTCCCCACCTGGTCCGGGAGGTCACGGCGTCGTACGCCGGCGGCGTCGTGTCGGGTCGGGTGAGCTTCAGCACCGCGGGTGTCCCCTCGTCGGCGTGCGCCAAGCCGGAGCACACCCGGATCCTCCTGTTCGAGGTCGCCTCGGACGGGGGAGACCTGGATGTGCTGGGGGAGACGCACTACTCGCCCGCCGACGGCAGCTACGCCATCGACATCGACCTCAACGCCTTCCCGGCCGGGACCGAGTATCGGGTCTACGCCCTCGACGCGCTCGACCCGGATGCCGGGTGGTGCGGCCTGGCGGACTCAGGCCGGACGACTCTTCCTCCGCCTCCCGATGACGACGGCGACGGTGTGGCCGATGCCTCTGACTCCTGCCCCGACGTCGAGGGATACACCGATGATCCCGCCTGGCGGGGGTGTCCGATGGTGGCGCGGACGCTGACGGCGGCCTACGCCGGCGAGGCGATCACGGGTCAGGTGGGGGTGCTGGGTCCGAACCAGGCTCAACCGGGGGCGTGCCTGTCGACATCGGTCAAGGCCTTCACGGTCGTGAACGGGGCCCCGGTGCAGGTCGGCGCGACCACCGGCACAGGGGGGGACGGTTCCTACACCATCGCGGTGCCGGGGGGACTGGCTGCCGGCTCGACGTACTTCGCGACCGTCGATCGCCATCTCGACGGCGAGGCGGCCATCTGTGGCGCGGAGGAGTCGGCCAGGCAGCTGGTTCCGGAGCCGACCCCGGACCCCGAGCCGACCCCGGACCCCGAGCCGACCCCGGACCCCGAGCCGACCCCGGACCCCGTCGTCGACCCACCCGGCGGCAGCGTGGATCCGGTGGATCCGGTGCCGCCGGTGCCGTCAGCCTTGTCCGTAGCGCCGGTGCTCTCGGACGTGCGACTCATCCGCGTCGTGACCTCGCGCAGCGCGCCGCGCACGACCAAGCTCACTCTGCGCCTGAACGTGGCGGCCAGCGTGACGGTCAAGGTCAAGGGCACCAGCAAGGCGACGGGCAAGAAGGTCATCGCGAAGGTGTCCAAGGCTCTGGGGGCGGGACCCGCCACCTTCAAGCTGACCGGCAAGCTGGGCAACAAGTTGCTCCCGCCCGGCACCTACCGGGTCAGGGTCCGCGCCACCAACGCCTTCGGCGCGACCGAAGCGGCAGCCGGCAAGCTGAAGATCAGACCCTGAGCCTCAGCCCCCGGTGGCGTTCGGGTCGCGCCACACCCGCTCGAAGGGAAGCCGCCACGTGAAGGGCGCGACCAGCTGGTGGATCTGGTTGGGACCCCACGACCCCTTCCCGTAGGGGCGGACGATGGGCGGGTTGTCCAGCAGGGGCTGGGAGATCTCCCAGAGCCGCTCGATGCCCTCGGCCGACGCGAACAGCGTCCGGTCACCGCGGGCGGCGTCGTAGATGAGGCGCTCGTAGGCCTCCAGGACCGACCCTGCCCAGCTGGTGTCCTGCATGGCGAACTGCATCGACAGCTTGTCGAGCTTCATGCCCGGACCCGGGCGCTTGCCGTAGAACGACAGCGACATCTTCGCCTTGTCGGCCAGGTCGAAGGTGAGGTGGTCGGGCCCGTGGTCGCCGACGCCGGACCCTGGCGCGAACATCGAGCGCGGCGGCTCCTTGAAGGCGATCGAGATGATCCGAGCGCCCTCGGCCAGCCGCTTGCCCGTGCGCAGGTAGAACGGCACTCCGGCCCAACGCCAGTTGTCGACGAAGCACTTCAGCGCGATGAAGGTCTCGGTCTCCGAGTCGTGGGCCACGCCGTCGATATCGCGGTAGCCGACGTACTGGCCCCGGACAACGTCGTGCGGCTCCAGCGGCAGCATCGAGCGGAAGACCTTGAGCTTCTCCTCGCTGATGGCCGCGGGCTCCAGCGACGTCGGCGGCTCCATCGCGGTGAACGCCAGCACCTGGAAGAGGTGCGTCACGACCATGTCGCGGAAGGCTCCGGTGGCCTCGTAGAAGCTGGCCCGCTGCTCGAGGCCGAGCGACTCGGGTACGTCGATCTGGACGTGGTCGATGTGGTGGCGGTGCCAGATCGGCTCGAAGAGGCCGTTGGCGAAGCGGAACGCCAGGATGTTCTGCGCGGCCTCCTTGCCGAGGAAGTGGTCGATGCGGAAGATCTGCTCCTCGTGGAACACCTCGTGGAGCTGGGCGTTGAGCGAGACGGCCGAGGCGAGGTCGGTGCCGAACGGCTTCTCCATGATGATCCGGCTCCGCTCGACCAGGTCGGCGTCGCGGAGCTCGTGGACCACCGAGAGGGCGGCGTTGGGCGGGACGCTCAGGTAGTGCAGGCGGTTGGCCGGCTCGGCCCACTGCTCCTCGACCTCGTCGACCCGCTCGCGCAGGGCACGGGGCCCGCCGTCGCCAGGCGCCCAGTGCAGCACCTTGGAGAACTCCGGCCAGGCCTCCATGTCGTTGTCACCGCCGAACTCCCCGACCGACTCGCGGGCGAAGTCGAGGAACGAGTCACGGGTGTGCGGGTCGAGCGAGGTGCCCACCACGGCGACGTCGCGCAGCAACCCGGTCTTGAAGAGGTGCAGGAGCCCCGGGAGCAGCTTGCGTCGGCTCAGGTCTCCCGTCGCCCCGAACAGCACCACGGTGGTCGGGGGCAAGCTCGTCGTCGCCATGAGGACAGACTGCCGGTCAGGACGGGATCCAGTCCATGGTGTCCGGATTCGCGCCGGTGCGGCCGGACGCGCCGCGGTCGAGCGCAGTGAGCTGCTGCTGCTGCACGTCGTCGAGCTCGAAGTCGAAGAGCGCGAAGTTCTCGCGCATCCGCTCGATGCGGTTCGACTTCGGGAAGACGATGTCGCCGCGCTGGAGGTGCCAGCGCAGGGTCACCTGCGCCGGCGTCCGGCCGACTTCCGCAGCCACCTTCTCGACGGTCGTGTCGCCGAGCACGGCGCCCTGCGCGATCGGCGACCAGGCCTCGGTGGCGACGCCGTGGCGCAGGTTGGCGGCGCGGACGGCCTCGTTGCCGAAGTAGGGGTGCACCTCGACCTGGTTGACGACGGGGACGACGCCGGTCTCGGCCACGATGCGGTCGAGATGGTCGGGCTGGAAGTTGGAGACGCCGACGCTCCTTGCGCGGCCCGAGTCTCGGACCTCGATCATCGCCCGCCACGTCGACACGAAGTCGCCGTCGTACTTCGTCGGCAGTGGCCAGTGGATGAGGAACAGGTCGACGTGGTCGAGGCCGAGCTTCGCGAGCGACTCGTCGATGGACGTGTGCACGTCGGCCGGTCGGTGAAAGCCGTTGTTGAGCTTCGTCGTGACGAAGAGCTCCTCGCGCGGCAGGCCGGACGAGGCGATCGCGTCGCCGACCCCCTGCTCGTTGCGGTACATCTGCGCGGTGTCGAGATGGCGGTAGCCGACCTCCAATGCGTCGCCGACCACCTCGGCGGTCCGGGTCGGCTCCACCTGGAACACCCCGAAGCCGAGCTGCGGGATGGAGGTGCCGTCGTTCAGGGCGATGCTGGGAACGGTCATGTAGGGCCTACAAGGCCACGGCCCGGACTATTCCTGTCTCAGATGGCGCAACCGTCGGGACCGCAGTCGCCGTCGGCGTCGCCGCCCACGTTGACCAGCGGCTTCGCGTCGGCGTCCGCGCGGGCGATCACGTCCTCGAACACCTCGACCGGCTGGGCGCCCGAGATGCCGTAGCGCTCGTCGACCACGAAGAACGGGACGCCGTTGGCGCCGTACGCCCTGGCCTGGTGCACGTCGCGCTCGAACGCGTCGGCGTACTCGTCGGTGGCCAGCACCTCCCTCGTGCGGGCGGGGTCTAGCCCGACCTGGTCGGCGGCGGCGGCGAGGACGTCGTGGTCGGCGGGGTTCCGGGCGTGCAGGAAGTACGCCGCCAGCAGCTCCTCCTTGAGCCGGCCCTGCAGCTCGGCGCCGCCCTCGTCCAGCGCCAGGTGGAGCAGCCGGTGCGCGTCGAAGGTCCCGGCCCACGGGGCCTCCCGGTGCTGGAAGTCGAGCCCCTCCGCCTTCGCCAGGTGCTCCACGCGGCTGAACATCTCCTCGAGCTGCGCCGGCGCCGCGCCGTACTTCGCCGCGACGACCTCCTGAGCCGGCCGCCATCCGTCAGGTCCTGGCTCGCTCGGCGCGCTCGGGTCGAGCTGGAACGAGTGGTAGACGACCTCGACGTCGTCGCGGCCCGCGATCGCCTGCTCGAGCCGCCTCTTGCCGATGTAGCACCACGGACACACCACGTCGGACCAGATGTCGATACGCACGCAAGGATCAACGCGGACCGTGGTCCGGATGTTCCTCGTCAAGTCGTTCTCTGCTGGTCGAGGAGGGACGACTGGCTGCGGGTGACGGGTCGTTGGTGGTGGCGACCGACAGGCAGCACGAGGGCCGAGGTGGATGCTGGGTCGCCCGCCGTCGCCTGGGTGCCGTCTCCGTTGGTTGGGGAGGGACGAAGTCCCGTCTCGAAACCCGTGTCCTGGGGCTGGCTGGTTTGCGGGTGACGGGTGGTCGGTGGCCTGGACCGACGGGCAGCAGGAGGGTCGGGTGGATGCTGGGTCGTCCGCCGTCGCCGGGTGCCGTCTCCGTTGGTTGGGAGGGCCGCCAGGCCGAGCTGGACGACGACGTCTCCGTTGGTTGAGGAGGGACGAGTCCCGTCTCGACCGACAACCAGGCCGCTGGCCTGGGGAAACAGGGTTGCGATCGAACATACGTTCGAGTATCATCGAAGCATGGACCCGGACCTGCACCCCACCCCGACCGCGCTGCTCGCGCGGACCCGGGCAGTGCACGCGATCCGCACCGCCGCCGACGCCGACCTGATCCAGCTCGCCGCCGCCTGGGCCGACGCCCACCCCGACCCCGACGAACAGCCACCCGCCCCGGCCGCCCCGCACCCCAGCCCCGTTGGGCCCGGACTGGGTCGCCGACCACACCGTGGCGATGTCGGCCGAGGCGGCCGACCACGACCCGCTGATCCCGGCCATGGACTGGGCCGCGGGTGCCGCGTTCGCCGCCGCGATCGGGATGTCCACCCAGGCCGGGGAGGGGCTGATCCGCGACGCGCTGACCCTGCGGCACCGGCTCCCGAAGGTGTGGGCCCGGGTGGTGGCGTTGGAGGTGCCGGTGTGGCGGGCCCGGCGGATCGCCCAGGCCGTCCACACCCGACCCGCCGACGTGTCGGCCTCCCTCGACGAGCACGTCGCCGCCGTCGCCGAACGGGTCGGGGTGGTGACGTTGGACCGGCTCGTCGACGAGGCCATGCTCCGCCTGCACGCCGAGGAACGCGAGCTGGCCCAACTAGAAGCCCTCGACGCCACCTACGCCCGGCTGCACGAGGCCTCGATCAACGACACCGGGATCGCCGAGATGACCCTGCGCGCGGACTGGAAAGACCTGCACGACCTCGACACCACCCTGTCCGAGGTCGCCCACCGGCTCGGAGCCCAGCCACGCCGGGGAGCCGTTCCAGGCCCGCCGGGCCCGCGCCCTCGGCATCCTGGCCGACCCCGCCCAGGCCGCCGCCCTGCTCACCGGCACCACCCCGGACAGCCCCGACTTCCCCACGGCGCGCCGCGGGATCCACCTGGTCGTGCACACCACCCACGACACCCTCAACCCGACCCACCCCGGCGGCGGCAACGAGATCGCCCGCCTCGAGACCCCCACCGGCGGCGCCGGCCGCGCGGTCCTGGCCCAACAGGTCGCCGCCTGGTGCGGACAACCCGGCGCCCGCATCAAGGTCACGCAGGTGATCGACCTCACCCACCCCGTCACCCTCGACCGCTACGAGGTCGGTGACCGGCTCCGCACCCGGATGACCCTGCAACACCCCACCTGCGTCTTCCCCTGGTGCACCCGACCCAGCCAGGGCCTGCGACGCCGACCACGTCATCCCCCACAACAAAGCCGGACCAACATCAGACGACAACCTCGCCCCCCTCTGCCGCCGACACCACCGCCTCAAGACCAAGACCCCCTGGACCTACCGCACCCTCGACATCGGCACCTGGCTCTGGACCGACCCCCACGGCCTCACCTACCTCCGCAACCACAACGGAACGAAAGAGCTCACCTTCGAACAGACGAGCGCATCCTCGCGGCCCGCCGCGTAAACGCGACCCGCCGTCCTAGAGCCCGCCTCGCGGATCCGTTGCAGCGTCGACAAGACGACGTTGGCGGGTCAGGCGAACAGCGAATCCCCGACGTACCCACCCGGCTTCACCCCGGGCGGGACGGCGAAGAGCGCGGAGGAGGTGAAGCGGAGGTACTCCATCAGGGCGTCGCTCTTGGCCATCGCGTTCTGCACGGGGATGAACTGGGTGCGCGGGTCGCGCACGTAGGCGAGGAAGAACAGGCCGGCGTCGAGGCCGCCGATGGCGTTGGAGCCGTCGACGAAGTTGTAGCCACGGCGCAGCATCCGCGCACCGCCGTGCGAGGACGGGTGCACGATCCGCACGTGGGCGTCGTCGGGGATGATCGGCCCCGTGCTGCCGGGCATGGAGAAGTCGGGCTCGGTGAACTCCTCACCACCCGAGAGGGGTGCACCGGTGTCCTTGGTGCGGCCGACGAAGTCCTCCTGGTCGGCGAGCGGCTGGCGGTCCCAGACCTCGATGGTCATCGCGACCCGGCGGGCGACGAGGTAGGACCCGCCTGCGAGCCAGGACGCCGGGTCGTCGTCGACGCCGACCCACACGTGCGCGGCCAGCGCCTCGGCGTCCTCGGCCAGCACGTTGGCCGTGCCGTCCTTGAAGCCGAAGAGGTTGCGAGGGGTCGACTGAGACCGCGAGGTCGTCGACGTACGCCCGAAGCCGAGCTGCGACCAGCGCACGGCGACGGTGCCGAAGCCGATCCGCGCCAGGTTGCGGATCGCGTGCACGGCGACCTGCGGATCGTCCGCACAGGCCTGGACGCACAGGTCGCCACCGGAGAGCGCGGGATCGACGACATCGCCCGGGAAGTGCGGCAGCGGTTCGAGCGCCGCCGGTCGACGTGACGCGAGGCCGAACCGGTCGCGGCCGTCCGCATCCTCGAACAGCGACGGCCCGAAACCGAAGGTCAGTGTCAGCCCCGACGCCGACAGGCCGATCGCCTCGCCGGTGTCGTCGGGCGGCAGGTTGTCGGCGCCCTGGGTGGGGCCGACCGGGCCGGCCGGCTCTCCCTGCGTCATCCGCGCGGCGGCGTCCGTCCACGCCCGCAGCAGCGCGACCAGCTCGTCGCGGGAGTCGGTGGTGACGTCGAAGGCCGCGAAGTGCAGCCGGTCCTGCACCGGCGTGGTGATGCCTGCCTGGTGCTCACCGTGGAAGGGGTACGCCGCTGGGCGCGCCGCATGGGCGGCCGGGTCGTCCGTCAGGCGACCGACCGCCACGCCCGCCACCGCGGCGCCCGCGACCGCGGCGCCGGCTCCGCCCAGGAGCCCGCGCCGCGAGACGTTGCGCCCGGGGCTCAGGCCAGCACCGCCGCGGTCAGCTGCGACAGCGGCTCCGAGAGCGCGTTGACCGCGTCGGAGAACGCCTTGACCTGGTCGGGCGTCAGCTCGTCGTAGAACACGAAGCCCTCGCCGTCTCGCTGCTCGTCCAGCAGCGCCTGCAGCTCGGCGAAGCGGGTCGTCAGGGTCTCGGCGAGCTCCGGGTCGTTGGCCTCGAGGATCGGCTGGACGCCCTCGTACGCCACGCGCGCTCCGTCGACGTTGGCCTGGAAGTCCCACAGGTCGGTCCGCGACCAGTACTCCTCCTCGCCGGTCACCTTGCCCGTCGCGACCTCCTCGAGCAGGCCGCGCGATCCGTTCGCGATCTGGTCGAGGGTGTAGTCGAGCTCCTGGATCCGCTCGTCGAGGGTCTCGGTGTTGGCCAGCAGGTCCTCGGCGTACGTCGTCCGCTCCTTCGCCGACAGCGCCTCGTAGGCCTCGGCGCGCGCGGGCCACAGGTCCTTCTCGATCAGGTGCCAACCGGTCCACTTCTGTCCCGGCTCGAGGTCGGCCTCGCGGGCGTCCATCATCGGGTCGAGGTCGCCGAAGGACTCGGCCACGGTCTCGATGCGCTCCCAGTGCGTGCGCGCGACCGGGTAGAGCGCCCGCGCCGCTGCGTCATCGCCGGCCTCGTAGAGCTCCACGAACTCCTGGGTCTTCTCCAGCAGCTGCGCCGACTGGTCCTCGACGTAGGCCGCGTAGTTGGCCGTCGCCTGCTCGACCAGGGCAGCGTCATCGCCGGTCGGCTCACTGGCCTCGCCGTCGGTCGACTCGGTGACGGTGAACTCGCCGCGGATGCCCTCGCCGACCATGCCCGGCTTGCAGGCGGTGACGTAGGACCCGGCCGGCGCGGAAAGCACGAGCTGCCGGTCGAGGGCGGGGCCGATGTTCTCGACCTCGCCGACGATGCGCAGGCCGTCGTCGCCGAGCAGGTAGAACTCGGTGACGTCGTCGCCGGCGTTGGTCACGTCGAACGTGAGGGTGCCGGCGGGCGCCTCGGTGGCCGACAGGTCGCACGCATCGTCGGTGGCTGCGACAGCGATGCGGCGCGGGTCGCTGGCGTCGTCGGCAGACCTCGGGTCGGCGTTCTCGGTGCAGCCGACCAGGGCGGGCACGGCCACCAGGGCCAGCACGGCGAGGAGACGGGTGGGGCGCATCAGGATCCTTCGGTCAGACGGCCGGAGTCGGTTGGGCGGCCGGTTGCGGGGCGGCGCGGCGACGCGTCGCGACGATGAAGAGGGGCAGCGTGATGGAGACGTAGAGCACCCAGACGACGGCCTCGAGCCACGTGGTCCGCGGCGAGAAGTTGAGGACGCCCTTGAGGACGGCGGCGTACCAGCTGGTCGGGTCGACCACGTGGGACACGTCGAAGGCCAGGCTGTGCAGGCCGGGCAGGACGCCGGCCTCCTGCAGGTCGTGGACGCCGTAGGACAGCACGCCTGCGGCGACGAAGATGAGGAAGATGCCGGTCCAGAAGAAGAAGCGGCTGAGGTTGATCCGGATCGCGCCGCGGTAGAGCAGGTAGCCGATCACGACGGCGGTAGCGATGCCGAGCGCTGCGCCGAGCAGTGGCGCCCAGGTCGGCGTGACGGTCCCGATCGAGTCGCGGGTGGCTGCGTTGGTCGCAGCCCAGAGGAACAGCGCGGTCTCCAGGCCCTCGCGGCCGACGGCGAGGACGGCGACGACCACGAGCGACCAGCGCCCGGCGTCGGCGGCATGGTCGACGGCGCTGCGCAGCTCGCCGGCCAGCCCACGAGCGGCGGACGCCATCCAGAAGATCATCCACGTCACGAAGGCGACCGCGATGATCGAGAGCGCGCCGCCGATCAGCTCCTGGGCCTCGAACGTCAGCCCGCGCGGACCGTAGGTCAGGGTGAAGCCGAAGGCGAGGCTGACCGCAACCGCCAGCGCGACGCCGGCCCACACGCGGGGGAGCAGATGGCGCCGGTCGGTCTTGACGAGGTAGGCCACCAGGATGCTGACGACCAGCGACGCCTCGAGTCCTTCGCGCAGGCCGATCAGGTAGTTGCCGAGCACAAGAGCCCAGCCTAGACCAGACTTAGGTAAGGCTTACCTTCAGGTGGGCACGTCCCGGATCGACCGCAGGTGGACCCGGCGTGACGAGAGCGCCCACGGTCGTGACCCTGGCGGGTCGCGGGCGAGCCGGCCACCCGACACGAGGAGGTCGACCTGGGCGACGTGAGTGCGCCGGTCCTGTTCGCGACGTCGTGGCGGGCGCCGGCGTGCGACCCGGCCGTCGAGCGGGGGCTGCGCCGGCTTCGTGCGCTGGCCGAGGGGGCGTCCCGGGGCCCGGACTCGGCGAGCGTGGGGCCCACAGGAGGTGCGCCCCGAGCATGAACACCGCGACGGACACGTGGACGCCGTGCAGGACCCAGACCGGCCCGACCGGCAGGCTCGCGACGTAGAGGGTGTGCACAAGGTTGCCGGTGTTGGTCATCACGAGGTGACCCCGGCTGTACGACGCGACGTCCCTGGTCGTCGCCGCACGCCAGACCATGGGCAGCGTGCTGCCCACGAAGAGGACGGTCGAGGCCGAGCCGGCCAGCATCGCCGGGCTCATGACCTGCGTCGGCGCCGCCGGCGCCGCCCCGTGCCACGCAGACCGGTCCCCACCGAGGCGAGCCCCTCGGAGACCTGTCGGGCGATCTGGTCCTCGCGCTGGCGGGCGTGGTGCACAGCGAGGGTGTAGTCGAGCAACATGGTGGTGCCTTCCGTCGATGAGGCCCCTGGTGGGCCTCCCAGCGAAGGCTGCGGCCACCCGCTGCCACGCCGCTGTCGGCGGACTGTCGCGTCAGCGACCGGCGCTGACACCTGCCTGACGGGCCGACTCGAGATCTCTGACCACGTGGCGCGCGACGGTCTCGAGATCGAGCCCCTGCCCCCGCCGCCAGGCGACGTCGACCTGCTCGGCACCCAGCACCGAGCGCGCCCTGTTCATGGCCCTCGACATCCGCTCCGCCTCGATGCCGTACGACGGCCGGTCCGGTGTGTGCGCGGTGGTCGCAGCCACGACCTCGACGGCCGTCTCGAAGAGGTGCAACCGGTCCAGCAGAGAGACGGCGTTGCGCAAGCAGGTGACGAAGAGGTTCTGGTTCCCCGAGCCCAGCCAGTGCTCGACCGCGCCGATGGTCTGGCTGAGGGTCACCTCGTCCAGGGTGCCCACGCGGCCCCGCAGCGCCGTCTCGGCCGCCATCGAGACACCCACGACCAGCCGGTTGCCGGTGTCGGACGCGATGGACCGCGCCTGCTCGAAGAGGCGTAGCGCCTGGTCCGGCTCCTCGGCCGAGACCGCCTCCGCCTCGGCGTACAAGGCCATCGCCCGGATCGACGGATTCACCACGAGGCTCTCGTGCTCGCGCAGCAGTGCGAGCTCGGCGGTGACCGGACGCTCGGCGTAGGTGCGCGCGAGCAGCATCCCCGCTATCCCGAGCACCGCGTAGCTGTGCTGCCCGGACTCGAGGCTGTGCAGGACGGCGCGCTCGTACACGGCGTACGCCCGGTCGAGGTCACCGGTGGCCAGCGCGATGTCGCCCGCGGTCGCCAGAGGGAGGTACGCCGCGGGGTCGTCCGGACCTCCGGCGGCCTCGATGCCCTGCTCGCACAGCGCCATGGCGCGCACCTGGTCGTCGGCCATCCACCAGTACGCCGCCGCCGTGGCCAGCACCCGCGGCGTCCCGACCCCGGCGTGCCCGGACTCGAGCAGCAGTGCCGCCCAGCCGAGCACGTCGGCGCGGACCCGCCAGTAGCCCCACTCGTAGAGGTCCGGCACGATGTCGACCGCCTCGTCGGTGCGGCCGCTCTCGACGGACCACAAGACGGCGAGGGCGAACTCGGGCAGCAACCGCTCGACGCGGGCGCCCCACCAGCCGGCGTCGCGTCCCGACAGTCCCGCGCGGGCCAGATCCGCCTGGGCGCGCGCCCACCGGGCGTGGGCGAGGCTCGCGGACCCGGCCTCGTCGCCCTCCAGCCGGCTGCGCGCGAACGCGCGGACCGTCTCGAGCAGGCGGTAGTCCTGCAGGTCGGCCGACCCCGCCGACGGGCGCACCACCAGCGAGCGCTCGACGAGCCCGAGCACGTGCTCGGCCGAGTCGGGCCCGAGCAGCGCCTCGGCGGCGTCGAGGTCGAAGGGGCCGGCGAAGACCGAGAGCCAGCGCAGCGCCCGTCGCTGGTCGTCGTCGAGCAGGTCGTAGGACCAGTCGATCGTGTCGGCCAGCGTCTGGTGCCGGGCCGGGCCGCGGCGGTGGTGGGAGCGGAGCAGGTCGAGGCGGTGGTCGAGACGGTCGCGGAGCGTGCGCAGCGGGACCACCCCCACCCGGCTGGCGGCAAGCTCGATCGCGAGGGGGAGCCCGTCGAGGCGGCGGACGAGCTCGTTGACCTCGCCCAGCACGCCGGGGGTCACCTCGAGCTCGGGCGCCGCGGACCGGGCCCGGTCGAGGAAGAGCGCGACGGCCGGCACGTCGGGGTCCTCGCTGTCGTCGGCCGGCAGCCGGAGCGGTGGCAACGGGTAGACCTGCTCGCCCGGCAGGCCCAGCCGCTCGCGGCTCGTCGTCAGGACGCGGATGCCGCTGCCCACCTCGACGGCCCAGGCCACCAGGTCGGCGGCCGCGCCGAGGACGTGCTCGCAGTTGTCGAGCACCAGGAGACCCTCGCCGGCGGCCAGCCGGCCCTCGAGCGCTGCCTGCAGGCTGCCCCCGACGAAGACGTCGACCTCGAGCGCGCTGGCCACCTGGGCCCGGACGCCGGCGTCGGTCGTGACGCTGGTCAGGTCGACCCACCACGACGGAGTCGCTCTCGTCGGGTCGGCCAGGACCTCGCGGGCGAGCGAGGTCTTGCCGACACCACCCGGGCCGAGCACCGTGACGCAGCGGTGCAGGGTCAGCAGGCGGCGTACCTGGGCGAGGTCGGAGTCCCGCCCGACGAGGAGGGAGGCCGGCGGCGCGGCCGCGATCGTCGGCGCGGTCGGGGTCGCGGCCGGGATGCGCTCGAGCACGTCGCGCTGGGCCTGCACCAGCTCCGGCGACGGGTCAAGCCCGAGCTCGTCGGCGAGCGCCGCCCGGTGCGCGGCGAAGACCGCCAGGGCGTCGGCCGAGCCGCCCAGGCGGTGCAGCGCGCGGATGAGCAGCAGGGCGGGGCGATCGCGCAGCGGCTCCTGGGCGACCAGGGGGCGCAGCTCGTCGGCCGCCTCCTGGGCACGCCCCAGCTCGAGCAGCGTCGCCGCGTGCTCCTCGCGCGCGGCGAGGAGCGACTGCTCGAGCTGCAGAGCCTCGCCCTGGGCGACGTCGTCGGCCAGCCCCGCCCAGGCCGGGCCCCGCCACAGCGAGACGGCGGCGTCGTACGCCGCCAGCGCGCCGACCGGGTCGACCGCCGCGAGCCCGCGGGCGCGGGCGAGCGTGGCGGTGAACTCGTCGGCGTCGACCCCCGCGCCGGCCAGGTCGAACCGGTAGCCCGCCGACCCCCGCTCCAGGCGCGGTGCAGCGGGACCGAGCGCCCGCCGGGCCCGGCCGACCGTCGTGTGCAGGGCTGCCCGCGCGTCGGACGGAAGGTCCTCGCCCCAGACCTCGTCGACCAGGCGGTCGTCGGTGACGACCCGGCCGCGAGCGACCAGGAGCGTCGCGACCAGTCGACCGGGACGACCCGGCGGCAGCGGCAGCTCGCGCCCGTCGACCACCAGGGTGGGAGCGCCGAGCACGTGCAACGCGAAGCCGTTGGAGCCACCTGACCCCGTCCCCTCCATGCTCGCAGGATGCCCACCCCGGCCGGGGGTGTCCATCGCGCCGTCCGGGCCGGTGCCTGTCAGTGGCGTGTCTGCGGCGTGTCAGCGCGGTCGGCGAGGGTCCGGACATGACGACCTTCACCCCTGAGATCAGCACCGATGAGATCAGCACCGACACCAGCACCGACACCAGCACCGACACGGTGGCCGACCGGCTCTTCGGCTCCCTGCTCGGCACCCTCGACGTCCTCACGATCCACGTCGGCGATCAGCTGGGCCTCTACGATCTGCTGCACCGGCGCGGCCCGCTGACCGTCGCCGAGACCGCGTCGGCGGCGGGCATCGACGCCCGGTACGCCCGCGAGTGGCTCGAGCAGCAGACCGTCGCGGGCCTGATCACCACCGACGACGCCAGCGCGCCGGCCGACCAGCGCCGCTACCACGTCGACGCCGAGCAGGCCTCCGTGCTGTGCGACCGCGACAGCCTCGCCTACCTCGCGCCGTTCGCGCGGATGCTGGCGGCCGCGGCCATGCGGCTGCCGGAGCTGCTCGAGGCCTACCGCACCGGCGGCGGTGTCGGCTGGAGCGACTACGGCCCCCTCATGCGCACCGCCCAGGCCGACGCCAACCGACCGCTCTTCCTCCAGGTCCTCGGGTCGGACTGGCTGCCGTCGGTCCCCGGGCTCGACGCGGCCCTGCGCGACGGCGGCAAGGTGGCCGACCTCGGCTGCGGCGACGGCTGGTCCTCGCTCGGCATCGCCCGGGCGTATCCGCAGGTGACCGTCGACGGGTACGACGTCGACGCCGACTCGATCGACGCCGCGCGGGCCCAGGCCGAGGCCGAGGGCCTGGCCGACCAGGTGCGCTTCGTCCTGGCCGACGCGGCGACGGTCCCGGCGGCGGGCGACTACGACCTGGTCTCGATGTTCGAGTGCGTGCACGACCTGCCCGACCCCGTCGGGGTGCTGCGGTCGGCCCGGCGGATGGTCCGCCCCGGCGGCACCGTGCTCGTGATGGACGAGCGTGTCCCCGACACCTTCACCGGCCCCGGCGACCCCGTCGAGCAGCTGATGTACGGCATCTCCATGCTGGTCTGCCTGCCCGACGGGATGTCACACCGCGGCTCGGTCGGCACCGGCACGGTGATGCGCCACGACACGCTGCGCGGCTACGCGCGCGAGGCGGGCTTCGCCGACGCCGAGGTGTTGCCGGTCGAGCACGACATGTTCCGTTTCTACGGGTTGGTGGGCTGAGTCCGTTTCTACGGGTTGGTGGGCTAGCGGACCTCGCAGTCCACCGGGTCGTCGCAGGGCCGCAGCTCGTGGTCCTCGACGACCGAGCCGTCGGCGGCGTACGCCACCACCTTGGCGAGCTCGCCGGGCACGTCGGCCCACATCATCGAGTCGCCCGCCACGACCGTGTCGTAGGCGACCGTGCCCGGCACCACGCTGCCGTCGACGAGCACGAAGTCGGCGCGGGCGACCGCACCATCGATCCCGGCGAGCCAGAGGCGCGAGGGCCGGCCCGTCACGAAGTTGTCGGTGCCGAACACCTCCATGTCGGCGCCCTCCTCGAGGAAGTCGTCGGTGCCCATGCCCCAGTCGGTGAACCAGTCGGCGCCCGTGCGGTGCAGCACCGTCGGTGTGCACGGACCGCCCTGTCGCGCCACGCACGAGAGGAAGAGGGTGCCCTCGTCGACCACGACGCCCTCGGCGAGGCTGCCGACGGGGTAGCCGCCGTCCGCGTCCTCGTCGGCGCGCTCGGCCCGCTGGACGCCGTCGTGCAGCCAGTCCGGGAAGGTCCCCGCCGGGTAGAGCGTCACGCCGACGTACGCGCTGGCCGGCAGCGCGATCGGGGGTGTCTGCAAGGCGTCGGGTCCGAGCGGCTCGTCCATCTCGGTCGGCACGTTCGGGTCGGGCAGCAGCACCTGGGACGCCGAGACCCGCTTCGCCCCCGGGATCTCCCGGAGCGCGCGCTTCGCCAGCGGCGAGAGCGTCGTCGGCGCCGGCTGGTCGACCGCGACCTGGTCGCCGGACGAGCCGGAACCGAGGCCGCCGACTCCGAGGGCCCAGCCGAGGCCGGCTACCAGGGCCACGACGCCACCCGCGGTGCCGACGGTCACGAGCCGACGGCGACGCCGATGTCCGCGACCCTCGTGACGGATGGCCACCAAGCGGTCGGCGGTGGGTCGCTGCGCGTCCTGGTCGGCCTGCAGCGACCGCTCGAGCTCGAGGATGCTGCGGGTCATCGGGCACCTCCGGTGGTGAGGGTCGTGATGGTGCTGACGGGTTCGGTGTCGTGCGCATGGACGCGGAGCTTGGCCAGCGCGCGCGACAGCGTGCTCTTGACCGTGCCGGGAGCGATGCCGAGCTCCTTGGCCACGACCGCCTCCGACAGGTCGAAGTAGTGACGGAGCACGACGACCCGGCGCTCCCGCTCGGTGAGCGTGGCGAGCAGCCGGACGACCTCGTCGCGGTCGTCGGACCCGGCGTGCGCCTGGCCCGGGTCGGCACGGTCGGGGATCGCGTCGCGCACCTCGAGCGGCCGGCGGCGGCGCAGCCGGTCGACGTTGAGGTTGACCAGCACGCGGCGGGCGTAGGCGAGCGCGTCGTCGCGGCGTACGTGCTTCCACCTCGCGTAGGTCCTGGCCAGTGCGGTCTGCACGAGATCCTCGGCGAGGTGGTGGTCGCCGCAGAGCAGGTACGACGACCGCAGCAGCCGCGGCCAGGCCGCCACCGCGAACTCGTCGAACTCCTCGTCGCTCCGCATCACGCCACCAGTCTCCGTCCTCGCGCCAGGTTGCCTCGCGGACGAGGCTCTGCAGACAAGTACGAGTCCTCGCCGGGTTAGGTTGCTTCCGTGCGTCTGCCCTCGGTTCCCGCGATCCCCGGCGTCGCGGAAGTGTCAGCACTGGTCGAGCAGGTGCTCGCCGCCGGACCGCGGCTCGGCGCGCTGCTCGGCGAGGCCGAGCGGCTTGTCCGCGAGATCGACCGGCTGCTGGGGCAGGTGGACGGGCTCATCCAGCGCATCGAGTCGACGCGGGTCGAGGCGCAGCGCGTCGTACGCCGCGCCGACAGCACCAGGACCCGCGCCGACAAGCTGCTCGCGGCGCTCGAGCCGCACATCGGGCCGCTGGAGCGGCTGCAGCCGACGATCGAGAGGCTGGCCGAGACCACCGACCCGGACGAGGTCGACGCGTTGGTGGCACTCATCGACACCCTGCCCGTGCTCGCCGGCCAGGTCGAGGGCGACGTCATCCCGGTGATGCGCTCCCTGGGCTCGGTCGCCCCCGACGTGCACGACCTGCTCGACCTGACCCGCGAGCTCAACGCGATGCTCGCCAAGGTGCCGGGCATGGGCCGGATCAAGAAACGCGTGGACGAGCAGCAGAGCGCCGACGCCGACGCCGACGACGCCGACGACGCCGACCGTGAGGCCGCCGGTCCGTGAGCGGCAGACCCACCGGCTTCACCCACGTCGTACGCCGAGACGGCAGCGTCGTGATCACCCACCACGGAGCTCACGCGACGACTCTGCGCGGCGGCCGGGCGGCCGAGTTCCTGGCGGAGGTGGCCGGCGGCACCGACGCCGACGCCCAGGAGTCGATGGCGCGCTGGACGGGCAACTACAAGCGCGGCAACGAGCGGCAGGCCCGCCAGCACCCGCGCAACCGGTAGCGGCCCACGCACCGCGGGCAGAAAAAGGCGGTGGATCCGGGAACAGGCGCCCCGGGCCGTGCGTTGACCAGCATGAACAGACTTGAGTTGAATCGGCTCAACTTGTTTGCCAGACTCGCCGCGACCGGCCGAGGATGGCCGGGGCGCAAGCCCACCCACGTCCGCAACCACCGAGCAATCGCAGTTCCTGGAGGTACATCACCATGGCCCGAGCCGTCGGCATCGACCTGGGCACGACCAACAGCGTCGTGTCCGTCCTGGAGGGCGGCGAGCCCACCGTCATCGCCAACGCCGAAGGCGCGCGCACCACCCCCTCGGTGGTGGCGTTCGCCAAGTCCGGCGAGGTGCTGGTCGGTGAGGTCGCCAAGCGCCAGGCCGTCACCAACGTCGAGCGCACCATCCGGTCCGTCAAGCGCCACATGGGCACTGACTGGAGCGTGAAGATCGACGACAAGGACTTCACCCCGCAGCAGATCAGCGCCTTCGTCCTGCAGAAGCTCAAGCGCGACGCCGAGGCCTACCTCGGCGAGACGGTGACCGACGCGGTGATCACCGTGCCGGCGTACTTCTCCGACGCGCAGCGCCAGGCCACCAAGGAGGCAGGCGAGATCGCGGGCCTCAACGTCCAGCGGATCGTCAACGAGCCCACCGCGGCCGCGCTGGCCTACGGCCTCGACAAGGGCGACGACCAGACCATCCTCGTCTTCGACCTCGGTGGCGGCACGTTCGACGTGTCCCTGCTCGAGATCGGCGAGGGCGTGGTCGAGGTCAAGGCCACCTCAGGTGACAACCACCTCGGTGGCGACGACTGGGACAACCGCGTCGTCGAGTGGATGGTCAAGACGTTCAAGGCCAACTTCGGGGTCGACCTGGCGGCCGACAAGATCGCCAAGCAGCGCCTCCAGGAGGCCGCCGAGAAGGCGAAGATCGAGCTGTCGTCGTCCAGCGAGACCACGATCCACCTGCCGTACATCACCCACGGCGAGTCCGGCCCGCTGCACTTCGAGGAGAAGCTGACCCGCGCGGAGTTCCAGAAGATGACGGCCGACCTGCTCGACCGCACCCGCGAGCCGTTCAGGTCCGTGCTCAAGGACGCCGGCGTCAACGTGAGCGGCATCGACCACGTCGTGCTCGTGGGCGGCTCCACGCGGATGCCCGCGGTGACCGAGGCCGTCAAGGAGCTGCTCGGCGGCAAGGAGCCCAACAAGGGCGTCAACCCCGATGAGGTCGTCGCCGTGGGCGCTGCGCTCCAGGCCGGCGTGCTCAAGGGCGAGGTCAAGGACGTGCTCCTGCTCGACGTCACCCCGCTGTCCCTCGGCATCGAGACCAAGGGCGGCGTGATGACCAACCTCATCGAGCGCAACACCACGATCCCGACCAAGCGCTCGGAGATCTTCACCACCGCCGACGACAACCAGCCGTCGGTCGAGATCAAGGTCGCCCAGGGCGAGCGCGCCATCTGGTCGGAGAACCAGCCGCTCGGCAACTTCGAGCTGACGGGCCTCCCGCCGGCGCCCCGCGGCGTACCGAAGATCGAGGTCACCTTCGACATCGACGCCAACGGCATCGTCCACGTCTCCGCCAAGGACCACGCGTCCGGCCGCGAGCAGTCGATGACGATCTCGGGCGGAAGCGCGCTGGCGAAGGACGACATCGACCGGATGGTCCGCGAGGCCGAGCAGTACGCCGAGGAGGACGCGAAGCGGCGCCAGGCGGTCGAGACCCGCAACCAGGCCGACGGCCTCGTCTACTCCACCGAGAAGTTCCTCACCGAGAACTCCGACAAGATTCCTGACGAGGTCAAGACCGAGGTCCAGACCGACCTTGACGGGCTCAAGGCCACGCTGGAGAAGGACGACGCGACGCCGGAGGACATCGAGGCCGGCACCGCCCGGCTCAACGCGTCCAGCCAGAAGATGGGCGCGGCTCTCTACGCCGCCGCCGAGGCCGAGCAGGCCGCGGCCGGTGGGACCACGGGCGCGACGGGCGAGGCCGACGACGACGTCGTCGACGCCGAGATCGTCGACGAGCCCACCGACGACGACGCCGCCTCCGGTGACAGCGACGCGGCTGGTGAGGGCGAGACCAAGTGACGGGTGGGCGACACGAGGCGCGGGAGCCGGCGGAGGAGTCTCCGCCGGGTCCCGACGGCTCGTTCGGTGACGCCGCGGCCGAAATGGCCAACGAGACGGAGGTCGAGGGCGGCGAGCCCGACGCCCTGGTGGAGGACTCGGTCGACGGCGGGGTCGAGGCGGACGACGAGCTCGTGGTCACCCAGATGGCGTTGGCCGAGCGGACCGCCGACCTCCAGCGACTGCAGGCGGAGTACCTCAACTACAAGCGCCGCGTCGAGCGCGACCGCGAGCTGATCCGGGAGAACGCGACGTACGTCGTGCTCACCCCGATCATCGATGTGCTCGACAACATCGACCGCGCCCGCGAGCACGGGCCGCTCGACGACGGCTTCAAGGCCGTGGCCGAGCAGCTCGAGCGGGTCGTCGGCGCGCTGGGGCTGACGAAGTTCGGTGAGCCCGGCGACCCGTTCGACCCGACGCTGCACGACGCGCTCTCGCACGTCGGCGAGGACGCGGAGGTGTCGGTCCCGACCGCCAAGGTGGTCGCCAAGGCCGGCTACAAGATCGGCGATCGGGTGGTCCGGGCGGCGCAGGTGCTGGTGGTCGACCCACCGGCGTAGGCACCGGTGTGACGAGCAGAGGGGAGGTGAGCGCGCATGGCTGACGACAACGGTTCGGGCTTTCGCAACGACTGGCTGACCAAGGACTTCTACCAGGTCCTCGGAGTCGGCAAGGAGGCGAGCGCCGACGAGATCAAGAAGGCCTACCGCAAGCTCGCACGCGCGAACCACCCCGACTCCAACCCCGGCGACACCGCCAAGCACGACCGCTTCAAGCAGGTCGCCGAGGCCTACGACGTCGTGGGTGACACCGAGAAGCGCAAGAAGTACGACGAGATGCGGGCCCTCGGTCCAGCCATGGCCGGCGGGCGCGGCGCCGGTTTCGGCGGCGGCGCCGGCGGGTTCGACATCAACGACCTGCTGCGCGACCGCGCCGGCGGGTTCGGCGACATGTTCGGCGACCTGTTCGGCGGGGCTGCGGGCGGCGGCCGGGCCCGCAGCCAGGCTCCGCGTCCCAGCCGCGGCGGCGACGTCGAGACGAGCGCGACGATCTCCTTCACCGATGCCATGGACGGCGTGACGATCAGCCTGCGCCTGAGCTCCGACGCTCCCTGCGGCACCTGCAACGGCACCGGCGGCAAGCCCGGCACCAAGCCGCACATCTGTCCGACGTGCGAGGGGGCCGGCTTCGTCGTGTCCTCCGTCGGCGGTGCCTTCTCGCTCAACGAGACCTGCCCCGGGTGCGGTGGCCGGCAGCTGGTCTACGACGAGGCCTGCCCGACCTGCCACGGCTCCGGCCGCGGGCTCTCGGCACGGACCATCCAGGCGCGCATCCCGGCCGGCGTCAAGGACGGCCAGCGGATCCGGCTGCGCGGCAAGGGTGGCGCCGGCGAGAACGGCGGCCCGGCGGGTGACCTCTACGTCTCGGTGAAGGTCGCGGCGCACCGGCTCTTCGGGCGCAAGGGCGACAACCTCACCCTCGACGTCCCGGTCTCCTTCGACGAGGCCGCCCTGGGCGCGGACATCAAGATCCCCACGCTGACCGGCAGCCCGGTCACCCTGAAGATCCCGGCGGGCACCCCCAACGGGCGTACCTTCCGGGTGCGCGGCAAGGGTGCCCAGAAGTCCGACGGCACGCGCGGTGACCTGCTGGCCACGGTCGAGGTCCAGGTCCCGGGCCACCTCGACGCCACCGCTCGCGAGGCGGTCGAGGCCTACCGGGCGGCCACCGCCGGCCGGCCGCTGCGCGCCAACCTCTTCGAGTCGTCGTGATGCCCGCCATCACCCCGGGCGCGCCGTTCGGCGCGCCCGACCCCGACTCCGCCGTCTACGTCATCTCGGTCGCCGCCGAGCTGACCGGGCTGCACCCGCAGACGTTGCGCACCTACGAGCGCATGGGTCTGATCACGCCCGGCCGCACGGGTGGTGGCGGTCGTCGCTACTCCCACCGCGATCTCGAGCTGTTGCGGGTGATCGCCGACCTGACCGCCGCCGGCATCGGTCTCGAGGGCGTCCGCCGCATCCTCGATCTCGAGCACCAGGTCGCTGCGCTGCGCCAGCGCAACGGCGAGCTGCTCGCTGAGGTCGGCGCCCTGCGTCACGCTCTGGGCGAGGCACAGCGCCAGGCCGCGACCGGCGCCCGGCCCATTGCCACCACCGACCGCCTGCCGGTCCTGCGGCAGGCCGCTCCCGCCCAGTCGGTCGTCGTCTGGCGCCGGCCCCGCTGACAGGTAGTTCGCCGCAACTTGCACCGGTTGCATCGATCCAAGCCGTGCAACGTGCGGCGAACTATCCCGGCAGGCGGGCGATCTCGGCCAGCTCGTCGAGGTCGAGGGTCAGCAGCTGCTCCGGGGTGCCGGCACGCAGCGCCGCGATCTCGGCGTACGACGCGCTGGTCGGCTCCAGCTGCGCGAGCAGCCGGTGCAGCTCCCGCATCACGCTGAGCACGGCCCCCATCTCGGCGCGCGCGTGCGGCTCGGCGCGGTCGCGCCACGAGACCCCGCCGTACGTCACCTGCGCCACCTGCTGCCCCGCTCCCTGGCAGTCGAACGCCACGCAGCCGGGCCAGCCCGTCGCGGCGAGCTCGGCGTGGATCCCGCACCGGTCGTCGGCGTCGAGGTTGGCGCACGGGTCGCCGCCGGCCTTGTCGACCCCGAACCCGTCGGCGGCCCGGAACGGCAGCAGCACGCAGCACAGCCCGAAGCAGCGATCGCAGTCGGCGACCAGCTCGATCTCGGGCAGCACCCCCTCATCCTGCCCACCCGGCACTTCGTCGACCGCACAAGCCGTCGACCCGGCGCGTTGTCGACCGCACAAGCCGTCGACCCGGCGCGTTGTCGACCGCACAAGCCGTCGATCCGGCGCGTAGTCGAGCAGGGCGAGTCGACGAAGCGCCGGATCGGCACTCTTTTCGGTCGACGAAGCGCCGGATCGGCACTCTTTTCGGTCGACGAAGCGCCGGATCGGCAGACTTGAGGGGAATCGACTCAACTTCTGGCGCGTTGACCCAGCAGCCACGAGGGTGGTCTCGACGCCGCTCGACGAGCGAGGATCCCGACCACCGACCAGCACACGGAGGACACCGCGTTGAGCCAGTTCGGAGCCGAGAAGTTCACCACGCGCAGCCGCGAGGTGATCGAGGCCGCCCAGCTGTCCGCCACGACGGGCGGCAACACCAACACCGAGCCGATCCACCTGCTCGTCGCCCTGCTCAAGCAGGCCGACGGCACTGCCCGCACCCTGGTCGCCAAGGCCGGGGTCGACGCCGACGTCGTGACCGCGAAGGCGCAGTCGGCCCTCGAAGCCCTGCCGCGGGCCACCGGGCAGACCGTGCAGCAACCGGCAGCCTCGGCGGCCCTGACCCGCGTGCTGGCGAGCGGCCTGGACCTGGCCTCCTCGATGAAGGACGACTACGTCGCCACCGAGCACCTCCTCATCGCGCTGGCGACCGTCCAGTCCACCGCGCAGAAGGTGCTCACCGACGTCGGGCTGACCGCCGACGGTCTGCGTGAGGGACTCACGACCCTGCGCGGCAACCGCCGGGTGACCAGCCCGGAGGCCGAGTCGACCTACGAGGCGCTCGACAAGTACTCCGTCGACCTCACCGAAGCGGCCGAGGACGGTCGCCTCGACCCGGTGATCGGCCGCGACGCCGAGATCCGCCGGGTGATCCAGGTGCTGTCGCGGCGTACCAAGAACAACCCGGTGCTCATCGGCGAGCCCGGCGTCGGCAAGACCGCGGTCGTCGAGGGCCTGGCCCAGCGCGTCGTCGCCGGCGACGTGCCCGACTCCCTCAAGGGTCGCCGGGTGCTCAGCCTCGACCTGGCCGCGATGGTGGCCGGCGCGAAGTACCGCGGCGAGTTCGAGGAGCGGCTCAAGGCCGTGCTCGAGGAGATCAAGGACGCCGGTGGCCAGGTCATCACCTTCATCGACGAGCTGCACACGGTCGTCGGCGCGGGCGCCGGCGGTGACTCCTCGATGGATGCCGGCAACATGCTCAAGCCGATGCTGGCCCGCGGCGAGCTGCACATGATCGGGGCGAGCACGCTCGACGAGTACCGCGAGCGGATCGAGAAGGACCCCGCCCTCGAGCGGCGGTTCCAGCAGATCTTCGTCGACGAGCCGAGCGTCGAGGACACCATCCAGATCCTGCGGGGGATCCAGGAGAAGTACGAGGCGCACCACGGCGTCCGCATCACCGACGCCGCCCTGGTGGCCGCCGCCACCCTGAGCGACCGCTACATCACCGGGCGCCGGCTGCCCGACAAGGCCATCGACCTCATCGACGAGGCGGCCTCGCGGCTGCGCATGGAGATCGAGTCCTCCCCCGAGGAGGTCGACCAGCTCAGGCGCGCCGTCGACCGGCTCAAGATGGAGGAGTACGCCCTCGCCAAGGAGACCGACGATGCCTCCGTCGAGCGGCTGGCCAAGGTCCGCAAGGACCTCGCCGACGCGGAGGAGCAGCTGCGCGCGCTGGACGCCCGCTGGGAGCGGGAGAAGACCTCGCTGGAGGGCGAGGGTGAGCTGCGCCGCCAGCTCGACCAGCTGCGTGTCGAGGCCGACCGCAAGCTCCGCGAAGGCGACCTCGCGGGCGCCAGCGAGATCCAGTACGGCCGGATCCCCGAGCTGGAGAAGAAGATCGCCGACGTCGAGTCGGCGGAGGCCGACGACAGCTCGGGACTGGAGAAGCTGGTCGGCGAGGAGGTCGGAGCCGAGCAGATCGCCGACGTCGTCGAGGCGTGGACCGGCATCCCCACCGGCAAGATGCTGCAGGGAGAGACGGCCAAGCTGCTGGAGATGGAGAAGGTCATCGGCGAGCGGCTGATCGGCCAGGCCGCCGCGGTCAACGCCGTGAGCGACGCCGTACGCCGCTCGCGCGCGGGCATCGCGGACCCCAACCGGCCGACCGGGTCGTTCCTCTTCCTCGGGCCCACCGGCACCGGCAAGACCGAGCTGGCCAAGTCCCTGGCCGACTTCCTCTTCGACGACGAGCGGGCGATCGTGCGCATCGACATGAGCGAGTACTCCGAGAAGCACTCGGTCTCGCGTCTGGTCGGAGCGCCCCCCGGCTACGTCGGGTACGACGAGGGCGGCCAGCTCACCGAGGCGGTCCGCCGCCGCCCGTACTCCGTCGTCCTGCTCGACGAGGTCGAGAAGGCGCACCCGGAGGTCTTCGACATCTTGTTGCAGGTGCTCGACGACGGCCGGCTCACCGACGGCCAGGGCCGCACCGTCGACTTCCGCAACACCCTGCTGATCCTGACCAGCAACCTCGGCTCGGCCTACCTCGTCGACCCGACGCTGGACCCGGACAAGAAGAAGGAGTCGGTGCTGGCGTTGGTGCGGGCGAGCTTCAAGCCGGAGTTCTTGAACCGGCTCGACGAGGTGGTGCTCTTCGACGCGCTGACCAAGCGCGAGCTCGCCAGGATCGTCGACCTCCAGCTCGCGCTGCTGGAGAAGCGGCTGGCGGTCCGCCGGATCACCATCACCGTCACCGACGAGGCGCGCGCCTGGCTGGCCGAGACCGGCTACGACCCGGCGTACGGCGCCCGCCCGCTGCGCCGGTTGATCCAGACCGCCATCGGCGATCCGCTGGCCAGGCTGCTCATCAGCGGCGAGGTGGTCGACGGTGGCACGCTCACCGTCGACCGCGTCGAGGGATCCGAGGGGCTCACCCTGACCACCGGCCGATCGGCTCTGCCGACCAGGTCATGACCAGGCAAATGGTCAAATGAGCGGGTGACCACCGTCGAGCGTCCCCGCCAGGTGACCCTGGCTGCCTGGACGATCATGGTCGGCTCGGCGTTCGTGGTGTTGCTGACCTTCGAGATGATCAGCAACCTGCACACGCTGCAGACGCGCGAGGCGGTGCAGGGCTTCTTGTCCGAGCCGCCGGGCGACGGCCTGGGCCTCTCGGTCGAGGGCGCGCTGACGGTGATGCGGACGCTCGGGATGGTCGCGGGGGGCTGCGCCGCAGCGGCGGGCATCCTCGGCTACCAGGTGCTTCGCCGCAGCAAGCCGGCGCGGATCGCCCTGACCGTGATCGCGGTGCCGCTGCTGTTGAGCGGCATGGTGACCGGAGGTTTCCTCTCCTCGCTGGTCGCAGCGTCGGCGTTCCTGCTGTGGCTGCCGCCCGCCCGCGACTGGTTCGCGGGCCGCGAGCCGGCCAAGCGCCCGCCGGCCGAAGCGCCCCGCTCGCAGGCCCGGGCGGAGTGGCCGCCGCCCACGCCCGCAGCGCCGCCGCACGCAACCGAGGCCCGGCCGGTGAGCGGGTTCGGCACCACCGCGCCGGTGAATCCGCCGGCACCGCCGCCGCCGTACTCCACGGCAGGCGCCTGGACACGGGCGGGCACCCGCCCCCCGCCCGTGATCTGGGCCTGCACCCTGGTCTGGCTCTTCGCGGGACTGAGCGTGGTCGTGATGGTGGCGGGCCTCGCCTACCTCGCCGTCTCGCCCGACGCCCTCATCGCCGACATGCGCGCGCAGAATCCCGAGATCGCCGAAGCAGGCCTGACCGACCGGATGATCCTCGCCGTGGCGTTCGTGACCGGCGGCGCACTCATCGTGTGGGCCCTGGCCGCGATCGTGCTGGCGTTCCTCCTCTACCGCGGCATCGGCTGGGCGCGCGTGGTGCTGCTGGTCTCGACCGGTGGCGCGCTCGGCCTGCTGGCCCTGGCATCGCTCAGCCAGCTCGTGCTGATGGTCCCGTTCCTCGCCGCCGCGATGACCTTGACGCTCCTGTTGCGGCCCGAGACGGCGGCCTGGGTCAGGCGCTGAGCGCGGCCCACACGTCGTCGGCGTCGGGCATCGCCTCGATCTCGGCCTGCACGCGCCGCGCGTTCTCGGCGTACGCCGGATCGCCGGTCACCTCCGCAACCGCGGCGCGGATCCTCTCGACGCCGTAGTCCTCCGGCGGCACGACGACCCCGGCGCCCGCGCGGGCCAGCAGGGCGGCGTTCTCGGGCTGGTCGGTGCCGCGCGGCACTGCTACCTGCGGGATCGCGTGGCAGAGGCCGCCGAGCATGGTGCCGGAGCCGGAGTGGGAGACCAGCAGGTCGACGTGAGGGAGCAGCGACGCCTGGGGCACGAACTCGGCGAGGACGACGTTGGCCGGCAGGTCGCCGAGCTCGTCGCGGCCGATCGCGCGGCCGGTCGTCGCGACGACGTCACCCGCGAAGTCGGCCAGCGCCTGCAGACCCTGGGCCAGCTCGGCGGTCTCCTGGTTCTTGATCGTGCCGAGGGTGAAGTACGCCAACGGGCGCTCGTCGTCGCGGAGCAGAGCAGCCACCTCGGGGGGCACCGGTCCGCGTTCGCCGGGGCTGGTCCGCAGCGGCATCGACGTCCCCCACACGGGGGGTCCGTCGGGGCGCAGAGCCGGCGGGCAGATGTCGAGGTAGGTCTCCGTCGAGAGGGTGGCCCACAGATCGGGGTCTCCGGCGGCGGCGCCGGCGGGCCCGGCCAGTGGGCCGTAGAACGGGAACATCGGTCCGAAGCCGTGCACGACGCTGCGCACGCCCAGCCGGCTGGCGAGGATCGAGCCGCCGAGCTCGAGCACCTCGTGGACGACGAGGTCCGGGCGCCAGTCCTCCGTCAGGACGACGAGGTCGGCCACGCGCCTTGCGGCCGGGTGTCCGAAGAGGGCGAGGACGCCGTCGAGCATCCGGTCGCCCGGATGGTCCTCGTCGGCCCAGATGCGGTTGTGCTCGGCGAACGACTCCGACCACAGCGGCCCCACAGGTCGGGCGTCCAGGCCCCGGTCGCGCAGCGGGCCGACGAGGTCCGGTCCGGTCGCCACGCGCACGTCGGCCCCGGCCCGCGCCGCCGCGCGCATCAGCGGCAGCATCGGCAGTGCGTGTCCGTACGCCGGGCAGGAGGTGAACAGCACCCTCACCCGCTCAGCGTGCCAGGTCGGACTCCTGCAGTCGACGGACGCCGTCCTCGATCACCGCGGACTCCTTGCAGAACGCCCAGCGCACGAGGTGGCGGCCGGCACCGGGCGCGTCCGGGTCGTCGTAGAAGACCTGTGCCGGGATGGCCACCACGCCGGCGCGCTCCGGCAGGGCGAGGCAGAACTCCAGCCCGTCGTCCCAGCCGAGGTGGGCAACGTCGGTCGTGGCGAAGTAGGTCCCCTCCGGCGTCCGCGGCTCCAGGCCCGCCTTGGTCAGGCCGCCGCAGAGCAGGTCGCGCCGCCTCTGGAGGTCGGCCGCGAGCTCGCGCGGGAAGCCGGGCTCGTGGTCGAGGGCGTGTGCCACCGCTGGCTGCAGGGGCGAGCCGGAGGTGAACGTCAGCCACTGCTTGGCCGCGAGCAGCCCGCCGACCAGCTCGGCCGGACCGGTGGCCCAGCCGACCTTCCAGCCCGTGAACGAGTAGGACTTGCCCGCGCTCGACAGGGTCAGCGTTCGCTCGCGCATGCCCGGCAGCGTCGAGATCGGGACGTGCTCGTGGTCGTCGAAGACGAGGTGCTCGTAGACCTCGTCGGTGATCACCACCAGGTCGTGCTCGATCGCCACGGCGGCGACCGCCGCGAGCTCGGTGCGGGTCAGCACCGTGCCGGTGGGGTTGTGCGGGCTGTTGAGCAGCACGAAGCGCGTGCGCGCGGTGACGGCCGAGCGCAGGGAGTCGGCGTCGAGGCGGAAGTCGGGCGCGCGCAGGGTCACCGGGCGGCGTACGGCGCCCGCCATCTGGAGCATCGCGACGTAGGAGTCGTAGTAGGGCTCGAGCACGACGACCTCGTCGCCGGGGTTCACGAGTCCCAGCAGTGCGGCGGCGACGCCCTCGGTGCAGCCGGTCGTCACCACGACCTCGGTGTCGGGATCGAGCTCGATCCCGTAGTGCCGCTGCTGGTGGCGCGCGATCGCGTGGCGCAGCTCGGGCACGCCGAGGCCCGGGGCGTACTGGTTGCGCCCCGACCGCAACGCCGACACGGCCTCGGCGATGACCGACGGCGGGCCGTCGACGTCGGGGAAGCCCTGGCCGAGGTTGACCGCCCCGGTGGAGACGGCCAGCGCCGACATCCGCGAGAAGATCGTCGGGGCGATGCCCTGGAGCCTGGTGGCAAGCACGACTGCGAGACTAACGACCATGGACGACGCCCCTCCGGACCCCACCCCGGACCCGACCTTGGCCGGCGACATCGACGCGATCTGTCGGCTGTCCGGTCAGTTCACGCTCCGCTCGGGCCAGGTGTCGTCGGAGTACTTCGACAAGTACCTCTTCGAGTCCCAGCCGGCCCTGCTGGCCCGGGTGGCCGCTCAGCTGGAGCGACTCCTGCCCGCGGACACCGACCTGCTCGGCGGCCTCGAGCTCGGCGGGATCCCGATCGCCACGATGGTCAGCGCGCGCACGGGACTGCCCGCGCTCTTCGTGCGCAAGAAGGCCAAGGAGTACGGCACCTGCAAGCTCGCCGAGGGCCCCGACGTCGCCGGCCGGCGCGTCACGCTCGTCGAGGACGTCATCACCACCGGCGGCGCCGTCCGTGACGCCACCCGCTCGCTGCGCGACGCGGGCGCCGTCGTCGAGGTCGTCGTGTGCGCCATCGACCGCAGCCCTGTCGGCGAGAACCCGCTTGCCGACGTGGGTCTCGAGGTGCGGCCCGTGCTCACCAAGGCCGACCTGGACTCCGCGCGCGTCAGTCGACGTCGAGCCCCATGACGTCGCGGTCGGGACGGCCGTCGTGGTCACGGTCGCCGGCGCGGGACGACGACGTACGCCGGTGCCGCCACCACTCGTAGGCGATCGGGATGATCGAGAAGGCCAGGATCACGACGATGGCCTTGTCGATGTTCTCGCCCAGGGACGGGAACGCGCTGCCCAGGAAGTAGCCGAGCAGCAGCACGCTGCAGACCCACAGCACGGCGCCGACGAAGCTCCAGAGGAAGAAGCGCCGTCTCGGCATCCGGGTGACGCCCGCGATCACGGTGATGAACGTGCGCACGAACGGGACGAATCGACCGATGACGAGGGCCTTGTTGCCGTGCTTGTCGAAGAAGACCCGGGTCTGGTCGAAGTACTTCTGCTTCAGCACCCGCCCGTCGCGCTCGTAGAGAGGCGGCCCGATGGCGCGGCCGATCTCGTAGCCCACCACGTTGCCGAGGAAGGCGGCGGCCGTGAGGAGCAGCATCGCCAGGAAGAGCTCGGCGACGGGGCCGCCGGGGAAGACGTCGACCTGCTCGCCGGCGATGAAGAGCCCGAGCGCGAACAGCAGAGTGTCTCCGGGGAGGAACGGGAAGAACAGCCCGCACTCGATGAAGATGATGACCAGGCTGATCCAGAAGAACTGGGTGCCGAACCGGTCGAGGAGCCAGTTGGGGTCCATCCAGTCCATCCCCAGGAGGAACGGCTCGACCACGCTGGACTGGAGGATCGAGTTGAGCGGGCCCGTCACGGGCGCAACCCTAACCGGCGTACGTGAGCACCCCGGGTCGGCAGCGCGTGTCGGCTCTGCCGACTAGCCTGCCGCCGTGGACGGGCGCAGGGAGGTGGACGACGAGCGGGCCCCCTACGACCCGATGCCGCACGGTCCTGCCGAGGTCGGGGTCGGGCCCTGGGAAGGGCCATGGCCCGAGGGTGGGCAGTACGACCCCGCGCTGCTCGCCGCGGGCGACCGGCGCAACGTCGTCGACCGTTACCGCTACTGGACGATGGAGGCGATCGTCACCGATCTCGATGCCCGCCGGCACACGTTCCACGTCGCGATCGAGAACTGGCAGCACGACTTCAACATCGGCACGATCGTGCGCACCGCCAACGCGTTCCTCGCCGCAGAGGTGCACATCGTCGGCAACCGCCGGTGGAACCGTCGCGGCGCGATGGTGACCGACCGCTACCAGCACGTCCGGCACCACGCGACGCCGGCCGACCTGGCGACGTACCTCCACGAGCGGACGCCGCCCGTGCGACTGCTCGGCATCGACAACCTGCCGGGCAGCGCGCATCTCGAGACCACCGCCCTGCCCGAGCATGTCTGCCTCCTCTTCGGCCAGGAGGGGCCGGGCCTCTCCGACGCCGCGCGCTCCGCGTGCGACGGCACGCTGTCGATCGCCCAGTTCGGCTCCACCCGCTCGATCAACGCCTCGGCCGCCGCCGCCATCGCCATGCACACGTGGATCCGCGCGCACGCCGACCTCGGTGACGGGGCCGCCTGGCGCGGCTGACCTACTTCGAGGTGCGGGTGTAGCAGGTGATCGTGCGGTCGCCGAGCTTCCAGGCGTGCTTGTTGGGCCAGGTCAGGTAGAACGGCTTGTTGTTGGTGATGTGCTTCTGGCACTTGCGCGAGCCGACGGTGCGGAACGCACGGTCACTCAGGTAGCGCTTCCGGTCGATCGTGACCGCACCCGTCGCTCGGAAGGTGTGCTTCTTGCTGCACGAGCGGACCACGCCGCGGCCGTCCAGGCAGGCGGTGACGCCGTCGGCCAGCGGGTCGGTGAGCGCCAACGTAGGGGGCAGCGACGTGAGCGGGCTGAGCCCGAGCACGACGTCGCACCGGATCCAGCGGGCGCCGGCCTTGCGCTGCGCCTTGGTCGGGATGAAGAACGTGAGCTGGTACGCCGACTGCGCGCGGAGCACGACGTCGCCACCCAGCGCGGCGTCCAGGGCCGGCTGGCAGCCCTTGACCGCCAGCTTGGTCACCTTGCCGACCGAGGCCCTGCGCCAGCTCAGGCCGTCCGGCAGGTAGGTCACCGCCACGACCTGCGAGGTGTGCTTGCCGGCGCAGTCGACGGCCGCCTCGCCGTACGACACCTGGCGCAGCTCCTTCTCCGACATCCGGTAGCAGGTGCCGACAGCCGGCTGCTCGAAGCCGGGGTCGAGCGCGGCCTGCGCCGGCGGGGCCACGAGGGCGGTGCCGACGAGGGCGAGCAGGGCGACGAGCAAGGACGTGCGACGCATGGCGGCTCCCGAGATCCGAAGGTGGTCAGTTTCTATGCCCAACCCCGACCTTCGTCAAGATCTCCTTTCGGGTGGGCGAGCGGGTGTGCGCGGACGGTCTCCTACCCACTGAGACGGGGCCCGCGGCCGTCCGCTTGTCAGCCACTAAGGTCGGTGGCGTCGTTCCGAAGTCAATCCCGCAGGAGTCTCGTCATGCCGATCGCCACCCCCGAGGTCTACGCGCAGATGCTCGACACGGCCAAGGAGAAGGGCTTCGCCTTCCCGGCCATCAACGTGTCGTCCTCGCAGACGCTCAACGCCGCCCTCAAGGGCTTCGCCGACGCCGGGTCCGACGGGATCATCCAGGTCTCGACCGGTGGCGCGGAGTACCTCTCCGGGCCGTCGGTCAAGAACATGGTGAGCGGGTCGGTCGCGTTCGCGGCGTACGCCGCCGAGGTCGCGAAGAACTATCCCGTCCACATCGCGCTGCACACCGACCACTGCCCGCAGGACAAGCTCGACGGGTTCGTCCGGCCGCTGATCGACATCTCCGCGGAGCGGGTGGCCCGCGGCGAGGCGCCCCTCTTCCAGTCCCACATGTGGGACGGCTCCGCCGTACCGCTGGAGGAGAACCTGCAGATCGCCGAGGAGCTGCTCGCCAAGTGCGCGGCGGCCCGCATCGTGCTGGAGATCGAGGTCGGCGTCGTCGGCGGCGAGGAGGACGGCGTGGCCAACGAGATCAACGACCAGCTGTACACGACGCCCGAGGACGCCATCGCCACCGTGCGAGCGCTCGGCTCCGGCGACCGCGGGCGCTACCTGACCGCACTGACGTTCGGCAACGTGCACGGCGTCTACAAGCCGGGCAACGTCAAGCTGCGCCCCGAGATCCTCCGCGAGGCACAGGCGGCGGCCGCCTCCGAGCTGTCGCTCGGTGGCGACGCCCGGCCCTTCGACCTGGTCTTCCACGGCGGCTCCGGCTCGACGGCCGACGAGATCAGCGCCGCCGTCGACTTCGGCGTGGTGAAGATGAACGTCGACACCGACACCCAGTACGCCTTCACCCGGCCCGTCGCCGCCCACATGTTCGCCAACTACGACGGCGTCCTCAAGGTCGACGGCGAGGTCGGCAGCAAGAAGGCCTACGATCCCCGCGCCTGGGGCAAGGCCGCCGAAGCCGGCATGAGCGCCCGCATCGTCGAGGCCTGCGAGAACCTCCGCTCCACCGGCTCGACCCTCTCCGCCTGAGGTCGGCGCCGGGCGACCGACTACCGCGGTGTTGTGGCCGGCTAGGGCGGGGCCAGCCACGTCCTAACCGGCAACAGCACCGCGCTAGTTGGCTGCCATCCGGCGCCGGCGTACGTCAGCCAGGCGATCGGCGAAATCCTCGAGGTGGGCCGGCCTGCTGGAACCGAACCTCTCCTGGGTGAGCGCGATCTCGGAGCGGAGCCGCGCGCGGGCCGCCGTCCGCGCTGCACCCCAGAAGTCGGACCAGACGAGGCGGGAGACGCCGAGACCCTCGGCTCGGATCAGCCGCTCGCGTTCCTTCTCCGCCCAGACGATCTCCCCGGCTTGCGTCGAGGCGTGGTCGGTGTCGAGGCGCACGTACTTCGCTCTGCCGTCGAACTCGACGACATGGTTGCCGACCACGAGATCCGCCCACGCAACGCGCCCCGTGACGAGCTGGATCGGGAACTGGGTGCGCACCTCGGGGACGTCGCACTCGAGCAGCAGGAGCCGCGCCATCGACTCACCTGCGTTCTCGGCCCCGGGATCGCCCAACGCGAGGCAGGTCCGCGCCTTCGTGACGTGGGGCCAGTGCCTCATCGGGCCGAGGTGTCGAGCGAAGTCCCCGTGCTCGGCGCCCTGTCGCAGGGCGCTGTCGATGGCGGCCACCCCGTGCCAGAGCCCGTGCTCGCGAGCGATGTCGAGCGCCGTACGGGCCAGTGGCGTGACCGGCAGCCCGGACGTGAAGCTCGACTGCCACGGCAGGCCCTGACTCAGATGGTGCTTCACCCCGTGCTCCGTGCGTGACCCTCCGACGCCGGGCCTGGTGATGTGGATGAGCGGGACGGCCGTCCGCAGCGTCGAGAGGCCATAGGCACGGCCGGCCGAGTCATGGCTCAGCACGTGCTCGCGCGTCATGGTGAGGTGGGCGGCCCAGTCACGAGCGACGGGCCGTGTCGCCCACTCGTCGAGGGCCTCCCAGGCCTCTCGGTCGGCGTACACCCCGCGCCTGACCACGACCCACGGACCGTTCGGCCGGGTCAGCGTGCGGATCACTCGTGGCGTCTCCCCGACCTCGAGGGCCTGCTGGCGGGTGAAGACGCCACCTTGACGTGCGGCGATGGCGACGAGCGCCGGCAGCATGAGAACCATGCCGGGATCGTGACCCGGCCAGGGGTGGGGCGTGGTGTCCTGGGTGCGGCTTGTGGACGGCCACCGCCTGGTGCGGTGCTGTGGACTCTTAGGGGGCCGCTAGCCCCGTCCTAACCGACCACAGCACCGCGGCAGTCAGCTGCCGAGCAGGGCGTCGTACGCCGCGGGGCTGCTGTCGCGGAGGAAGGCCGAGCAGCGCTCCCACTCGTCGGTCTCGCCGATCGCCTGCGCCGACAGGGCCAGGGCGGCCAGGCAGCGCAGGAAGCCGCGGTTGGGCTCGTGCTCCCACGGCACGGGACCCTGGCCCTTCCAGCCGTTGCGGCGCAGCATGTCGAGGGAGCGGTGGTAGCCGACCCGGGCGTAGGCGTAGACGGTCACGTCGTCGGCGCCCTCCGCCTTCGCGGCGTCGGCCAACGCGGCCCACGCGACCGGCGACGCCGGGTGGGCGCGGACGACGGCTTCGGGCGGCTGCGCCTCCAGCGCGGCGGCGGCGGGGTCGTCGGGCAGCAGGGTCGGCGGGGGACCGGCCATCAGGTCGACATGGGCTCGCTCGTCTGGTCGCTCGCTGCGCTCGCTCATGTCCCCAAGCCTCTCACTGCCAGGTCGGTGCGGTTGCGCAAGCCCCGCTTGCGGAAGACCGACGACAGGTGCGTCTCCACGGTGCGCGGGCTCAGGAACAGCTGGGCAGCGACCTCCTTGTTGGAGAGCCCCTGCGCGACGAGCAGGGCGACCCGGGTCTCCTGCGACGTGAGCGGCTCCTCGACGGGCTGCTCGCCGCGCGGCCGGGCGCGCTCACCGGTCGCGGCCCGCTCGGCGTGGGCCTTGGCGACCCAGGCGGTGAGCTCCATCCGCCCGAACGCGTCGGCCGCCAGCCCCAGCTGCTCACGCGCGGCCACCCGGTCGCCGCGCCGCCGCAGCCACGAGCCGAACAGCAACCGTGTGCGGGCGAGCTCGAAGACGTCAGGAGCCGCGGCGTGCGCCGTGATCGCAGCGTCGTACGCCGCACGGGCCAGCTCGGGATCCTCCTCGACGAGAGCCAGGCAGCGGTGCCGTGGCGCGTCGAGGACCGCGGGCGCTTGCGCGGGGGTGACCTCGTCGAGCCGCTCCGCGAGCTCGGCCGCCTCGGCCCGACGACCCAGGCCGACCAGTGCCTCCACGAGCAGCGGCGCCACGCCCAGCGGCTCGCCCATCAGCCCCATGCCGCCGTCGATGGCCAGCCGCGGCTGCAGCACGGCCACCACGCCCTCGAGGTCGTCGCGGCTCAGCGCGCAGAACGCCGCGCAGAGCGCGTGGTGCGCGGCGGCGGACGACAGCCCGGCGCGTTCGAGCAGCTGCGCCGACCGGGCGAGCGACTCGTCGGCGGCGTCGTGGAGACCGCGCGCCGCCGACTGCCACGCCAGCGCCTCGTGGGCGGTGGCCGCGTCGGCGACCTGGCCGAGATGCTCGGCCAGCTCGACGGCTTCACCCGCGTTCGCGAAGGCGCCCGCGTGGTCGCCGACGGCCAGCCGCATGAACGTGTACATCGTGAGCGCAGAGACGAGCAGCCCGGCCAGGCCGTTGCGCCGGAGCTCGTCGAGGCGCTGGGAGGCCTGCTGCATGGCCGTCGGCAGGTCGGGGCTGAAGACGATCGCCTGCCAGACGGTCAGCGTCTGCGGGTCGGTCACCGGACGTGCGACGGCGAGGTCGAGGGCCTCCGCGAGAGCCGGGGCGGCCACGGCCTGGTCGCCGGTCAGCGAGGCGGCCCATCCGGTGGCGAACCGGCTGAGCATGCGCTGGTAGGGATCCGCGTGGTCGGCGACCGCGGCGATCCGCGCGGCACAGTCCAGGTAGCCGGGCAGGTCGCCCAGCCGGAACCTCGCCTGGCCGAGCTCGGCAAGCACCTGCACCGCCCGCACACCGTCGGCGAGTCCCGCGGCCTCGGCGAGGAGCGCCTCGGCCCGCGGCAGCGAGCCGGCGTACTCCTCCACGCTGCCGAGCACCGACAGCACCTGGGCGCGCACGCGTGGCGAGGGCGAGGCCGCGAGCACGCGTTCGGCCACGGCCCGCGTGCGCGGCAGGTCGCCCGCGAGGAACGACTCCTCCGCCGCGCGGGCCAGCCAGGACAGCCCGGCGGCCGTGTCGGTCGTCATCGTGCTCGCGCGCTCGAGTGCCTGGGACGCCACGGCCCGGCCACCGGCGTGGCGGTCGTCAGCGAGAGCCGCGAGCTCGCGAGCCAGACCGTCGTCGGTGCCGGCGGTGGCCTCGGCGCGGTGCCAGACAGCGGCCGGCGTGCGTCCGAGCGAGGCCGACGCGGCAGCGAGCGACGCGTGGGCCGCCCTGCGCCGCGCGGGGGTGGAGTGCGCGAGCACGGCCGTGCGCAGCAGCGGATGCGCCAGCCGGGTCAGGCCGGCCTCGCGGGCGAGGACGCGCGCGGCGAGGGCGTCGTCGAGGGCCGCGTCGAGGAGGACGCCGTCGGCGACGGCGGCAGCCTCGACCGCGTACTCCTCGCCGGCGCCCGCGAGCGCGTACAGCAGGGCGACGTGCGCGGCATCCTCGGAGAGGCCGACCAGACGCGCGGCCAGCGAGCCCAGCGGTCGCGCGCCGACGGGCAGCGGGACCGGCAGCGGCGCGGCGCCGGCTTGTTGCGCCGCGGAGAGCAGGGGCACGACGTCGCCGAGCACGAGCGGGTTGCCGAGGGTCTGGTCGGCCAGCAGCGCGGCGACGTCGGGCACCAGGTCGGGCCAGGCCTCGCGGACCTGCGCGGCGGTGAGGCCGGCCAGCGACAGCAACGGCAGGTCCGCCAGCTCGTACGCCGCCGGCGACTCGGCGCGGGCGGCGAGCAGGAACACGACCGGGTCGTCGCGCATCCGGCGTACCGCGAAGAGCAGCGCGCTCGCGGACTCGTGGTCGAGCCAGTGGGCGTCGTCGACGACGACCAGGAGGGGCCCGTCGGCAGCGGCGACGGAGAGCAGGGCGAGCGTTGCCCCGGCCACCAGCAGCGGTGCCGGTGGCCGGTCGGCGGTGCTCCAGCCGAGCGCGCCTGCGAGCGCGGCCGCCTGCGCCTCGGGCACCTGGTCGAGCAGGTCGCGCAGCGGCGTGAGCAGGGGCAGCAGCCCGGCATGCCCGAGCACGGCGTCGTTCTCCACGCCGAGGGTCCACAGGGTCCGGAAGCCGGTGGCGTCCGCGGCTGCACGCTCCAGCAGGGTCGACTTGCCGATGCCCGGCTCGCCGCTCAGGACCAGGGCGCCGGTGCTGCCCGCCCGCGCGTCGTCGAGCACCCGGGCGATCACGGCCAGCTCGGCGTCGCGACCACTGAGAGCCACCGATCTACGGGATCTGCCGGACGCGACCGATCCGCCTCCGCGGCGAGGCTGCGGGGACGACGAAGGAGGTCCCGATGCGGACATCGAAGCAGATCCTAGAAGCATTCGGCCGGGCCATGGCCCGGACACCCTCGCTGTACTGGATGGTCCCCATCCCGCCGTCGGCCTACCGGCGCACCTCGACGCTGCGCGAACAGGGGCCACGGTCATGAGCCGGCCGGTGGCCGAGCGGGTGCTCGCGGCCCAGAGCGCCCACGACCCGGAGGCACTGGCCTGGTGCTACGCGCCCGAGGCGACGGTGTGGCCGACCGGCTGGCCGGCTGCCGCGCCGGCGGCCGAGTGGATCGCCGCCGCCCCGGTCATCTTCGAGCGCTTCCCGGACCTGGTGTTCGAGCACCTGAACAGCGTGGTGGACGGCGAGCTCTGCGCGTTGGAGCTGCGGATGACGGGCACGGACCAGACCACGGGCGAGGCGCTGGCGGCCAACGGTGTGGTGGTGCTGGAGACCCGCGACGACCTCGTGGTGCGGGAGCGGCACTACTGGCTGTACGCCGAGACGCCGGCCACCGTCACGGCGTGAGCAGCGAGCGCACCTTGTCGGCGCCCAGCGCCATCACCAGCGTCGGGAGGCGTGGGCCCCGGTCGGCGGCGACGAGCAGCTGGTACAGCAACCGGAAGAAGTCGCGCTGGTCGACCTTCACCTCGTCGGTCGGCGCGTCGTCGACGGTGAGCCCGTGGGCGAGCTTGGGCACGCCGTAGACCAGCGCGGTGACCCGGTCGAGGTCGGCGGCGTCGCCCAGGCGGTCGAGGAAGAGCGTCAGCCACGTCGACTCGCGCGGGGTGAGCGACGCCAGGCGCTCGTGGTCGGGCTCGGAGCGGACGGTGGTGCGGTCCTCGGCCGCCACGTACTCCGCGGTCCAGGCCATCGCCTTCGACAGCCGCGGCTCGAGCTGGTCGACGGACTCGTGCGGGAAGCCGACGTCGCCGACGATGCGGCTGATCTGCTCCGCCGAGCCGGCGGTCACGTCGGCCACCGACGACAGGGTGCGGAAGGGGACGACGACCTCGGCGGTCGGCAGGGCCCCCGTCGCGGTCGCCGACGCGCGCTCGTAGGCGAGCACCTGCAGGTCACGCTTGGCGGGGTCGGCCGCCTTGCGGGCCAGGGCGTCCCACTCGTCGTAGAGCCGCACGACCTCGGGACCGAAGTCGATGTCGAAGGCCTGCTTGTAGCTGCGGCGGACGTAGAGCCAGCGCAGGATCGGCGGCTCGAGGATGCGCAGCGCGTCCTCCGCGGTCGGCGCGCCACCCGCGGACGACGACATCTTCTGCACCCCGGCGAACCCGACGAACGCGTAGCCGAACCACGACGGGCGCGGCATCGCGAAGACGCTCTCGACCAGCTCGTGACCGACGGTGAACGACGAGCCGGGCGTGGCGTGGTCCATGCCCGCGGGCTCGAAGTCGACGTGCTCCTTGGCCCAGCGCATCGGCCAGTCGACCTTCCAGACCAGCTTGCCCTCGTCCTGCGTGGCCAGGTTGGTCACGTAGGACTCGCCGCACGAGTCGCAGGTGTAGCTCAGGTCGGTCGTGTCGTCGTCGTACGCCGTGATCGTCGTCGTGTCACGTCCGCAGCCGCGGCAGAAGGGCTTGAACGGAAAGCGGCCCAGCTCGTCGGCGCCCGATCCCTCGTCGTCGGCGTCGGCCACCGAGTCCGCCAGGGCGTCGGCCTCCTGCTCGGACCCGGCGTCGACGGCGACCTTCCGCGTCCGGTAGCGCGCCAGCACCTCCTCGATCTCGGCGCGATGCCGGACGGCGTGCAGCACGTCGTCGCGGTAGTAGCCGCTTCGGTAGCGCTCGGTCTGCGAGATCTCCTCCATCTCGATGCCCATGGCGTGCAGGGCGTCGCGCAGCGGCACCTTGTAGTGCTCCGCCCACGAGGGGTGGCACTCCCACGGGTCGGGGACGGCGCTGAGCGGCTTGCCGATGTGCTCGACGTACGACGCGTCGATGCCGACCGGGACCTTGCGGAAGCGGTCGTAGTCGTCCCACACGTGCAGGTGTCGCATCGGTACGCCGCGCCGGCGCAGCTCGTCGGCCACGAAGTGCACGGTCAGGAACTCGCGCATGTTGCCCAGGTGCACGCGCCCCGACGGCGAGACCCCGGACGAGCACGTGACGATCGCCGCGTCCGGGCCGGCGTGCCGGACCGCGTCGTCGGCCGCCCGGGTGACCCAGTCGACCGGGTCGCCGCCCTGCTTGCCTCGTGCCACCGCCACCCTCTTGTCCTCGCCGCGAGCGGCCAGGCTATCCACAACGGACGAGGACCCCGGAATCGTCCCCTGTGGCGATTCCGAGGTCCTCGACGAGGCCAGAAACTGGCACCCCCAGTTTCACATGACCGCTCCCTGCCACCTGGCTTCCGGATGCCGGTGTCACTAACCTGCCAAACATGGCCCCCCGACCCGTGACGAGCACCCTTGCCAGCCTCGGCCTCACCGGGGGCGAGGAGCGGCTGTACGCCCGGCTCCTCCCGCTGTCAGGCGGCGACGTCTCGGCGGTCGCGGCGGCGCTGAGCCTGCCCACCACCGAGCTCGCCGGCGAGATCGAGCCCCTGCGTCGGCTGGGTGTCTGCCGGATCGAGAAGGGCAGGCTGCACGTGCACTCGCTGCCTGAGGCGGTGGCCATGCTGATCGGCCAGGAGGCGGACCGGGCCGCGCGCGCCGAGCAGCGCCTGACCCGCCTGGCCGCTGCAGTCCCGTTGCTGGCAGCAGCGACGACGCGACCGAGCACCGGTGAGGTGGACGACGTGCACCCGATCGACGGGGAGGTGACCTCGGGCGGCAACGCCCTGAGGCTGCTCTCCAACTTGATCCTCGAGAGCCGCGGCGACCTCCTCTGGCTGCGACCCGACGCGTGGCGGATGCCGCGCGAGGCGGCGATGGTGGAGGTGATCAAGACGGCGATCGCGACGGGTCGTCGGTCCCGGGCGATCTACCCGGTCGTGGCGCTGCGCGAGGCCCCCGACGTGCTGCGCGCGCGAGCGCGGGCAGGTGAGCAGATCAGGGTGCTGCCCGAGCTCCCCACCCGGTTGATGGTCATCGGGACGACCCACGCCGTCGTACCCGAACCCCTCGGGTACGCCGACGAGCCGCGGCTCCTGGTGCGTCAGGGCGCCCTGGTCGAGGCGTTGATCATGCTCTTCGACGAGCTGTGGTCGCGCGCCGCGCCGGTGCCCGAGCTGGACCTCGGGGCGGCCCGGCCGGACCTGCGCGGCTTCCTCCTGCGTCTGCTCGCGGCCGGCCAGAAGGACGAGCAGATCGCCCGCACCCTCGGGATGAGCCTGCGCACGGTACGCCGCCGCATCGCCGACCTGATGACCGAGCTCGGCGCCGACTCGCGGTTCCAGGCCGGGGTCGAAGCGGTGCGGCGCGGCTGGGTCTGAGCTTGGGTCCGACGAGGCTCGGCCGCGGAGGAGGGGATGCAGGTCCCTGTTGCGGCGCGGTGTCACGACCTAAGTTGCCGTCGATGACCTTCAGCTCGGCAGCCTGGGTGGGTTTGCCTGCGAGCGGGGTCGTCAAACCGGTCGACGGACGCGATTGCTGACCGCTCGTCGACACCCGCCCGCGGGGCCGGCCGACCAGGGGGCTGGCAGGTACGGCCCCGCGGAGCGCGGGACGCCAGGAAGGATCCCAAGAAGGGATCTGGGTCCCTTCAACGCGCGGCGATCCGCGGGCTAGCGTTCTCGGAGTCGCCAGCCGGGGGGCTGGCGACTCGACAGGATCAGGGGGTGCGTGCAGTTGTCGCGTGTTCTGCTGGTCCTGGGAGCGGTCCTGATCGCGCTCGGGCTGGTCGGCGTCGTCGCGCTGCCCCTGTGACCGATGCCGAGGCCCGGGCCGTCAGGCCCGCCTCACCCGCCCGCGGGCCGGAGGGCCCCAACCCTTCGGCGCCGCGGTGCCGGGCAGCTGATCAGGGCAGCACCATCGAGTACGCCGCCGGCTCCAACCGCCAGGCGCGCTGCCGCTCCGGTCCGGTGATCTCGCCGTCCGCGGCGCAGTAGAACTCCTCACCCGACACCGACACCCGGGTCCCGCGCACCTGGAGGACGTCGTCGCGCTCGAGGTGCGTGCGGCGCAGGACCTGCACGGCGTACGCCACCTTGGCCAGCGGACCGACCGACCGGCTGACCATGATGTCGATGCGCCCGTCCTCGGCGTCCGCCTCGGGGGTCAGCTCGGCGCCGCCGCCGACGCTCGTGCCGTTGCCGATGGCGACCATGAGCACCGGTTGGTCGAGGCCGTTGACGACCTCGCCGTCCACCTCGACCCGAAGGTGCAGCTGCGGCGGCCGGAAGGCGGCCTGGACGGCACCGATCGGGTAGCCGATGCGGCCCAGGTTGAGCTTGCCGACTCCGACGGAGCCGAGGCGCTCCTTCCATCGCGCCCCGCGCCGGCTGGCCTGCGCGCCTGCTCCGACGTGCACGTTGTTGACCACCACCTGGCCGGTGTCGTCGAGGATCAGGTCGACGGGACGGACCTCGCCCTCCAACACGACCCGGGCCGCCTCCTCGATCTCGAGCGGGATGCCCATCGCTCGTGCGAAGTCGTTGCCGGTGCCCATCGGGAGCAGGGCGATCACCGCCTCGGCGAGGTCGTGCCGGCGGTGCAGCGCGGCTACGACGGCGTGCAGGCTGCCGTCGCCGCCTGCGACCACGATCCGCCGGGAGCCGGCGCGGTGGAGCACGCCGTCGAGCTCACCCGGGTTGGAGGTCTGCGCCACCTCGACCGACGTACGCTCCCGCAACACCTCGAGACCGCGCTGGAGGGTCTCCTCCGCTGCTGTCCCGGCGTCGGCGTTCATGATCACCAGCAGCGGGTCCACGCGCGGAGCCTATGTCACCCGATCCGAGCCGGGAGGTGCGATAGCCTCGGGTCGCAAGAGCCCCCCGCCGCAGATCGTGTCGAGGGGCTTCGGTCTTGGTGCAGGTTGCACCGCTAGGAGACACGCGATGCCCGCCATCGTCATCCTCGGCGCCCAGTGGGGCGACGAGGGCAAGGGCAAGGCGACCGACCTGCTGGCCACGACGGGCGAGGCCGGTGACATCAGCTATGTCGTGCGCACCAGCGGCGGTCACAACGCGGGCCACACCATCGTCATCGACGGCGAGAAGTTCGCCACGCACCTGCTGCCGAGCGGGGTGCTCACGCCGGGCTGCACGAGCGTCATCGGCAACGGCGTGGTCGTCTCGCCCGAGGCGCTGTTCAAGGAGGTCGACGCCCTCGCCGCGCGCGGGCGCGACGTCGAGGGCCAGCTCGTCGTCTCGGCGAACGCCCACATCATCGCGTCCTACCACTCCACGATCGACAAGGTCGCCGAGCGCTTCCTGGGCAAGAACAAGATCGGTACGACGGGCCGCGGCATCGGCCCGGCGTACGCCGACAAGGTCAACCGGCTCGGCATCCGCGTCGCCGACCTCTTCGACGACAAGATCCTGCGGCAGAAGGTCGAGGGCGCCCTCGAGGTGCGCAACCAGCTGCTGCACAAGGTCTACAACCGCCGGGCCGTCGAGGTCGACGCCGTGGTCGAGGACCTGCTGTCGTACGCCGACCGCCTGCGCCCGATGGTCCAGGACACCTCGCTGCTGATCAACGCCGCGCTCGACCGCGATGAGACGGTGCTCTTCGAGGGCGCGCAGGCGACGATGCTCGACGTCGACCACGGCACCTACCCGTTCGTCACCTCGTCCAGCGCGATCGCAGGCGGCGTCTGCACCGGCGCTGGCGTCGGGCCGACCCGCATCGACCGCGTCATCGGCGTGATCAAGGCCTACACGACGCGCGTCGGCTCGGGGCCGTTCCCCACCGAGCTCTTCGACGCGGACGGCGAGAAGCTCTGGAAGATCGGCGGCGAGGTGGGCGTCTCGACCGGGCGCGACCGCCGGTGCGGCTGGTACGACGCGGTCATCGCGCGCTACGCCACCCGCGTCAACGGGCTCACCGACCTCTTCCTGACCAAGCTCGACGTGCTGTCGAGCTGGGAGCGGGTCCCGGTGTGCGTCGCCTACGAGGTCGACGGCGTGCGCCACGACGAGATGCCGATGACCCAGACGGAGTTCCACCACGCCAAGCCGGTCTACGAGTACCTCGACGGCTGGTGGGAGGACCTCTCGACCTGCCGCACCTTCGCCGACCTGCCGACCAACGCGCAGAAGTACGTCGCCACCCTCGAGGAGATGTCCGGCACCCGCATCTGGGGAGTCGGGGTCGGCCCGGGTCGCGAGGAGACCCTGCTCGTCCACGACGAGTAGCAGCTCCGAGGTCTACGCTCCCAACGTGCTCGACCCCGAGGTCGCCGTCGACCGGCTCAACGCGGCGTACGGCAAGCCCACCGGCCACCGCGTGCTGCACGCGAAGGGACGCCTGTACGCCGGCACCTTCCGCGCGACCGCCGAGGCGACCGAGCTGTGCCGCGCCCCGCATCTGGGCGGCGACGCGGTCGAGGCGCTGGTGCGGTGGTCCAATGCCTCCGGCAGGATCGGGAACGACAAGGCGCCCGACGTCCGCGGGATGGCGGTGAAGCTCAAGACCGCCGGCGGCGACACCGACCTGCTCGGCCAGACGGCGCCGCGCTTCCCGGTGCGCACCCCCGAGGACTTCGTGTCCATGACCGAGGCGACTCGCGACCCGAAGCGGCTGCCGATCTGGCTGGCCCGGCATCCGATGTCCGTCCCGGCCCTGGTGGCGATCGCGGCAGCGAAGGCCGCCGGGACGCCGCACTCCTTCGCCGAGGTGGCCTACTTCCCCATCCACGCCTACGGCTGGCGCGATGCCACCGACCACCTGCGGTGGGTGCGCTACCGATGGCAGCCAGTGCCTCGACCCGGAGAGCCCGCGGGCGGAGACCTCGCCGGCCGCGACGGGCTCTTCGACGAGATGGCCGCGCGGCTGGCGCGCGGATCGGTGGTCTTCGACCTGCGGGTCACCCTTGCCCGCGCCACCGACGACCCGCACGACCCGATGTCGGTCTGGCGAGGCGCACGCGAGCTCAGTGCCGGTCTCCTGACCGTGACCGAGGAGGCCCCGGACCCGGAGGCCGACGGCGGTCTCGTCGTGTTCGACCCGACCCGCGTCGTCGACGGGATCGAGCTCTCCGACGACCCCATCCTGCGCTACCGACCCTCGGCGTACAGCGTCTCTATCGAGCGGCGGAGCCGGGCCTGAGGCTCCCGCGCGCGCGGGCAAAGTCCCCGGCGGGCCGGGGACTTGCGCACTCCTCGGCCGTTGTGATGGCCGAGAAGCGACAAAGTCCCCGGTGGGCCGGGGACTTCGACAGCACGGGCCGCCCGCTCTTCCAGGCTGCGACCGCCAACCTCGACCCGACCACCGAGGCGAAGGCCGACAAGGGCAACCCCGAGCGCGGCCCGATGCTCGTCGTGTCTGGTGGAGCCACTGGGGCGAGGTCGTCGACGCGTCGCTGACCTTCCTCCGCGCGCAGGGCCCGTGACCGTCATCCGTAGGATCGTCGCCCGTGAGGATCCTCGTCGTCGGCACCGGTGGTCGTGAGCACGCACTCGTCGAGTCGCTGGCTCGCGATCCCGGAGTCACCGAGGTGCACGCGGCTCCCGGCAACCCCGGGATGGCGGCCCGCGCCTCGCTCCACCAGGTCGACCCCCTGTCGGGCAAGGCGGTCGCCGACCTCGCCGAGCAGCTCGGCGCCGACCTCGTCGTCGTCGGGCCCGAGGCGCCGCTGGTGGCCGGTGTCGCCGACGTCGTGACCGGGCGGGGCATCGCCTGCTTCGGGCCTTCCGCGGAGGCTGCCCGGCTCGAGGGGTCGAAGGCCTTCGCGAAGGACGTCATGGCAGCGGCCGGCGTACCCACCGCGCGGGCGTTCCTGTGCACCACCGCCGAGGAGGCCGAGGCTGCGCTCGACGAGCTCGGGGCGCCGTACGTCGTCAAGGACGACGGACTGGCCGCCGGCAAGGGCGTGGTCGTCACCGACGACCGCGCCGAGGCGCTGGCACACGCGTTGTCGTGCGGGCGGGTCGTGATCGAGGAGTTTCTCGACGGGCCCGAGGTATCGCTCTTCGCCATCACCGACGGCGCGACGGTCTATCCGTTGCAGCCCGCCCAGGACTTCAAGCGCATCTTCGACGGCGACGATGGCCCCAACACGGGTGGCATGGGTGCCTACACGCCGCTGCCGTGGGCGCCCGCCGACCTCGTCGAGAGCGTGCTGCGCGACGTCCTCCAGCCGACCGTCGACGAGCTGGCCCGCCGAGGCACGCCGTTCGCGGGTCTCCTGTACGCCGGGCTCGCGCTGACCTCTCGCGGGGTGCGCGTGATCGAGTTCAACGCCCGCTTCGGCGACCCGGAGACGCAGCCGCTGCTCGCCCTCCTTGGCTCCCCCCTCTCGCCGCTCCTGCTCGGGGCCGCGACCGGCACGCTCGCCGACGTGCCTCCTCCTTCGTGGAAGCCGGGGGCTGCCGTCGCCGTCGTGATGGCGTCGGCGGGCTACCCCGAGTCGTCGTCCTCCGGTGACGTCATCACCGGCACCGAGACCCTCGACGTCGAGGAGGACGTGGCGGTCCTCCACGCCGGCACCGCCTTCGACACCGACGGTCACCTGGTGACCGCAGGAGGCCGCGTGCTCGCCGTCACCGCTGTCGGCGCCGATGTCGCCGATGCTCGGGCCAAGGCCTACGAAGGCGTCGCGACCATCTCGTTCCCCGGCGCCCAGTGGCGCCGCGACATCGCCGCGTCGGCCGCCTCCCCGCATGGGACCATGGAGGCGTGAGCGTCCCCAACGTCCTGGCGACCCGATACGCCGGCGCCGACCTCGCCGCGATCTGGTCGCCCGAGCACAAGATCGTCCTCGAACGCCGGCTCTGGATCGCCGTGCTCAAGGCGCAGCGCGACCTCGGCGTCGCCGTACCCCAGGGAGTGGTCGAGGACTACGAGGCCGTCGCCGAGAAGGTCGACCTCGACTCGATCGCCGCGCGAGAGCGGGTGACGCGGCACGACGTGAAGGCCCGGATCGAGGAGTTCAGCGCGCTCGCGGGGCACGAGCACGTGCACAAGGGGATGACCTCGCGCGACCTGACCGAGAACGTCGAGCAGCTGCAGATCCGGGCCTCGCTCGAGCTGGTGCGCGACCGCGCCGTGGCGGCGCTGGCCCGCCTGGCGCAGCTGGCGGCCGAGCACGAGACCACGGTGATGGCCGGCCGGTCGCACAACGTCGCCGCCCAGGCGACGACGCTGGGGAAGCGGTTCGCCACCATCACGGAGGAGCTGCTGGTCGGGCTCCAGCGGGTCGAGGAGCTGCTGGCCCGCTATCCGCTCCGGGGGATCAAGGGCCCGATGGGCACCGCGCAGGACATGCTCGACCTGCTCGACGGTGACGCCGACCGGCTCGCCGAGCTCGAGTCGAGGGTCGCCGCCCACCTCGGCTTCGACCGGATGCTCACCAGTGTCGGTCAGGTCTACCCGCGCTCCCTCGACTTCGACGTCGTCTCCGCGCTGGTGCAGCTCGTCTCAGCGCCGTCCAACCTCGCGACCACGATCCGGCTGATGGCCGGCCACGAGCTGGTGACCGAGGGCTTCGCGGAGGGCCAGGTCGGCTCGTCAGCGATGCCGCACAAGATGAACACGCGCTCGTGCGAGCGCGTCAACGGGCTCGCCGTCGTGCTGCGCGGACACCTGTCGATGGTGAGCGAGCTGGCCGGCGACCAGTGGAACGAGGGCGACGTCTCGTGCTCCGTCGTACGCCGGGTCGCACTGCCCGACGCGTTCTTCGCCACCGACGGGCTGTTCCGGACCTTCCTCACCGTGCTCGACGAGTTCGGCGCGTTCCCGGCGGTGATCCAGCGCGAGCTCGACCGCTACCTGCCGTTCCTCGGCACCACCAAGGTGCTGATGGCCGCCGTGCGCGCGGGCGTCGGGCGGGAGGTCGCGCACGAGGCGATCAAGGAGGCGGCCGTCGGCGTGGCGCTCGACATGCGGGCTGGCCAGACCGACAACGACCTGCTCGACCGGCTCGCGGCCGACGCGCGCCTCGGGCTCTCCCGCGCCGACCTCGGTGGGCTGCTCAGCGAGCCCATCACCTTCACCGGCGCCGCGGTCGCGCAGACGCAGGCGGTCTGCCGCCGGGTCGCGGAGGTGGTCGTCCGTCATCCGGACGCTGCGGCGTACTCGCCCGGCGGCATCATCTGACCCCGTGCCGGCCGTCGACGTCAGGGTCCAGGGACGCGTGCAGGGCGTGTCCTTCCGCTACTACGCCCAGCGCGAGGCCGGCCGGCTCGGCGTCCGCGGCTGGGTGCGCAACGAGCCCGACGGCTCCGTGGCCGCTCACCTCGAGGGCGAGCCCGACGCCGTCGACGCGATGGTCGAGTGGTGCCGCCAGGGGCCGATCGGCTCGCGGGTCACCAACGTCGCCGTCCGCGAGGGCGCCGACACCGGGACGACCAGCTTCGACGTCCGCTACTGATCACCTGCGCCAAATCCGGGTAGTTCGCCGCAAGTTGCACCGTTTCGCGCCCGCAGATGGTGCAACTTGCGGCGAACTACCGCGAGGAGGGCTGCGGGGTTTGCGGCTGGGGCGGTCGGAGAGGATGGAGCACATGAGGTCTCGGTACGCCGTCGCAGTGCTCGCCCCGCTGCTGGTGCTCGGCGCGACCGGCTGCAGCGGCGGCGACGAGCCGGAGAGCACCCCGACGCCAAGCGAGTCCGCGTCGTCCGCGCCGGCGGGGGAGACGCTGCCCGCCAACTTCCCGACCGAGGAGGTGCCGCTGGTCGACGGCGAGATCGGAGAGGTGCTCGAGAACGACGCGCTCAACAGCTTCCTGGTGAAGGTCTACCCAGAGACCGACTTCGCATCTGCGTTCGCCGATGCGACCGCTCAGCTCCAGGGGGCCGGCTTCGAGATGGGCAAGGACGTCATCAGTGCCGGCCCGAGCAGCTCCACAGCCGACTTCACCTCCGACGACTGGTTCGTCGTCGTCACCGGGGGACTGCCCGACGACGTCATGGTGCAGTACTCGATCTACCCGGCTGAGTGACGTGCAGGTTTACCCGGGCGGCCGGGTAAACCGACAGCGGACGTGCAGGTTTACCCGGGCGGCCGGGTAAACCGACAGCGGACGCTCACACGAGCGCCTTGCCGTCGTGGGTGGCCAGGCGGCGAACGACCTCGGCGGTAGTCGGCGCGCCAGATCTCCTCGGGGACCGGCGGGAGCATCTCCTCCCACTCGACGGCCATCGAGCCGAGGATCTGCGGCAGCCGGGCGGTGCGCGCGATGAACCACCAGTGGAGGTGCGCGCTGCCGTCGCCCCAGCGACACACGTGCACGCGGCCGATGTTCGGCAGGCGGCCCATGATGCGCGCCAGCCACGTCGAGATCCGACCCTGCTCGGCGGCCATGTCGTCGGAGAGGTCGGCGAGGTCGAGGTGGGCGACCGGGTGCAGCCAGAGCAGGAGGGGCAGGCCGCTCGGCCCGTCGCCGCGGGTGACGAACCAGCGGTCGTTGCGCCAGATGACCAGGTCCGGCCGGGGGTCGGTGCAGCGCGCGCAGTCCTCGGCGAGCTCGCCCCGGCGTACGGGCTCGGCACCCGGCGGCCGCAGCACCTTCGGCTTCAGCTCTCCGTCGACCATCTCCCACGGGAAGATGTCCCACTCGCCGACCGGGGGCATCGGCAACCGGCCGCCCTCCCCGACGGCTGCGACGACCCTGGCGTAGACCTCTTCGGCTGACTCCGGCATGACCCCACCCAAACATCCGCGGACATGGGTACGCCGACCAGGGGGTCCCGCAGATAGTGTTCCCGCCATGGCGGACGCACCTGCCTCGGGACTTCCGGTGGCCCCCGTGGTCGAGGGCACCATCCACGTCCACTCGGGAAAGGTCCGCGACCTCTACCGCATCGACGAGGGCGCCCATGCCGGGCTGCTGCTCATGGTCGCCAGTGACCGGATCTCGGCGTTCGACTTCGTCCTGGACAGCACGATCCCCGACAAGGGCGAGATCCTCACCCGGATGTCACTGTGGTGGTTCGACCGCTTGGACGACCTGGTGCCCCATCACGTGGTGTCGACCGACGTGCCGGAGACCGTCCGGGGGCGCGCGGTGATCTGCGAGTCGCTCGAGATGTACCCCGTCGAGTGCGTCGCCCGCGGTTACCTCGCCGGCTCGGGTCTGCTCGACTACCGCGCCACCGGCGAGGTCTGCGGCAACCCGCTGCCGGCCGGGCTGCGCGACGGCGACCGGCTCCCCGAGCCGATCTTCACGCCGGCCACGAAGGCCGCCTTCGGCGAGCACGACGAGAACGTCGACTTCGCCGCGGTCGTCGACACCGTCGGCCACGGCGCCGCCGAGACCCTGCGCGACCTCACGCTCGAGGTGTACGCCGTGGCCGAGGCGGTCGCCCGCGAGCGCGGCATCATCCTGGCCGACACGAAGATCGAGCTCGGCCGGCGTCCCGACGGCACCGTCGTGCTCGCCGACGAGGTGCTCACTCCCGACTCCTCGCGCTTCTGGCCGGCCGCCGAGTGGGAGCCCGGCCACGCCCAGCCGTCGTACGACAAGCAGATCGTCCGCGACTGGCTCCTCTCGCCGGACTCGGGCTGGGACCGCCAGTCCGGCGAGGCGCCGCCGCCGCTGCCCGACGAGGTCGTCGACCGGACCCGGGCCCGCTACGTCGAGGCCTTCGAGCTGCTGACCGGGGAGCGGTTCCGGTGACGCGCTACCCCTTCTCGACGACCGTCGACCTGCCGCAGCCGCCGAAGGTGCTGTTCACCTACCTCGTCGAGCCACGCAACCGCCCCGAGTGGCAGGCATCCCTCCTGTCCGTGCGCCTCGACGAGCGCGACGCCGAGCCGGCCGTCGGCCTCGCCTGGCAGGACACCACCGTGGTCGGGGTGAAGCCGGCCATGGAGATCACCGCGCTGGAGCCCTACCGCGTCTTCGCAGAGCGCGGCCGCTGGGCCGGCGTCGAGGGCTCGCTGACCATGCGCTTCGTCGGCACCGCGAAGGGCTGCCGGCTGACGGCCGAGGGCTATGTCGAGGGCAGCGGCGCGTACGCCGTCGCTGCCCGCGCCGCCGCGCTGGTGGCCGGCCGCTCGGTCCGGGCCGACCTCAACCGCGCGTCGCGCATCCTCGCCGACCGCGGCCCGCGCTGACGCTGCGGGGCTACTCGCCCACCGTCAGATGCGCCTCGTGTCCTGGATCGGAGGTTCGGCACCGGTCCCCGCGGCCCCCTCAGGACACTAGGTTGGGGCGCATGCTCAATCTGTCGGTCCTCCTCGAGGACAGTGCCCGCCGCTACCCCGACCGCGTCGCCCTGGTGCTCGGCGAGAGCCGGCTGACGTACCGGCAGGTCGACGCGGCGGCGAACCAGGTCGCCAACCTGCTGGTCGCCCAGGGGATCGGGCGTGGCGACAAGGTCGCGCTCACCTGCCCGAACCTGCCGTACTTCCCGGTCATCTACTACGGCATCCTCAAGGCCGGCGCGGCCGTCGTCCCGCTCAGCGTGCTCAACAAGGCGCGCGAGAACGCCTACTTCCTCGAGGACTCCGGCGCGAAGGCGTACTTCTGCTTCCAGGGCACGCCCGAGCTCGCGATGGGCGCCGAGGGGTACGCCGGCTTCGAGGCGACCGACGGGTGCGAGCACTTCTTCCTGGTGATGGCCGACCCGGCTGCACCCGCGTCGGTCGAGGGGACGACGACGTACGCCGAGGCCGTGCGTGACCAGCCGCCGACCTTCGAGACCGCCGTCACGGACGAGACCGACACCGCGGTCATCCTCTACACCAGCGGCACGACCGGCCGGTCCAAGGGCGCGGAGCTGTCGCACAGCAACCTGGTCTTGAACGCACTGACCTGCAACCGGCTCTTCGGATCCCAGCCCGCCACCGACACGCACCTGGTGACACTGCCGCTCTTCCACTCCTTCGGCTCGACCGTGCAGATGAACGCGGGATTCTCGCTCGCCTCGACGCTCGTGCTGCTGCCGCGCTTCGACGCGCAGCAGGCGGTGGCGCTGATGCAGAAGGAGGACATCACGTTCTTCGCCGGCGTCCCGACGATGTGGTGGGGGCTGCTCCACGCGATCGACGAGCAGGTCGACGTGACGAGGATCGCGGACAACCTGCGCGTCGGTGTGTCGGGTGGGTCGAGCCTGCCGGTCGAGATCATCAAGGACGTGCAGGAGAAGCTCGGCGTGCAGATCCTCGAGGGCTACGGGCTCTCGGAGACCTCGCCGGTGGCGACGTTCTCCGACTCCGACCGGCCGCCGCTGCCCGGCTCGATCGGCGTCCCGATCTGGGGGGTCGAGCTCAAGCTCATCACCGACGACTGGAAGACCATCGAGGGCGCCGACGAGATCGGCGAGATCGCGATCCGCGGCCACAACATCATGAAGGGCTACCTCAACCGCCCCGACGCGAACGACGAGGCGCTGCGCGACGGCTGGTTCCGCTCGGGCGACCTGGCCCGGCGCGACGAGGCCGGCAACTACTACATCGTCGACCGGTCCAAGGACATGATCATCCGGGGCGGCTTCAACGTGTACCCGCGCGAGGTCGAGGAGGTGCTGATGACCCACGACGCCGTGTCGCTGGCCGCCGTCATCGGCGTACCTCACGAGAGCCACGGCGAGGAGGTCAAGGCAGTCGTGATCCTCAACGACGGCGCCTCGATCACCGAGGACGAGCTGATCGCGTGGAGCCGCGAGGAGATGGCCGGGCACAAGTACCCCCGCATCATCGAGTTCGTCGACTCCCTGCCGATGACGGCCACCGGCAAGATCCTCAAGCGCGAGCTGAGCTGAGGTCAGCGTGGGCAAGTCGATCGCGGTCATCGTCGGGCTGGTGCTCGCCCTGGCCGGTGGGCTGTTCACGCTTCAGGGCCTGGGGTACGTCGACGGCTCGGTGATGTCCGGCGAGCCGTTCTGGGCGATCACCGGTCCGATCATCGCCGGCTTCGGCGTGGCGTTGGTCTTCGTCGGCCTGCGCGGCTCGGGCTCCTGACTGACGTTCGGGGCTCCCCGTGGGGTCGTGTGCTGAGTGGGGTCGTGTGCTGAAGTGGTTGCTGTTGCCGCCACTCCAGCACACGACCGACACCGCAGCGACGTGCCAGGGTCGACCCCCATTAGGCTCAGCACCGTGCCCCGCTTCGTCGTCGACGTGATGCCCAAGCCCGAGATCCTCGACCCCCAGGGCAAGGCGGTGCTCGGTGCGCTGCCCCGGCTCGGGTTCGAGGGGGTGACCGACGTGCGGCAGGGCAAGCGGTTCGAGCTCCAGGTCGACGGGCAGCAGGGACAGTCCGACGAGGCGCTGCTGGCCCAGGTGCGCGCCATGGCCGAGACCCTGCTGTCCAACCCGGTCATCGAGGACTTCGAGGTGCACGTCGAGCCGAGCGGGGACGCCGGGTGAAGGTCGGCGTCGTCACCTTCCCGGGCTCGCTCGACGACGTCGACGCGGCGCGCGCGGCCCGGCTCGCCGGGCACGAGGCGGTGTCGCTGTGGCACGGCGACCACGACCTCAAGGGCGTCGACGCCGTGGTGCTGCCCGGTGGGTTCTCCTACGGCGACTACCTGCGCTGCGGTGCGATCTCCCGCTTCGCCCCCGTGATGAGCGAGGTCTACTCGGCGGCCCAGGGCGGCCTGCCGGTGCTCGGCATCTGCAACGGCTTCCAGATCCTCTGCGAGTCCCACCTGTTGCCGGGTGCGCTGATCCGCAACGACCATCGCAAGTTCGGCTGTCTCGACCAGCGCGTGCGCATCGAGAACGCCGCCACCGCCTGGACCTCGGCGTACGCCGCGGGGCAGGAGCTCACCATCGTCCTGAAGAACGGCGAGGGCGCCTTCGTCGCCGACGAGGCCACCCTCGACCGGCTCGAGGGCGAGGGCCGGGTGGTCGTCAGGTACGTCGGCAACCCCAACGGCTCGCAGCGCGACATCGCCGGCATCACCAACGAGCGCGGCAACGTCGTCGGTCTGATGCCGCATCCCGAGCACGCCGTCGAGGACCTCACGGGCCCGTTCCTAGGTGGGGGCACCGAGGGGCTCGGCTTCTTCACCAGCCTGCTGCACGCCGCCGCGTCGGCGTAGCGCCGTTCGGTTTCGAGACGGTCGCTGCGCGACCGCCCCAACCAGCGGTGAGCGCCTCAGACGAGGTCGGCGAGGAGAGCAGCGGCGCGCGCCGCGCCGTCGGTCTCCACCGGCAGGTAGTCGGGTGTCCGGTCGAGCTCGGCGAGGAGGGCGGCGGCGAAGGCGTCAGGCTCGGCGAGCTCGTCGTAGGCCAGCATCGTCCCGGCGCGGTAGCGCTCGAGGCGCCGACGCACGTGGAAGTTCTGCTCGAAGTGGTGGCGCAGCGGCACGGAGAGGAACGGCTTGCCGAGGGCCGTGAGCTCCATGCACGTGGTCAGCCCGCCCTGCACCACGGCGACGTCGCACGCGGCGAGGTGCGCGGTCAGGTCCGGCACGAACCCGTGCACGCGGGCGCCCCGCCGCCGCGGCAGCGACCGCGGGTCGATCCGCGGACCCGCGACGATCTCGAACCGCACCTCCGGCGCCTGGCGGCGCACCAGCGGTACGGCGTCCAGCACCCGCTCCAGCAGCCGCCGGCCGACACCGGACCCGCCGACCGTGACCACGCAGACGCGCTCGTCGGGTCGCCAGCCGAGCCGCGCGCGGACCTCGGCCGGGTCGCCCAGCGCCGCGGGGTCGAAGCCGGTGACGTAGCCCGCGAAGTCGAAGTTCTGCTCGGTCCACTCCCGGATGCCCGGCAGCCCGGGCCCGAAGGTGTCGGCCACGATGTCGTCGGGCGCGCCCACGAAGACCGACCGGTCGCGCAGCCGATTGAACCGCGCCCGGTGCTCGATCATCTCGGCGTTCAGGTCCGCGGTGAGCGCGGCCTCCTCGGCGCCGCCGTCGGGCATCGGCAGCCAACCGACGAAGTCGGTGAACCACGCGTACGCCGACCGTTTGAGCTCGGGGTTCTCGTGCAGGAAGTAGTCGACGTCCCAGGCCTCGTCTCCGATCACCAGGTCGTAGTGCTCGCCCTCGGTCACCTCGTCGAAGACCATGAAGTTGTTGACGAGGATCTCGTCCATCCGGCGGATCGCGCCGAACGCGTGCAGGTCGTGCTCGCCCGACTCGTGCTCGATGTGGCCCGACTCGTTGGCGAGGTGCCGCGAGGCGGGGTGCACCCGCTCGCCGTGCTCGGCGAGGACCCGCGTGACGGGGTCCTGGGCGAGCCAGTCGATCTCGAGGTCGGGTCGCAGCGTCCGCAGCTCCTGAGCCACGGCGACGTCACGCCGAGCGTGCCCGAGGCCGATCGGCGAGGACAGGTAGAGCGCTCGCGGTGGGCGCGAGCGGCCCCGCACCCAGGTGCGGACCGCGGGCTTCGGCGACGGCGGGGTGAGCGACTCGGCGAACGCGCGGATCTCGCGGTTCACCATCACCGGGTCGCGCGCGGGAGGCCCGTGGCCCGCGCCCTCGACGCGGATGAGCCGGCCGCCGGTGAGCTCGGCGAGACGCTCGCCGACGGCGATGCCGCGCACCAGGTCGTCGGTGCCGTGGAGCACGGTCACCGGGCAGCGCACGTCGGCGCACAGCGGCTCGATGTCGGTGCAGACCGCGCCGTCGCAGCCCAGTCGCCCGGCGGTCGTGTCCGCCAGCGTCGCGGGGGTGACGTCGAGGCCCCACGCCACGGCGTCCTCGATCTGCTTGGTCGAGTGGGGCTCGTTGAACATCTGCGCGAAGAAGAACCGCACGAAGTCGTCGTAGTCGCCCTCCAGCCAGTAGCGACGGTTGTACTTCGCCCAGCCACGCGCGTGGTCGTAGGTGCTCGTCCACACGAACTCGTCGCGAGGCCCTGACGGCAGCATGAAGCCGCAGGCCGGCGCGATCGCGAACAGACCCGTGACCCGCTCGGGGCTGTCCACGGCGACGTGCACCGACCAGGAGGCCCCGCACGAGATCGACACGAGGACCGCCCGGTCGACACCGGCGGCGTCCATCACCGCCAGGGTGTCGGCGGCGTACTCCTCGTTGGTGTACGCCGCCGCCCCCCGTGGCCGGCTGGACTCCCCGCTCCCGCGGCCGTCGAAGGTGACCACCCGGTAGTGCCGGGCCAGGTAGGCGACCTGGCCCTTCCAGAACCGCGACGGCACGATCGACCAGGTCGGCATCAGCAGCAGCGTCGTCGGCCCGTCCCCGTAGGAGGCCCAGGCCAGCGAGACCCCGTCGCGCTCGGCCGTGCCGGTGGCGTCGGGCTGTCGCGCCCGACTGGCCGGGTGGTCGGCGTCGCCGTACCGCTTCATGCGAGGTCCCTCAGCCCTGGTCTCGTCGCTCTACTCGGTGCCCACCTTGCGCACCTCCAGGACGTTGTTGAACGGCGTCTGCGCGGCGATCCGGAAGTAGTCGAAGCCGGCGGCGGTCACGATGTCGCGGATCCGGGCCGGCCCCGCTTGCGTCCCGATCGCCAGGCCGACCTCCTGGGAGAGCGACGATGGCGTGCACAGCAGCGTGGAGAAGCCATAGTAGACACGGCCCACGGGGTTGAGGTTGTCCTCGATCCGGTCGCCAGCAGCCGGCTCGACGATCATCCAGGTGCCGTCGTCGGCGAGCACGTCGTGCACCCGCCGGGCCACGCCCACCGGGTCGCCCATGTCGTGCAGCGCGTCGAACGTCGTGATCAGGTCGTGGCCCGCGCCCGGCAGGTGCCCGGCATCGGCCACCATGAAGTCGATGCGGTCGCCGACACCTGCCTCGGCAGCGCGGTGCCGCGCGGTGACGATGCTCGCCGCGTGCGCGTCGGAGCCGACGAATCGCGAGGCCGGGAAGGCCTCTGCCATCAGCACCGTCGAGGAGCCGTGACCGCAGCCCATGTCGGCGACGGACGCGCCGCGCTCGAGCTTCTCGACCACGCCGGTGAGCGCCGGCAGCCAGGACGCAACCAGGTTGGCGGCGTACCCGGGCCGGAAGAACCGCTCGCAGCCCTCGTGCACGTCGGTGTTGTGGTCGCCCCAGCCCAGGCCGTCACCGTCGCGCGCCAGGTCGATGATGCGAGGTGCGTCGCAGATGGTCCCGAAGGCGATCTGGTAGAGGCCGGGGAGGTACGCCGGGCTGCTGGCGTCGGTCAACGCGACCGCCTTCTCCGGCGGCAGGGTGTAGCGACGCGACTCGGGGTCGTAGGTCACGAACGAGCCGGCGGCCTGGGCGTTGAGCCACTCGGTGGCGTACTTCTCGCCCGTGCCGGTGGACCGGGCCAGCTCGGACGCGGTGATCGGCCCCTGGTCGGCGAGTGCCTCGTAGTAGCCGAGCTTGTCGCCGAGGACGACGAGCGCCGCGTTGAGCGCGGCGCCGACCTCGTCGACGGCGCGGAAGACGAAGTCCATGACGGCGGCCTCGTCGACGGGAACCGTCTGCTCGGTGGTCTGGTCTGTGGTGGTCATCTGGGGTTCCCCCTGCTGCGTGGTCCGACCCGTGCCGGACCTGGTGGCAGGACCCTTCCGCCGTGGCGTGACGCCTCGCATCAGGTGACCCCCCTAGTCCCTCCAGGGGGAGCCCTAGGATCCGGAGCATGCCCCCCGCGCTGCTGGGCCGACGTGACGAGCAGCGGGCCCTCGACGCCCTGGTCGCGGGTGCGCGCCTCGGGTCGAGCGGCGTCCTGGTCATCACCGGGGAGCCCGGCATCGGCAAGAGCGTGCTGCTCGACGAGGCCGCGGAGCGCGCCCACGGCTTCACGCTGCTCCGGGTGACCGGGACCGAGGCCGAGCGTGACCTGCCGTACGCCGGGCTCGCGCACCTGCTCCGCCCGCTCGAGGAGCGGCTCGCGCTCCTGCCGGCCCCGCAGGCCCGGGCGCTGGAGGTGGCGCTGGCGCTCCGCGAGGGCGCCGACGCCGACCGGTTCGCGGTGTCCGCGGCCGTCCTCGGCCTGGTCACGTCGGCGGGCGAGGACCGGCCCGTGGGCATCGTCCTCGACGACGCGCACCTGCTCGACCGGCCCTCCGCGGAGGCCCTGGCCTTCCTGGCCCGGCGGCTGCTGGCCGACGCCGTCTTCGTCCTCGTCGCGCAGCGGCCCGGCGAGACTCCGACCTGGGACGACGCCGGGCTGCCCCGGCTGGAGCTGGTGCGCCTCGACGAGGAGTCGTCGCGGCGGCTGGTCGCCGAGGCTGCGGACGGGCCGCTGACGGGCGGGCAGGTGGAGCAGGTCGCGGCTCTCGCACGGGGTAACCCGATGGCGCTGCGCGCGCTCGCCCGCGACCCTGACTCGGCCCAGCCCGTCGAAGGGGGCCTGGGGGCGATGCCGGGGGCGATGGCGGCGGCGATCCCGTCGGTGGTCGCCGACGCCTTCGGCCGGCGCGCGTCCCGGCTCGACCCGGGCGACCTGCGCGTCGTCCAGGCGGCGGCCGTGGCCGGCCCCGACCTCGGGGTGGTGGCCAGGGTCTGCCAGGTCGACGGCCTCGACCTGGCCGCCCTGGAGCGGGCCGAGACGCTCGGGATCGTCCACCTCGGATCCGGCATCGTCGACTTCGCGCACCCGCTGGCCAGGTCGGCGGTCTACGCCGGCGCACCCCCGGCGACCCGCCGCCGCCTGCACGCCCTGGCGGCCGACGCGTGCCCGCCGGGCGACCGCGACCGTCGCGCCTGGCACCTGAGCGCGGCCGCCCTCGGTCCCGACGACGCAGCCGCCGACGCCCTGGCCGACGTGGCGGCCCGTGCCGTCCAGCGCGGTGCGCACGCGGTCGCCGCCTCCGCGCTGGAGCGGGCCGCCCAGCTGTCCACAAGCCCCCGGCAACGAGGCCGCCGCTACCTCGCCGCGGCCGACGCGGCCTGGTACGCCGGTGAGGACGCCCGGGTCGCGACCCTCGTCACCCAGGCCGTGCGGCACGATCCGTCAGAGGGTGTCCGGGCCCGGGCCGACGCGCTCACCGGAATGGTGTCGGCGCGCAGTGGCTCCCTCGAGGACGCCCGTGACCTGCTCGTCGACGCGGCCCGGGCGAGTGAGCCGCAGGATCCCGGCGCGGCCCTCGAGCTGTACGCCGAGGCCGTCCAGACCTGCTTCTTCCTCCTCGACACCGGGTCGGCGCAGCGCGCCGCCGACCGCCTCGAGGAGCTCCTCGCCCGACCCCTCCAGGTGGCCGACCGATCGGCCGCGATGGCGTCGATCGCCGTGGGCATGGCCCGCATCGGCGCCGGCCAGCCGGGCGACGGCCAGATCCGCGCGGGCGTCGCCACGTTGGCCGGCCGGGGCCGCTCCGACGGCGAGCGGACCACCTTGTGGGAGGTGCTGGGGCTGCTCTACCTGCGCGACGCGGCAGCGAGCCGGGCCGCCATCCTGGACGCCGTGCAGCGCAGCCGCGACGCCGCGGCCCTCGGCAGCCTCCCCGACCTGCTCTTCAACCTGGCTCGCGACGACGCCACGAGCGACCGGTGGTCGCGGGCGGAGGCGGAGTACGGCGAGGGGCTGACGCTCGCCCGCGAGCTCGGGCAGAGCACGCAGCTGGGGATCCTGCTGGCCGGCTCGACCTGGCTCCTGGGCCGGCTCGGCCGCGTCGACGACTGCCGGGCCTCGGCTGCCGAGGCGCTCGCCCTCGCGTCGACCCGCAGGATGCACGTCGTCACCGCGTGGGTGGAGTTCGCCCTCGCCGAGCTGGACCTCTGCGGGGGCGCCGTCACCGAGGCGGCCGAGCGGTTCGCGCGGCTGGATGCGTCCCTGCGTCGACAAGGGGCACTCGATCCCGACCTGTCGCCCGTGCCCGAGCTGGTCGAGGCGCACCTGCGGCTCGGCGACCGGGCCGAGGCCGAGCGGCTCGCCACCGACTACGTCGAGCGGGCGACGTACAAGGGCCAGCCTTGGTCGCGCGCCAGGGCGGCCCGCGTCCAGGCGATGCTCGCCCCCGACGACGAGGTGGACGACCGTTTCGGTGCGGCGCTGACCTGGCATGCGCGGACGCCGGACGGCTTCGAGACAGCGCGCACCCGGCTGGTGTACGGCGCCCGGCTGCGCCGGCTTCGGCGGCGCACCGATGCTCGCGAGCCCCTGCGCGCGGCGCTCGCGTCCTTCGCGCGCCTGGGCGCGACCGGCTGGGCGGAGGCGGCGTCCATCGAGCTCTCGGCCACCGGGCTGACCGCTCACCGTCGGGAGACCGGGCCCGTCGACGAGCTCACGCCGCGCGAGCTCCAGGTCGGGCTGCTCCTCGCGGAGGGGAGGACGACGCGCGAGGCCGCGGCGGCGTTGTTCCTGAGCCCGAAGACGGTGGAGTACCACCTGCGGCACCTCTACACGAAGCTCGGCATCTCCTCTCGGCCCCAGCTCGCCGAGGCCCTGCGCGACCGTCGCGGGTAGCGCCCCACCCGTTGAGTCGCGCCTTGGGCCTGTTCAATCGCGCCCAAGGCCTGTTGAGTCGCGTGCGCAGTACGCCATTGAACGGACCCAAGGCGCGACTCAACGTACGAAGGGGGCCGAGTCGGCGCGAGTCCCCGGTCCCGGGGGGTGCGAGGCCGTCAGATTGACTCGCGCCGACTCGTGGGGGGAGGGGGAGCAAGCTGTCCTATCGCCCGGTGCCTTTCTTGGGGCCTTGCAGCTGTTTCCAGCTGCGGGGAGCGATGACGCCCGTCGCCGGGAGTCCTGCCTGCTGCTGCCACGTTCGCACAGCAGCATTGGTCGTCGCATCGAACACGCCGGAGACGGCGAGGCGTGGCGTGCCGGCTGCGTTCAGCGCCCGCTGCAGGCGGTAGACGCCCTCGCCGGCCGAGCCGATCTTCAGCACGGGGCGGGCGCCCTGCGCGAGCAGGGCCGTCCAGTGCTTGCGCTGCCACGTCGTGGTGACCCTGAAGCCGTGAGCCTGCTGCCAGGAGCCCACGGCAGGGGGGAGGCTGTTGCGCTTCGCGGTCACCGAGCGGCCGACCGGGTAACCCTGCTCCTTGAGCAGGCACCGGAGGGCCTCCATGCGACGTCCCGTCGAGGCTCCCGAGAGCCGGGGATACTTCTTGAAGTCCACACGGGTTCCCCCGCAGTGGGTCTCCGGAGCCGCGACCGAACCCTGGCCGAGATCCAGGAAGTTCCGGTCGATGTTGATGGTCACCCCGCCCCATGTCTCGTTATGACCACCTTGGTACTGCTTCATCCGGCCCCCCGGTCGCCACCCGTCCTCGCGGATGTACGACGACGAGGTGTTGGCCACGCCGTCCCATCGCGCGAGCCAGATGCGGTCGGGGAGCACGATCAGGCCGGGTCTCTCGACCCGGGCGTCGTCGAGCGCCTTGATGCCCGAGCCGACGGAGGAGTAGACGCCCGAGACGTAGCCCAGCTCGTGGAGCCGCGTCGTCCAACCACTGAGGAACCGCAGCGCCGACTCGCGGCAGTGCGTGTTGGCGTTGTCGTAGCCCTCCAGGTCGTACCAGAGGGTGCTTCCGGCGATGATCCCGAGCGCCTGCGCGTCGGTCACGGTCGTCGAGGCCTCCGCGAGGCCCTGGGCGTACGCCGCGGCGTAGGCCTTGTCGGCCCCGGGGGTCGGGTCGATCGTGACGTCGTCGTCGTAGCGCGGGAACCGCGGCTGGCAGCTGGCCTGGGGGCCCAGGGTGATCGGCAGCAGACGCCAGCCCTTGGCGAGCTGGGTGCTGACCCACTCGGGGGTGAGGTTGGGCTGCTCGCGGCACGCGCGGGACGTGCCCGAGATGTAGATGCCTGCGGCCAGGAAGGGTGAGGTCTTGAGCCAGCGGTTCATGGCCTTCTGCGTCGGCGCGAGGCACTGGTCGAAGCCGTAGCCGGTGAAGTCGCCGGGCGTCGCGACGTTGCCGTCGCGTTGAACCGGGGCAGGTGCCGCGGCGGGGGCCTTCACCGGCGAGCCGAGCGTCAGGGCGAGCGCGACGCAGAGCGTCGCACTCAGACGACGGGGCAGGCGGGACATTCGGTACTCCGAACCGGGGGAAGGCGGTTGAGGGCAAGCGAGCGTCACTTTAGAACCATGCATCACACAAGTCACACACCTTCGGCTTAATCACAGGTGTGTAATTCCCTGTGGACATCCGCGCGGGCGGGTCGGTCGTGTGCTCAAGTGGTGGCCACAGCGACCACCTGAGCACACGACCTGACCTGCGCGGATAGATTGCTGCCGTGCCAGACCTCGACACCGTCGCCGCGGCCGCCACCGACCCGGGCCGCGAGCAGCCCTGGGCCGAGCTGGGCCTCAAGGCCGACGAGTACGCCACGATCCGCGAGATCCTCGGCCGCCGCCCGTCCAGCAGCGAGCTGGCGATGTACAGCGTGATGTGGAGCGAGCACTGCTCCTACAAGTCCTCCAAGGTGCACCTCAAGCAGTTCGGCGAGCTGGCCCAGGAGACACCGGTCGGCAAGATGCTCGCCGGCATCGGCGAGAACGCCGGCGTCCTCGACATCGGCCAGGGCTACGCCGTGACCTTCAAGATCGAGAGCCACAACCACCCGTCGTACGTCGAGCCCTACCAGGGCGCCGCGACCGGCGTCGGTGGCATCGTCCGCGACATCCTCGCGATGGGCGCGCGGCCGGTGGCCGTGATGGACCCGCTGCGCTTCGGACCCCTCGATGCCGACGACACCCACCGGGTGCTGCCCGGGATCGTGGCCGGCGTCGGTGGCTACGGCAACTGCCTCGGCCTGCCCAACATCGGTGGCGAGGCCGTCTTCGACGACACCTACCTGGGCAACCCGCTCGTCAACGCCCTGTGCGTGGGCGTGCTGCGCCACGAGGACCTGCACCTCGCCAAGGCGTCGGGCGTGGGCAACAAGGTGGTGCTCTACGGCGCGCGCACCGGCGGCGACGGCATCGGCGGGGTCAGTGTGCTGGCGTCCGAGACCTTCGCGGCCGACGGGCCGGCGAAGCGGCCGAGCGTGCAGGTCGGCGACCCCTTCATGGAGAAGCTGCTCATCGAGTGCACCCTCGAGCTCTTCGCGGCCGGCATCGTCGCCGGCATCCAGGACCTCGGCGGTGCCGGGCTCTCCTGCGCGACCTCCGAGCTCGCCAGCGCCGGCGACGGCGGCATGCACGTCGACCTCGACCTCGTGCCGCTGCGCGACTCGACGCTGGCTCCCGAGGAGATCCTCATGAGCGAGTCGCAGGAACGCATGATGGCGGTCGTCGAGCCCGACGACGTCGAGGCGTTCCTCGCGATCTGCGCGAAGTGGGAGGTCGACGCCACCGTCATCGGCGAGGTCACCGACACCGGCCGTCTGGAGATCGACTGGCACGGCGAGCGGGTCGTCGACGTGCCGCCCCGCAGCGTGGCGCACGACGGGCCGACGTACGAGCGTCCGTTCGCCCGCCCTGCCTGGCAGGACGCCCTGCAGTCCGAGGGAGCCGAGTCACTGCCGCGGCCGAGCGGCGGCGACGAGCTGCGCGCGACGGTGCTGCGGCTGGCCGCGTCGCCCAACCTCTGCGACAAGTCGTGGATCACCGACCAGTACGACCGCTACGTGCGCGGCGACACGGTGCTCTCCCAGCCCAACGACAGCGGCATGATCCGCGTCGACGCCGAGACCGGGCTCGGCGTTGCGATCTCGACCGACTGCAACGGACGCTTCGCCAAGCTCGACCCGTACGTCGGCGCGCAGCTCGCCCTCGCCGAGGCCTACCGCAACATCGCGACGAACGGCGCGACGCCGCTGGCCGTCTCCGACTGCCTCAACTTCGGGTCTCCCGAGGACCCGGACGTGATGTGGCAGTTCGCGGAGGCGTGCCGCGGGCTGAAGGACGCCTGCGCGACCCTCGGCATCCCGGTGACCGGCGGCAACGTCAGCCTCTACAACCAGACCGGGGAGACCGCGATCCTCCCCACCCCGGTCGTGGCCGTGCTCGGCGTCATCGACGACGTCGCCAAGCGGACGCCGACCGGCTTCGTCGAGGCCGGGGAGCGGGTGCTGCACCTCGGCCAGACCCGCGAGGAGCTGTCCGGCTCGGAGTGGGCGCACGTCGTGCACGGACACCTCGGCGGTCTCCCGCCCCGCGTCGACCTCGCCGACGAGCGCAACCTCGCCCGGCTCCTCGTCGACGCGGGTCGCTCCGGGCTGCTCACCTCGGCCCACGACCTCTCCGACGGCGGGCTGGCCCAGGCGCTGGTCGAGTCGTGCCTGCGCCGCGACGTCGGGGTGACCGTCCGGCTGGAGGGCGACCCGTTCGTCGGTCTCTTCGCCGAGTCGGCCCCGCGCGCGATCGTCACGGTGCCCGAGGAGGCGCTGGAGCCGTTCCTGACGATGGCCGGCAGCCTCGGCGTCCCCGTCGGCGAGCTCGGCCGCACCGGTGGCGACCAGCTCGTGGTCGAGGGCCACTTCGGCATCCCGCTGGGCGAGCTCCGCGCCGCCTGGTCCGCGACCCTGCCGGCGGCGCTGGGCTGAGCCGCGCCCGAGCGATCAGGTCCCGGCGAAGCGCCGGATGCTGAAGATGTCGCTGGCCACGACGTCGATGCCGTTCTTGGCGGCGGCGCAGGTGGTGAACACGTACTCGCCGGGGGCGAGGTCGTCGATGACGATGCGGTAGTGAGACTGGCCGGACCTGCTCACGACGACCGGGCTGCCGCACTCGAGCGGGCGGATCCGGCCGTCGAGGGACCGGACGTTGCAGAAGAGGTTGGTCAGCTGCTCGGGTGCTCGGTTGACGAGCAGCCGCACGGTCGCCCTGGGGCCGACCGAGTCGACCGAGATCGAGACCGCGATCGGCTCCGGCTCCGACGTGCGCGCCAGCGGGGCGAGCGCCACGGCGGCGGCCCTGGTGGCGCTGGGCCTGGCCCGGGCCAGGGTCTGGGTGGCGGATGGGGCGTCACGGGTTGGCTGAGGCAACAACATGGTGATCGGCTTCCGGGAGGCGGCAAGAGGGACGTGTGGCACGACGGCCCGAACCCGCGCGCTCTCCTCCGACGGTAGGAGCCGGGCGCGCGGGTCGGAAGGGACCTGGATCCCTCTCCGCTCACTCAGCTGGAGCGCTTCATCGCCCGCAACCCGACCACCAGTCCGATGGTGGCGACGACCGCGGCAGCGACGACACCCTGGGCGACGACGTCGACCGGGAACTTCCCGGCGAACAGCACCCGCTCGGCGTCGATGACGTAGGTCAGCGGGTTGAGCTGGGAGAGGAACTGCAGCCAGCCCGGGCCGTTCTCGACCGGCAGCAGCATCCCCGCGAGCAGCAGCATCGGGAAGATCACGGTCTGCTGGACGGTCCAGAACAGCCAGTCCTGGTCCTTCGAGGCCAGCGCGAGGGCGAAGGACAGCGCGCCGATGCCGACGCAGAACACCGCCAGCACGCCGATGCCGACCAGGACGCCGAGTGGGTGCAGGTCGAAGGAGAACGGCGTCACGATCGCCAGGATCAGGAAGGTCTGGGCCAGCGTCGGAACGATCTCGCGCAGCGCGCGACCGACCAGGAGCGACGAGCGCGAGAGCGGCGAGACCAGCAGCCGCTCGTGCGAGCCGGTGAACATCTCCTGCATCAGCGACGCGCCGACCATCGAGGAGCCCATCAGGCACGACATCGCGACGATGCCCGGGACGAACCACTGGAGCGCCGAGACCGGGCCCATGTCGGGCAGCAGCGGCGCGAACAGCGCCAGGAACACCAGCGGCTGCATCAGGGAGATGACCACCCCGGCCGGTTCGCGGACCAGCGGCCGCAGCTCGCGGGTGAGGACGTTGGCGGTGTCGGCGACGAAGCCGTTCGGCCGGGTCTCGGTGATGGTGACGGTGCTCATGCTGCTGCCCCCTCGAGGGTGTCGGTGGACTGGCGGTCACTGGGCTGGCGGTCACTGGGCTGGCGGTCGCTGGGCTGGGTGCCGGTCCCGGCTGCGGCGTCCTCGCGGAGGCTGCGGCCGGTCAGGTGCAGGAAGACGTCGTCGAGGGTCGGCCCGACGACCTCCATCCGGGTCACCGGCGTCCCGACCTCGGCGAGGTCCTGCACCAGGCCGGGCGCGAGGCGGGAGCCGCCCGCCACCCGGATCCGGACCACGCCGCCCGTACGCGTGATCGCCGCATCCGGGGAACGACGTCCCGCGCGCTCAGCGGCGAGGACAGCGTGCTCGGGCCGGTCGAAGCCGAGGGTGACGAGGTCGCCGAGCGACGACTTGAGGCTCGCCGCGGTGTCGTCGGCGATGACCAGCCCGTGGTCGATCACGATCACCCGCTGGGCGAGGGCGTCGGCCTCCTCGAGGTAGTGGGTGGTCAGCACGATGGTGGTGCCGCGCCCTTCGTGCAGCGTGCGGATCTGCTCCTGGAGGTTGGCGCGGTTCTGCGGGTCCAGACCGGTCGAGGGCTCGTCGAGGAAGAGCACGCCCGGCTCGTGGACCATCCCGAGGGCGATGTCGAGCCGGCGCCGCTGGCCGCCCGAGAGCGTCGAGACGACGCGGTCGGCGACCTCGGTCAGGTCGAGCTCGCGGACGAGCAGGTCGGCGCGCGCGACCGCGTCGGCCTTCGAGAGCCCGTAGGCCCGTCCCTGGCTGACCAGCTCGTCGCGGCCCCGCTGCTGGTGGCCGGCGCCGTTGCCCTGGCCGACGTAGCCGATGCTGCGCCGCACCGCGCGCTGGTCACTCACGACGTCGTGGCCGTTGACGGCGGCGGTGCCCGCGGTCGGCGTGATCAGCGTCGTCAGCATCCGCAGCGTCGTCGACTTGCCCGCGCCGTTCGGCCCGAGGAACGCGACGAGCTCTCCCGCGCCGACCTCGAGGTCGAGCCCGCGGACGGCCTCGACGGTGTTCTTCTTGACCGTGAAGTGACGCGTGAGCCCGCGCGTGACGATCGCCGGTCCTGGCTTTCCTGGTGTGGAGTGGGTCATGACAGAACTCTCTCGGTGCTTGCGGTCACTTTCTGTCCGCTTTGAGATCTAGGCTCGGAAACATGGCGAACACCTCCTCGCGGATGCTGCGGCTGCTCTCCCTGCTGCAGACCCATCGGTACTGGCCCGGCGGCGAGCTCGCCGACCGCCTCGACGTCAGCTCCCGGACGCTGCGCCGCGACATCGACAGGCTGCGCGACCTGGGCTACGACGTCGACGCGGTGCGCGGCGTTGCCGGCGGCTACCAGCTGCGGGCAGGGACGACGCTGCCGCCATTGCTGCTCGAGGACGAGGAGGCAGTCGCGATCGCCGTCGGGCTGCGCACCGCGGCGGCGTCCGCGGTCGAGGGCGCCGAGGACTCGCTCCAGGCTCTGACCAAGGTGGTCGGCCTGATGCCGCCGAGGCTGCGGCGCCGGATGGACGCCCTCCAGTCGGCCACGGTCGCCGCGCCGTCGTACGGACCGAGCGTCGACGCCATGACGCTGACCACGATCGCGCAGGGCTGCCGCGACGACGAGACGCTGCGCTTCGGCTACACCGCGCGCGAGGGCGACGCGACGCAGCGCCACGTCGAGCCGCACCGGCTCGTCTCGCTGGGACGCCGCTGGTACCTCGTGGCCTACGACCGCGACCGGCAGGACTGGCGCTCCTTCCGCGTCGACCGGATGGACGAGCCCGAGCTCACCGGCACCCGCTACCGCGCGCGCGACCTGCCCGCCGACGACGCGCTGGCCTTCGTGCAGGCCGGCATCAAGGCGATGCCCCAGGCCTACGACGTCGCCGTCCGCTTCGCCGCTCCGGTCGCTGTCGTGGAGGACGCGTTCGGTCGCTGGTCGACGGTGTCGGCCGACCCGGACGACGCCGGGGCGTCGTACCTGAGGATGAGCACCGACTGGCTCGGCTGGCCACTGATGATGATGGCCACGCTCGACGCCGACGTCACCGTGCTCTCCCCGCCCGAGCTGGCCGACCAGGTGCGCTCGGCTGCCGTCCGCTTCACGGCGGCGGCCGGCTGACCCGGCCCTCAGCCGCCCGCCTCACCCCCGAAGCGCGGACGCGTAGGGGTCGAGGAGCTGGTCGACGGGCGCGTAGTCGTCGGTGAGCACCTGGGCGTCGCCGATCCACGCGTCGCGCGCGGCGCCGTCGACGGCGGTCCAGCCGGTGTTGCCCGCCTGCAGGGCGCTGCGCAGGGCCTCCACGTCGAGGGCGCGGTCCGACGCGACGACCAGCAGGTTGCCGCCGTCCGGGGGTACGTCGCCGGCCAGGACGTCATGTGGCTGGCCCGCCACCAGGACGTGGTCGAAGACCTCCTCCAGCGTGGCGGCCTCGGCCCGGGCGAAGTCGAGGTCGCCGTAGTCGATCAGGTTGGCGACGTACACGCCGTCGGGACGCAGCACCCGGTGGACTTCGGCCATCGCCTCCTCGGTCGTGAGGTGCCAGGGCACGCTGACGCCGCCGAACGCGTCGCCGACGACGAGGTCTCGACTGTCCGTCGCGAGACGAGCGAGACCCGACCGGCCGTCCTCCACGCGAACCGCGAGGTCGGCGTCGGTGCGCAACCCGAGGCGCTCCCGGTCGATCCGCACGACGCCGCCGTCGATCTCCGACACCAGGCTCCGGCTGCCCGGTCGGGTCACCGCGAGGTAGCGCGGGAACGTGAGCCCGCCGCCGCCGAGGTGGTAGGCCTCCAGCGGCTCGTCGCCCGGGAACGCCGCGTCCGTCGTCGCCGCGATCGCGCGGATGTAGACGAACTCGAGATGGGTGGGGTCCTCGAGGTCGACGTAGGAGTGCCGCAGTCCGTCGAGCACGAGGGTGCGGCCGCTGCCGGTCCCGAGGGCGCTGACCTCCACGACCGCGCAGTGGTACGTCGTCTCGGCGTCGCAGCCGCCAGGGGCGAGCACGGCGGCGAGCCCACCCGCGACGACGGCCAGGGCCGCCGGCACCGTCTGCCGCCAGCTGCGCGCACGCCAGGCCACGAGCAGCGCCCCCAGCACCAGCGCCATCCCGAGCCCGACCAGGATCGCGCTCACCGGCACCCGCGACACCAGGACGAAGCCGGTGATGACGGTGCCCACGATGGCGCCGACCGTGCCGATTCCCGACAGCCCGCCCACCACGGTGCCGGTCTGGTCGAGCGTCGTCAGCCGGAGCTTGGTCGCGATCGGCGTGATCGCCGAGAGCAGCGCGCCGGGCACCAGGATGGTCAGCGCAGCCGCCAGGAAGACCAGCCCGTGGGTGAACTCCGCGACCGAGCGGATGATGGCCGGGGTGAAGGCGACCGCCACCCCGGACACCGCCAGCAGCGGGGCGAGCAGGCGACGTGGGTCCACGGCATCGGCAGCCTTGCCGCCGGCCCACGAGCCCGCCGCGATCGCGGCCAGGGCCATGCCGATGACCAGGGTGTTGGTCTGGAGGGTGAGGCCGACGTACGGCGCCAGCAGCCGCAGTGCGGTCAGCTCCACCACGAGCACGGCGGCCGACGAGAAGAACACCAGCGCCGCGGCCGCGCGGGGGCCGAGCGAGCCCGCCACCTGGGCGTCGTCCATGGATCCTCCGGGGGCCTTTGTCCGTTTGGTCGGTGGGGCGAGGGTCAGTCGGGGAGCAGTGAGATCTTCTGCCAGATCTTGCGCGACATCGAGGTGGTCAGGGTCTCGATCGTCGACACCGTGTCGAGGACGACGGCGTCCTGGGACTCCTCGGCGCAGAGGGCGGCCACCTTGCCGATGAGGCTGAGCAGCTCGGAGCAGTAGTCGAGGTAGCGCTCCAGGTCGTTGCGGTCCAGGTGCGGGTCGACCGAGTCGTGGGTCGACCGGAACCCCGGACGCAGCCGCTCGGGATCCTTGGTGAGCTGGTGCATGTCGACGATGTGGGCCAGCGAGCGCAGCCGGTGCAGCTGGGCGAGCAGCCGCTCACGCGCCATCCGGCCGGGCAGCGCGTAGAGGAAGAAGACCGCGATGGCCGCGAAGACCAGGTCGTTGATGACGCTCTCGATCAGCGGCACCCACTCGAACGACGCCAGCTCGTCGTGCTGGACGGCGTCCTTCAGCGCGACCAGGAGGACGACGATCGTCGCCACCACGATGACCACGATCGCTCCCCGCGCGATCGCCTGCACGAGGCGCAGCCGGCGCTGGGTCTCGAGCGCGCTGTCCGCGACCTCGTCGGCCATCTGCACCAGGTCGACGGCCACCTTGCGCAGGCCCCGCTCGGGGAACCGCGTCGCGATGCGCTTCTCCAGCTGCACGACCATCTCCTGCACCGGCGCCGCGTCGAGCCGCTCGAAGCCGGTGCCCCCTGACATGGCGGCACTGTAGTGGCCGGCCGCCATGATGGGGGCGTGCTGACCCGACGGACCCTGATCGGCGCCGGCGTCGCGACAGGTGCGATGCTCACGGCCGGTTGCGGTGACGAGGACGATCCGGAGGTGGCGGTGGCGGCGAGCAGGCTCACCTACGGCGACGAGGAGTCTCAGTACGTCGAGCTCACCCGGCCCGGCGGTGACTCGCGTGGCGTCGTGGTGGTGATCCACGGCGGCTTCTGGAAGGCGCAGTACGACGCGGACCTCGGCCGCCCGCTCGCCGCCGACCTCGCTCGTCGCGGGTGGACCACCCTCAACATCGAGTACCGCCGGGTCGGGAACGGGGGCGGCGTCCCCGAGACCCTCGACGACGTCGCCGCCGCCATCGACACCCTGCGGACCGTCGAGGGGCTCGACCTCTCCAACGTGGTCACCCTCGGCCACTCCGCCGGCGGGCACCTCGCGACCTGGGCCGCGGCCCGGCAGCGGTTCGAGCCCTGGCAGGGCGGCGTCGACGTGCACGCGGTGATCAGCCAGGCCGGCGTGCTCGACCTCGAGGCGGCGTACGACGCCGGGCTCGGCAGCGGCGCGGTCGAAGCGTTCGTGGGCGCGCCGCCGGGACCCTCGGCCGAGGCGGCGTACGCCGCGGCCGACCCGAGCCGGCAGCTCCCGCTCGACGTACCGGTCTGGTGCGTGCACGGACGCGATGACACCGTGGTGCCCCTGTCGCAGTCGGCCGACTACGTGAGCGCGACGTCCGCCGCCGGCGGGCGGGCCGAGCTGGTCGAGGTGGAGGGCGACCACTTCGTCGTCATCGACACCGCCTCACCCGCGTGGGCCCGGATCGTCGCCATCCTCGACGACCTGAGCCTCCACGACCTGAGCCTCGACGGGCTCGGCTGATGCCGGCCAGGCTGCGGCAGGCCGACCCCGCCGCCGTCGCGGCCGCCCTCGACGGCGACCGGTCGCAGGCCGACCTGAAGCTGCTGACCAAGCACTTCCTCGCCGCCCTGGCCGAGCGAGCGCCGGGCGCCTCGGTCGAGGTGCGCGTGCCGCCGTACGCCGCCGTCCAGGTGATCCCGGGAGTGCGCCATACCCGTGGCACCCCGCCGGCCGTCGTCGAGCTCGACGCCGACACCTGGATCGCCCTGGCGACCGGTGAGCTCACCTGGGCCGACGCCGAGCAGTCCGGCCGGGTCCGCGCCTCCGGCGAGCGCGCCGACCTCTCGCCCTTCCTCCCGTTGGGATAGTTCGCCGCAAGTTGCACCGGTTTGGTGGCTCCATCGGTGCAACTTGCGGCGAACTACCCCGTTGTCAGCCGGCGCAGATCGTCCGGAAGGCGTTGACGAGCAGGTCGATGTCGTCCTCGGAGGCGACGAGCGGAGGCGCGAGGCGGACGGTCTGGCCGTGGGCCTCCTTGGCGAGCACGCCATCGGCCAGCAGCGCCTCGGTGACCTGACGGCCGGTGCCGAACGACGGGTCGATGTCGATGCCGGCCCACAGGCCGCGCGAGCGGACGGCGTCGAAGCCGTGGCCGACCAGCGACTCCAGGCCGGCGGTGAGGCGGGCCCCGAGCGTCGTCGCCCGCTCCTGGAACTCACCGGTCTGCAGCATCGTGACCACCTCGTGGCCGATGGCCGCGGCGAGCGGGTTGCCGCCGAAGGTCGACCCGTGCGAGCCCGGCGTGATCACGCCGAGCACCCGAGTGTCGGCCGCGATCGCGGAGACGGGGTAGAGCCCGCCGCCCAGCGCCTTGCCGAGGATGTAGATGTCGGGCACAACGCCTTCGTGGTCGCACGCGAAGGTCTTGCCGGTGCGGGCCAGACCCGACTGGATCTCGTCGGCCACCATCAGCACCTCGCGCGAGGAGCACAGCTCGCGGACGTGCCGCAGGAAGCCCTCGGGCGGGATCACGACGCCGCCCTCGCCCTGGATCGGCTCGAGCAGCACGGCCACGGTGTCGTCGGTGACGGCCGACTCGAGGGCATCGAGGTCGCCGTACTTCACCATCGTGAAGCCCGGGGTGTAGGGCGCGTAGCCCTGCGTCGCGTCGGGGTCGTTGGAGAACGACACGATCGTGGTGGTGCGACCGTGGAAGTTGCCCTCCATCACGACGATGTGGGCGCGATTCTCGGGGACGCCCTTGACGGAGTAGCCCCAGCGGCGCGAGACCTTGATCGCGGTCTCGACGGCCTCGGCGCCGGAGTTCATCGGCAGGATCATGTCCTTGTTGGTGAGCTCCGACAGCGCCTTCGCGAACGGGCCGAGCTGGTCGTTGTAGAACGCCCGCGACGTCAACGTCAGGCGGTCCAGCTGGGCGTGCGCCCGGGCCAGCAGCTGCGGGTGGGAGTGGCCGAAGTTCAACGCGGAGTAGCCGGCGAGGCAGTCGAGGTAGCGGCGCCCCTCGACGTCGGTCACCCACGCGCCCTCGCCGGTCGCCAGCACCACCCGCAGCGGGTGGTAGTTGTGCGCGGCGTACGTCTCGGTGAGCCCGATGTGGGTCTCGGTGTCGGAGCCCGACTCGGGAGCTCCGAGGCCGCTCTGGTGGGTGCCGCTCTGGCCGGTGCTGCTCGTCATGCGCCGCATCGTCGCACCGGTCGTCGGGGAACTCCAATCTCGTCCGACCAGCTGCGCCGTGGTCGCCGGTCCTAGGGTGGCTCCCATGACTGGTGACCTCCGTGACCGCGTCCAGGCGGTCCTCCCCGGCGTACGCCGAGACCTCGAGGACCTGGTGCGCATCGAGTCCGTCAGCGCCGACCCGGAGCGGGCGGGCGAGGTGCAGCGCAGCGCCGAGGCCGTGCGCGACCTCTTCGCCGCAGAGGGCTTCGAGGCCGAGATCCTCTCGGAGGCCGGCGGCGCCCCGGCCGTGGTGGCCCACAAGCGCAGCCCGAATGCCGATGCGCCGACCGTGCTGCTCTACGCCCACCACGACGTGCAGCCCGAGAACGACCACGCCGACTGGGACTCGCCGCCCTTCGAGCCGACCGAGCGAGGCGGGCGGCTCTACGGCCGCGGCGCCGCCGACGACAAGGCCGGCATCGTCGCCCACCTCGGCGCCGCCCGCGTGTTCGGCGACGACCTGCCCGTCCATCTGACCGTGTTCGTCGAGGGCGAGGAGGAGGTCGGGTCCGACTCGCTCGTGCCGTTCCTGGCGGCGCACAAGGCGCGCCTCGAGGCCGACGTCATCGTCATCGCCGACTCCGGCAACTGGGACATCGGCGTCCCGGCCCTCACCACCTCGCTGCGCGGCCTCGTGCGGGTCAACGTCGAGGTCCGCACCCTCACCCACGCCGTCCACTCGGGCATGTGGGGCGGGCTCGTGCCCGACGCGCTGATCACGCTCAGCCGGCTCATCGCCAGCCTCCACGACGACCAGGGCAACGTCGCGGTCGCCGGGCTGCACAGTGGGCCGGCCGCCGACGTCGACTATCCCGAGGACCGGCTGCGTGCCGAGTCCGGCGCGACGCCCGGCGTGCAGTGGATCGGTGCGGGCTCGGCCGTCGAGCGGCTGTGGACCAAGCCGTCGCTCTCGATCATCGGCCTCGACGCCCCCAAGGTCGACGGGTCCTCCAACACGCTCGTCCCGAGCGCCCGCGCCCGGATCTCCCTACGCCTCGCGCCGGGCGACACCACCGAGAGCGCGCTCCGGTGCCTGCGGGCCCACCTGGAGCAGCACGTGCCGTGGGGCGCCGACCTGTCCGTGAGCGTCGTGGACACCGGCGAGGCCACCCAGATCGACGCCACCGGTCCGGCGTACGACGCCGCGCGCGCGGCCTTCACCGAGGCCTGGGACGGCACCGCGCCGATCGACATGGGCGTCGGCGGGTCGATCCCGTTCATCGCGGAGTTCCTCGAGGCGTTCCCGAAGGCGAGCGTGCTGGTCACCGGGGTCGAGGACCCCGACACCCGCGCCCACGGCGCCAACGAGGGCCTGCACCTCGCGGAGTTCGAGCGGGTCGTCCACGCCGAGGCCCTGCTGCTCGCCAAGCTCGGCGGCTGAGGGCCGCACGTTTCCCCGCCCGGGCGGGGAAACCCGCACTGGTAGGCCGAAGCAACCGCGACCAAGCGACAGGACCGCTCGCCGAGTCGGCGCTCCGGCCCGTCGAATCGGCGTACGACGACCGCGCCCGTAGACTCCCCCACGTGTGCGGCGTCTTCGGCGTATGGGCCCCAGGTGAGGACATCGCGAAGCTCACCTACTTCGGGCTCTACGCCCTGCAGCACCGCGGTCAGGAGTCGGCCGGCATCGCGGTCAGCAACGGTCGGCAGATCCTCGTCTACAAGGACATGGGCCTGGTCTCCCAAGCCTTCGACGAGTCGACGCTCGACGCTCTCAAGGGTCATGTCGCGGTGGGCCACTGCCGCTACTCGACGACCGGCGCGTCGACCTGGCACAACGCCCAGCCGACGTTCCGGCCCACGGCCGACGGGTCGATCGCGCTCGGGCACAACGGCAACCTGATCAACACCCACGAGCTGCTCGAGGCTGTCGCGGCGCTGCCCAGCGACCCGGGCGAGCTCGACCTGCACGCTCGCGAGCTCGAGGCGAGCTCGACCAACGACAGCGGCCTCCTCACGGCGCTGCTCGCCCACCACCCCGACACCTCGCTCGAGCAGCGGGCACTCGACGTGCTCCCCACGCTGAAGGGCGCGTTCTCCCTGGTGTGGATCAACGAGGACGCGCTGTACGCCGCTCGCGACCCCCAGGGCATCCGGCCCCTTGTCCTCGGGCGGCTCGATCGCGGCTGGGTGGTGGCCAGCGAGAGCGCGGCGCTCGCCACGATCGGCGCGAGCGTCGTCCGCGAGGTCGAGCCCGGTGAGCTGCTGGTCATCGACGAGAACGGCCTGCGCTCCCACATGTTCGGTCCCCCGGAGCCGAAGGGCTGCGTGTTCGAGTACGTCTACCTCGCCCGCCCCGACGCCACGATCAGCGGCCGCAGTGTCCACGAGGCGCGGGTCGAGATGGGCCGCCGGCTGGCCCGGGAGTTCCCCGTCGAGGCCGACCTGGTGATGCCGGTGCCGGAGTCGGGCACGCCGGCCGCTGCGGGCTACGCCGAGGAGAGCGGGATCCCGTTCGGCCAGGGCTTCGTCAAGAACGCCTACGTCGGCCGGACCTTCATCCAGCCCAGCCAGACCCTGCGCCAGCTCGGCATCCGGCTCAAGCTCAACGCGCTCGAGCACATGATCCGCGGGAAGAAGATCGTTGTGGTCGACGACTCGATCGTGCGCGGCAACACCCAGCGTGCCCAGATCCGGATGCTGCGCGAGGCGGGTGCCCTCGAGGTGCACGTGCGCATCTCCAGCCCGCCGGTGAAGTGGCCGTGCTTCTACGGCATCGACTTCGCGACCCGCGCCGAGCTGATCGCCAACGGGCTCGACGTCGACGAGGTCGCCTCGAGCGTGGGGGCCGACAGCCTCGGCTACATCTCGCTCGAGGGGATGGTGGAGGCGACCGGGCAGCCCGCCGACCGGCTCTGCCAGGCGTGCTTCACCGGGCAGTACCCCATCGAGCTCCCCGACGAGAGCCTGCTCGGCAAGCACCTGCTCGAGGCGTCGCTGCAGTCGCCGTCGTACGGCAAGGCCCTCCCCGTCCTCAACAACCCCTAGGAGCCTGATGTCCAACGCCTACGAAAGCGCAGGCGTCTCCATCGAGGCCGGCGAGCGGGCCGTCCAGCTGATGAAGGTGTGGATCGACAAGGCTCGTCGCCCGGAGATGATCGGCGGGATCGGTGGCTTCGCCGGGCTCTTCGACGCCAGCGCGCTCAAGAGCTACCAGCAGCCGTTGCTCGCCACGTCGGCCGACGGGGTCGGCACCAAGGTCGCCATCGCGCAGGCTCTCGACAAGCACGACACGATCGGCTTCGACCTCGTCGGGATGCTGGTCGACGACCTGGTGGTCTGCGGTGCGGAGCCGCTGTTCCTCACCGACTACATCGCCACCGGCAGGGTCGTCCCCGAGCGCATCGCGTCGATCGTGCGCGGCATCGCCGAGGCGTGCGTCGAGGCCGGCTGCGCGCTGATCGGCGGCGAGACCGCCGAGCACCCCGGGTTGCTCGGCCCCGACGAGTACGACGTCGCCGGCTCGACCACCGGCGTCGTGGAGGGCGCCAAGCTGCTCGGCCCCGGCCGGGTCCGTCCGGGCGACCTGGTCGTGGCGATGCGATCGTCGGGCCTGCACTCCAACGGCTACTCGCTGGTCCGGCAGATCCTCCTCCAGGAGGCGGGCTGGACGCTGGACCGGCACGTCGACGAGCTGGGGCGCACCCTCGGCGAGGAGCTGCTCGAGCCGACGCGGATCTACGCGAAGGCCTGCCTGGCGCTCACCGGCACCGGCGCCGTGCACGCGATGGCGCACGTGACCGGCGGGGGCCTGGCGAGCAACCTCGAGCGGGTGCTCCCGATCGAGCTCACCGCCACCATCGCCCGCGCGAGCTGGACGCCGCAGCCGGTCTTCGACGTGGTCCGGCGGGTGGGCGAGGTGCCCCAGCCCGACCTCGAGCAGACGCTGAACTGCGGGGTCGGCATGGTCGCCCTGGTGGCTCCCGAGGCAGCCGACCGGGTGGTCGCCACGCTCGCCGAGTACGGCGTCGAGGCGTGGGCCTGCGGCGAGGTCACCGCCGCGTCCGAGGGCGACGGCGGGCGGGTCCGGCTGGTCGGCCAGCACCCCGGTTGGTGAGTTTCGTCGCGTTCCGGAGGGGAGTGTGCGGGAACACCCACCCAGCAGGTAGCGTTGTCCCCACGATATGTGACCGATCAGACCGGGCTCCGCGGCCGATGCCATCAGCGAGCCGTGCCCCGGCCAAGTGCGAGGGGGTCGGACCCTATGGGGCGCGGCCGAGCGAAGGCTAAGCAGACGAAGGTCGCACGCGACCTGAAGTACCGCACTCACGAGACAGACTTCGGGGCGCTGGCACGCGAGCTGCATGGCGATGAAGGCAACGACACGCCACCGGACGCCCCGGCGCCCGATGACGATGACGACGAGTGGTCGGCGTACGCCGACAGTCGTCGAGACTGACCGCACTTCTCGGTCACACCTGACCTGCCCGGTCTTGGAGGTCTCGGAGAGCTGACGCGCGCCCTGGTGCCGGTCGCACGCCGGCGTGAAAGTCCCCGGCCCGCCGGGGACTTTCACGCTTCTCGGCCATCACAACACCCTGGAAGCGCAGAACTCCCCGGCCCGCCGGGGACTTTGACCCCCTACTCGCCAGGCAGCCAGACGCCGCGGAGGCGGCCGACCTCGCGCATCCGGCGCTCGGCGAGCCGGTCGGCGGCGATGGCGGGGGCGACGCCGTCGGCGGCGGCGAGCCGGAACACCTCGCGGGTGGTGTCGAAGATGCCGGCCGCCCGCTGCTTGGCGCGGTCGAAGTTGAAGCCGTGCAGCTCGTCGGCGACCTGGATGACGCCGCCGGAGTTCACGCAGTAGTCGGGGGCGTAGAGGATGCCGCGGTCCTCCAGCGCCTTCTCGACGCCGGAGTGAGCGAGCTGGTTGTTGGCCGCGCCGCACACGATCTTGGCCTTCAGCACATCGACGACCTCGTCGGTCAGGGCGCCGCCCAGGGCGCAGGGCGCGTAGACGTCGATGTCGGCGGCCACCAGCTGTTCGGCCGAGCCCACCACCCGCACGGAGGCCGGGTGCTCAGCGGTCGCCCGCGCGATGGCGGCGGGGGAGACGTCGGTCGCGATGATCGAGGCGCCGTCCTCGACGAGCAGCCGGACGAGGTGGTGGCCGACCTTGCCGACTCCCGCGACGCCGACGGTCCGGCCGGCCAGCGTCGGCTCGCCCCAGACCGCCTCGGCCGCGGCGCGCATGCCCTGGAAGACGCCGTACGCCGTCAGCACCGACGAGTCGCCGGCCCCGCCGTGCGCGACGCTCCGGCCGGTGACGAACGCGCACTCGCGCGCGACGACGTCCATGTCGGGGGAGTAGGTGCCCACGTCACAGGCGGTGTAGTAGCGCCCGCCCAGCGACTGGACGAAGCGGCCGTAGGCGCGCAGCAGCGCCTCGTTCTTGTCCTTGGTCGGGTCGCCGATGATCACGGCCTTGCCGCCGCCGAGGTCGAGGCCGGCGAGTGCCGCCTTGTAGGTCATGCCGCGCGAGAGGTTGAGGACGTCGGTCAGCGCGTCCTGGGTGGAGGCGAACGGGTAGAAGCGGGTGCCGCCGAGCGCGGGACCCAGGGTTGTGGAGTGGATCGCGATGATGGCGCGGAGCCCCGTGGCCGGGTCGTTGCAGAAGACGACCTGCTCGTGCTCGGGTCCCTCCTCGAAGGGGTCGAACGCTGGCGCGGCAGGGGCGGCGGTACGGCTTCTCACGGGCGGTCCTTCTGGTCGGCGTCACGCAGGTGGGTGACGTGGGTCGGTCGGCCACCGGGGGTGTGGCGGCATGACAGGGCTCACGGTAACGCGTCGAACGGGCGCTCACAGAACCAGCGTCACGACGGCGTACGACGTCGCGAAGCTGACCGCCAGCACGAGCAGGAACAGCATCGCCACCATGCCTCGCGACATGGTGGCGGACCGGCTGCGGCCGGACCCGGGCGACCCGCCGGGCTCGCCGCGCGGCTCGTCGGCTGCCAGCTCGGACCGGACGTCGCCCAGGGACCGACGCAGCGCCGCCGAGAAGTCGCCGACGTCGGCGTAGCGGTCGCGCGGGTCCGGCTCCAGCCCGCGCAGGACCACGTCGTCCAGCTCCTGCGGCACGTCCGCCACCGTCGACGGCGCCGGCGGCAGGGTCGCCTCGGACAGGGCGGCGAAGCTGCCGTCGCGCACCGGGCGACCGGTGAGCAGCTGATAGGCCACGGCCGCGAGGGCGTGGATGTCGGCGCGGGTGTCGACGCCTTCACCACCGGCCTGCTCCGGAGCCATGTAGGCCGGCGTGCCGACCACCTGGGTGAGGCCGCTGGCGTGGAGCACGGCCTTCGCGACGCCGAGGTCGGCGACCAGGAGCCGGGTCTCGTCGTCGCCGTGGCTGCGCAGCAGCAGGTTCGGTGGCTTGATGTCGCGATGGATGACGCCCTGGGCGTGCAGCACGGCGACTCCGTCGCAGGCCTGGCAGATGAGGTCGACGACGAGCGCGGGGTCGACCGGCTCGCCGTCGGCCACCAGCGTCGCGAGCGAGCCCTTGTCGGCGTACGTCATCACGAAGTACGGCGTCCCGTCGGCCTCGCCGATGTCGTAGACGCGCACGACGTGGTCGGAGTCGGCGGCCCGCAGGATGCGCGCCTCCTCCAGGAACCGTTCGCGGATGTCGAGCCGCTGGGCCCAGTTGTCCGCGAGAGCCTTCACGGCGACGTCGGAGCGCAGGTCGTCGTCGTGGTAGAGCCAGACCGTGGCGAAGCCGCCCACTCCGAGACGGTCGATCCGCCGAAGGCGGCCGAGACGCTCCGGAAGGGACACGCTCGGTATTGTGCCGCAGGACCCACCGGCAGCCGGGGGTCGGACCGGGGGAGGTGTCGTGGCAGACCTGAGTCCTTCGGGGGCTGTTTCGGGAGCAGGCGACCAGCCCGACCTGGAGTCGCTCGCGCAACGGGCCGCCGCAGGCGACCGTGAGGCCTTGGAGGAGCTGCTCGCCGCCATCCAACCGCGGGTCCAGCGCATCTGTGGCCGGATGCTCCTCTATCCCGAGGACGCCGAGGAGGCCTCGCAGGACGCGCTGATGCTGGTCGCCACGAAGATCGGCGGGTTCGCCGGCCGGTCGAAGTTCACCACCTGGCTGCACGCGGTGACGTCCAACAGCGCCCGCTCGACGTACCGCACGCTCAAGCGGCGCTCCGCCGAGCGCTCCACCGACCAGCTGCCGACCCATCCCGACCCGCGGACCACGAGCGTGATCGCCGGCTCCCGCCTCGACCTGCTCGACGCCCTCGACGTGATCGGCGCGACCCACCCCGACCTGGTCGAGGCGTTGGTGCTGCGCGACGTGCAGGAGCTCGAGTACGCCGACATCGCCCAGCTGCTCGACATTCCCCTCGGCACGGTCAAGTCGCGCATCCACCAGGCGCGGCAGGTCGTCCGGCCGCTGCTGCGCGTCACCGACTGACGAGGGCGAAGGCGACGCCGGAGAGCACGCCGAGGACGGCGGCGACCACCAGCCACACGGCGAGCTCCCTGTCCACGACGGGTCAGACGCCCGCGGTGGGCGCGATGTTCGGCGCCGGGTCGATCACGATCGGAGCACCACCACGTCGCCGTGGGTTCCGTAGCCCAGCACGTCGCCGCCGGCAGTGCGCCCGTTGAAGGCGACCATGAGCCAGTGGCCGGGCCGGTCCGGGTCGCGCGCCAGCGCCGGCCACGGCAGGTTCGTCAGGTACGGCGCGTCCAGCTGGCCGAGCTGGTTCAGGCCGAGGTCGAAGACGGGGTAGGCCTTGCGTTGCCCGCGGCGGCCGTCGCGCCCGTCGCTGGCGACGACCCGCCAGCCCTGCGCCGTTCGCAGGAGCGTGGTGCCCTCGGTGGCTCGGCGGCCCGGGGCCGCGCCGATCAGCGACAGGTCGTCGAGGGTCGGACCGCCGGCGACGGCGGGGTGGAAGCGGAACAGCTTCGGAGCGCTGACGAAGCCGACCAGCCAGCGCCGGCCGTCGCGCACGAGGTGTGGGTCCCAGGAGCCCACCGGGCCGAGGCCATCGGTGGGCAGCCGCAGCGCCCGGGTGTCGAGCACGTGCCGCCCGCGGGTCAGGTCGGCAGTCGACTCCGCGAGCGTGATGCCGACCGTCGCCCGGCGGCGCCGCTCGGGCGTGGTCAGGTCGAGGTCGCCCCAGGTCGAGGTGGCCACGAGCCAGTGGTCGCCGTCGTGAACCAGGTGGGTGGCGTTGTCGCCGTAGACGCCCGGCCGGTCGGAGCGCCGGAAGAACAGGTCGGCGCGATGGGTGAGCGCCCACGTCTCCGGGTCGAGCGACCAGACGCCGGTGTGCCCGGCGTCGAAGAAGCCGGGACCGGCGTTCGTCGCCGTCAGCAACCAGGCGCCGCCCTCGCGCACCGGCTCGCCCTCGGCGGTCGTCACGAACCGCAGGTCGCGCAGGCCGAGCTGGCCGAAGCCGCCGCACTCGGCGGTCGCCGTACCCTCCGCCACCGCCTGCAGCTCGGCGACGAAGTCCTCCGCGTGGGTGTCGAGCCGGTCGCGCAGGTCGACGCGACCGCGCGCGGTCCATGCCTGGCCGTCGTGCGCGAACGCCGTGAGGTGGAGCCCGGTGAGCGTCAGTGCCAGCTGCCGTGGCGGGGTCGGGCAGCGGCCGAAGCGACGGCTGCGGTGCGTCGTCGTGCGCGCCGCGTCGGCGACCTCGAGCCCGACGCGTCCGGTCTCGCCGTCGTAGGACGCCGAGAGCCGGGCTCCGCAGGACGCGAGGGTCAGCCGGGCCGACGCCGTGGGAGCGAGGAGCTCGCCGGTGAGCGTGACGTACGGCGCCGGTTGTGGCACCACCGTCCCGGTGGCGTCGACGGCGACGGTCGGTGCGGTCGGCGCGACGAGGGCGAACGGTCGCTGCCGGGCGACCTCCGCGAACCGCCCCTCGAGCCCGTGCACCCGCCCAGTCTGACCGGGGCGGCGGTCGGTCGGCGCAGGCGGGCGATGAGAGAGACTGCACGCGTGACAGCGAGCGCCGACTTCCCGTACGCCGACCGGTTCCCCGTCCACCGCACCCTCCCCGAGCAGGGGCGCCCGCGCGCCGAGGTGCTCGCCGAGCTCGAGGCGATGGCCACGGAGGAGGACCGCTCCTGGGAGGGCGGCAAGGTCTCGGGGACGATGTACTGCGGCGACCACGAGCACTACGCCTACCTGACCGAGGCGTTCGGACGGTTCGCCCACGTCAACGCCCTCCAGCGCGACCTGTGCCCGTCGGCGACGCGCTTCGAGGGCGAGATCGTCGCGATGACCCTCGACCTGATGCACGCCGGGGCCGTGACGGAGACCGAGTCCGCGGGCCTGGTCACGACCGGTGGGTCGGGCAGCATCCTGCACGCCGTCCTCGCCTACCGAGAGCAGGCGTACGCCGCCGGCAACCGCAGCCCGAACCTGGTCAAGCCCGAGACCGCGCACGTGGCGTTCGACAAGGCCTGCCACCTGCTGGGGGTCGAGCTGCGGGTGGTTCCCGTCGACCCCGTCACCACCCTGGTCAGCGTCGACGCGATGGCCGAGGCGATCGACGAGAACACCATGGCGATCGTCGGCTCCGCCGGCAACTACCCCTACGGCACCATCGACCCGATCTCGGACCTCGGCGCGCTGGCGCTGGAGCGTGGCGTGGGGCTGCACGTCGACGGCTGCCTGGGCGGCTTCATCCTCCCGTTCGGCGAGGAGCTCGGCTACGACGTGCCGCCGTTCGACTTCCGCGTCCCGGGTGTCACGACGATCTCGGCCGACACCCACAAGTACGGCTACGCCCTCAAGGGCACCTCGGTGCTGCTGTTCCGCGACAAGGCGCTGCGCAACGGTCAGTACTTCCACCAGGTCTCGTGGAGCGGCGGCAAGTACATGTCGCCGTCGATCGAGGGCTCGCGCTCCGGGGGGCTGCTGGCCGCGACGTGGGCGTCGATGGTGCACCTCGGACGCGACGGCTACCGGCGCTACGCCGCCGACATCTTCGGCACCGCCGCAGCGATGAAGCGGGTCGTGAGCGAGACCGGCGGCCTGCGGATCATGGGGTCGCCGACGTTCTGCTTCTCCTTCACCAGCGACGAGCTCGACATCTACCACGTGGCCGACCACATGCGGCCGAACGGCTGGCGCTTCAACGGCCAGCAGTACCCCGACGCGATCCACATGGCCGTCACCCGGCCGCAGACGAGACCCGGCGTCGTCGAGGCCTTCGAGGCCGACCTGGCCGCGGCCGTCGCCTACGCGCGGGAGCAGTCGGCGGCCGGGGTGGCCGCGGAGTCCGGCGCGATCTACGGCGGCGTGCCCGGTGGGCTGGGCGGCCTCACCGACGACGTCGCCGACTTCATCGAGCAGGTCATGGACTCGATGCTCGACACCCAGACGGCACTGCCTCCCCGATGAGCGCCGGCATGAGCACAGGCTCGTGAGCGACCGGCTGGTCCTGACCGTCGACCTGGGCAGCGGCGGACCCAAGGTCGGCTACGTCACCACCCGCGGCGAGGTCGTGTGGTGGTGGTACGAGCGGGCCTACGCCCTCGAGGCGGTGGCGACCCAGGACGCCGAGGAGTGGTGGCGCGCGGTCGTCTCCGCCGCGCGGCGCGGTCAGGTCGAGGGCGGCGTCGTCGGAGCGGACGTCGTCGCGGTCGCCGTCACCGGCCAGTGGGGCAGCACGGTGCCGGTGGATGCCGAGGGCCGGCCGGTCGCCGAGTGCCTGATGTGGAGCGACGACCGGGGCGCGGCGTACTCCAAGGCGATCTTCGGCGGACCGGTCTCGGGCTACGCGCCGGGTCCCCTCGCGCTCTGGCTGCGCCGGACCGGCGGCATCCCCAGCCCGCACGGCTGCGACCCCGTCGCCCACATGCTGCACCTCGCGCGCGACCGCCCCGAGGTGGCGGCCGTCGCGCGGTGGTACCTCGAGCCCGTCGACTACCTCACCATGCGCTTCACGGGCGTCGCGGCTGCGACGCACATGTCGATGACCGCCGCCTGGCTCACCGACAACCGCCACTTCGACCGCCTGGCGTACGACGACAAGCTGGTCGCCACCGCGCGCGTCGACGCCGCCCGGCTGCCGCCCCTCGTGCGGGGTGGCTCGGTGGTCGGTACGGTGCTGCCGGCCGTCGCCGACGAGCTGGGGATCCCCGCGGCGGCGCGGGTCGTCACCGGGACCCCCGACCTGCAGAACGCCGCCGTCGCCTCCGGCTGTGTGCACGCCGGGCAGGGGCACGTGACGCTCGGGACGACCGCGTGGATCAGCTGCCCGTTGGCGGTCAAGAAGTCCGACGTGGTGCGGCAGATGGCCTCGCTGCCCGGCCCCGGCGCCGGGTCCGGTCTGGGGAGCACTCCGGGCTACGTGCTCGGCAACAACCAGGACAACGCCGGCCGAGCACTCGAGTGGTTCGCGAGCACCGTGCTGCCGGGCGCGTCGTACGAGGAGATCGAGGCTCTGGCGGCGACCTCGCCGATCGGCGCGGGCGGCGTGATCTGCACGCCGTGGCTGACCGGCGAGCGCAGCCCGGTCGACGACAAGCACGCGCGCGCGGGCTTCCACAACGTGTCGCTGAGGACCACCCGCGCCGACCTGACGCGAGCGGTGCTGGAGGGTGTGGCCTTCAACCTGCGGTGGCTGCTCGAGGGCGCCGAGCACGTCACCAGGACCCGGCTCGACCCGCTGCGCCTCCTCGGCGGGGCGGCCCGGATGGATCTCTGGTGCCAGATCGTGGCCGACGTCCTCGACCGCACCCTGGAGCGCGTCGACCAGCCGCTGGTGGGTGGGCTGCGCGGCGCGGGGCTGTACGCCGGCCTGGCCCTGGGCGACGTGGGCCCCGACGAGCTGCACGCGCTCGTGCCCGTCGACCGGGTCTTCACCCCCGACCCGGCCGCCCGCGCGACGTACGACCGCCTCGCCGGTGAGCTGCCGCGGCTCTACAAGCGGCAGAAGCGGATGTTCGCGCGCCTCAACGGCTGATATCCGGACGGGTGGTTGGGAGCGCTCCCATTCACTTGAGTCACAGAATGGCGACAGGCCACGCTCAATGCTTGACAGATCGTTGTGACCGGGGTCATAGTCGCCCGCAACAGAGTGGAAGCGCTCTCACACCCAGCACGGAGGACCCACCCATGCCCGACACCTCCCGCCGTCCCCGCCTCGACAGGCGCAGGGCGGTTCGCACCGCGGTTGCCAGCGGTGCCTGTCTCGTTCTCAGTCTCGGACTGGCCGCCTGCGGAGACGACGGCGGCGACGGCGGCGAGACCGCCGACGGCAAGATCAAGCTCACCGTCGCGACCTTCAACGAGTTCGGCTACGAGGAGCTCATCGAGGAGTACAACGCGATGCAGGACGAGGTGGTGGTCGAGCAGAAGAAGGCCGGCACCGCCAACGAGCACCAGGACAACCTCTACACCAAGCTGGCGGCGGGCTCGGGCCTCTCCGACGTCGAGGCCATCGAGGTCGACTGGCTGGCGGCGCTGATGCAGGAGTCCGACGCGTTCGTCGATCTGACCGACCCCGAGATCGACGGGCGCTGGCTGGACTGGAAGACCGAGGCGGCCACGACCGACGACGGCAAGCTCATCGGCTACGGCACCGACATCGGTCCGGAGGGCATCTGCTACCGGGCCGACCTGTTCGAGAAGGCCGGTCTGCCGACCGACCGCGAGGAGGTCGCCGGGCTCTTCGGCACCTGGGACGACTACTTCGAGGCGGGCCGCCAGTTCGTGAAGGCGACCCCGGACGTCGCGTGGTACGACGCCTCCGGCGCCACCGCGCAGGCGATGATCAACCAGACGGAGTACTCCTTCGAGGACGCCGACAACACCGTCATCGCCGCGAGCAACCCGGACGTGAAGGCGGTCTTCGACACCGTCACCGGCCTCGTGGACGAGGGTCTCTCGACCAAGCTCACCCAGTGGAGCGAGGACTGGGTGGCGTCGTTCCAGGACGACGGCTTCGCCACCATGGCCTGCCCCGGCTGGATGCTCGGCGTGATCGAGGGCAACGCCGAGGGCGTCGAGGGCTGGGACATCGCCAACGCCTTCCCCGGCGGCGGCGGCAACTGGGGCGGCTCCTACCTCACCGTGCCCGAGCAGTCGGAGCACCCCGAGGAGGCCAAGGCCCTGGCCCTGTGGCTGACCGCGCCGGAGCAGCAGATCAAGGCCTTCGAGGCCAAGGGCACGTTCCCGAGCCAGGTCGACGCGCTGCAGGACGATGTGCTGCTCGGCACCACCAACGCCTTCTTCAACGACGCCCCGACCGGCGAGATCCTGTCGGAGCGCGCGGCGGCGGTGCCGTTCATCCCGCACAAGGGCCCCAAGTTCGCTGACATCAACACCGCCTTCCAGCAGGCGATCCAGCGGGTGGACGAAGGACAGCAGTCGGCGGACGAGGCGTGGGACGCCTTCCTCGCCGACGTCGAGCGCCTCGGCTGACGACCGAGCACTGCTGCTAGCGATAGGGCACGCTCCATGTCCATGACATCCTCCCGCCCTGCCGCCGGGAGCGCCGACGACCCCACGCATCGGGTCGACGCGCCCCCGGCGGCGGCCGGGCCGCCACCCCACGACGACGGGCGGTCCCGGCGAGCGCCGTCCACGCCGTCGGGGTGGCGGCGCCGGCTGTGGCGGGTGGACGCCAAGGCCACGCCGTACGTCTTCATCTCGCCGTTCTTCGTGCTGTTCCTGCTGATCGGGCTCTTTCCGCTCGTCTACACGGCGTGGGTCTCGGTCCACGACTGGAGCCTGCTCGGCGGCAAGGGCGAGTACGCCGGGCTGGAGAACTTCCAGCGGGTGCTGGACGACCGCTACTTCTGGAACGCCCTGCGCAACACCATCTCGATCTTCCTGCTGTCGTCCATCCCCCAGGTCCTGATCGCGCTCGTGGTGGCGGCGCTGCTCGACGCGAACCTGCGGGCCCGCACCATGTGGCGGATGGCGGTGCTCCTGCCGTTCGTCGTCGCCCCGGCCGCCGTCGCGCTGATCTTCGGCAACGTCTTCGGCGACCGCTACGGGCTGGTCAACGCGGCGCTCACCGCCGTCGGCCTGCCGGCGGTCTCCTGGCACGTCAACACCCTGGCCTCGCACCTGGCCATCGCGTCGATGGTCAACTGGCGCTGGACCGGCTACAACACCCTGATCCTGCTGGCGGCGATGCAGGCGGTGCCGCGCGACGTCTACGAGTCCGCCGCGCTCGACGGCGCGGGGCCGGTACGCCGCTTCACCTCGCTGACCGTCCCGCTGATCCGGCCGACGGTGATCTTCGTGATCATCACCTCGACCATCGGCGGACTGCAGATCTTCACCGAGCCACGACTCTTCGACACCCAGGGCCTCGGCGGCTCCGACCGGCAGTACCAGACCCTCACGATGTACCTCTGGGAGCTCGGCTGGCGGGTCCGCGACCTCGGCATGGCCGCCGCCGTCGCCTGGCTGCTCTTCCTCCTGATCATCGCGATCGCCCTGGTCAACCTCGCCTGGGGCCGCCGGCTCGGGAGGTCGGGCCGATGAACCGCCGACCCGCCTGGTTCGTGTACGCCGCTCTGGCGGCCTTCTGCCTGGGCTCGGCGCTGCCGCTGTACTGGTCCTTCCTGGTCGGCTCCCACGACCGGTCGGTGCTGAACGAACGGGTGCCGCCGCTGATGCCCGGCGGGCACTTCCTCGACAACGCGCAGCGGGTCTTCGACACCGTGCCCTTCTGGAAGGCTCTCGGCAACAGCCTGATCGTGGCGGGCACCGTGGCGACCTCGACGGTGTTCTTCTGCACGCTGGCGGGCTACGCGTTCGCCAAGCTGCGCTTCCGCGGCCGGACCCCGCTGATGGCCTTCGTCGTCGCCACCATGGCGGTGCCGACCCAGCTCGGCGTGATCCCGCTCTTCATCGTGATGGCCGAGCTCGGCTGGACCGGCAGCCTCGCCGCCGTCATCATCCCGGGGCTCTGCACGGCCTTCGGCGTCTTCTTCATGCGCCAGTTCCTCGTCGACGCCGTGCCCGACGAGCTCGTCGAGGCCGCCCGGGTCGACGGGTGCTCGATGTTCCGCACCTTCTGGACCGTCGCCGTGCCTGCCGCCCGCCCGGCCGCCGCGATCTTGTGGCTCTTCACGTTCATGTACAGCTGGACCGACTTCTTCTGGCCCCTCATCGTGCTGCCGGCCAGCAACCCGACCGTCCAGATCGCCCTCCAGCAGCTGCAGAGCGGCTACTACGTCGACTACAGCCTCGTGCTGGCCGGCGCCTCGCTCTCGACGATCCCGCTGCTCATCCTCTTCGTCCTCGCCGGGCGCCAGCTCGTGGCCGGCATCATGCAAGGAGCCGTGAAGGCATGACCACTGTGACCGGCTCGACGGCACCGGCTGCGGCCACGGACGGCGCGGCATCGGGGTCGGGAGCGTTCCCGCCCGGCTTCCTCTGGGGGGCTGCGACGGCGTCGTACCAGATCGAGGGGGCGGTCTCCGAGGACGGCCGCGGCGCCTCCATCTGGGACACCTTCTCGCGAGTCCCCGGCGCGATCCAGAACGCCGACACCGGCGACGTCGCGTGCGACCACTACCGCCGGATGCCCCAGGACGTCGCGCTCATGCAGGAGCTGGGCCTGACGTCGTACCGCTTCTCCGTGGCCTGGCCGCGGGTGCGCCCCGACGGTGGGTCGGTCGAGCCGCGCGGCGTCGCCTTCTACGACCGCCTCGTCGACGAGCTGCTGGCCCACGACGTCGCGCCCTGGCTGACGCTCTACCACTGGGACCTTCCCCAGGCGCTCGAGGACGCAGGCGGGTGGGTCAACCGCGACACCGCCTACCGGTTCGCCGACTACGCGGTCAGCGTGTTCGACGCGCTCGGTGACCGGGTGCCGGTGTGGACGACCCTGAACGAGCCGTGGTGCTCGGCCTTCCTCGGCTACTCCGCCGGCGTGCACGCGCCGGGACGACGCGAGGGTGCGGCCGGGCTCGTGGCGGCCCACCACCTGCTGCTCGGGCACGGGCTGGTCCTCGACGCCCTGCGCGGACGCGGCGACCAGCAGTGGGGGATCAGTCCCAACTTCACGGTCGCCGACGCGGTGTCCGACGACCCGGCCGACGTCGACGCCGCGCGGCGGATCGACGCCCTGCACAACCGGTTGTTCCTCGACGCGCTCTTCCACGGGCGCTATCCCGCCGACCTGCTCGCCGACACCGAGCACCTCGGCTGGCAGCACGTCGTCCACGACGGTGACCTGGCGCTGATCTCGGCGCCGATCGACGTGCTGGGCGTGAACTACTACCACGGTGACGCCGTCAGCGGCCGGCCGGAGGGGGCGGCGACCGACCACCACGGCGGACCGGCCAACGGCGCCGCGTCGGCGTTCCCGTCGGCCGAGCACGTGACGTTCCCGCGCCGTGGACTGCCGCAGACGCAGATGGGGTGGGAGGTCCAGCCGGAGGGCCTGACGCGCTTGCTGGTGCGCCTGCGCGACGACTACGCCGTGCCGCCGATCTACGTCACCGAGACCGGCGCGGCGTACGCCGACGACCTGGTCGACGGCGCCGTGCACGACCCGGAGCGGGTGGCGTTCCTGGACGCCTACCTCGCGGCGGTCAGCGACGCGATCGACGACGGGGTCGACGTGCGCGGGGTGTTCTGGTGGTCGCTCCTCGACAACTTCGAGTGGGCCTACGGCTACGACAAGCGGTTCGGCCTCGTGCACGTCGACTACGAGACCCAGGCGCGCACGGTGAAGTCCAGCGGGCTGCGCTACGCCGAGATCGCCCGCGGGGCCCCACTAGCGTGACCACCGTGAACCAGCCCACCCTCGACGAGGTCGCGCGCCTCGCCGGGGTCTCGCGGGCCACCGCGTCGCGGGCGATCAACGGCGGGCAGCGGGTGAGCAGCTCCGCGCAGGCCGCGGTCGACGAGGCGGTGCGCAGTCTGGGCTACGTGCCCAACCAGGCGGCCCGCAGCCTGGTGACGCGGCGCACGGACTCGGTCGCCGTCGTCGTACCCGAGCCCGACGACCGCGTCTTCAGCGACCCGTTCTTCGCGGGCACTCTGCGCGGCGTCAACCGGGCCCTGGCGCAGCGTGACCTCCAGCTCGTGCTGCTGCTCGCCCAGCCGGGCGCCGAGAAGGCGCGCACCCTGCGCTACCTCTCCCACCACCACGTCGACGGCGCCGTCGTCGTGTCGCACCACCGCGACGACGGGCTGGCCGACCACCTGACCGCTCTCGGTCTGCCGTCGGTCTTCGTCGGGCGGCCACTCGCGGGTGCCGACCGGGTGACCTACGTCGACGTCGACAACGTCGCGGGTGCCCGCGAGGCGACCCAGATGCTGGTCGACCGCGGCTGCCGTCGCATCGCTGCCATCGCCGGACCGCAGGACATGACCGCCGGTGTCGACCGCCTCGAGGGCTTCCGCCTCGCGATGTCCGCCGCGGGGATGCCCACCGACGCCGTCGCGTTCGGCGACTTCACCGAGGTCAGCGGGGAGGCCGCCGCGCGCGAGCTGCTCCGCGCGCACCCCGACCTCGACGGCCTCGCGGTGGCATCGGACCTGATGGCCGCCGGTGCTCTGCGGGTGCTGGCCGCGGCCGGCCGCAGGGTGCCCGACGACGTCGCGGTGGTGGGGTACGACGACCTCGGCGTGGCCGAGCGCACCACCCCGCCGCTCACGACGGTCCGCCAGCCGATCAGCGAGATGGCCGACCGCGCCACCCGCCTCCTGCTCGAGCAGATCGACGCCGGAACGGGCTCGGCCCCGATGCGGGTGATGATCCAGCCGCAGTCGATCCGCCGCGCCAGCGCCTGAGGCCGGGCGCGGGGTGACCGACTAGCGCGGTGCTGTGGTCGCTTAGGACGCGGCCAGCGCCTCCCTAACCGACCACAGCACCGCACCAGTCAGCTGCCGCCGAGCAGCCGGTCGAGCCAGTCGCGCACACTGGCGGTCACCTCGGGCAGGGCCGTCCGCAGCGAGTGGTCGCCCCGCAGGACGACGACCTCGCGGCCGCCCGCCTCGGGAGGCAGGCCGTAGGGGTCCCGGTCGCCCTGCACGACCAGCGCGGGCACCGACACGGAGTCCAGCTCGGGCAGCCTGCTGGGCGGTTTGCTCCCGTACGGCGGTACCAAGGGAAAGGCCAGGCAGACCACGCCGACCGCTCCGGCCGCCGAGGCCGTCCGACAGGCGACGCGACCGCCGTACGACCGGCCGCCGCTCACCAGCACCAGGTCGGGCACGTGGGAGCGCAGGTGCTCGACGACGGCCAGCCAGGCGGCGTCGGCCTCGGCGGGTGGCGAGGGCCGCCTCGACCCCGCGACCCGGTAGGGCAGCTCGACCAGGACGGTCGACACCCCGGCGGCTGCGGCGCCGTCGCGCGCGGCCAGGAGCGCACGGTCGTCGACACCGCCGCCCGCGCTGGGGCCCAGGAGCAGCACGGCCCGCGCGCCGTCGACGGGCGCCGGATGGATCCGCGCGGGTCCGGAGGGGGTCGGGACGTCGATCACCCGGCCAAGTATGGGATGCCGGGTTCGTAGGCTAGGGGCGTGCCCTACGAACCACTCCACCTCGACTGGCCAGGACTCAACAACGCTCGCGACCTCGGCGGGCTCCCGGCCCAGGGCGGTCGCATCCGCGCGGGGGCGCTGATCCGGACCGAGTCGCTCACCCGGCTCGACGACGGGGGCGCGGACGCCGTACGCGAGGCGGGGGTGAGCCGCGTGCTCGACCTGAGACGGCCCGGCGAGTCACCCGACCCGCATCCCTTCGCCGACGACGACGCGACGTACGTCAACCTCCCCGTCGAGGACCCGGCCGATCCCAAGCAGCTGACCGGCACCATGCTCGACCTCTACCTCGAGATGCTCGACCAGCGGCCTGACCTCTTCGCGGCTGCGCTCGCGGCCATCGCGGAGGCGCCGCCGGGCGCCGTCGTCGTGCACTGCGCCGCCGGCAAGGACCGCACCGGCCTGGTCGTCGGGCTGGCGCTCAGCGTCGCTGGTGTCGCGCCCGAGGACATCGCGGCCGACTACGCGGTCACGGCGGAGCGGTTCGCCGACCACTTCCAGCGCTACCTCGACTCCCTGCCGTCCGACGAGGAGCGTGAGGTGGCGCGCGCCTTCCAGGCCACGCCGCCGGAGAACCTGCGCACCGTCCTCGAGCACCTCAACGAGGAGTACGGCGGCGTCGAGCCCTACCTGCGCACCGGCGGGATGACCGACGCCCAGCTCGAGGCCCTGCGCGAGCGTCTGGTGGAGCCGGCGTGAGCGAGCTCGGCGAGGGGCTGGAGCTCGACGCCGTCGACCAGCGGGTGCTCGGCAGCCTGCTGGAGAAGCAGCGGACCGTCCCGGCGTCGTACCCGCTCACGCTCAACTCGCTGCGCACCGCCTGCAACCAGAGCAACAGCCGCGACCCGGTCTCGGACTACGACGAGCCGACGCTCCAGGCCGCCGTGAAGGGCCTGAAGGAACGCGGGCTGCTGCGGATCGTCTGGGCCGATCGTGGCCCGCGGACGCTGAAGTACCACCAGGTCCTCGACGAGCGCCTCTCCCTGCAGCCCGACGAGCGGGCGCTGATGACGGTCCTGCTGCTCCGCGGGCCGCAGGCGCCCGGCGAGCTGCGGACCCGTACCGAGCGGCTGCACTCCTTCGCCGACCGCGAAGCCGTCGAGGCCGTGCTCCAGCGCCTCGCGGCCCTGCCCACGCCGCTGGTCCGCGAGCTCGAGCGCCGGCCGGGCCAGCACGACAACCGCTGGATGCACCTGCTCGGACCGGCCCCGGCGGAGGCCGCGCCGACGACGGAGGCACCTGGCATCGACCGCGAGAGCGTCCTGGCGGCAGGCCGGACCGCTCGCGACGCCAAGGTCGTGACGACGTACGACGCGGTGGCCGCCGACTACGCCGACTGGCTCGACGCCGAGCTGACCGCCAAGCCCCTCGACCGCTGGATCCTGGACCGGGTCGCTGCCCTGGCCGGCCAGGGGCCGGTGGTCGACGTCGGCACCGGTCCGGGCCAGGTGGCGGCGTACCTCGCCTCCGCCGGAGCGACCGTGACCGGCGTCGACGTCTCGCCCGGGATGGTCGAGGAGGCTCGCCGGCGACACCCCGGCCTGACCTTCGCCGTCGGCGACCTGACCAGCCTGCTCCGGCCGCCGTCGGCGCCGGGGTGGTCAGCCGTGACGGCGTGGTACGCCCTGGTGCACCTGGCGGGCTCAGAGCTCGGCCCGGCGGTCTCCTCGATGGCGCGGGTGCTGGCGCCGGGCGGCTGGCTGGCGCTCGCCCTCCACGCCGGCGCCGAGGTGCGCCATGTCGAGGAGTGGTGGGAGCACGACGTCGACGTCGACTTCGTGCTGCACGACCCGGCCGACGTCCTGGCCGCCGTGCGCGCGGCCGGGCTGGTGGACGTCGAGTGGTATCTGCGCGGTCCCTACGAGGACGCCGAGGTGGAGACCGAGCGGCTGTACGTGCTGGCCCGACGCCGCGCCTGATCCTGCACGTGCTCGGAGATGAGCATGGCCGCGACCGTGTACGCCGCGATCGCGGCGGTGACCTCGACCCACATCTCCAGGAACACCAGGACAGTGACGACGACGCCGCCGACGGCGAGGAGGGTGCGATCCCAGGTGATTCCGGTCATGACCTAATACTAGTAGGTCAGGCGACTTAAGCAATAAACAATCCGAGATTTCTGATCCGGGTGCACGGGCGGTGGTCTCGGCTCGTGATCGATCCCCCTCTGCTTGCTCGGGCCTGGGGAGGGCTCCCATGGCTCGGCCCTCCCTGACGAGGCGTGACGTGCTCCGAGCATCCTCGTGTGGGTGAACGCCGTAACCGGGTGTCAACCGGTGTGCACAGGGCGGGGCGCGATGACCTGCGGTCGTGCTGGTGGCCAGGGGCGGGGTCGAACCGCCGACCTTCCGATTTTCAGTCGGACGCTCGTACCAACTGAGCTACCTGGCCGGGCGCGGACACCATACCGGGCAGCGCGAGCCCGCTGAAATCCGAGCCCCGGACTGTCTCGAAATCGGCATCCGCGACCGGGCAGCCCTATCATGATGCCGCGCCGTCGAGGCTCGGCGAGCGCACAGGCCCCCATCGTCTAGCGGCCTAGGACGTCGCCCTTTCACGGCGGTAGCACGGGTTCGAATCCCGTTGGGGGTGCAGCTCTGTCACGACCTACAGCACGGTGTAGGCGCCGAGCAGCGCCGTCGCGGCCGAGGTGGCCGCGAATCCCGCCACAGCGACGGCAGCCACCGCCAGGCTGCCGAGCGCACGTCGTCCGCGCGACGCACCCTTCGGGAGCACGGCCTCTCGCACCTGGGACGCCTTGCGGCCGACGACGGCGAGGGCGTGGCGGGCCCAGGGGTACTCCACGGCGAGGAGGGCGACGCCGGCGGCGATCACGACGAGGCCCGGGCCGGGCAGCACGAGCATGGCGACCCCGGCCAGCATGACGAGGGGACCAGCCACCGTCACGCCGACCTTCAGGAGAAGTCTCCGCCCCGTGCCGTGGTCGGCCCAGGCGTCGACGCGGCTCAGCAGGGCATGGGTGCGAGGCGCCAGCGTGGCGTCGGACATGAGGACTCCGGGGGCAGGACGAGAGGTGAGAGACCTCAGTGTCGCGGCACGTCCTGAGACGTTCCTGAGCGAGCAGGCATGACCTCGTGGTCATTCCTGGGAGGCATGACCACTAGCCCGCTTCGGCGTGCTGGGGGAGGAGCCGCTCGTCGAGCAACGAGGAGGCCAGTCTCATCGAGAGCACCGCCACGGCCTCGACCTCGTCGGTCTCCACGACCAACGGCGACCCGGGCTCGAAGGTGACGGCCCGGTCCAGGTCGTCGCGCAGTCGCTGGAGCACGGCGGCGAGATCGGGCGCGAACCCGGCCGCCAGCTGCTCGGCGCGCTCGAGGGCCTCGTCGAAGCGGCCCAGCCACTGCACCCACTCCTGGGGCACCCGTTGGTGGGCAGCCAGGGGCGGCAGACCAGCGGCGAGCGTCGCCTGCGCGAGCAGGTCGACGAAGGCTGCCCGCGGGTCCGCGTCCGGACTGATGGCCTCCACGAACGAGACGGTACGCCACTCTCGCGGTCGATGGTCGAATCTTGGACTTGCGTCTGACCGCCGGAACTTTTTACTTCCCCAGCCAGGCCCGCGATGCGTTGTCACAGCCCGGGTCCTCGATTGGGAGACGTCTCCGGGTGTGCGTTAGAGTCTCCTCGCTTCACGCGGTACATCAGCCGCGGGAGCACCATGGCCCCGTAGCGCAGTTGGTTAGCGCGCCGCCCTGTCACGGCGGAGGCCGCGGGTTCGAGTCCCGTCGGGGTCGCTCCAGACGCTCCAGGTCCCAGACCTGGGGCGTTTCGTGCGTTTCGGCCCAGGCGACGAGCGCTTGGCGACGTCCGGTTGGATGGTCGCGTGGAGCTGGGTCGCGACGAGTTCGAGGCACTCGTCGACCGCGCCCTCGACGGGGTGCCCGACGAGATCGCCGCCCTGATCCAGAACGTCGTCGTCCTGGTCGAGGACGAGGCGCCGCCCGACGACCCCGACCTGCTCGGCCTCTACGACGGCGTCGCCCTCACCGAGCGTGAGTCCAACTTCGCGGCCCAGCTGCCCGACCGGATCCTGATCTTCCGCGAGCCGCTGCTCGACTTCTGCGACACCCTCGAGCAGCTCGAGGACGAGGTGCGCATCACCGTGGTGCACGAGGTCGCCCACCACTTCGGCATCGACGACGCCCGGCTGCACGACCTCGGCTACGCCTGACCGACGGCGTACCCGAGCGCGGCCGCCGCGAGCGAGAGCGCGACGGTGCCGACGGCGTACGCCGTGCCGAGCAGCCGTCGGCGCTCGACGACCTGTACCGCGAAGGCGGAGTACGTCGTGAACCCGCCGCAGAACCCGACGCCGACCAGGGCCAGGGCGTCGCCGTCGAGGGCGAGGCCGGCGCACAGGCCGAGGAGGGCCGACCCGGCGGCGTTGACGGCCAGAGTTCCGAGCGGAAGGCGCCCGTCGAGGTGGTGGGCGGCGAGGAACCGCAGCGGGGCGCCCACCGCGGCCCCCAGCGCCACCAGGAGCGCGGTCACGTGACCACGTCCGGCTCGTTGCGGCGCTGGGCGATCGCCGCGCCCACGTGGACCGCCGCGACGCAGGCCAGCAGCGTGCCGCCGAGGTACGCCGCTGCCAGCAGCCCGGACCCGTCGGACAGCAGGCGGCGGCCCTGCTCGGCGTACGCGCTCAGGGTGGTGAAGCCACCGAGCAGCCCCGGCCCGAGCGCCAGCGCCAGCAACGGGTGCCGTCGCTCCGCGACCAGCGCGGGGAGGACCGCGAGGACGGCCGAGCCCGACAGGTTGATGGCGAAGGTGGTCCACGGGAAGCCGGTGCCGTCGGCGACCAGCTCGCCCAGGGCCCAGCGCAGCAGCGCGCCCACGGCGCCGCCGAGCGCGACCACGCCCAGCATCGACGACGTGACGGCCGCCCTCGGAGGAGCAGGGATCACGAGACGTGCTGGGCGCCGGGCTGCGCGGGTGGCCACTCCGTGGGCGCCTCTCCGCGGGCCTGCCGGATGAACTCGCCGAAGTACCACAGCTGGAACTCGCGCTGCTTCGGCGTGCGAGCCAGGGCCAGGAGGCGCTGCGCCCGGCAGAACTCGTCAGCCAGGTCGAGGAGCTCCAGCATCTGCTCGATCACCGTGGTGGCCGACGGGTTGAGCTCGATGCGCAGGTCGAACGTCTCGTCGCCACGCTCGACGGCGTCGACGTACTGCGTGCGCAACGTCGTGGGGAAGGACCGCTCGAACCGGTGGAAGACCTGGGTGAGGTCCTGCGCCAGCGGGTAGTCGTCCTGGTGGGCCAAGGACAGCAGCCGGAGCTCGCGTCGCAGCTCCTGGTAGTGGCCACGGAAGTCGGTCAGCTGGGCGACCGGCAGGTCGCGCATCACGATGGGCGTGGCTCCTGGATCCGCTGTCTCCTCGACCACGGGGAAGTCGTCGTCCTCGACCAGGAGGAGTGGAGCCTCGGGGCCGACGTCCTGGTGGGGAGCCCGGGCGGGCTCGAACCAGATGCACTTGCCGTCCTGCTCGACCGTCGCCCCCCAGGCCACCGCGCACATCGCGACGATGTCGAGCCCCCGGCCCACGGTGGCCATGAGGTGGTCGAGGTCGTCGCCGTCCGGTCGGCGCGGAGCGAGCACCGGAAGGGCGTCGGACCCGTCGGACACCTCGACCCGGGGGTGCTCGGAGGTGCCCCGCAGCCGCACCGAGATGGGGGCCTCGGCGTGCAGGAGCGCGTTGGTCACCAGCTCGGAGATGCCGAGCTGGGCACACTCCACGAGGTCGTCACGCCCCAGCCGACGGCAGGCCGACCCGACCCAGCGACGTGCCTCCTGGACGGAGCGCGGGTCGGGGTCGAGTGCCAGTGGAGGCTCGTTGAGAGGCACGTGGTCCCTGCGGAATCGGTTGTGAGCAGACCTATCTTGCTCGACCTACCCCGATCCGGACCGGCTCAAACTGCGTTTTGCGCGGTATTTTCGCCGATGTCCGGAGCCTGGTCGAGCTCCGCCGCCCAGGTCGTGACCGCGATGTGGCGGGTGCGCCCGGTCGCGGGAAGATGGACACGACCGGGAGCGTTCTCCCGATAGATAGAGCGTCCACCACCGCATCACATCACGACGGGACCCACCCGGGAGGCCTGAATGCCAGCCACGTCCGCTCCCTCCGCAGCCCGACGACACCGCGTCGTCGTGATCGGCTCGGGGTTCGGCGGCCTGTTCGGCACCAAGGCCCTCAGCCGCGCCGACGCCGACGTGACGATGGTGGCGCAGACCACCCACCACCTCTTCCAGCCGCTGCTCTACCAGGTCGCGACCGGGATCCTCTCCGAAGGCGAGATCGCGCCGCCGACCCGAGAGGTGCTCAGCGGACAGAAGAACGCGCAGGTCCTGCTGGGCACCGTGACCGGGATCGACCTGACCGCACGCACCGTGACCTCGCACGTGCTGGGCCGGGAGACGGTGACGGCGTACGACTCGCTGATCGTGGCGGCCGGCGCGACGCAGTCGTACTTCGGCAACGACCAGTTCAGCGAGTACGCCCCCGGCATGAAGTCGATCGACGACGCACTCGAGCTGCGCGGGCGCATCTTCGGCGCGTTCGAGCTGGCGGAGCTCGGTGCGATCCGCGGCGAGAACGTCGACACCCTGCTCACCTTCGTGGTCGTCGGCGCCGGTCCGACGGGCGTGGAGATGGCCGGGCAGATCGCCGAGCTGGCCCACCGCACGCTGCGGCGCGACTTCCGGGCGATCAACACGCGGTCCGCGCGGGTGATCCTGCTCGACGCCGCCCCGCAGGTGCTGCCGCCGTTCGGCGCCAAGCTCGGCGCCAAGGCCAAGGGCGAGCTGGAGAAGCTCGGCGTCGAAGTGGTGCTCGGCGCGATGGTCACCGACGTCGACGAGGGCGCCCTCACCGTGCAGCACAAGGACGGCCGCACCGAGCGGATCGTCACCGCCACCAAGATCTGGGCCGCAGGCGTCCAGGCGTCGCCGCTCGGTCGGACCCTGTCGGAGCAGACCGGCGCCCCGCTCGACCGTGCAGGCCGGATCTCGGTGAACCCCGACCTCACGCTGCCGGGGCACCCGGACGTGTTCGTCGTCGGCGACATGATCAGCCTCGACAACCTGCCGGGCGTCGCCCAGGTGGCGATCCAGGGTGCGAAGTACGCCGCCGAGACGATCGAGGGCCGCCTGCGCGGACGCCCGCCGCAGCCGCCGTTCAAGTACTTCGACAAGGGCTCGATGGCCATCATCAGCAGGTTCCGCGCCGTGGCGATGGTCGGGAACCTGCGACTCACCGGCGTCGTCGCCTGGCTGATGTGGCTGACGGTGCACCTGATCTACATCACCGGCTTCAAGAACCGCGTCACCGCGCTGCTGCACTGGTTCGTCTCGTTCCTCGGCCGTGGTCGTTCCGAGCGCACCACCACCGAGCAGCAGATCTACGCCCGCGCCGCGCTGGGCCGGCTCAAGGGCGGTGCGTCCGACCTCGTCTCGAGGCCAGGCGCCTACGACGCCGCCCACGAGCTCCTGGAGGTCTCCCGGCGCCAGGAGCTCGAGGACCGCGCGGCCGAGGAGGCCCGGCTCACCGACTCCGGCGTACGAGGTGTGAAGGCCGAGCAGCGCTGACGCACGCCGGGAGCCTCGGGGCGATCGAAGGGGCTCAGAGGTCGGGGCGGTAGTAGCGCAGGACCCGCATGAAGGCCTTCGGCTCGACCATCGCGCTCGTGATCACGAACGGCTCGTGCTCGCGCTGCTCGATGATCACCTTCCAGCCCGGCAGCCCCGGCTTGCCCTTCACGGTGACCGGTGTGTACTTGCTGGCCAGGTCGAAGTGGCGGATGCCGCTGACCTGCTGCACGGTCAGGTGGCCGCTGTTGATCTTCAGCGCCGTCGGTGAGCTGCTCGCCCGGCTGGCCCAGATGACCAGCGCGAGGATGAACAGCGTGATCAGGATGCCGAGGGTGGCGGTCGACTGCTCGTACCAGGCCAGGTAGCCCGCGATCGCCGCGGCGATGAGGGCCGCGAGCAGCAGGATGCCGGCGATGACCCGGGTGCCCTGCCGGGGCTCGAACTCCGTCACCGCCGGCCAGTTGTCGGCCTTGGGCGGCTGGCTCGGCTTGGCGGTCGCCACGAACCCGCCCCGGGCGGCGGTGATGTGGGCCGGCTCGTCGGGCTCCGCCTCGGCCGGGACCCGGACCCCCGGACGCCGGGCCTCGGAAATCGCCGCGGCCACGGGCGGATCGGGCTGGCTGGCGGCCGCCAGCAGCGCGGCGGTCAGCCCTGACGGCGGGGTGAGGTGAACCTCGGGCTCGGGCTCGGGCTCGGGCTCGGGCTCGGGCTCGGGCTCGGGCTCCGGGACGACGGCGACCGGTTCGGGCTCGGGTTCGGGCTCGGGTTCGGGCTCCGGGCTCGACGGCGACCGGCTCGGGCTCGGGTTCTGGTTCGGGCTCTGGTTCGGGCTCTGGCTCGGGCTCGACGGCGACCGGCTCGGGCTCGGGTTCTGGTTCGGGTTCGGGCTCGGGTTCGGGCTCGGGCTCCGGCTCGACGGCGACCGGCTCGGGCTCGGGTTCTGGTTCGGGCTCTGGTTCGGGCTCGGGCTCCGGGACGACGGCGACCGGTTCGGGCTCGGGTTCGGGCTCGGGCTCGGGCTCGGGTTCCGGCTCGACGGCGACCGGCTCGGGCTCGGGCTCGGGTTCTGGTTCGGGCTCCGGCTCGGGCTCGACGGCGACTGGCTCCGGCTCAGGCTCCGGCGCCCACGAGGTTGCGCTGCGAGGGTCGGCGGCGGGGGGATTGGGAACTGACCGCTGCAGCCAGGAGCTGAATCCGGGGGCATCGGCCTCGGGCTCTGCGGCAGGCGCGGCCGCGACGGCCGGCGGGGCCGCCTGGGCCTCGAGGGCCATCGCCTCGTAGGCCTCGTCGTACGGGTCGCGGCGTCCCAGCAGGCGGGACCTGAACGACGTGGCGCCATCGGCACCGGCAGCGGTGGACCTGGCGGCACCGTCGGTGGCCTCGTCCGTGTCCTCGACCTCGTCCGGGGTCGCCACGGGGCGGCTCGCCATCCAGCGGTCGAAGAGGTCGGAGGCGGACTCGTTGCCTCCGGAGCGATCACTCACACGTAAAATCTAGCCTCGAAGAGCCGGGCGCGGGCGAGTTCTGAAATGTCGCCCGATTCCACGCCTCGACAGGTGAGTCCAGCAAGAGAGACGCAGGCGCACCCGATCGATGACGCCGTACGTGCGCGAGCGAGCCCGTGCGCAGCCCATCCGCCCTTCGGCGAGCTCCGGCCCGTGCACCCGGCTCGTCCTTCCACCGGGCGCGCGCACCGGAACGTCGAGGCTGAGGGGAAGGAGCGCGCCAACCCTGCTCATCGTGCAGGGGCCGCCGCTGATGGAACTGCCGCTCGTCTGGCCGGTGGCCCTGCGGCGAGCGCCCTCAGTGTCCGGGTCTCACCGGCGCCAGCTCGGTGGCGAGCTCCTCCTGGGTGGCGGCCCAGGAGGCGAGGAGCTTGAGGGCGTCGGAGGTCGGTGTGCCGGCGGCGGCGGTGTAGATGTTCAGCGCGAGGCCGGGCTCGGAGGGCAGCTCCATGGCTTCGAAGTCGAGGTCGAGCTGGCCGACGACGGGGTGACGGAGCCGCTTGCGGCCGCTGCGGTGGTAGCGGACGTCCTGGGAGGCCCAGCGCTGCCGGAAGAGCTCGCTCTGGGTGGACAGCTCGCCGACGAGCTCGATCAGCGCCTTGTCGTGCGGGTTGCGTCCGGCTTCGAGGCGGAGCATCGCGGCCGCGTCACGGGCGACCTGGTCGTAGTCGACGAAGAGCTCGCGCGCGGCGTCGGGGCGGAGGTAGACGAAGCGGGTGGTGTTGGCCGGGCGGCGCGGGTCCTCGAGCACCGGCGAGTACAGGGCCCGGGCGAGCTGGTTCATCGCGAGGATGTCGTGGCGGCCGTTGCGAACCCAGGCCGGGGCGTCGGTGATGGCGTCGAGGACCTGCTGGACCGCAGGCCGCACCGTCGGCTGCGACGTACGACGGCGACGGGCCGGGGCCTCGCCGGCGGCCCGGGCGAGGGCGTAGAGGTGGTCGCGCTCGGCGTCCTCGAGGTGCAACGCGTTGGCGAGCGCGTCGAGCACGCTCTCCGAGGCACCGGCCAGGCTGCCGCGCTCCATCCGCACGTAGTAGTCGACCGAGACGCCCGCCAGCATGGCGACCTCCTCACGACGCAGACCCTTGACGCGACGGTTGGCGCCGTATGCCGGCAACCCGGCCTGCTCGGGCGTGATCCGCGCGCGGCGGGTGCTGAGGAACTCCCGGATCTCCGCGCGCAGGTCCATGCCGTCCGTGCTGGTCATGGCTCCACGCTAGGTCGTGTGGGTACGGGCTGGGAGGCCCTGCCAGTACCCGGAAGGCCCGTGACTCCCACGCGGGCGCGAACCGAGGTCAACTTGAGGACATGCGAGCCACCTACCTGTACGGCGCGGGCGACGTCCGCGTCACCGACGCCCCCGACCCGACGATCCACCAGCCCACCGACGCCCTGGTCCGGGTGACCCGCGCCTGCGTGTGCGGCAGCGATCTGCATCCCTTCCACTCCGCCCCGGCCTCCGAGCACGGCGCCTCGATCGGGCACGAGCTCATCGGCGTCGTCGAAGCGGTCGGCACCGACGTCACCACCGTCGCGGTCGGTGACTTCGTCATCGCTCCGTTCGCGATCTCCTGCGGACGCTGCGAGTTCTGCCTGGCGGGCCTGCAGACCTCGTGCATCAACGGCGGCTTCTGGAACGACCCGAGCCTCGGCGTCGGCGGCGGACAGGCCGAGGCCGTGCGGGTGCCCCTGGCCGACGGCACCCTGGTCGGCGTCCCGGGCATCGACGACGCCACCGACGAGCGCCTGCTGGCCTCCCTCCTCACCCTGTCCGACGTCTACGGCACCGGCTGGCATGCCGCCGTCCGGGGCGGTGTCACCACCGGCAGCACCGTCACCGTCATCGGCGACGGCGCCGTCGGCCTGCTGGCCGTGCTGTCGGCCAAGCAGCTCGGCGCCGAGCGCATCGTGCTGATGGGCCGCCACGCGAGCCGCACCGACCTCGGCCGCGACTTCGGCGCCACCGACGTCGTCGCCGAGCGCGGCGACGACGGCATCGCCCAGGTCCGCGACCTCACCGACGGCGGCAGCGCGATCGTGCTCGAGGCGGTCGGTCACCTGCCCGCCTACGAGCAGGCCGTCGGCATCGTCCGCCCCGGAGGCGTGATCAGCCGCGTCGGCGTGCCGCAGTACGAGGAGGCGCCGGTCGGCTTCGGCAGCCTCTTCGGCCCCAACGTCTCCCTCACCGGCGGCCCTGCTCCCGTCCGCGCCTACATCGAACGGCTCCTGCCCGCGATCCTCGACGGGACCGTCGAGCCCGGCCGGGTCTTCGACCGCACCGTCAAGCTCGAGGACACCCCCGAGGCGTACGCCGCGATGGACTCCCGCGAGGCCCTCAAGGTGATGATCCGGCCGTGACCGCCGGCGCCGCCGCACCGGTGGTCGAGCGCAGGCCGAGCACGGGTGCGGCAGCCCCGGTCGTGAAGGCCGGCCCGATCCTCGCGATCATCCTGGTCAGCTACTTCATGATCCTCTTGGACAACTCGGTCGTCTTCACGGGGTTGCCGAGCATCCGGGCGAGTCTGGACCTGAGCGTCACGGAGCTGTCGTGGGTGCAGGACGCCTACACCCTGGTGTTCGGCGGGCTCCTGCTGCTCGGCGCCCGGGCCGGCGACATCGTCGGGCGCCGGCGGCTGTTCGTGATCGGACTCGCGATCTTCGGCACGGCCTCGGCGCTCATCGGCGTCGCACCGACGGGCTGGTGGATCGTCGCCGCGCGTGCCCTCCAGGGTGTGGGCGCGGCGATCGTCGCGCCGACGTCGCTGGCGCTGATCACGGCGTACTTCGAGGGCGAGACGCGAAACCGCGCTGTGGCCTGGTACGCCGCTACCGCCGGCATCGGCGCCAGCCTCGGGCTGCTCGTCGGCGGAGCCCTGACCGACCTCGTCTCCTGGCGCGCGGCCTTCCTCGTCAACGTCCCCATCGCGGTCGCCATGATCATCAGTGCCCGCAGGATCCTGGTCGAGACGCCCCGCCAACCAGGGCGTTTCGACGTGACGGGCGCGTTGTGCGCGACGCTGGGCATCGGTGCCGTGGTGTTCGCGATCATCGAGTCCGCCGGCTCCGGCTGGGCCTCGGCGCGGGTCGTCGGCTCCCTCGCCCTCGGAGCCACCCTGCTGGTCGCGCTCGTCGTCAACGAGTCGCGCGCCGAGCAGCCGATCATGCCGCTGCGGCTGTTCGCCAGCCGCGAGCGCAGCGGGGCGTACGCCGCCCGCATGCTCTACCTCGGCGCCATGATCGGCTTCTTCTACTTCACCACCCAGCTCATGCAGGACGGTCTCGGCTTCACGCCCCTCCAGGCGGGGCTCGGGTTCCTGCCGATGTCGCTGGTCAACTTCGCCGTCGCGATGGCGATCCCGCGACTCAGCGCCCGGATCTCGAACACGGTGCTGCTGGCCGCCGGCACCGCCCTCACACTGGCCGGGATGGCGTGGCTGAGCCGCGCCGGCATCGAGGATGCCTACGTGCTCTCGGTGGCGCTTCCCATGGTGTTGGTCGGCGCGGGACAGGGCCTGGCCTTCGCCCCGCTCACCAACGCCGGCATCGCCGGCGTCGCGCCGGCAGACTCCGGCGCAGCATCCGGACTGGTCAACACCGCGCACCAGCTCGGCATGGCCCTCGGCCTGGGCATCCTGGTGGCCGTCTCGGCCCACGCCGGCAGCGATCTCGCCGGACCGGCCGCGGTCGCCGCGCACGTCCGGACCGCACTCACCGGCAGCACAGCCCTTCTTGCCGCGGCACTCGCGGTCGTCGTCGCTGTGATCATCCCCGCCACCCGCGACCAGCGGCACACCTCGACAAGGAGCCCCGCATGACCAGCGACACCATGGTTCCCACCCTCACCCTCAACAACGGTGTCACGATGCCGGCCCTCGGCTACGGCGTCTTCCAGACTCCGCCCGACGAGACGATCGCCGCGGTCGAGACCGCACTGGAGGCGGGCTACCGCCACATCGACACCGCCGCGGCGTACGGCAACGAACGCGGTGTCGGCGAGGCGATCCAGCGCTCTGGGCTCGGCCGGGACGAGGTCTTCGTCGAGACCAAGGTCTGGGTCAGCGACTACGGGTACGACTCCACCCTGCACGCGTTCGAGAAGAGCGCGGGCAAGCTCGGGCTCGATCAGATCGACCTGCTGATCCTGCACCAGCCGATGCCCCGACAGTTCGACCTCACTCGTGAGGCTTACCGCGCCCTTGAAACGCTGCTGGCCGACGGCAGGGTGCGCGCCATCGGCGTCAGCAACTTCATGCCTGAGCACCTCGACCAGCTCGCCGATGACACCTCGATCGTCCCAGCGATCAACCAGATCGAGGTCCACCCCTACTTCAGCCAGCCCGAGGCCCAGACGGCGAACCGCGAGCGGGGCGTCCTGTCCCAGGCCTGGTCGCCCATCGGGGGCATCACCTTCTACCGGGACGGGAGCAAGGGCTCGACGCTGGAGGATCCAACGATCGTCGCGATCGCCGACGCCCACGACAAGACGCCGGCCCAGGTGATGCTGCGCTGGCACCTGCAACAGGGACGCCAGGTCATCCCCAAGTCGGTCACGCCGTCCCGGATCGCGGAGAACATCGACGTCTTCGACTTCGATCTGACCCCCGCCCAGCTCGGCGCGATCGACGACCTCGACACCGGCATCCGTGGCGGCCCAGACCCGGCGACCGTCACCCTCGAAACCTTCGGCCGACCCATTCCCGAAGCCTGACGAAGGAACACCATGCAACGTGACCCCCGCCCAGCCACGACCAAGAACCCGCCTGAGATGTTCACCGGTGACGTGTGGCTCGACCCCATCGCACACCCCCGTGAAGACGGACAGCGGATGTTCGTCGCCAAGGTCCGATTCGCTCCCGGCGCTCGGACAGCCTGGCACTCGCATGCACGCGGCCAAACCCTGCACATCACCCAGGGCGTGGCATGGGTGCAGGGCCGAGGCGAGGACAAGTTGGTGGCGTACCCCGGCCAGACCCTGTACTGCCCCGCGGGCCAGGAGCATTGGCACGGCGCTGCGCCCGACTCGTTCATGGAGCACCTCGCCATGATCGACAACGCTGACGACCCTGCCGACAGCACCACCTGGCTCGAGCACGTCACTGACGAGGACTACTGGGGAAAGGTCCGACCGTGAGCTGGGGGCAGTCCGAGCTCGACCTTGTCGGCAGCGCCACCGAGCTGGACCTCGCCACCCGGCGACCCGACCAGAGCCTTTCCCGGTACACCACCATGTGGGTCGTCCGGGTCGGCGACGACCTGTTCGTCCGTTCGGCCTACGGACCCGACAGCGCGTGGTACCGACGCGCCACGCGTCACCTTCGGGGCCGCATCCGCGCGGGGGGCGAAGAGCTCGACGCTCTCTTCGTTCACCTGGCTCCCGACGACCCAGCGCACGCGACGATCGACCAGGCCTTCCACGCCAAGTACGACCGGTACGGTCCGCGCATCGTCGGGACTGTCGTGGGAGGGCAGGCCGCCAACGTCACCCTGCGACTCGACCCCGCGCCGCAGCGCGCATGAGCTCTTGCTGGGCGACAGCGAACGAGGCTCCCACCACCGACCGGCCATCAGCCAGCACCGCCGTCACCACCTGGCGCTCTGCTCCTGCACGCTCAACTCCCTGACCATGAACGCCTGTCAAGGAGGAACCGAAGCCACCGTCAAGCACCTACCGGAGCCCTGTAAAGCAGGAACCCGAGCCACTCCGTCAAGGAGGACCCGGGTTCATACAACAACCCTGGTAGGCCTCCAGGGGCTCGAACCCTGAACCAACGGGTTAGAAGTCCCGAGCCCCTCGACGGATGCAGTGATGACCCGTGTCTATGAGCCGTAAGGGGTCCATGGAGCGTGACGTCCTGTGCGTCTCGTCGCGCTGGGTCCTAGGCCGTGCGTTAGCCGTTCCGTTGGCGGACAACAATCGGCGCCATGCGGGAGAGCCCCCCTCAGTGGTCGCGGCTCGACCACCTCGCGTTCGATCAAGGGGGTCGTCGGAACCGGCGACTTTTCCCGCAGATTGAGACACGATGGCCGTCTGTGGAAGACGGGTCGATGGGGAGGGTGCCGGGAATGTCCAGGGTTGCTTCACGCCGCGCGGTGGTCGCCGGAGCCGGTGCCGCAGTGGGAGCGAGCGCGGTCGGATTCGCCCCGGCCGCCCACGCGGCCGACTATGCGCCCGGGAGCTGGCCAGCTACAGCGCTGCTCCCGGAGGACGAGCGCCACCTGGTTTCGAGGTTCTCCTACGCGGTGACGCCCGCACTGGCGCAGCAGGTACGCGCTGCCGGTGGGGCGCGGGCGTGGTTCGACAGCCAACTCTCGACGGCGTACGACGGATCAGCCGACAACCTGGCCGACTGGTGGCCGCACCTGCACCTCGGGCCGACGGCCGTGTGGGAGCTGCAGACCTCAGGCACCCGGTTCGGCTACCGGGTGATGTACGACTATGGACGTCGGCTCCTCGTGCGGCGTCTGGTCTCACCGCGGCCGGTCCTGGAGGTGATGATGGAGTTCTGGGAGAACTACCTCAACGTCCCGGCCAACGGTGACTCCCAGTTCACGTGGCGCGCACGCTACGGAGACGTCATCCGCAAGCACGCCTTGGGACGATTCGACAAGCTGCTGCAGGACGCGATCGTCCATCCCGCCATGTTGGTCTACTTGGACGGCGCCAACTCGACCGCTGAGCACCCGAGCGAGAACCTCGCTCGTGAGCTGCTCGAGCTCCACACCCTCGGCGTGGGGGCGTTCAAGGAACGCGACGTCAAGGCCGCGGCGCGCATCCTCACGGGTTACCGCGTCGAGGACCGCGGTAACTGGTCCGCCTCGTACGACCGCAGTGCGCATGCCACCGGCAAGGTCCGGGTCCTCGGCTTCAAGGACGCCAACAAGAGCCACGACGGGCGCCCCGTCACGCGCAAGTTCCTGCGCTACCTCGCCCGCCACCCCAAGACCGCGCGTCGCATCGCCCACCGCCTGGCGGTGACCTTCGTCAGCGACGAGCCGTCGGCCTCGCTGGTCGGCCACCTGGCCAAGGTCTACCGGTCCAACGGCACGGCCATCCGGCCGGTGCTCCAGGCGTTGATCGCCTCTCCCGAGTTCGCTGCCGCCGCCGCGCGCAAGGTCCGCGACCCCAGCCAGGACGTGGTCGCCACGTTCGCCGTGCTGGGCACCCAACTGTCTCAGCCCGGGCAGGACGACACCTCCGCGGCGAGCCTGATCGTCCACATGGCCGAGACCGTCGGCCTCGCCCCGATGGCGTGGCCGCTCCCGGACGGGTCGCCGCAGGCCAGCAGCCCCTGGACGTCACCGGCTCGCATGATGGCGTCCTTCGACATGCACTGGAAGATGGCGACGCGGTCCCAGCCGAGCCGCAACATCACCTACCGACAACCTGCGGACTGGCTCCCCGCCCCGTCAGTCGCGCTGCGCGACCTCGTCGACCACCTGTCCCGAACCTTCCACCACCGACAGTCGACAGCCACGCTGTTGCAGGCCTGCTGCGAGGCGGTCGAGCTCGAACCAGGAGAGATCATCACCAGCTCACACCCCTTGGTCACGACCCAGATGGCCCGGCTGATCGTGGTCTTCCTCGACCACCCGAACCACCTCACGCGATGACGACCCGGCATAGCGAGGCGTGCTGCGACCTCGGCGCCTCGGGGGTCACCCGGCGCGGGCTCTTCCGTGCCGCTGCCGCCACGGGTGGCGTGATGACGTTCGGCTCGGCTGTCGTCGCGACCGCGTCCGCGACCCCTGGCCTCTCGGCGTCGTCGGTCATCGTCGTGCTGTCTCTGCGAGGAGCCGCGGACGGGCTCTCGCTCGTGGTCCCGCATGGCGACCGGATCTACTACAAGGCGCGTCCCACGATCGCCGTCCCGCGCGGCTCGCTGCTGGCTAAGGACAACACTTTTGGCCTGCACCCCGCGCTCCGGCCGCTGCTTCCCATGTGGAAGGCCGGGAAGCTCGGCGCGGTTCATGCCACCGGCATGCGGATTCCCAACCGCTCCCACTTCGCTGCCATGGAGGTGGTGGAAGACGCCGATCCGGGATCGGCTGCGCGTGTCGGATGGCTCAATCGGCTCGTCGGTGAACTGCCCGGGGTCTCCCCGGTTCGCGGGCTCAGCGTCGGTACGCCAGCCACGCCGACGTCTCTCTACGGTCCCGAGCCCGTGATGGCGGTGACGGACCTCAGCAAGGTCCAGGTGGCCGGCGCCAACCCGGGTGAGGACCCCCGCGGGGTGCGGCGTCGTTCACTGGGCACCACGTGGGGGGCCGAGGCCACCGAGCTCGGCGCAGGAGCCCGCTCTGCCCTGACCGCCAGCATCGAGCTGCTGCCCAGCCTCCAGCAGCCGGACACGGGCACCTCCTACCCGACGTCGGACCTCGGGCAGGCGCTCGCTGCAGTATCCCGCGTGCTCAAGGCCGACACGGGCACGTCCCTGGTCACCGTCGACCAGGGCGACTGGGACCACCACATCGGGGTCGGCACGATCACCTACGGTCGCCTGCTCAACAACACCTCGGACCTCGCCGCATCCATCGCTGCCTTCTTCGCCGATCTCGGACCCCTCGCCGACAAGGTCACGCTGGTCACCATGAGCGAGTTCGGTCGCCGCGTCGTCGAGAACGCCCAGAGGGGCCTCGACCACGGGTGGGGCAACGTGATGTTCCTTGCGGGGGCCGGGGTCAAGGGCGGTCGTTACTACGGTCAGTGGCCGGGCCTCGGCCGGTCGCTCGACGCGGATCTTGAGGTCACGACCGACTACCGCAGCGTTCTCGCCGAGGTAGTAGCAGCTCGCACCGATGCCTCGATCGCCACGGTCTTCCCGGGACTCAAGCGCGAGCGCGTCGGGATCATGCGAGGCCAGTAGCCGCAATCACCGATCACGGTTCACTGGGGATCTGCGAGCGTCCGCACTCGCCGACGTGTTCAGCTCCAACGCAGGTCTCGAAACTCGCTGGCGCTTAGCTGCGCCGCGGCCCTGAGGCCACCCTCGATGAGAACCCGCCGACCACGTCGAGTTGCCACAGCTCCATCGCCGTGCCGCGTTCCCACCGCTTCCACTTCCGATCCCGCGGTCGGCGCGCAGCCGGGTCGATCAGACTCAGCCGGACCAGCGCCCGGTACACCGCCGACTCACTCGGCACCGGCTCCACACCCCGCCTAGCCAACTCGTAGACCAGCCGCCGCGGACCCCACGTCGGATGACCCCGACGCAGTCGACGCAGTCGCGACCTCGACCTCGCCGGCATCTGATGGGGACACGACCTCGGCCGATGCGACCCGTCGCCCGAGGTTCTCCAGCCCGCCGGCCTCGTACTTGGCCAGCCACTCATGCACGGTCTGCCGGCGCACCCCGAAACGCGCCGCTACCTCCGTGACCGTCTCGCCGTCCTGGATCACAGCCAGGACCGCCTGATACCGCTGCTCAGCCACACTCATCTCCCGCATGAATCGGGAGTGTCCGGTATCAACCGACGTAGGTGTCCGCCATCAGCCGGAACACCGTCCGCCCTCAACCGAAGGCGATTTGTCCGGCGTCAACCGAAGTAGCACACAACCTGCGTAGGCCTCCAGGGGCTCGAACCCTGAACCAACGGATTAAAAGTCCGCTGCTCTACCAATTGAGCTAGAGGCCCGCGTCCGTCCGGAGGGCCGGAGGCGCGCCGCCAAGTATGGCCGAGCGCCTCCTCGAGCCGGCTCGTGCGGGGCACCTGGGGCCCGCACGAGGCCCGCCTGAGGCGCGCAAGAGGGCCACGCACCGGGCCCGTCGTAGGCCCACTCCGTGAACGACAAGGCCCGCGATCGTTGCTGCGGGCCAAACCCTTGGTAATGTCTGGACCGCAACAGGTGCAAGTTCCAGCAGGTAGACGCCCGCGGAGTTTGTGAGCCAACGGCGTTTCTTCTCGTGTGCAAGCCAGTACGCAAGTCGGAGCGACGTGTCACCGCATCTGGTGTGGGTCGCCGAAGTGGCGGCTCTCGTTCCGATTAACAGGAGTACGAGCAACATGGCTCAAGGCACCGTGAAGTGGTTCAACGCTGAGAAGGGCTTCGGCTTCATTGCGCAGGAGGACGGCGGCGACGACGTTTTCGTGCACTACTCGGCCATCCAGAGCCAGGGCTACAAGTCCCTGGACGAGAACCAGAAGGTCGAGTTCGACGTCACCCAGGGCCCGAAGGGCCCCCAGGCTGAGAACGTCCGCGCGCTCTGATCCAACCTGTCACAGGTTGGTCTGAGCGAGCGCCGGAGGCACCTGTCGCCGGCATCTAGGACCTGGTAAGACCACCAACGGGACCCCGTCCGCACGGACGGGGTCCCGTTGTCGTCCGGGCGTCCGGAAAGCGGTCAGACCCGAAACCCCCCACAGAGATGAAATCCTCCCTACCATCTGATGAAGGTCACGGGGTTTGAGCAACCGCTCAGGTGGGAAGATGGTGGACGGTTGCCTGTCCATCTCGACGTGAGGGAGTCCGCGTGCACGACCAGTTCGACGTGTCGCTCGAGGACAGCGACCTGTTGGGCGAAGTGGAGCTCACCACCAACCTCATCATCGCGGCCAGCGAGGCCGACGGGCGCCTCACCGACGAGGAGATCGACCGCATCCTCGGCATCACTCACGAGTGACGCGCGTCAGCACGTCGCGAACAGCACCGGACCGGCGCTGAGGTCCGACAGGACGTAGGCGCCGGCACGTGGGCGCAGCTCCAGCACCACAGTGCTGGCCTCGGCGGTCGCCGACGCCACCGCGAACCGCTCGGCGAAGTCACCTCCCTGGCCCGGTGCGGGCCCAGCGGCCAGCGCGGCTCGAGCGTCGGCGTTCGCCCGAGCCTGCTCATCGGTCTCGAACGACATCGCCACCCGGACGTCGCCGTCGGGCTGCGCGGCCATGGCGTAGGCCGTCAGCGGGCTGACCGTGCCCGCCTGCCGGACCAGCTCCGCCGCCTGTTCCTGGTCGGGTCCGTCGGCCTGGGCCATCGCCAGGTGCTCGCAGGCGTACGACGCGGCGTACACGACCGCAGACCTGGGCGACCCCGAGACGTCGACGACGTCCTCGAGGCCCTCCACGCGGTCGCCGTCGCCGCCGGCCGCTGCGGCGGCGACGGCGGCGTACTCGGGTGTGTCCGAGGTGACGACGAGGCCCTCGTCGGCCAGCAGCACCCAGTGCTGCAGCTGCGGCGTGAGCGTGCCGAGGCTCGCGACGACGTCGGCACCTCCACGCCAGACGCCGCGGTCGTCGTCGGGTCGGGTGAACCCCAACGACGCGAGGCGGTTGCCGAGGTCGGCGAAGGAGTCGCCGTCGGGCAGCGCCAGCACCAGCGCGGCGCCGTCCGGCGACTGGGTGAACAGCTCCCACTCGAGGGTCGCCGGGGAGACTCCGAACCGCTCGCGGAGCGTCTCGGCCGAGGTGACCAGGGCGGAGGCGGAGCTGAGGTCGGCGTCGTACGCCGCGTCGAGCATCGATCCCGGTCCGTCGGCCGAGCCCGGGTCGATCGCTTCCCTGGTCGCCGCCCAGTCGGTCCAGCCGATCCGCTCGGTGCCTGCGGGCGCCAGGGCAACGGCCTCGGCGAACGTGCTGCCCTGGTGGGTCGAGCGCCACAGGGTCAGGGACCCAACGGCCAGCAGCAGGACGGAGGCCGTCGTCGCCACGACGAGCACGATCCGGGACCGCACGTGGACCGCTCTCCCTTCGCGCCCTCTCCAGGTGTGACACTACTGATCATGCCGGAGCCGACAGCTCGCGCCGACGTGGTCGCAGCGGGTGCCGTGGTGCTGCGACGTGGGCAGCGGGTTCTGCTCGTGCACCGCCCCCGCTACGACGACTGGTCGTTCCCCAAGGGCAAGGTCGACCGCGGCGAGCACGTCGCCGCGGCAGCCGTCCGCGAGGTCGCGGAGGAGACCGGCCTGCACGTGCGGCTCGGGGTGCCGCTGACCCCGCAGACCTATGCCGTCGCCGGCGGGCGCACGAAGATCGTGCATTACTGGGTAGGCCGTGCGGTCGTCAGCGACGACGTCAGCGGCTACCTCGTGAACAGCGAGATCGACGAGGTCGACTGGGTCCCCGTCGCCCAGGCCGTCGACCGGCTCACCTACGACTACGACCGGCACACCCTGCGCGAGGCAGTCAAGCGACGCAAGAAGACGCGGGCCCTCGTCGTCGTACGGCACGGGGACGCCCGGGCCCGGAAGTCGTGGCGCAAGGACGACAGGCTGCGACCGCTCCTGAAGGCCGGCACGCTGCAGGCCGAGCGGCTGGTGACGGTGCTCGCGGCGTACGACGTCACCACGATCGCGACGTCGACCAACGCCCGGTGCGTGCAGACCCTGGCGCCGTACGCCGACGTGACCGGTTTCGAGATGATGCGCCTCGACGGGCTGAGCGAGGAGCTGGCCACCAAGGAGAGCGTGGACGACGCGGTCGAAGACCTGCTGGACTCCGATGCGGGGGCGGTGCTCTGCACCCACCGCCCGGTGCTGCCGCAGGTCTTCGAGGCGATCGGTATCGACAGGGTCAAGCTGGAGCCCGGTGGGCTGCTCGTGGTTCACCACCGCAACGGGCGCATCCTGGCCGTGGAGCAGCACCAGGTCTAGCCGCCCGTCTCGCCCGCGCCCACGAAAATCTGGATAGTCCCTGACGTCTGGGTTGCAAGAGTGGCTGGTTGGCAACCCAAACGTCAGGGACTATCCGGGCCTGTGGATGACGGGGAAGCGAGCGCGGTTGGCGAGGCACCATCGGACGGTGCCGTTGCAGCTTCAGGTGACCCGTGAGGGACTCGTCGTCCCGGTGCGGCGAGACGTGACCGGCAGGAGCGGCCCGACTCCGATGGCCGCCCGAGGACCGCGCTGGCGCCGGACGAGCTGGGGCTACTACGTCCCCAGCGCTGTGGCCGCCGACAGCCCTGAGCAGCGGATCGTCGAAGCGGCAGTCCGGCTGCCGGAGCGTGGCGTCGTCACCGGGTGGGCAGGCCTTCGGTGGCAGGGCGGCTACTGGTTCGACGGGCGCCGGCGTGGTGTGCCCCTGCTCATCCAGACCGACGACATCCGGCCGCAGGCCGGCATCGAGCTCTCAGCTGAGCGTCTGGACCCACGTGAGGTCGAATGGGTCGACGGGCTGCCGGTGACGACCGCGGTGCGATCGGCGACGTTTGAGGCGCGATACGCCGGCAGCGTCGCGCGCGCTGTCGAGATCCTCGACATGGCGGCGTACTCCGACCTCGTCTCGGTCGACGAGGTCGTCGAGTTCACAAGCCATCTGAACGGGTGGACCGGTGTCCCGCTGCTACGCCAGGCGACCCCGTTGATGTCGGAGAACGCCTGGTCGCCCGTCGAGGTACACACGCGGCTGGCCTGGGAGCTGGATGCCGGGCTGCCTGGGCTGCTGTGCAATGCGCCGATCTTCGACCTCGGCGGTCGCCACATCGCCACCCCGGACCTCCTCGACCTGCAGGCGGGGCTCGTCATCGAGTACGACGGTGCGGTGCACCTCGAGGGCGCGCAGCGCCGACGTGACCGAGAGCGGGATGACCGCTACCGCACCCATGGGATCGAGGTCGTCACCGTCCTGGCGGGGGACTTCGCGAGCCCGTCGAGCCTGATCAAGCGGTTCGCCGCCGCTCGACTCCGGAGTCGGCACCAGGCTGAGTCAGATCGGTCCTGGACCGTGCAGCCACCCACCTGGTGGCTCCCCACGGACTCGGTCGCTCAGCGACGAGCGCTCAGCCCCGCCCAGCGCAAGAGGGTGCTGCGCTATCGACAAGGCGTGGCGTGAGGACGCCCGGAAATCTCGGGTAGTCCCTGACGTCTGGGTTGCAGAACCGGTCGGAGAGCAACCCAGACGTCAGGGACTATCCCCGATGGCCGGACACGAGCTCAGGCGACGACCTCGAGCAGGAAGTGGCAGACCCAGTAGAAGCCGGCGGCGGAGAGGCCGGCCATGGGGAAGGTGAGCACCCAGGCGATGAGGATGGAGCGGGCGACACCCCAGCGGACGGCGGAGAAGCGCTTGGTCGCGCCGACGCCCATCACCGCGGAGGTGATGGTGTGGGTCGTGGAGATGGGCGCCTCGTAGACGAACGCCGTCGTGTAGAGGACGCCGGCGGCGATCGACTCGGCGGCGAAGCCGCGGGCCGGGTCCAGGGCGATGATGCGGCGGCCGAGGGTGCGCATGATGCGCCAGCCGCCGGAGTAGGTGCCGAGCGAGATGGCGGCGGCGCTCACGAAGATGACCCAGAACGGCAGGTCGTCACCAGCTGAGACGAAGCCCCCGGTCAGCAGCGCCAGGAAGATCACGCCCATCGTCTTCTGCGCGTCCTGGAGACCGTGGCCCAGCGCCATCGCGGCCGCCGAGACCGTCTGGGCCATCCGGAAGCCCCGACCCACCTTGTGGGGGTTGGACCGGCGGAAGCCCCACATGATCGCCAGCATCAGCGCGAACGCCGCGCAGAACGCGAACACGGGCGAGGCGATCATCGGGATCAGCACCTTGGTTTGCACGGTCGACCAGTCGACCGTCGTCCCCGACGCCACCGCCGCACCGACCAGGCCACCGATGAGGGCGTGGGAGGACGACGAGGGCAGGCCGAAGTACCACGTGATGAGGTTCCAGCTGATCGCGCCGAGCAGACCGGCCATCACGATCACCAGGCCGTGGGACCCCGGCGGCGGCGAGATCACCGAGCCGACCGTGTCGGCGACCTCCTGGCCCAGGAACGCGCCCACGAAGTTCATCACCGCCGCCATCGCGAGCGCGACGCGCGGAGTCAGCGCTCGCGTCGAGACCGAGGTCGCGATGGCGTTCGCGGCGTCGTGAAAGCCGTTGGTGTAGTCGAACACCAGGGCAACCACGACCACCGCGATGACGATCGCGAGCTCCATCGGGTCAGGACTCCTTGACCACGATCTGCTCGATGATGTTGGCGACCTTCTCGAACGCGTCGATCGCGCCTTCCAGCGAGGTCACGATGTCCTTCAGCTTGAGCACCTCGATGGCCTTGAAGTCGCCGCTGAAGAGGTTGGCGAGGGTACGCCGATAGCTCTTGTCGCCCTGGTTCTCGAGCCGGTTGATCTCGATCCAGTAGTCCTCGAGGTCACCCATGGACTGCAGCCGCGGCATCGCCTCGCGGGTCAGCTCCGCACAGCGCTGGATGACCTCGATCTGGTTGGAGAGCTCGGCGGGCATCGTCTTGACCTCGTAGAGCAGGATCAGGTCGACGGCCTCGTCCATCATGTCCATGACGTCGTCGAGGCCCGAGGCCAGCGAGTAGATGTCCTCGCGGTCGAAGGGCGTGACGAAGGTCGAGTTCACGCGCTTGACGATGGCGTGCATGGTCTCGTCGGCGGCGTGCTCGGCCTCGCGCATCCGGCGCGCGATGTCCTCACGGTCGACGCCCTCGGCGGCGAGCATCTCGGCCAGCAGCGCGGCCCCGACGACCAGGTGCTCGGAGGACTCACGGAACAGGTCGTAGAACGACGCATCGACCGGGCGGAAGCGAAAAGCCACGTCGAGCACTCCTGGGCAGGGTCGGGCAGGGGCGGGTCCGGGGTCTGGACCGCGGAACAGCCTAGGGGCAACCGGTCGCCGGAGAGCAAATGGCGGTTACCCGCGCGTACATCGTCCGGTCACCGGCAGGACTCGACCGGTTCACGAACGCCGGCGGCGCGGCTCCGCGATCAGGACCTCGTGAAGGTGCTGGGTGCCGGCGTTGCGGCTCCAGGTGCCGTCCTCACCGAGCTCCCAGGCGCTCGTCTCCTCGTCGAAGGCCAGGTCGAGGAGCCGGTCGACCTCGCGCCGGTTGTCCTCTCCGGGGAGCCGCACCAGCACCTCGACGCGGCGGTCGAGGTTGCGGTGCATCAGGTCGGCCGAGCCGATCCAGCTCTCCGGCTCGCCGCCGTTGGTGAAGTGGTAGACCCTGCTGTGCTCGAGGAACCGACCCAGCACCGAGCGCACGGTGATCGTCTCGGACAGCCCGGGCACGCCGGGGCGGAGGCTGCAGATGCCGCGCACCAGGAGCTCGATGGGGACGCCCGCCTGCGACGCCAGGTAGAGCGCGTCGATGATCTGCTCGTCGACGATGGCGTTGGCCTTCAGGCGGATCCCGGACGGCCGCTGCGCCTGGCAGTGCTGGACCTCGCGGTGGATCAGCTCGATGAGTCCGTCGCGCACCGACTCCGGCGCGACGAGCAGCGAGTCGTACGTCGTGTTCAGCGAGAGCCCGGACAGGTTGTTGAACAGGTGGGCGACATCCTCGCCGATGGCAGCGTCGGCCGTGAGCAGCCCCAGGTCCTCGTAGAGCCGAGCGGTCTTGGGGTTGTAGTTGCCGGTGCCGATGTGCGTGTAGCGCCGGATGCCGTCCGGCTCGTCGCGCACGACCATCGCCAGCTTGCTGTGGGTCTTGAGGCCGACGAGCCCGTAGACCACATGACATCCGGCCTGCTCCAGCTTGCGCGCCCAGCGGATGTTGGCCTGCTCGTCGAACCGGGCCTTGATCTCGACGATCACGAGCACCTGCTTGCCGGACTCGGCGGCGTCGACGAGGGCGTCGATGATGGGGCTGTCGCCGGAGGTGCGATACAGCGTCTGCTTGATCGCCAGCACGTGCGGGTCGGCTGCCGCCTGCTCGAGGAAGCGCTGCACCGAGGTGGCGAACGAGTCGTACGGGTGGTGCAGGAGCACGTCGTGGCGGCGTACGGCGTCGAACACGTCGACCGGCGAGGACGACTCGACCCCGGCCAGCTGGCTGTGGGTGGTCGGCACGAACGCGGGGTACTTCAGGTCCTCGCGGCCGAGGTCGGCGATCCCGTGCAGCCCGGTGAGGTCGAGGGGCCCGGGGAGACGGAAGACCTCCTGGGCGTTGATCCCGAGCTCCGAGACGAGCAGGTCGAGGACCCGCTGGTCCATGGACTCCTCGACCTCCAGGCGCACGGGCGGGCCGAAGCGTCGGCGCAGCAGCTCCTTCTCCAGAGCCTTCAGCAGGTTCTCGGCGTCGTCCTCCTCGACCTCCAGGTCCTCGTTGCGGGTGACCCGGAAGGTGTGGGCGTCGAGCACCTCCATGCCCGGGAACAGTCGCTTGAGGTGCTCGCCGATGATGTCCTCCAGCGGGACGAACCGCTGGTTGCCGAGCGGCACGAACCGCTCGAAGATCGGCGGGACCTTGACCCGCGCGAAGTGCTCGGTGCCGGTCTTGGGGTTGCGCACGATGACCGCGAGGTTGAGCGAGAGCCCCGAGATGTAGGGGAACGGGTGCGCCGGGTCGACGGCGAGCGGGGTCAGCACCGGGAAGACCCGGTCCTTGAAGAGCCGCTTGGCCATCTTCTGCTCGTCGCGATCGAGGTCGGCCCACCGCACCAGGCGGATGTCCTGCTCGGCGAGCGCCGGGACGATGCCGTCGGCGAAGAGGGCGGACTGACGCTCCATCAGCTCTCGGGAGCGCAACCACAGCCCGTCGAGGATCTCGCGCGGCAGCAGGCCCGACGCGGCACGCACCGCGACGCCGGCAGCGATGCGCCGCTTGAGGCCGGCCACGCGCACCATGAAGAACTCGTCGAGGTTGCTCGCGAAGATCGCCAGGAACCGCACGCGCTCCAGCAGCGGGAGCGTCTCGTCCTCGGCGAGCTCGAGGACGCGCTGGTTCAGCTGGAGCCAGGAGAGCTCTCGGTCGAGGAAGCGGTCGTCGTACTTCTCCACCGCGGCCACTGCGGCGCTGTCGGGCTCGTAGGGCGGCTCGACGTCGAAGGTGTCGGTCGGGTGACCGTAGAGCGCCTCGCCGTCGGGGCCGTCATCCAGCGACGCCGTCGAACGGTGCTGGAGGTCGAGGCTCTCGGGCATGAGAGCCAGTGTGACACCGCTGGGTGAACAGTGGAGGCCGTCTCCAGAGCTGCGTCAGTAGACGAGCGCCTGCGCTCCGTCGACCAGGATCTCCTCAGCGAAGGCGGCGGAGCCGGCGATGCGTACGCCGGCGCGCAGGTCCGCCTCGCCGATGCCCCGGCGGGCGGCGCACTGCGTGCAGACCGTGACGCTGCCGCCGGCGATGACCGCGGCGAGCAGGTCGGCGAGCGGGGCCGCCTCGGGGAGGGAGAAGTCTTCGGCGCGGCCCGGGACGCCGAGCCACGCCGCCTCGCCGGTCAGCCACAGCGACACCTCGGCGCCGGAGGCCAGCGCAGCTGCGGCGACGGTGAAGCCCTGGTTGAGGCGCTCGGGCTCTTCGGCTCCGCAGGTCACCTTGACGACGAGTGGTCGAGTCATGTGACGACACTAGAGTGGACCGCATGTTCGAGCTGCCCGCCGACCTCCACCCGGACTGCGGCCCGGTCGCGTGGATGCTCGGGACCTGGCGCGGCAACGGGCGTGGGGACTACCCGACGATCGAGCCCTACGAGTACGGCCAGGAGCTGATCTTCACCCACGACGGCCGGCCGTTCTTCCACTACATGGCGCGCGCGTGGATCGTCGACGAGGCCGGCGAGCTCGTCCGCAACGCCGCCATCGAGACCGGCTTCCTGCGCTGCCGCCCCGAGGGCAAGATGGAGCTCGTGCTCGCCCACAACACCGGGTTCGCCGAGATCTGGTACGGCGAGGCGACGGGCGGCAAGCTCGAGCTGGCCACCGACGCGGTCGCCCGCACCGGGTCGGCGAAGGAGGTCACCGCCGGTCACCGGCTCTACGGCAACGTCGAGGGCGACCTGCTCTACGCCTACGACATGGCGGCCGTCGGCCAGCCTCTCCAGCCGCACCTCTGGGCGCGACTCCAGCGAGCATGAGCCGGCATGAGTGACCTGCGGGCCAAGCTGCGTGACAGTGGCTACCGGCTCACGCCGCAGCGCGAGCTGATCCTGGCGGCGGTCGACGCCCTGGGTCACGCGACTCCCGACGAGGTGCTGGCCGAGGTCCGCACGCACTCCAGCGCCGTCAACGCCTCGACCGTCTACCGCACCCTCGAGGTCCTCGAGGGGCTGGGTCTGGTGCGGCACGCGCACCTGAGCGATCGCGCCCCGACGTACCACACCGTCACCGACCACGAGCACTTCCACATCGTCTGCAGGAATTGCCAGAAGGTCGTGTCGGTTGACCCTCATATGCTCGATGACCTGGTCACCGGCCTCCGCGAGAAGCATGCCTTCGTTGTCGACGTGGGCCACCTCACGGTCTTCGGGCACTGCGAGGACTGCTCCAAGGAGATGACACCGTGAGCCCACTGCTCCAGCTGCCCGGCGCGGTCGCCGCCGAGGGCATCGATGCCGGTGTCGCGGCCCACTACGGCTCGCTCCACGGCGAGCAGGCCGTGCTCGCCCGTCGCGAGGGATTCGTGGACCTCTCCCACCGTGACGTGATCAGGGTGAGTGGTCCCGACCGGCTCACGTGGCTGCACTCCCTGACCACCCAGCACCTCACCGGGCTGGCGCCCAAGCAGTGGACCGGTGTGCTGGTGCTGAGTCCGCAGGGTCATGTGGAGCACGCGTTCTACGGCTACGACGACGGCGAGGCCTTCGTGGCCCACACCGAGCCCGGCCAGGCAGCTGGGCTCGTGGAGTTCCTCGACCGGATGCGCTTCATGATGCGCGTCGAGGTCGCCGAGGTCACCGACGAGCTGGCGGTCACGTGGCGTCCGCGCGAGGGGGCCGAGGGACCCTACGCTGCCTACGAGCTGGTCCCGCGGGACCAGCTGACGGCGTACGCCGACGCCGCCGGTGCGGCCTGCGGCCTCTGGGCCTTCGAGGCGTTGCGCATCGAGCGCGGCGAGCCCCGGCTGGGCCTCGACACCGACCACCGGACGATCCCCAACGAGGCCGGCTGGATCGGCCCCGCGGTCCACCTGGACAAGGGGTGCTACCGCGGCCAGGAGACGGTCGCCCGCGTGCACACGCTGGGGCGTCCGCCGCGGCGCCTGACGCTTCTCCACCTCGACGGCTCCGAGAACCGGCTCCCGGCTGTCGGCGCCGACCTCCAGTACGAGGGGCGCACGGTCGGCTTCGTCGGCACCTCCGCCCGGCACCACGAGCTCGGCCCGATCGGGCTGGCGATGGTCAAGCGCAACGTGCCCCTCGACGCCCAGCTCGAGGTCGACGGCCTCCCCGCCGCCCAGGAGGTGCTCGTCGATCCCGAGGTCGGCCTGCACGTGCGGCCGAACCTGCGCTGAGCTCGCGTACGCGGACCGGGGTCGTCGTTCAGACAAACCCGTGCCCGACAGGCCTTCTGTCGGCTCTCTGGGCGTGGTCACCTCGCCGAGCCGGCGCTACTTCACCTTCCCCCGCTCCGCTCCTCCGGTGAAGTACCGCCTGCTCGGCTCTGGCCGTGGTCACCCGCCGCTGCTCGGCTCTGGGGGTGGTCACCTCGCCGAGCCGGCGCTACTTCACCTTCCCCCGCTTCGCTCCTCCGGTGAAGTACCGCCTGCTCGGCTCTGGCCGTGGTCACCCGCCGCCGTCGGCGTCTCTATGCCGGGCGTACATGACGTGGGTGTCGGCGTCGGTGTGGGTGAAGCCGATGCCGGAGTAGAGCGCGACCGCCGGGGCGTTGTCGGACTCGACGTAGAGGTGCACCTCGTCGACGCCGCGCTGGGCGAGATGGTGCAGACCGGCGATCGACAGGAGCTTGCCGAGACCGCGACGCTGCCCCTCGGGCGCGACGCCCAGCACGTAGATCTCGCCGAGCGAGGCCGAATGGACCTTGGTCCAGTGGAAGCCGAGCATCGTGCCGGCGTCGTCGCTCGCCACCAGGAGATCGTCAGGGTCGAACCACGGCTCGGCCATCCGCGCGGCAAGGTCGGCCGAATCCATCGCGCCCTGCTCCGGGTGGTGGTCGAAGGCCGCGGCGTTGACGCGCAGCAGGTCGTCGCGGTCGCTGTCGCGGTAGCCGCGGATCCTGAGCCCGTCGGGCAGCTCGGCCGGCGGCGCGGGCCGAGCGGGGCGCCGCATCACCCAGAGGTCGCGCACCCGCGCGAAGCCGTGTCGCTGGGCCAGCGCGGCTGCTCCGGGGTGGTTGCCGTGCGACCAGGCGGTCAGTGGCTCGGGATGCCGACTCAGCACGTCGTCGAGCAGCCCGCCGGCGTACCCCTGCCGTCTCGCGTCGGGCCGCACCGCCACGCTCAGCGACCCGTCGAGCACGAGGGCGAACGCCTCGGGCGTCGTGGTCAGGTCGACGGCATGGCGGTCGGGGTGGCGCAACGCCAGCCAGGTGGCCTCGTCGAGCGGCATGGCGCCGTCGGACTCGGCTGCGGCGGCTGAGATCTCCGCAACCAGGGCGAGGTCGCTCACCTCGTCACGCGTCGGCGCGGTGGTTGCTCGGCGCGGTGGCGTGCGGCTCCGCACGCTCCTTGGCCGGGAGCACGAAGCGGTAGCCGACGTTGCGGACGGTGCCGATCAGCGTCTCGTTCTCGGGGCCGAGCTTGGCGCGGAGGCGGCGTACGTGGACGTCGACGGTCCGGGTGCCGCCGAAGTAGTCGTAGCCCCAGACCTCCGAGAGGAGCTGCTGCCGGCTGAAGACCCGGCCGGGGTGCTGGGCGAGGAACTTGAGGAGCTCGAACTCCTTGAACGTCAGGTCCAGGGAGCGGCCGCTCACCTTGGCGGTGTACGTCGCCTCGTCCACCGTCACCTCTCCGGTGCGGATCACGTGCGCCTCGGGGTCATCGGCCTCCCGCCGCGCGGTGAGGCGACCGATGGCCAGCCGGATGCGCGCCTCGAGCTCGGCAGGACCGCAGGTGTGCAGCACGACATCGTCCATGCCCCAGTCGTGGGCCACCACCGCGAGCCCGCCCTCGGTCACGACGAGCAGGACAGGGACGTCGGTGCCGGTCGTGCGGATCAGCCGGCACAGGTCACGTGCATGGGCGAGCTCCTGGCGGCCGTCGACGAGCAGCAGGTCGCTGTCGGGCGCGTCGAGGAGCGCGCTGCCCTGGGCGGGCAGGATCTTGACCGAGTGGCCGAGGAGTGCGAGGCCGGGCAGCACCTCGATCGAGGGCTGCAGTGCGCTGGTGAGCAGCAGCAGGGTGCTCATGGGCCTCCTCCGGGCATGGGCCGATACGGAAGAATATCGAGACATGACCTCCCTCGACCCCACCCCGCGCGGAGATGAGACTGCGGTGGGGGTGATCTCGGTCAGGTTGTGGGCGGCCGCCCGCGCGGCAGCCGGGACCGCGGCGGTCGACGTCGAGGCGTCGGGCCCGCTCACCCTGGCCGCGGTCGTCGAGCGTGTGCTCGAGGGCCGACCAGAGCGGCTCGGTCCGGTGCTGGCCGGCTGCTCGGTCCTGCTCGGCGACCAGCCCGTCTCCAGCCGCGACCCTGCCGAGGTCCTGGTCGCACCCGGCCAGACGGTTGAGTTCCTGCCGCCCTTCGCCGGAGGCTGACCGGAATGCCTGGGGTCGCGCCGGCGTTCGATCAGGCGTGACCACCGGGGCCTGGGTGCTGCTCGCGACCGTGTCGGCTGCCGCGGCGCTCGGCCTCTGGCGGGCCTGGTCCGACGGCCGCTTCCGGGGCACCCACCAGGTCAGGGGCCAAGTCCGGAGCCAGGTCAGGGGCGAGGTGCCTGGCGGGCTCGATCACGCACCCGACCCCGCCCCGGGCGTGGAGTCGAACCTGCTCGCCGGCACGCCGTACGCCGCCGCGCTGGGAGAGCGTGCGACCCTGCTGCAGTTCTCCTCGGCGTTCTGCGCGCCGTGTCGCGCCACGCGCCAGACCCTGGCCTTCGTGGCAGGTCAGCTGCCGGGGGTCGCTCACGTCGAGGTCGACGCGGAGCAGCACCTCGACCTGGTGAGGCGACTCGGGGTGCAGCGCACGCCGACCACGCTCGTCCTGGACGCACGCGGTCGGGAGACGACCCGCGCGGCCGGCGCCCCGCGGCGGGAGCAGGTGCTGGCGGCGCTGGAAGCCGTTCCTGGTCTCGGATGACGGACACGTGTCTCATCTTTTGGACATTCCGCCACGCGTCGGGCTGGGCCGACCTACATTGGCTGGCATGTCGACGACCTGGCTGACGAAGCGACGCGCAGTGGACCACTGCCGCGTGCGCTCGTCGCTGTGTCGAATGTCCGTCTGAGCCGAGCAGGCACAATCTTGCTATTGTCGAGTCACTTACTCGACTAACTCACGACAGGACCGTCCCATGAGCCAGCTTGCAACGAGCCACGTCGAGGCGTCGGCACCGAGCCTGATCGACCCGCGTGGGCCGCGGTTCAGCGCTGCCCTCACCTCCGTCGTGCTCGCCGTCGTGCTCCTCACCGCGCCCGGTCCGCTCGCCACCGTGCTGCTCGGGCTGCAGGCGCTCGTCTTCGCCGTCGCGGCCTCGCTCGGCGTGAGCCGGACCCCGCACGCCTGGCTCTTCCGGCGGCTGGTCCGCCCCCGTCTCGGCGCACCCGCGCACCTCGAGGACGCCGCTCCGCCGCAGTTCGCCCAAGCGGTGGGCTTCGCCTTCGCGATCGTCGGGCTCATCGGCTTCCTGTCCGGCGCGACGGTCGTCGGGCTGGTCGCCACCGGGTTGGCGCTCGGCGCCGCCCTGCTCAACGCGGTCTTCGGCTTCTGCCTCGGCTGCGAGATCTACCTGCTGGCCCGCCGGGCCGGCGTCCCTTCGGCTGGCCGTTCCGCCACCCGCACCACCACCTAGGAGAACCGCATGTCCCGAGAGAGCTCACTCGTCACCGCCCAGTGGGTGGAGGACCATCTCGACGACGACACCATCGTCCTGATCGAGGTCGACGAGGACACCACCGCCTACGACAAGGGCCACATCAAGGGAGCCATCAAGCTCGACTGGACGACCGATCTGCAGGACCAGGTCCGTCGCGACTTCGTCAACAAGGAGCAGTTCGAGGCGCTGCTCTCCCAGCGAGGCGTCGCCAACGACGACACCGTGGTGCTCTACGGCGGCAACAACAACTGGTTCGCCGCCTACGCCTACTGGTACTTCACGCTCTACGGCCACGCCGACGTCCGCCTGCTCGACGGCGGCCGCAAGAAGTGGGAGCTCGACTCCCGCGAGCTGGTCTCGGACCTGCCGACCCGCGCGGCGACGTCGTACACCGCCCAGGAGCAGGACACCTCGATCCGCGCCTTCCGCGACGAGACCGTGGCCGCGATCGGCACGCAGAACCTCGTGGACGTCCGCAGCCCCGACGAGTACGCCGGCCGGCTGCTGGCCCCGGCGCACCTCCCGCAGGAGCAGGCGCAGCGCGCGGGGCACATCCCGACCGCGGCGAGCGTCCCGTGGAGCAAGGCGGCCAACGACGATGGCACCTTCCGCTCCGACGACGAGCTCAAGGAGCTCTACACCGAGGCCGGCGTCGACTGGGACAAGGACACCATCGCCTACTGCCGCATCGGCGAGCGCTCCTCGCACACGTGGTTCGTGCTCAAGGAGCTGCTCGGCCAGCAGAACGTCAAGAACTACGACGGCTCCTGGACCGAGTACGGCTCCCTGGTCGGTGTCCCGATCGCGCTCGGCGACGAGAAGGGCAGCCTCTGATGTGCGGCGCGACCGCCGGTGGCCTGTCGCTCGACGGCGTCGACACCAAGAAGGAGGCCATCGTCCAGGGCCAGGTGCTGCGCGACGGCGAGCCCGTCTCGACGGCGTACGTCCGCCTGCTCGACCGGACCGGTGAGTTCACCGCCGAGGTCCCGACGTCGGCGACCGGTCACTTCCGGTTCTTCGCCGGCGACGGCGACTGGACCTTGCGCACCCTGGCCCCCAAGGCCGACCCGGTCGACACCGCCGTGCACGCCGCCGTCGGCTCGATCGCCGAGGTGACCGTCACGCTGTAGTGCCCGATCGTGCTATGGGACGACGAGGCTCCCGAGGAGCGTCCGGATGTCGTTTCCGGGCGGCGTGTTCTGGTATCGCAGCAGCGAGCCGGTCCGAGCAGGTCGTTGATCGTCGAGCACCTGGTGTTTGGCCGGTTGGTCCGAAGGCCGAGGCGAACGTCGGCCGATCGGCTATCTGTCGAGCTCGAGGAGGCCGAGCCGAGCGAGCTCGTCGAGCGTCGCCCGCGTCACGTCGGCCAGCGAGACCCCTGCCGGCGGCTCGCCCAGGGCGACCAGCAGCTCCGAGACCACGGTGTCCTCCGGCGTCCATTCGGCCTCCACGCTGAGCAGCGCGGCCGTCGCCCGGCCGGAGAGCGCGATCACCCGGTCTCCGACGAGGACGACGCTCTCGTCGTCGGCGATGTAGAGGTCGAGGACGGGGAGTCTCCGGGCCCTCATCCGGCGGCCGCCATCAGGCCCGCCACGATCGGCACCAGGTCAGCGGCGTCGTCGTAGCTGATCCGACGGAGCCCTCCGGTCCGGTCGAGGTGCCCGGCCACCAGGTGGAGGGGCTCAGGAAGCAGTCGCAGCGCGGAGGTCTGCGCCGCGAGGGCCGGCAACGCCTCCACCGTACGGAGCGAGGCGACCACGGGCGCCTGCGCGGCCGAGCCCGCCGCCGGGTCCCGACGATCGAGCAGGGCCACCGCGGCCAGCCACGGCTGCTCCGGCGCGTCGACGAGGCCGAGCTCGCGCGGCGAGCGCTGGCGCTTCGGTCGGACGCCGCCCTCCAGAAGCGACAGCGGTTTGGGGTAGGCCACGACCGCTCCGTCCGGGCCGATGGCCACCGTCTCGTCACTCACGTAGCCGTAGGTTCGGCCGAGGACGCGGGCCGCCGTGGTCTTGCCGGTGCCGGACGGCGCCACCAGGACGACAGTGGCGCCTGATGCGGGATCCGCCAGGCCACAGGCGTGCAACATCCACAGTCGGCCGTGCTGCGCCTCGATGCCCTCCAGCGTCACCCGGGCCGTCAGCCACTCCATCACGGTCGACTCGTCCGAGCCGACGATCTGCTCCTCACCCGTCACCGCTGCGATGCGGTCCGGGTCGCTGTCCAAGAACGCTCGGACAACGCGGGTCGGCGCGACGTCGTCAACCTCTCGGAGGCAGCCCTCCCAGGCCGTGCGGACGGCCTGCGCGAGCTGGTCGGCGCGGTCGCCGTCGAGCAGCAGCACCACGCGCGACCCGATGACATCCAGCGTCACCTGCAGGGGACCTGGGTCGCTGGGCTTCACCACGTCGCGAGTGTAAAGGTGGAGGGCCGACCAATAATCGGCTGTCCGGCTGCATCGTCCTAGGGGATCTCCACGTCATGGAACTGGCCGAATATTGGCGGATCCTCCGAGCGCACTGGGTCGGGGTCCTGCTGATCGTCGTGGCGACGACCGCTCTGGCCGCCGCGTACACGTACAACCAGCCGGCGGTCTACGCCGCCAACGCCAGCGGCTTCGTGTCCACCGGCGACTCCGACAACCCCGCGCTGGGCTCCGTCAACGACGCGCTCGCCAAGTCGCGCGCGGTGTCGTACGTCGACATCGCCCAGAGCCGGTCGACCGCGCAGGCGGTCATCGACGACCTCGGCCTCGACGCGACCCCGGCGGGTCTCGTGGGCAGCATCAGCGTCGAGCAGCCGCCCGAGACCGTGCTGCTCAAGGTCACGGCTCGGGCGGGAAGCCCCGAGGAGGCGCAGGCTCTGGCCGACGCCTGGGTGAGGGCGCTGGCCGACCAGGTCGCGGAGATCGAGGACCCCCAGGACCGCCAGCGCGACGGAGTCCTGCGCGTCCTCCCCGTCGAGTCGGCGGCGCTTCCTGGCGCACCGGTCTCGCCGAACCCGCCCCGCAACCTGCTGATCGGCGCCGGAGTCGGACTGCTGCTGGGGCTTGCCTACGCCCTGCTGCGCAACAGCGTCGACCGCCGGCTGCGCACCAAGGAAGACATCGAGGGCAAGTTTCCGGTCAGCGTCGTCGGCAGCATCCCCACAGCCCAGGTCCTCGACCGCAAGGCGGGGGACGCGGCGACGATCGCCGTCGACGCCCGAGGCCGGCACGTCGACCAGGCGCCCGCGTCCGAGGCGTTCCGCAAGCTCCGGACGAACCTGATGTACATGAACGTCGACGACCCGCCTCGCGTCGTGATCGTCACCAGCGCCCTGCCCGGAGAGGGAAAGTCCACGGTCGCGGCCAACCTGGCCGCGGCGATCGACTCGTCGGGCGAGGAGGTCGTGCTCATCGACGGTGACCTCCGGCGCCCGACCGTCGCGACGTCGTTCGGACTCGTCGAGGGCGTTGGTCTCTCCGACGTGCTCGCGGGCCGCATCCCCCTCGAGGACGCGCTGCAGCGTTCGGCCGACCACCAGAACCTGCGCATCCTGGGCGCGGGTGCGATCCCGCCCAACCCCAGCGAGCTGTTGGGCTCCAAGGCGATGCAGCAGGTGTTGCGGAAGCTCGCGACCAGCGCGCTCGTCGTGGTCGATGCACCGCCCCTACTGCCCGTCACCGATGCCGCCATCCTCGCGGCGAGCGCCGACGGTGCCTTCGTCGTCGTCGCGGCGGGGAAGACCCTCGACCACCAGCTCGGTGGCGCGATCGAGCACCTCGACGCTGTGGAGGCCAAGACCCTGGGCGTCGTGCTCAACCGGATCTCGCGCCGCGCCGCGAGCCAGTACGGCGGCTACTACGGCCAGGCGCCCGGCGGGAAGCGTCGCGCGCCCAGCGCGAAGAAGTGACGCGTGTCCGAGCCGTCGTTGCGCAGGAACCCTGAGCTCGCCGTGGTGGGCGACGCCGAACGCGTCGTCGTGCTGCGACTCGACGACCTGACCGCGCCCCCGCGCATCCTGGACGGCACGGCGGTCCCGGTGTGGGAGGCGATCGACGGATCGAGGACCCCCGCTGAGCTGGTCGAGCGCGTCGCCCGCGGCTACGGCGTCGAGCCGGCACTGATCGATGGCGACGTACGACGGTTCCTGGCCGAGCTCGCCGATCTCGGACTGGTGGTCACCGGTGACTGACGTCGGTGGACGCATCCGCCCGGGGGAGGCTGCCCCTCTCCTGCATGCGCAGGTGGCCAGGGCTGCGTCCGGCGCGAGCCTTCGAGCGCTCGCCATCAAGGGACCTGCGCTGGCGGTGCAGGGTTTGCGCACCGCGCGCGACACGGCCGACGTCGACGTGCTCGTGCACCCCGACGAGCTGGGCCCGCTCGTCGAGGCGCTGCGCACAGCGGGCTGGCGGGAGCTGCTGGCGACGACGGCGCCGAGCATCATGCCGCGCCACTCGGTGAGCGTCCTGAACGACCACTGGCCGCTCTCGATCGACGTGCACCACTACTTCCCCGGGTTCCTCGCCGACCCCGGCCAGGTCTTCGACGTGTTGTGGGCCCGGCACGAGGACGTCGCCCTCGCGGGTGTGCCCGTCCCGACCTGCGACCGGGTGGCCCACGTGGCGCTCGTGGCCCTGCACCACCTGCGCGACCAGCGTGCAGGGGCGCCGCTGCATCCCGAGCTGGTCGAGCTGCGGACCAGGGCCCGGTCGACGTTGTCGCTCGACGAGCTCGACGAGCTGGTCGAGGTTGCGCGTGAGCTCGGAGCGGTCGCGACCCTCCGCTCGTTCCTCGTGTCTCTCGGGGTCCCCAGCGGAGACCTGGACGGACCTGCGCCGGAGGAGGAGCTGGCGCTGTGGAACCTCCGGGTCAGCGCCCCGCACTCCTATCCCTGGCTGTTGCACCTCCGGCAGACGCCGTTGGGGCGGTGGCCCCGGGAGGTCTGGCGCGCGGTCATGCTGACCGAGGACGAGATCCGCACCTTCCACGACGACGGCCGAGGCACGAGCAGCGTGGCGCTGCTGAGGTGGCGGCGGATGCGCCGCGGGCTGCGCAGCGTGCCGCAGGCAGTGGTGTCTCGCGCGAGCGACTCGCTTCGACGTCGCCTGAGACCGAGCACGCCCGAGTAACGACGAGAACAGACCGGGCCTGGCAGGTCTCTTGACCTGACGGGCCGCAACCGACGACACGCATGGGAGCTGATGAGGGTGGCCGGCGACGGACCTTCTGTGCTGCTGTCACCTCCCGACGTCGGCGAGCTGGAGCAGCAGTACGTGCTGCGCGCGCTGCAGTCCGGCTGGGTCGCCCCGGCCGGCCCGGACCTCTCGGCGTTCGAGTCGGAGGTCGCCGCGCGCGCCGGCACGGCGTACGCCGTCGGCCTCTCGTCGGGCACTGCCGCCCTGCACCTGGCCCTGGTCTCGTGGGGCGTGGGACCCGGTGACGTCGTCCCCGTCTCGACGTTCACCTTCGCCGCGACGGTCAACGCGATCCGCTACGTCGGCGCCGAGCCCCACTTCGTCGACTGCGATCCCGCGACCGGGAACATGTCACCCAGGCTCCTGGAGGAGGCACTCGGGTCACTGGCAACGGCCGGGCGCCGGGTCCCGGTGGTCATCCCGGTCGACATGCTCGGCAAGTGCGTCGACCACGACACGATCGGGCCGGCCGCGGAAGCCGCGGGGGCTCGGGTCCTCTCCGATGCGGCCGAGTCCGTCGGCGCCTCGTACGGAGGCAGGCAGGCCGGCTCCTTCGGTGCCGCGTCCGCGCTGTCGTTCAACGGCAACAAGATCATGACGACGTCGGGCGGCGGCATGCTGCTGACGGACGACGAGACGCTCGCGGTGCACGTGCGCAAGCTCTCGACGCAGGCCCGGGAGCCCGTGCTGCACTACGAGCACACCGAGATCGGCTACAACTACCGGCTCTCCAACGTGCTCGCCGCGCTCGGTCGTGCGCAGCTGGCGCGGCTCGACGACATGATGGCCCGGCGCCGCGGCTGGCGCGAGCGCTACCGCAGCCTGTTCGCCGGGCAGCGTGGCGTCGAGGTCCTGGGCGGCCGCGACGACGCCGAGGACAACTGCTGGCTCACTGCCGTCCTGGTCGACCCGGCGGTGTCGCCGTGGTCGGTCGACGATCTCGCCGCCACGTTGTCGACCCATGGGGTCGAGACCCGCCCGCTGTGGAAGCCGATGCACCAGCAGCCCGTCTTCGCCGGCGCCGATGCCACCCTCGACGGCAGCGCCGACCGCCTGTTCTGCGACGGGCTGACCCTCCCGAGCGGCTCGGGCATGTCCGAGGACCAGTTCGCTCTCGTCGAGGAGGTCATCGGCAAGATGACCCGCCGGGAGCGCCGGTGACCAGCCGGACGCCGTACGACGCGGTGAAGCGGTGCGTCGACCTCGCCGTGGCCTCGGTCGCGTTACTCGTCTCCGCACCCGTGCAGGCCGTGATCGCCGTGATCGTTCGCCGCAGGCTGGGCTCGCCCGTGCTCTTCCGCCAGACCCGCCCGGGCCGCGACGAGGTCCCGTTCGAGCTGATCAAGTTCCGGAGCATGCTCGAGCCCGACGTGGAGGCGGGGCTCGTCACGGACCAGCAGCGACTGACCCCCTTCGGGGCCTTGCTGCGCTCCACCAGCCTCGACGAGCTGCCGACGTTGTGGAACGTCGTTCGTGGCGACATGAGCCTGGTGGGGCCGCGCCCGCTGCTGGTGCGCTACCTCGACCGCTACACACCCGAGCAGCGACGCCGACACGAGGTACGGCCAGGAGTGACCGGTCTGGCGCAGGTGAGCGGTCGTAACGCGCTGACCTGGGAGCAGAAGTTTGCCAAGGACGCCGAGTACGTCGACCAACGCAGCCTGGTGCTTGACCTCCGCATCATGGCGCGCACTGTCGCCGGAGTGCTGGGCCGACACGGGATCGCGGCGGAGGGCGAAGCGACGATGGCCGAGTTCAAGGGGCGTGGGGATGTCTGAAGAGATCGTGATCGTGGGCGCCGGCGGGTTCGGTCGAGAAGTGATCGATGTCGTGGAGGCGATCAACGCGGAGACCCGCGAACCCCACTGGAAGGTGCGTGGAGTGGTCGACGACGCTCCCTCGCGGGTCAACCTGCGGCGACTCGCCGCTCGCGACATCGAGTTCCTCGGGGGAACCGAGCTTCTGGCGGCGTGGGCCGGGGAGACCTCCTTCGTCGTGGGGATCGGCAGTCCGCACGTTCGGCGCCGCATCGCGGAGCGCTTCGAAGACGCTGGTCTCGATGCGGCCACGCTCGTGCATCCGTCGGTGACGCGGGGATTCGACGTCCGGATCGGCCCAGGGTCGGTGATCTGTGCGGGAGTACGACTGACCACCAACATCTCGATCGGTCGGCACGTGCACCTCAACCTGAACTCGACGGTCGGGCACGACTCTTCGCTGGGCGACTACGTCAGTGTCAACCCGTTGGCCTCGATCTCGGGCGATTGCGCGATCGAGAACGACGTGGTCATCGGCGTCGCTGGCGTGATCCTCAACGGGCTGACCGTGGGGCGTGGCTCCGTCGTCGGCGGGAGCGCCTGCGTCGTGAAGGACGTGCCGCCCGACGTGGTCGTGAAGGGGGTGCCGGCGCGATGAACAGCCGGCGCACCCGTCGTCGCACGACGGGTCGCCCGGGCGAGCCCGGCGCCGTGGTCTACGGCGTCACGATCGCGTCGTCGGCGCGCGCCTTCCTCGTCGGACAGCTCAACCTCCTGGCGCAGCAGCGCCAGGACGTGTTGCTCATCGTCGGCACCGACGAGGGGATGGAGATCACCGGCCTCGACGACCGGGTCGAGCTGGTGCCGGTGCAGCTGGTCCGCGACCCGGCACCGCTGGGAGATCTTCGCTCGCTGCAGTCGATGGTCCGCATACTCCGGCGGATCTGTCCGGCCACCGTCGTGCTCGGCACGCCCAAGATGGGGCTCGTCGGCCTGCTCGCCGCCCGGCTGGTGGGCGTCCCGCGCCGCATCTACATCCTCTATGGCCTTCGGCTGGAGGGGAGCCACGGCTGGGCACGACGGGCGCTGTGGGTCCTCGAGTGGCTGACCGTGCGCTGCGCGACCGAGGTCGTGGCGCTGTCACCGTCGAGCCGCGACGAGCTGGTGCGCCGGCGGCTGGCCCCGCGCGAGAAGGTTGACGTGCTCGGCCTCGGCTCCATCTGCGGGGTCGACCTCGACCGGTTCGGCCCCCCAAGCGAGACCGATCGGCTGCGCGCCAGGGAGCGTTTCGACCTGCCGGCAGGGGCGCGGGTCGTCGGCTTCGTCGGGCGGCTCGCGCCGGACAAGGGTCTCGGGGCGATGGCAGAGGTCTGGCGCCGCGTCGTCGCGGAAGACCCCGACGCGTGGTTGCTGGTCGTCGGACCCGATGAGGCCACCCCCGCCGGGCAGGGGGCGCTCGTCGAGGCACTGCGAAACATTCCGCGCGTACGCCTCGCCGGTCCGGTCGGCGATCCCGAAGGCGCCTTCGCCGCGATGGACGTCTTCCTGCTGCTCACCCGTCGCGAGGGCTTCGGTCAGGTCATCTTGGAGGCCGGCGCCTGTGCCGTTCCCACCGTGGCGTCGAGGGTCACCGGCACCGTCGACGCTGTCATCGACGGGACCACCGGGACCCTCGTCCCGCTGGGCGACACGGGTCTGGCGACGGACGCCGTGCTCTCCTACTTGCGCGAGCCCGACCTGGCGCGTCGCCACGGTCTTGCTGCACGCGGGCGCACCGTCGCCGAGTTCGCATCGACGCACGTCGTCCGACTCTGGGTCGACCACGTGGACGGGGCCGTCCCCGTCCCCACGACCGAGCGGGATGGCCGATGACGATCCCGTCGACGATGCCACGCGTGACCGTGGTCATGGGCGCGTACAACTGTGTGGCGACCCTCGACGAGGCACTCCAGTCGCTGGTCGACCAGACGTACGCCGAGTGGGACCTCGTGGTGTGCGACGACGCGTCGACCGACGGAACGCACGAACGGCTCCTGCACTGGCGCGACGTCCTCGGCGCCGGGCGCGTGACCGTGCTGCGCAACCAGGTCAACACCAAGCTCGCCGCCACGTTGAACCGATGCCTCGCGCACGCGACGGGACCGCTCGTCGCGCGCATGGATGGCGATGACGTCTCCGTCTCCGACCGGTTCGAACGTCAGGTGGGCTACCTCCAGGCCCACTCGGACGTCGACCTCGTCGGCAGCGCCATGCAGCGCTTCGATGCTGCCGGGCTCGCTGACGTCGTCTCGCCGCCGCCCGCACCCGACCGGTGGAGCCTGCGCACCGGGGTGCCGTTCTGCCACGCGACGATCGTCGCCCGCCGCGAGGTCTTCGACGCCGTGGGCGGCTACCGCGTCGCCCCCCGGACCGAGCGGACCGAGGACCTGGACCTGTGGTTCCGCTTCTTCGACCAGGGTTTCACCGGTCGCAACCTGGAAGAGCCTCTCTACCTGGTCCGGGAGGACGCGTCGGCGATCCGGCGCCGTACCGTGCGCAACCGGATCAACGTGATGCTCGTCCAGCTCGAGGGCTACCGACTGCTGGGCTACCCACGCCGCTGGTATCTGCATCCGGTCCTGGGACTGGCGAAGGCCGCCGTCCCGGCGCGTGCCGTGGGTGCCTACCGGAACGGGCAGAAGTGGCTCTCGGCCAGGCGGTCGAGGGAAGTCGCGTGACCGTCTACCTGGCCGCCGGCCTGCTGGCCGTCCTGTTGGCGCTAGCCGCCCAGCGTCAGCTGGTCCCGGCGAACCGGCCGGTTGCGGCAGGCGCGACGCTCGTCGAGGAGCGACCGCAGGGGGTAGCTCGTCGGCCCGTGTGGGGCGTCCTGGCCGCGGCGACCCTGATCGCCGTGGGCGCGCTGCGCTGGCGCGTCGGCACCGACTACGGCGCCTACTCCAGTGAGTACGCCGACTACGTTGCGATGCCGTGGCGCGGCTACGACCTCGTCAACGAGCCCGGCATCCGGGCCCTCTCACGCTTGGCCTTCTACGTGCGCGACGACTACACGACGATGTTCGCGCTGGCGGCCGCGATCACCATCGGACTGAGCGTCTACACGCTGTATCGCGACAGCAACGCCGTCGCCTTCAGCGTGTTGCTCTACGTCATCACAGGGCCCTGGCTCGGCTCGTTCAACGGCGTCCGTCAGTATCTTGCCTGCGCCATCATCTTCGCGGGTCACCGGATGATCCTGGAGCGCAAGCTCGGCAGGTGGCTGCTCGTCGTGCTGGTTGCCGGGCTCTTCCACATCAGCGCCTACCTGATGGTGCTTCTCTACTTCATCCCACGACGGCGGCTCTCGCCGATCAGCGCGATCGTGCTCATCGTGCTGGCGGGCTTCGCCACGGAGGTCTACGGCCGGTTCCTCGAGCTGGTGGTGGTCTTCCGGGTGGACCAGGACTTCGGCGGGCAGGGGTCGTACTTCCTCGAGGAGGTGAACCCGCTCCGGATCGCCGCCGCACTCGCGCCGCTCGTCTTCTACGCGCTCTTCACCGACAAGACCAAGCTCTCGTCCGACGACCACTTCTATGTGCACATCCTGCTGCTGCACGGAGCGATCATGCTCGCGTCCAGCGGCAGCGCCTACGTCGCCCGCTTCGCCATCTACACCGGCGTGTTCCTCTGCCTGGCGATCCCGCGCCTGGTGACGTCGAAGGATCCGCGGGCCAGAGCCTTCGTGATCTTGCTGATCATCGCGTTCTACGGACTGTTCTGGTACGTCGAGACGGCAGGGATCCGCGAGCTCGCCAACTACCGCTCCGTCTTCGACAGGCCGGCCGGGCTGTGACGCGCGCGCACGCCGACGACGCCCCGGCCCGGATCCTCCACGTGACCGGCGCGATGAACCGCGGCGGCGCCGAGACCGCGGTGATGAGCCTGTTCCGCGCCGTCGACCGGAGCCGCGTCCAGTTCGACTTCCTCGTCTTCGGGGACGCTGCGGCGGCGTACGACGACGAGATCGTCGCCCTCGGCGGGCGCATCTTTCGACTCCCACCGCCACGGGGGGCGGGCTACCGCTCCGCGGTCCGGGAGATGCAGGGGCTGATGACGTCGCAGGGCCCGTTCGCCGCGGTGCACGCGCACATCCTGCACGCGTCGGCGCTGCCACTGCGGGCCGCGGCCCGCGCCGGTGTGCCGCTGCGGATCGCGCACGCGCACAGCACCGACGACGGCGGTCGCGGCCGGCTGCCCAGCGCGGCCTACCAGCCGGCGGCACGCGCGATCATCCGCTCACAGGCGACGCATCTGGTGGCATGTGGCCAGGAGGCCGGGCGCTACCTCTTCCGCTCGAGCTGGAAGCGGCGAGGCACGGTGCTGCCCAACAGCGTCGACCTCGCTCGCTTCGCGCCCGACCCAGCGGCTCGCGCCCGCACTCGCGCCGCGCTCGGCCTGCCCGACGACATCGAGGTGGTCGGGTCCGTGGCCCGGCTCGAGCCGGTGAAGAACCATCGCTTCCTGATCGAGGCCGCGGCTGAGCTCGTGCGGCGGGGAGCTCCGGTGCGATTGCTGCTGGTGGGCGACGGATCCCTGCGCGACGAGCTCGAGACACAGGTGGTCGGGACGGGCCTCGGCGACGTGGTCACGTTCCTGGGCGTGCGGACGGACGTTGCCGACCTGCTCCGCGCGATGGACGTGTTCGCGATGCCGTCGCACTACGAGGGTCTCCCGGTCGTGCTGATCGAGGCCCAGGCCACGGGCCTGCGCTGCGTCGTGTCGTCCGCCGTGACCCGTGAGGCCGACCTCGGCCTGTCCCTGATCCGCTACGTCGATCCGGGCTCTCCGGCGGAGTGGGCCGACGCCCTCGCCGAGACCGTCCCACCCGACCTCGGTTCGGCGACCATCCACGACGCCCTGCGGGCCCAGGGCTACGACGCCCAGGACGCCGCGGACCGCTTGCTCGCGCTCTACGGGTTGTCGCGATGACGGCGCTGGTCACGGTCGTGGTGGCGGTCCACGACGTACGGGCGTACCTCGACGCCTGCGTCGACTCCCTCCTGGCCCAGGCCGAGGCTGACCTCGAGATCGTCCTCGTCGACGACGGGTCCACCGACGGATCGGGAGCGCGGTGCGACGAGTACGCCGCCGCGGACGCCCGGGTCCGCGTCGTCCATCAGGCCAACGCGGGGCTGTCGGCCGCGCGCAATGCCGGGCTCGACGTCGCGCGCGGGGAGTTCGTGCGGTTCGTCGACGGCGACGACTGGTGCGACCCGGACCTGGTGTCAGATGAGGTCCGGGTGGCGACGCGGCACGACGCCGACCTCGTGGTGTCGGGCTGCCACGTCGACGTGCTCGACGCCGCGGGCCGGCTCGTCTCGTCGACCACCCGGCGTCCGGCGTTCCACACGATCGCGGCGGACGGCTCGGAGCCCCCCGACGTCGGCCTCGAGCTGGTCGGCCTGCTCGGCTATGCCTGGAACAAGCTCTACCGACGTGAGCTTCTGACCGCGCGCAGGATCAGGTTCACCGACGGGCTGTCGCTCGTGGAGGACATCGTCTTCAACGACGAGGTGCTGCGGAGCAGCCGCACCGTTGTGCTGATGCCGTCGGCGCACGTCCACTACATGCAGCGTCCGCGAACCACGCTCGGTACCCAGGAGCGCGGCGACTACCTCGACCAGCGCCTCCGCGCCCTGAAAGCGGTCGACCGGGTGCTGACCCACTGGCAGGTAGCGCCGGCCCGACGCGCGGAGCTGCTCGACCGGCTGCGCGTCCAGGCGCTGTACGCCGCTCTCCGCGCCGCCGTCGTCGTCCCGGGGCGTGGACTGGCGGAGCGCCGGCGGCGGGTGCGCACCGTGGTGCGGAGCGCGGCGGCCGCGCAACTCGTCCGGGAGCTCGCGGATCCCGCCGGGCTGTCGCTCGGCGAGCGGGCGCTCGTGCTCACGGTCCAGGCCCGCGCGGCCGGTCTGGTCACGCTGCTGGTCTCGGCCCGGGCAAGGTGGTCGGGCTCGTGACGTCGACGGCACGCCGGCTCTGGGTTCGGACTCGGTTGTCCAATGCCGCGCGGGGCAGGGGCGACGCCGGGGGGCTGCAGGTCCCCCAGGATCGTCCCCGCGCCTTCGTGTTCCTGGCTGCCGACTACGGCAACCTGGGCGACCTCGCGATCACCCGGGCCCAGCTCGACTTCCTGGCGGCCCGTCTGCCCGATCACGCCGTCGTCGAGGTCCCGATCAGCCGCACGACCGCGTGGTTGCCGCGACTGCGGCGCGAGGTCCGACCCGACGACGTCGTCACCCTCGTCGGCGGCGGCAACACCGGCGACCTCTACGACGACATCCAGCACCTGCGCGAGCTGGTCGTCGGGTCGTTCCCGGCAAACCCGGTGATCTCGTTCCCCCAGTCGGCCGACTTCAGCGCGTCGACGTACGGACGGCTGGCACTCGCCCGGGCGCGCAGGGTGCTCGCCTCCCACCCGGACGTCGTCCTGCTCGCCCGCGACAGCCGCACCCTCGCGTTCTTCGAGGAGGCCTTTCCCGGCACCCGCAGCGGCCTGGCCCCCGATGTCGTCCTCACCCTCGACCGCTCGCAGCCCGCGGCAGGCCGGGACGGCGTCCTGCTCGCGCTGCGTGACGACGCCGAGATGCTCACCTCCGGAGCTGTCCGCTCGCTCGTCGAGCGCTTGGCCGGCGCGCGCGACGAGGTGCGCCGGCGCGACACCCACGTGGGCGACGCACGGCTGAGCCGCGCCGAGGCCGATGCCGAGCTCGACAGCGCGTGGGCCGACTTCCGCGCCGCGCGGCTCGTCGTGACGGACCGACTCCACGGCATGATCTTCGCCCTGGTCACAGGGACGCCCTGCGTCGCCCTGGACAGCCGAACCGGCAAGGTCGGACAGTTCCACGCCGACTGGCTCACCGGCCTCGCATCGGTGCGGCTCGTCCGCTCCCCCGACGAGTCTGCGCTGGCTGACGCGATGGACTCGCTCCTGCTCATGAGCCCTGCCGCCCCTCCGGCAGGGCTGGCGGGCGAGTTCCGAGAGCGATTCGACACGCTGTGCGGTTCCCTCCCCGGCTCCACGGGGGCGTCGCCATGAGCGAGGTGTCCCGCACGTCCCGCTCGATGCGCAACGTGAGCGTCAGCCTCTCCACCCAGGCCGTGCTGCTGGTTCTCGCCTTCGTCTCGCGGTCCGTCTTCGTCACCTACCTGGGTGTCGAGGTGTTGGGTGTCAATACGCTCTTCATGAGCCTGCTGGCGGTCCTGGGCCTCGCCGACCTCGGGCTCAACGCCGCCGTCACGTACTCGCTCTACAAACCTCTCGCCGACGGCGACGAGACGGCGATCGCGGCCCTCGTCCGCCTGTGCGGCGACCTCTACCGCTACGTCGCGTTGGCCATCACCGTCCTCGGACTCGTCGTCGCCCTGTTCCTCGACCGGCTCGCGGACGCCGACATCCCGTCGCGCGAGCTGTACGCCGGCTACCTACTGCTGCTCGCGACCACCGCTCTGACGTACCTGATGGCCCACCGTGCCGTTCTCCTCGTGGCGGACCAGAGGCTGTACCTGACGACCTTCTACACCTTCCTTTTCACCGCGGCCCGGCACCTGTCGCAGATCGTCGTGCTCGTCCTGACCGGCAGCTGGCTGCTCTTCCTGACGCTGCACCTCGTGCTGACCGTGGCCAACAACGCCTTCGTCTTCTGGCGGGTCGGGCGGTGCTACCCATACCTGTCGAGGATCCGCCCGGCTCTCAAGGGTGACGCGCGTCGCGAGGTGCTCGCGCACGCGCGAGCTCTGGTCGTCTACCAGGTCGGAGGCGTCGTGCTCAACAACACGGACCCGGTCTTGATCTCCCTGCTGCTCAGCACAGCCACCCTCGGCTACTACTCGAACTACCTCCTCCTGGTCGGGTCGGCTCTCACCCTCACCCAGCTGCTGTTCGTCTCTGTCTCGGCCAGTGTGGGCAACCTGGCCGCGTCGGAGGACGTCGGGCGCAAGCGCCTGGTCTTCGAGGAGATCGGCCTGCTCGCGTTCTGGATCTACGGCACGCTCGCGACAGCCTTCTGGGTCATGCTCGACGACGCCGTCGCCCTGTGGCTGGGTGAGTCGTTCGTCCTCGACCAGACCGTGACCCTGATGGTGGTGCTGAACTTCTACGTGTACGGCGTGATGTCCCCGGTGATGACCTACCGGACCGCGACCGCCGTCTTCCGCGAGACTCGCTTCGTGATGCTCGTGACCGCTGCGGTCAACCTGCTGCTGTCACTGATCCTGGGGCAGCTCCTCGGCCTCGAAGGCATTCTTCTCGCCACCCTGGTCGCGAGGCTCTCGACCAACTTCTGGTACGAGCCCTGGAAATTGTTCCCACGGCATCTGGGGACGTCGAGCCGGGGCTACTTCGCTCGCCAGGCCGGCTTCGCGGCGATGCTCCTGACGGCTGGAGGGCTCGTGACACTCATGGTCCAGCCGGTGAGTGGGCATCACGTCGCAACCGTGGCGATCGGCCTTCTTGCCGCGTGCGTCGTGATCACCGTGATGGTGCTCGTGGCCTTCGGCCGGACGCCGGCCGCGCGCTCACTCGTCCACCGCGGAAGGAGCCTCGTCCGGTGAAGCCGAAGGTCTCGGTCGTTGTCCCTGTGTACAACGCCGAGCCGTATCTCCGAACGTGCCTGGAGAGCCTCCGGGACCAGTCGCTGCGCGACCTCGAGGTGATCGTGGTCCTGGATCTGCCGACCGACGGCAGCGCGCGGATCGCCATGGAGTTCGCGGACGACGCTCGGTTCCGCATCATCCAGCATCAGCGGAACAAGGGGAGTTCCGCGGCCCGCAACACTGGAATGGCGAGCTCCGATGGGGAGTTCCTGGGCTTCGTCGACTCCGATGACTTCGTCGACCCGCAGATGTTCGAGTCGATGGTGGCTATCGCCGACGAGGCGCGCGCCGACATCGTTTCGTGTGCCTACCGGCGGGTAGACCAGGACGGACAACTGGTCTCCACGCACCCGTTTCCGCTGGGGAGTGGCGCTCCACGCGACCACCCGGAGCTGGTGGCGGACCTGCAGGAGGCCCACTCGACGACGCTCCTGTGGTTCGCGTGCCGCAACATCTACCGGCGATCCATGATCGACGGACACGGGCTCACCTTCGACGAAAGGCTCCGGTCGGGCGAGGATCCCGTGTTCAACCTGCGGGCCTTCTACTACGCGGCGCGCTGGGCCGGAGCTCCTGATGCGTCCTACTCCTACCGTGCTTCCCCTGCAGGGCTGACCATGTCCCCGTGGGTAGCACATCTGGTCACCGACCTATCCCTCGCCTACCAGCTGAAGATGGCGGCGATCGATGAGTTCGGCCTCGGTGAGCAGGCCAGGGAGGACGCTCGGCTCTACACCGTACGGAACCTGCTCCCCCGCTTGGTGGGCAACGCCTTGAGCACGCCGGTCAAGGCCGACCGGAAGAGGTTGCTGGACGAGGTGGTCCGCCTGCCCATGATCACCGAGTCGCTGCGGTCGGTCGGTGTCTGGGATCGCCGCCTGCCTCGAGGAGTCAGGGTGATGGCTGCGCTCGCCAAGTCCCGTCGAACCACGGCGTTGATGGCCTACGGCCTCGCACGGCGGCGGAGCTGAACGACGGTGTCGGGCTGATCAGCTGGCGCTGTTGATCATCCCGGCGCCGACGGTGACGCCGGTGGCCTCGTCGATGAGGATGAAGGAGCCGGTGGTGCGGTTCTTGGAGTAGGGGTCGCACAGCAGCGGCACGGTGGTGCGCAGCTGGATGCGGCCGATCTCGTTGAGACCGAGCTCCTTGGTCTCCTGGTCGCGGTGCAGGGTGTTGATGTCCAGGCGGTACTGGATGTCCTTCACCATCGCCCGACCGGTGCGCGTGGTGTGCTTGATCGACAGCTTCTGCCGCGGCCTGAGCGGCGCGTTGGTCATCCAGCAGACCATCGCGTCGATGTCCTGGCTGGGGTTGGGCGCGTTCTTGACCCGGGCGATCATGTCGCCGCGCGAGACGTCGACGTCGTCGGCGAGACGCACGGTGACCGACATCGGCGGGAACGCCTCGTCGATCTCCTTGTCGAACATGTCGATGCCCTCGATCGTCGAGGTCATGCCCGACGGGAGCACGATCACCTCGTCACCCGGCTTGAGCACGCCGCCGGCCACCTGACCGGCGTAGCCGCGGTAGTCGTGGTGGGCGTCGCTCTTCGGGCGCACGACGTACTGCACCGGGAAGCGCGTGTCGACCAGGTCGCGGTCGGACGCGACGTGGATGTGCTCGAGGTGGTGCATCAGCGTCGGGCCGTGGTACCACGGCGTGTTCTCCGAGCGCGTCACGACGTTGTCGCCCTTGAGCGCCGAGATCGGGATGACCTCGAGGTCGGGGATGTTGAGCTTGGTCGCGAACGAGCTGAACTCGTCATGGATCCGCTCGTACGTCGCCTCGTCCCAGTCGACGAGGTCCATCTTGTTGATGGCCAGCACCAGGTGGGGCACCCGGAGCAGCGACAGCAGCACCGCGTGCCGGCGCGACTGCTCGGTCAGGCCCTGCCGGGCGTCGACGAGCACCAGCCCGAGGTCGGCGGTGGAGGCGCCGGTGACCATGTTGCGCGTGTACTGGATGTGGCCAGGGGTGTCGGCGATGATGAACTTGCGCGCCGGCGTCGCGAAGTAGCGGTAGGCGACGTCGATGGTGATGCCCTGCTCCCGCTCGGAGCGGAGGCCGTCGGTCAGCAGGGCGAGGTCGGTGTAGTCGTAGCCGCGCGAGTGGCTGGTGGCCTCGACGGCCTCCAGCTGGTCGGAGAAGATCGCCTTGGAGTCGAGCAGCAGCCGGCCGATCAGGGTCGACTTGCCGTCGTCCACCGAGCCTGCTGTGGCAAACCGCAGCAGATCCATCGTGGGTTTGGTGACCCGGGAAGAGCGGGTGACGGTCATCAGAAGTAGCCTTCCTTCTTCCGGTCCTCCATGGCGGCCTCGGAGAATCGGTCGTCACCGCGGGTCGCGCCACGCTCGGTCACCGTGGCGACCGCGACCTCCGCGATGATCTTCTCGACCGTGTCGGCGTCGGACTCGACGCAGCCGGTCAGCGTCAGGTCGCCGACCGTGCGGAAGCGCACCGTGCGCTCCTCGACGGTCTCGTTGCCGCGGGTCGGGTTGTGCTCGCTCTCCGACAGCAGCATGCCGTCGCGCCGGAAGACGCGGCGCTGGTGGGAGAAGTAGATGGTGGGGATCTCGATGCCCTCGCGGCCGATGTAGTCCCAGATGTCCAGCTCGGTCCAGTTGGAGATCGGGAAGATCCGCATGTGCTCGCCCTCGTGGATCCGCCCGTTGTAGAGGCTCCACAGCTCAGGGCGCTGCATCTTCGGGTCCCACTGGCCGAACTCGTCGCGGTGGGAGTAGACGCGCTCCTTGGCGCGGGCCTTCTCCTCGTCGCGGCGCCCGCCCCCGAAGGCGGCGGTGAAGCCGTTCTCCTCGATGGCGTTGAGCAGCGTGCCGATCTGGTGCCGGTTGCGACTGGTCTTGCCGTCGTCGACGACGATGCCGTTGGCCAGCGCCTCCTCGACGCTGGCGACGATCAGCTTCACGCCCAGGCGGTTGACCCAGTTGTCACGGGTCTCGAGGACCTCGGGGAAGTCGTAGCCGGTGTCGACCTGCAGCACCGGGAAGGGGATCTTCGCCGGGTAGAAGGCCTTCTCGGCGAGCCGCATCATCACGATGGAGTCCTTGCCGCCCGAGAACATCAGGACCGGCTTCTCGAACTCTGCGGCGACCTCACGGAAGATGTGGATCGACTCCGCCTCGAGCTGGTCGAGCTGGCTCAGCTGGTAGTCGGCGTGAGTGGGTGGTGCGCTCATGCGGGAAGGGGGCCTCTCATCTGGACAGCAACGGCCATCCTAACCAGTTCAGTACGGTTTGCCGCATCGCCAACCACGGGGCCGACCACGGGGCCAGCGACGAGGCTAGGAGCACACGCCAAGTCCCGCTCACGATCTCAGCAAGGTCTCAGCGCTCCAGCACGAGCGTGACAGGGCCGTCGTTCGTGGCGACGACCTGCATGTCGGCGCCGAAGACCCCCTGCTCGACATGTGCACCGAGGCGGCGGAGCTCGGCGCAGACGGCCTCGTAGACGGGCTCGGAGACCTCGCCGGGCGCGGCGGCGTTCCACGTGGGCCGTCGGCCCTTGCGAGCGTCGCCGTAGAGCGTGAACTGGCTGACGACGAGCACCGGCGCACCGACGTCGGAGGCCGATCTCTCCTCGCGCAGCAGGCGGAGGTCCCAGATCTTGCGCGCCATCCAGGACACGTCCTGCGGCCCATCGGTGTGCGTGACGCCCAGGTAGACCAGCAGGCCCGGGCCGTCGACGGATCCGACCACCTGGCCGTCGACCTCGACCCGTGCCCCGTGGACCCTCTGGACGACCGCGCGCATGAAGCCACGATGTCACCGATGCCATGTCACCATGTGCCACGTGCCTGACGTGCCCGCCGACCGCCTGCTGATCACCGTCGCCCCCACCGGGGCCGAGACGGCCAAGGCCGACTGCCCGCAGCTCCCCACGACGCTCGAGGAGCAGGTCGCGACCGCTGTCGAGTGCCAGGCCGCGGGTGCGGCGATGATCCACCTGCACATCCGCGACGACGAGCACCGCCCGACCCTGGAGCTGTCGCGGCTCAAGGACGCCGTCGACGCCATCCGCGAGGCCACCGAGCTCGTCGTCCAGCTCTCCACGGGCGGCTCCGTGCACGACCCGCTCGACGACCGACTGAAGGTGCTCGACGCGGGGCCAGACTCGTGCAGCCTGACGATGGGCACCACCAACTTCGGCGACGACGTCTTCCTCAACCCGTGGCCGTTCGTCTGCGAGCTCTACCAGCTCGCGCAGGATCGTGGCGTCGCCCCGGAGTTCGAGCTCTTCGACCTCGGCCAGGTGCATGCGCTGCGGCGGCTCCTGGACAGGTACGGCCTGCCCGCCGGCGGCAAGGTGCACTGCGACCTGGTGATGGGCGTGCCGGGCGGGATGGACGGCACCGCCGACTCCCTGGTGGCTGCTGTCGCCGCTCTTCCGGACGCGACGACCAGCTGGTCGGCCACCGGCATCGGCCGATCCACGCTGGCGGTGGCGCTGGCGGCTCTCTCCAAGGGCGGTCACCTGCGGGTCGGCATGGAGGACGTGCTGACGATCAGCAGGGGAGTGCCTGTGGAGAGCAACCGCCAGCTCGTCGAGCGGGTGGTCGAGCTCGGCCGGATCGCGCAGCGCACCCCGATGACGCCGGGCGAGTGCCGCGACCTGCTGGGCATCACGACGCCGCTGGCCTCCACCGGTGGCTGAGAGGGCTCGCCGCGCGCATCCCTGGCGGCGCCGGATCGCGTACGCCGTCGCGCTGGGGTTCCTGCTCCTCGTTGGCCTGGTGATCCTCGCGCTGCCGTTCCGCAACGTGCAGGGCGAGGGCGACGCGGCGAAGACGGACCTCCAGCGGGGCGCCGACGCCCTGCGCGCCGGTGACATCCAGGCCGCGACCGACTACGTCGCCAGCGCCCGCGCCCATGTCGATCGCGCGAAGGACGCCTCGCACGGCATCGGGGGCGACGTGTGGCAGCACGTTCCGGTCGCCGGGAGCGGCGTCAGCGACGTACGCCATCTCGTCCAAGCGCTCGACGACGCGACCGCCATCGCCGAGATCGGCGTCGACGTCTACTCGCAGGTGCTCGGCGACGACGCCTCCGTGGTCGACGGCACCACCGTGGACATGGACGTCCTGGCCACCGCACTGGACGCCGGTCGCCAGGCCGCCGCCCACGCGCGCGCGGTCGACGCCGCGCTCGGCCGAGGTCTCCGGGACCGCGCCGGTCGTCGGCGGGCGCACCGCCGCCGCCCGCGACGAGGCCGTGACGGCCCTGGAGCCCGTCACGGAGATGCTCGACCGCGCGGAGCCGCTGATGGACGTGCTGCCGCGCATGCTCGGGGCGGAGGAGGAGCAGAAGTATCTCGTCGCGATCCTGAACCCGGCCGAGCTGCGCTACTCCGGAGGCGCCAACACCGCACTCGCCGTGGTCCGCATCGCCGACGGGCGGGCCACCTTCCGCGACATCGGCAACCTGGATGCCGCGGAGCACGCCAACCGCCCGCTCTACTGGAAGAAGGTCAAGGGGAACCCCTTCCACCCGCGCGGCAAGACCTACATCCAGAACGCCACGAGGTCGCCCTACTGGTCGGTCTCGGGCGAGGAGATCCTGCGGGCGTGGGCCAGGGTGACCAGGGAGGAGTTCGACGGGTTCGTCGCCATCGACGTGCCGGCCATCGCCTCGCTCGTCGGGGTCACGGGATCGATGGAGGTGGCCGACGTCGGCACGCTCGACGAGACCAACCTGACCAAGACCCTCGTCGGCAGCTACGACATCTACAACGACATCTTCAAGCGGCGGGCTCTCAACAGGAGCCTGATCCCCATCTTCCGGGAGAAGCTCTTCGCAGGCGGGCAGTTCGTCGAGAAGTTCCAGGCGCTCGGTGAGTCAGCGAAGGCCCGACACTTCGCGGCGTACTTCCGCGACCCCGACGCGCAGGCCGTCATCACCGACCTTGGCGTCGACGGTGACCTGTCGGACGACCGACCAGGACTACGTCGGCGTGTTCTCGCAGAACACCAACATCGCCAAGTCCGACTACTGGATGGACCGCACGACCGTCTCAGAGGTCTCCGTGCGGCCGGACGGCAGCGCCGACGTCGAGCTGACCATCACCAACTACCAGAACTCCGACCCGTGGGTGCAGGTCTTCCCGGACCCGAAGACCGGCTACTTGACGCGCTGGTCGGAGTCGGCGCTGGCGGTCTTCCTCCCCAAGGGCGTCGACAAGGCCACGGTGACGCGCCCGGACGGCACGACCCTGGAGCCCTTCATCGATGACGCGCAGGGGCGTCCGTTCCTCTACCAGAACCTGGTCTTCGCGCCGCAGTCCACGCAGGTGATGACGGTCCGCTACCGGGTGCCCGACGCGGCCGAGGTGCGCGACGACGGCAGCCTGGTCTACCGCCTCGACGCAGATCCCCAGGGCATGGTCACCATCCCCAAGCTCGGGGCCACCGTGACGTTCCCCCAGGGCTACCGGGTCACCGGGGCACCCGCGCCGTGGAAGACGCGTCGCGGGGTGGCCGAGATGGATCCCCTGCCGCTGACCCAGTCATCGACCTGGGAGATCGTGGCCACGAAGGGGAACAGCTAGCCGCCGTCACGGCGCTTCATCCCGACGATGCCCGGGCGGTACGCCGGGTCCTCGAGCTCGGCGATGGTGGGCGAGCCGAACATCGGCATCCCCGTCGTCCGCCGGATCAGACCCCAGACCAGCGGCACCAGCACCAGCATGGCCACGCCGACACCACCGATCAGCATGGGGTGGGTCTCGTCCTCGCCGGCCCCTAGCGGGCCCCAGCCGGCCTTGTCGAGCAGCGCGACGCCCGACATCGTCAGCACGACGACGATGCCACGGCGGATCACCGACTGCGACACGCGGGGTGCGATCGTGGAGCCGATGATCGTGCCCGGCACCGAGCCCAGGATGAGCGGGATCGTCACCGACCAGTCGAGGCCGTGCAAGGCGATGTTGGAGATCGCGGCAGCCATGACCAGCGGGACGGCCTGCACCAGGTCGGTGCCGACCAGCTTCACCGCCGACAGGCCCGGGTAGAGCATCAGCAGGGCGATCATGATGACCGAGCCGGAGCCGACGCTGGTGATGCCGACGAGCAGGCCGCCCATCGCACCGACGAGAAGGGTCGGGATCGGCCGGATCGCCGGGTTGCTGTCACCGACGTGGGTGCCGGACCGGACACGGCGCAGGGTGATGTAGAGGCGCAGGGCGTAGGTCATCGCGGCGAGGAGCAGCGCGAAGCCGATGCACAGCTTCAGCACCCGGTCGAGGTCGCCGGGCGGCGCCAGGTAGTTGACCAGGTGCGGACCGAGGAGGGCCATCGGGACGGACCCGATGATGAGCCACTTGGCCAGCTGCATGTTGGGCGAGCCCTCGCGCTTGTGCACGATCGCGCCGCCGGTCTTGTAGACCGCAGCAGCAGTGAGGTCGGCGGTCACGACGGTGGCAGCGTCCCCGACGCCCAGGAAGATCAGTGCCGGAGTCATCAACGCTCCGCCGCCCATGCCCGTCAGGCCCACGACGGCGCCGACGAGGAAGCCCGCCGCGAGGATCGCGAAGAAGGTCGTGGTGAAGACGTCGTCCATGGGCTGCTTTCAGGGGCAGGCGGAGCCGGGTGAGTCTACTGACTCGCCTGGCTTTGTCGGAGTGCGGGCACGACGATACCGAGCAGCTCGTCGATGAGCTCCGCGCAGGCGCGGCTCGCCTCTGGCCCTCGGCGGTAGGGGTCGGCGACGTCGAGCGCGGTGGCGGCGGCGCGGGGGCGCTGGCTGAGCTCGCGCAGCAACGCGCGCCCACGGGGGGCGGCGGGGTCGTCGGCGTACGCCTGCACCGCCGCGGCGAGCTGGCCGAGCGTGAAGATCTTGCGGAAGGCCGCCGGCGTCTCCTCGAGCAGGTAGGTCCGGTGCGCCGCCTCGGCGGTGATCACCACGTCGGCCGCCTCGACCATCTCGCGGGTGGCCCTCCTGCTGCGGAACGACTCGGCCTCGACCTCGTAGCCCCCGATCAGCTCGTTGCTCATCGGCGCCGCGTCGAAGCCCTGCGTGCCCGCGCTGGCGACCACCACGGACGGGTCGTCGCCGAGCAGGCGGCGGGTCGCCAGCTCCATGTAGGGCGAGCGGCAGATGTTGGCGGTGCACACGAAGAGGACCTGGAGCGGAGCCTCGGGCTCGTCGTGGTGTCGAGACTGCCCGGCCTCCTCGACCAGCGGAGCCGACGCGTCCGCCAGATCCACGTAGCCGCTCTCCCGGAGGGCGACGAGGACGTCGCCGAGGGCGTCGTCGATCGTGCGGCCGGTGGTGTCGACGCGGACGGCGGCGTCGTCCGGCTCCTCGTAGGGCGACGAGATGCCGGTGAACTCGGGGATCTCGCCGCGTCGGGCCTTCGCGTAGAGGCCCTTGCGGTCACGCCGCTCGCACTCCTCCAGTGGCGTGGCGACATGCACCAGGAAGAAGGCGCCACCGGCGGCCTCGACCATGGCGCGCACCTGTTGCCGGGTCTCGTCGAACGGCGCGATGGGACTGCAGACCGCCACGCCGCCGTGCCGGGCGATCTCAGCGGCCACCCAGCCGATGCGGCGGATGTTGGTCTCGCGGTCGGCCCTGGAGAACGTCAGCCCGGCCGACAGGTGCCGCCGCACGACATCGCCGTCGAGGCTGGTGACGCTGCGCTCGCCCTGCTCGAGAAGCCGGTCGATGAGTGCGCGGGCCAGCGTCGACTTGCCGCTGCCCGAGAGTCCGGTGAAGAAGAGCACCAGCCCCTGAGCCTCGGGCGACGGCTGGTCGTGCTCGACGATCGCCGCGATCTCCTCGGTCAGGTCACCCCCGTCCACGAGACCGTGCACCGGGTCGCCGGCGGCGTACGTCGACACGACCTGGGCACCGAGCGCGTGGTCCTCGTCGGCGTCGCCGTGCGCGGCCAACGGGACGACGACGACGTCGGCGCCCTCGATCGAGGCGGCCGCCACGAGCGTCGCCCGGACCAGGGCAACCGGGGAGAGCTGGGGCGTTCCGGTGCCGGCGAGAGCGAGCAGGACGACGGGGCCGCGGCCGCGCAGATCCTCCAGCTGGGTGTCGGTGAGCGCATCGACGACGGGGACGAAGGTGCGACCGGCGTACCGCTCCCGGACCTGGGCAGGGCTGAGGTAGCGGTTGCGGAACGGCCCGTACTCGGCGTGGGTCAGGGCCTCGACGGGCCACCCGGCCGGGTCACCCGGCCGTACGCGAGCCAGTGGCAGGCCCTCGGGGTCGACGAGCTCGACCAGGTCCGCGTCGGCCAGCTCGGGCGGCAGGGTCAGGGTCAGGGGGCTGCCGGGCTCGTTGAAGCGCGTGGTGGGCGCAGCAGCACCGGTGACCAGCAGCTCGAGATCGTCGAGCTCGGTCGGGCTCGGGTGATGCTGCGGCGTCGGGGGCACACGCTTCATCCTGCCACCCGGCCGACGTGGCCATCAGGCAGTGGATAGCCTGCCCGCATGACGGGTCCGGTGCCGGTGGCGGAGATCGTGCGGTCCGGATTCGTGGAGGGGCACCACTACGGCTCGCTGGTGGCGCTCGCCGCCGACGGCTCCGTCGACTGGTCGGTCGGCGCCACCGACGTGCCCATGCTGCCGCGCTCGTGCAACAAGCCGGTGCAGGCGCTGGGCATGGTGCGCCTGGGGCTGGACCTGCCCGACGAGCTCCTGGCCCTGGCCTGCGCCTCGCACTCGGGTGAGCCCTTCCACGTCGAGGGCGCCCGGCGCATCCTGGCCCTCGCCGGGCTCGACGAGTCGGCGCTGCAGACCCCCGCCGACTACCCGCTCGACGACGCCGCCCGGGAGGTGGTCATCCGTGCCGGAGGGGGGCGCTCGCCGGTGCAGATGAACTGCTCGGGCAAGCACGCGGCGATGCTGGCGAC